>NZ_JAKSYM010000148.1 GCF_022829545.1 Methylobacterium sp. J-030 | reverse complement strand
ATAGACCTGAAGCCGCGCCCGCATCACCGAACCGAGCGGCCGGTGCGCCGCGAGGCTGTGCGCAGGGCGGAAGGTCATCACCTCGTCGAAGTAACGCACCCGCTCCGTTGAATAGGCGTCCTGGCTCGGCAGGCGCAGTGTCGCCACGGTCCGGTAGGGGCTTACCGAGATCGGCCAATCGACCGACGCGTCCTCGATAGGTTGCCTCTCGGCGTCGGCCCAGAGTTGAGCCTTCAGCTCGAACGCCACATCATGCTCGCGGAAGAAGTCGATTGCCGCGTGG
>NZ_JAKSYM010000139.1 GCF_022829545.1 Methylobacterium sp. J-030 | reverse complement strand
CGCTTGCCCCGCGCCTGGACCTTCAGGACGCAGAAGCCGGTCTCGGGGCTGTGAAAGGTGACGCGCTCGATGGTACCGGCCAGCGCCTCGATCTCTGGACCGGCCGAGCCGGGGAATGCGCGCGCAGCCACGGCGGCTATGAGATCCTACGGGCCTGCCTCGGAGATCGATGTACGAGGCGTTTCAGCAGTATGGGCCGCCACTCACTTGACGTCATGGTGCTGAGAGAAGCAGCACGCAGTGTTGGCGTGCATTCAGTTTGTGAGGCACCAGCTATGTTCGATGTGACGAAGATGCTGGCTAACGCGCTGGGTGAGCACCTCGCGCTCACCTACCAACGCACCTTCGGCAGCCGCGAGCCACGTTTTGCCGAGGTGATCGAGGCGTCCGCACGTCTGACCATCGAACGGATCGTCGGAAGCGACGCGCTTCGTTACGAACGTCGACGGCCATGACACCGTCACAGTCGATGGGGCCTGGGAGGCGCGAGCAGTTTACGGGATCTAGCACCTGCCAGGGCACGGACAGCTGTTCACGCGCCTAGTGCTGGCCGGGAACGATGGCGCGGCCGAATTGGCCTTCTACCACTGGGACGCGGCCGGCAGCACCTCCGTGTCAGATAACCTAGACCTCGGCCCCGAATGGGCCGACGACCGCGAGGGGCGCCGCACGAGTATAAATAACAAGCTATCGATCAACGATAGCGGCGGCAGCATCGATCCCGAACCAATGGCGAAGCTAGTGCAGTCGGTTGCGGTGGTCCTGGCTGAAGCCCTCCGTTGACAGCTAAGCCGACCGCGTGTCTCACGTGATGAAAGGGTAGTATGGGGGGCGAGCCGACGGCTTCGGAGACTACGGCCTCGACCACGTGTCCCAGGGCCCAATCGACCCGCGCAGCAGCTTCGAAGCGCCGACTGCCAGCTGGCAGTCGGGGACGAGGTGCATTCGTCGCGCCGGCGTACTAACGCCGCTTGTGCGACAATGGAGATGCAGGCCGTCCTTGCAGCGTTGCCGCGTCGGGCCGCTCTGATGGCATAGTGCCGTTATCGTCCCTGCAGCCCATGGTTGGGATCGGGATCTTGGCCAGGGCGTCGGCGAGGCTCTTTAGATCATCGTGGTGCCTGTAACGTCCCGCGACGCTCGAATCCGTGTGACCCTGAATGTGGTTGGCGACCGAGTCGAGAACGCCAGCCTTCGCGGCAGCCGATTTTAACCAATGCCGCATGGCGTGATTGGGATCTTTGCGCTTGTCTTGGAAGCCCGGCTGTTTGCGGACCCATTCGCTGACGCGGTTCGAGGTACCTTTGCTGGGATGCTTACCCTCGCCATCTTCGCGGATTTTGCGACGAGGCCGACTACCGTAAAACAGCGGACCGTTCCTTGACCGCGCAAACTCGATAAAGCCGGACGCTAGCACGGCGGGATGCATCGGGATGACCCGCTCGGATCCTACGGTCTTTAGGCTAGCACCGTCTGGAGCGGGTGTGATCCGCAGCACCGGAACGCCCTCTTCGACCGTAACGCCTTCGGACCAGAGTTGCACAATGTCCTGAACGCGCGAACCCGTAGTCGCGAGCAAGATCGGCACATATCGCAAGTGGGGCAACGTCTCCTTCTCGGCGTAGGCAAGGAGTCGCGCGACCTCATCGTTAGTGTATGGCAGCTTTCCCTTGCCGGCCTGCCTCTTCACCTTAACCTTGATGCCCTCCACCGGGTTCTGGGCGATAAGCTTGTTAGTGACGGCAAACCGAAACAGAACGCGAAGGCAGGCGAGGTCCGAGTCGTTGATGGTCTTTGCCGCCCGGCCAGCCGCTACACGCGCATCTTTCCATCCGACAACGTCGTGCTCAGTCACGCGCGCCGCATCAGCGTGTTTGATGTGGTTCTCGAAATCGGCGACGATGCCACGCCACGTCGATAGCGTGCTCGCCGCGGGCTTGTTCTCTTTCCGCCATCTCTCGAAGAGTTCAGTGACGGTTACGCCGGCCTGCGACTTACCCGACTCGATGGGAGGAAAGCGCATTGCTTTCGTGTCCAAAGTATAATCACCCTGCGCCGCCCTTTTCATTGCCCAGCCAGCGTCAAGTGCCGCTTCGGCAACCTGCTGAAGAAGAAGTAGGCGGCTGCGCGGCGCGACCTCAAGGCCGTGGCGGGTGAGCACCCATGAGGCGAGTAGCCCAAAGCGAATCTCAAGACTGCGAGCGCTATCGCCGATTGGTAGGTCCTCGATGATATCGAGGAGAACCGGACCGCTTGCCACTCCGAACGCACCGAGAGCAGCGTTGCGCTCGTCCATGATTGCCTGCCACGAGATCGCTGGAGGATTCGGGACGCGACCTTCCATCGCTGCCCAGTGGAAGGCTTTCCATGCTTCCCAGTCTCCCGGCTCGCCAGGGTCCATTTCGAAACGTCCAACGACGAGGCGATACACCTCGCCTGAAAGGGCGACTGTTTGCCTATGCGTTAGTTCGACTGGACCGTGGCGAAGGCTAGCGAAAATGCGCTCCAGCTGTGCACCGGCCGCGCCGACGCGCATCTTCGAGGCAGCCGGATCGCGCACGCGCAACGAGAAGCTGATCGCAGGTCGGATCGTAACTTCGACGACGTCTTCAGGCGTTGGCCCAAACGCGGGCAGAGTGATCAAGAATGAGCGGCCGCGTGCCTGCGCGAGGATGTCGGCTGGCACACGCTTCTGAAATTGCTTGAGCGAGGAATCGCGGCGTGTTGTCGCGGTCGTCATTCGCAGGCCCATCGAGCGTGTACCCCGGTCATGTATACCGGTTTGGCTCGATCTTGCCAGACATATCAATGATGCAACGACTTAGCGGGCGGTGGTGCCCAGGAAAGGACTCGAACCTTCACCTCTCGCGAGACTGGTACCTGAAACCAGCGCGTCTACCAATTCCGCCACCTGGGCATGCTGCCGGCTATCGGCCGGCGACGGCTCCGTTTAGGCAACCGAGCCGTCGCCGTCAATCGGGATTTCAGCGCTGTGGCCATTCCCGGATGTCGACGAAGCGACCGGCCACCGCCGCCGCCGCCGCCATCGCGGGCGAGACCAGATGCGTGCGCCCGCGCGGACCCTGGCGGCCCTCGAAGTTGCGGTTCGAGGTCGAGGCGCAGCGCTCGCCCGGCCGCAGCTTATCCGGGTTCATGCCGAGGCACATGGAGCAGCCCGGCTCGCGCCAGTCGAAGCCCGCCGCCTTCAGGATCCGGTCGAGACCTTCGGCCTCCGCCTGCGCCTTCACGAGGCCCGAGCCCGGCACGATCATCGCCGAGACGCCCTCGTGCACCTTGCGGTCGCCGACCACCCGAGCGACCTCGCGCAGATCCTCGATGCGTCCGTTGGTGCAGGAGCCGATGAAGATCCGGTCGAGGGTGATGTCGGTGATCCGGGTGCCCGGCGTCAGCCCCATATAGGCCAGCGCCTTCTCCTTGGATTGCCGCTTGTTCTCGTCGGCGATCCCGGACGGGTCCGGCACGCGTCCCTGGATCGAGATCACGTCCTCGGGGCTCGTGCCCCAGCTCACCAGCGGCGGCAGGTTGGCGGCGTCGAGGCGTATCTCGCGGTCGAAGAACGCGCCCTCGTCGGTGACGAGGTTCTCCCAGTAGCGGCAGGCCGCCTCGAAGGCCGCGCCCTTCGGGGCCTTCGGCCGGTCCTTGACGTACGCGAAGGTCGTGGCGTCGGGCGCCACCATGCCGGCCCGGGCGCCACCCTCGATCGACATGTTGCAGATCGTCATCCGGCCCTCCAGCGAGAGGGCGCGGATCGCCTCGCCGGCATACTCGATCACGTGGCCGGTGCCGCCCGCCGTGCCGATCTCGCCGATGATCGCCAGGATGATATCCTTGGCGGTCACGCCCGCCGACAGCGTGCCGTCCACGGTGACGCGCATGTTCCGGGCCTTGCGCTGCACCAGCGTCTGGGTCGCCAGCACGTGCTCGACCTCCGAGGTGCCGATGCCGTGCGCCAGCGCCCCGAAGGCGCCGTGCGTCGAGGTGTGGGAATCGCCGCACACGATGGTCTGGCCGGGCAGCGTGAAGCCCTGCTCCGGCCCGATAATGTGGACGATGCCCTGGCGCCGGTCGAGGGCGTCGTAGAACTCGATGCCGAAGTCGCGCACGTTCTCGGCGAGCGCTTCGAGCTGGGTCCGGCTCTCGGGATCGTCGATGCCCTTCGAGCGGTCGGAGGTCTGGACGTTGTGGTCCACCACCGCCAGCGTCTTCTCCGGGTGGCGCACCCTGCGGCCGGCCGTGCGAAGGCCCTCGAAGGCCTGCGGGCTCGTGACCTCGTGAACGAGGTGACGGTCGATGTAGAGGAGGCTGGAACCGTCCGGCTGGACATCGACGACGTGGTCGTCCCAAATCTTGTCGTACAGGGTGCGTGGGCTGGTCATCGGTCTTCGTCTTCGAAAGATGAGGCGGTGCAGAACTCTCGCAATGGTGCGGCCTCCTTAGTAGGCATCGCGTGCGGTTTGCGAAAGGGGCGAGCCCGTCCCCGGTCAAACGACCGCCCGGCGCCGGTGAATGGATGTCATGGCGGCGGCCCTATCCCGCTGGCGTTGCACCCCGCCCAGGCCCTATGCCGGGCGGGAGAGCCGGCCGTTTCGCCGAACGGCCGAAGGTGGGAGTGAACGATGCCAGATGCGCCGGCCGAGATCCTGTTCCTGCGGAAGATGCACCCGCTGGTTGAGGCAGCCTTCGACGGGCGGCACGTCGTCCATCGGCTCGCCGGAGCCGCGGATCCCGACGCGCTGCTCGCCGAGGTCGGCCCGCGGGTCCGGGCCTTGTGCGTCGGCGGCGCGGTCGATGCGGCCTTGATGGATCGTCTGCCGAAGCTCGAACTCATCGCCAATTTCGGCGTCGGCTACGACGCGGTCGACGCCGGGGCGGCGCAGCAGCGCGGCATCGTGGTCACCAACACGCCGGACGTGCTGACCGACGAGGTCGCCGATCTCGCGATCGGCCTCACCCTCGCCACGCTGCGGCGGCTGCCGCAGGCGGACCGCTACCTGCGCGCCGGCCACTGGCCGAAGGCCCCCTTCCCGCTCACCGCCTCCCTGCGCGGGCGGCGCGTCGGCATCCTCGGGCTCGGGCGGATCGGCCGGGCGATCGCCCGGCGGCTGGAGAGTTTCGGGGTCGCGATCGCGTATCACGGCCGCCGCCGGCAGGCGGATGTGCCCTATACCTATCACGACAGCCTGATCGGCCTGGCCAAGGCGGTCCACATCCTGATCGTGGTCGCCCCCGGCGGGCCCGAGACGCGCGGGCTGATCGATGCCGCCGTGCTGGAGGCGCTGGGCCCCGAGGGTATCCTGATCAACGTGGCGCGGGGCACCCTGGTCGATGAAGCGGCGCTCACCGCGGCGCTGAAGGCCGGCACGATCCTGGGGGCCGGCCTCGACGTGTTCGAGAACGAGCCGCACGTGCCGGAGGACCTCGCCGCCCTCGACAACACGGTGCTGCTGCCGCATGTCGGCTCGGCCTCCGAGCACACCCGCGCAGCGATGGCCCAGCTCGTGGTCGACAACGTCGTGTCGTGGTTCGAGGGACGGGGCCCGCTGACGCCCGTCGCCGAGACGCCCTGGAGCCCGAAATCGTGAAGCTGGCTTCGGCTGCGCTGCTCGCCGCACTCGCCCTGTCCCCATGGCCGGCGGTGGCCCAGGACACCCCCGAGGCGCCCGCCGAGCTGGCCCCCGCAGACCCGCCGGCGCTCGCCGCGCCGCCTAGCCTGACGAGCCTCCCCGAAAAACTCGGTCAAGCTCCGGGCACCTGGGACCTATCGCGGGACGGCACCAACCGGCGCTGCGTGATGACGCTCGTCCTCGACAGCGGCGAGGCCGGGCGGCGCCTGCGCTTCCCCGCGGGCTGCCGCCGGGCCCTGCCGATCATGAACGGGATCGCCGGGTGGCTGTTCGTCGACAGCGGCCTGCACTTCGTCGACAAGAACGTTCGCCCGATCCTCGAATTCGTCCGGCGCCCCGACCAGCGCAGCTTGGTCGCCAAGCTCGAGAACGGCGAGCACTACAGCCTCGTCCCGCTCGACACCGTGGGCATGCGTCCGAATGGCGGGACGGCCGCCGAGGCGGAGCCCGCCGTCGCGCCGACCCCCTCCCCGCTCCAGGCGGCGGCACCTCTCCCGGCCGAACTCCAGCCCGCGGCGACCACCACGAATGCGGTGCCGGGTCCGGCACCGGGGGTCTACGCCCTCGATCGGTTCCAGGAGCGCGACACGTGCCGGCTGACGCTGGACGGGACCGGCGGCGGCGTCCGCCTCGTCCCCGGCTGCCACGACGGCGGGCTGGAGGTGTTCGATCCGGTTCGCTGGCGCTACGCCAACGGGCGGATGACCCTCACGGCCAAGCGCGGCCACAGCATCGACCTCGTGCCGAGCGGCGACGGGCGCTGGCGGCGCGATCCGGAGGTCGGCACGACCTTCGTGCTGCGCCGCGTGGAATGATTACAGGGACGCGTTCCGGCCGTCCTGGACCGGCAGCATCCGTTCTAAGAGCCCGTCGCGGCGGATGATGAGATGCCACGCGGTGCCGGCGATGTGCAGCAGCACCAGGGCGTAGACGAACCATTGCCCAACGAGGTGGATCGATTCAGCGATCTTCTGGGGGCCCTCGTCCTTGGTCAGGCCCGGAATCGTGAACAGCCAGAAGTACGGCGTATCGCGGCCCGAGAAGGCGCTCAGCAGGTAGCCGCTGATCGGCATGATCAGGAAGATCGCGTAGAGCAGGTAGTGGTTGACGCGCCCGATCAGCGTCAGGAGCCGCGGCGCCTTGGGATCCGGCGGCGCGGGGCGGAACATGCGCCAGACGATCCGCAGGACTACGATGGCCAGGATCGTCAGGCCCACCGACTTGTGCAGGACGAACAGGTTGCCCTTCGCGGGCGCGGGCGGCAGGCTGATCGCGACCCAGGCGAGCGGCAGCACCGCGAGGGCGAGGGCGGCCGTCAGCCAGTGCAGGGCCTGGGAGACCGGGTTGTAGCGCGGCATCCCGGAGGCCGTGACGTAGGTGGCGGGCAGCGGTGTTGGCGCAGCCTTGCCGGCCGTGATCGGAGAACCTGACATGATCCCTCGCGCGTGAGCGTGGTTCGGGTCTGGACTTAGGGCCAGCTGCGATCCCGGGGAGTGCGCTCCCGCATCGCGTCCGGAAACGATTCCGAGACCTCGGACAGCCGGCGATGCGAATCGAATGGTCGGCGCATCGTTCCGATCACCGCGCGTTCAGCATGGCCACATCGACCGGGCGTGCCACGTCGATCAGGGCAGCGAGTTCCGCCGCCGCGCTGTTCACGCGGGTCGCCACCGTCCGGTCGAGGATCCGGCCGTCGGCCATGTCGTCGGAGCCCGCATAGACCGAGGTCGGCGCCACGTGCGCGGCGAAGAAGCCGAACAGGGGCCGCAGGCTGTGCTCGACCACCAGGGCATGGCGCAGGCCGCCCCCCGTTGCGGTGAGCGCCACCGGCATCCCGACCATCCGGGCCGGGTCCACGAAGTCGAACACGTGCTTGAACAACCCGGCGTAACCGCCTTGGTAAACGGGCGTTCCGACGATCAGGGCATCCGCG
Source organism: Methylobacterium sp. J-030 (assembly GCF_022829545.1). Lineage (GTDB taxonomy): Bacteria > Pseudomonadota > Alphaproteobacteria > Rhizobiales > Beijerinckiaceae > Methylobacterium. Next base: position 7,546 of record NZ_JAKSYM010000139.1, on the reverse strand, counting down.
CCCTCGATCGCCTCGATCAGCCGCGCCGCCGGCGCCGACAGCGCGTCGCGCTGCGTCGCGCCGAGTCCCGGACCGGCATCGATCAGGTCGTAGACCGTCAGGTCGATCCGGCGCAGGCGGCCGAGCTCGGCCCCGAGCGCCTCGACCAGGAGGCGGGTCCGGGACGGGCGATTGGCGCTCCCTGAGAAGGCGACGACGCGGGCGGAATGCGGCATGGCGCTCAACGGCTTATTCATCGGATGACCTTCCGCGGCCGGACGCCCGGGTTCGGGACGTCGAACGATCTGGCGCCTGCCCGACACGCCGCGTGGGCCTCGCCGAGGGTAACGCATTTCGGTCCCGGAAGAACCCTCGGCGTGCTGGCGCGCCGCACTTGGGTGAATCGATCGGGATGGATTCTGATGATGATGGTCATGGCCGCAACCGCCAGACGTGGCTGTTCTTGATCTCGGCATCTTCCAAGGATCGCGAAACAGGAACCGCGTAGGTCGCGAGGCACGTTAGTCGTTCGCGCGGCAGGTAGGTGCGGCCCGGATCGCCGATCAGGACCTGCACGCCGCGCGCCTGCAATGCGACGAGCCACGCCGTCACCGCCTCGGCGAGGTCGCGCTCGTAGAACACGTCGGCCGCCAGGACGAGATCGACCGCGGGGTCCGTCCCGAGGAGGTTCTCGGAGACCGGCTCGATCACGCGGGCCACGCCGTTGGCGGCGGCGTTCAGGCGGATCGCCGCCATGGCGAAGGGGTCGAGGTCGCTGGCGGTGACGTGCCGGGCGCCGGCCCGCGCCGCGGCGATCGCCACGAGGCCGGAGCCCGACGCGAAGTCGATGGCCCGGGCGCCGACCGCGCGCGCCGGGTTGTCGAGAATGTAGCGGGCGAGCGCCTGACCGCCGGCCCAGGCGAAGGCCCAGAACGGCGGCGGCAGGCCGATCGCCTCCAGCTCCGCCTCGGTCTTCTCCCACAGGGCGGTCGCCTCGTCGGCGACGTGGAGTCGGATCTCCGGGGCGTGCGGCACCGGCAGCAGCCGGGTGTTGGCGCGGATGAAGCCGGCGGGATCGTCGGGCGGGCGCATCCTCAGCCTTCCAAGAGGTCGCGCCAGAGGGCGCAGACGGCCTCGGTCACGGCGGCCTCGGTGAAGCCCCCTGCCTCGATCCGCGCCCGCGCCGCCGTACCGAGGCTCGCCACGAGGGCGGGGTCGCGGCTCAGCCGAACCAAGGCCTGTGCCAGAGCCGGCGCGTCGTCCGGAGGGACGAGCAGGCCTTCGACGCCGTCGCGCACGAGGCTGCGGCAGCCCGGAACGTCCGAGGCGACCAGCGCCCGGCCGCAGGCGCCGGCCTCCAGCAGCGTGCGCGGCAGCCCCTCCCCGCCCCGGGACGGCAGGCAGGCGACCTGATGGGATGCCCAGGTGGCGGCCACATCGGCGGTGGGACCGTGCCACGCGACGCCGTCGCGGCTCCAGTCCCGCAGCGTCGTCTCGGCGATCGCGCGCCGGTTCGACGGGTCTGGCGCGCCGTAGAGATCGAGCTCGATCGCGGCCCCTTGTGTGCGGGCGAGGCGGACGGCCTCCACGGCGACGTCGACCCCCTTCGACCACAGCATGCGCGCGACCAGGGCGACCCGCAGGGGCGGCATCGGGGGCAGCGGCTGCGGCCGGTAGGCGGCGGGATCCACCCCGGCGCCCCCGATCACGGTGACCGACTGGTCCAGCGGGTCGAGGCCCAGCGCCCGGGCGTCGTCGGGGTTCTCGAACAGGAAGCGCGTGCGCGAAGAGGCGAGCGGGCCGCGGATCAGCGTCCGCAGGGCGAGCCGCGCCGCGCGTCCGAGCCGGTCGCCGCGGGCGCCCGTGAGGCCGAGGCCGGTCAGGGCGAAGACCCGCGCCGGAATGCCGGCCATCGCGGCGGCCGTGCCGCCGACCAGGATCCCGCGCAGCGCGATGCAGTGGACGATGTCGGCCCGGAGCGCCTTCAGGATCCCGGCGAGCTGCCCGGCGGCATAGCCCGCCGCCATGGGGTTGAGGCTTGAACGCTCCGCCTCCAGGGGCACGACCCTGGCACCGGTCGCCTCGATGACGGCGCGGTGCGCGCGCACCCGCGTGATGACGGTCACCGACAGGCCCATCGCCATGGCGGCCCGCGCCATCGGCAGGAAGTGCGAGGCGAAGAACCAGTCCTCGGTCACCACGAAGGCGATGCGGCCCATCGCGGCCGGGGGATTTTGGAGCGAGGTCTCGGGGGCGGGGTCCATCACAGCCCTCTAGCACGGCGCGGCGGATCGGCCTGCGGCGGATGCGCAGGCGCGGAACAGCGCCGCCGCGCCGCCGGTTGAACTGGACCTTCTCGCCGGCCTCGTGTCCGGCGGCGTATGCGGGAGGATCACGCGATGGCGGCTGTCGAGACGGCTGAGGGTGGCGGAAGCCTGCGCGAAGCGGCGGAGGAGGCCGGACTCGTCTACGTCGACGACAGCCGGCCGGGCCTGACCCGCAAGCGCAGCGGCACGGGTTTCCGCTACCTCGACGCCCGGGGCGCGCCGGTGCGCGACAAGGCGGTGCTGGCCCGCATCAAGGCGCTCGCCATTCCCCCGGCCTACACGGATGTCTGGATCTGCGCCCGCCGCAACGGCCACATCCAGGCGACGGGCCGCGACGCCAAGGGGCGGAAGCAGTACCGCTACCACCCGGATTTCCGGCAGGCCCGGGAAGCCGACAAGTTCTCGCGGATCATGGCCTTCGCCGGCGCCCTGCCGGGGATCCGCCAGCGGGTCGACGCCGACATGAAGCGGCCGGGTCTTTCCCGCGAGACGGTGCTCGCCACCGTCGTCCACCTGCTGGAGACGACCCTGATCCGCGTCGGCAACGACGATTACGCGCGCACCAACAAGAGCTACGGGCTCACCACCCTGCGCGACCCCCACGTCCGGATCGAGGGCTCGGCCCTGTCGTTCCGGTTCAAGGGCAAGAGCGGCAAGACCTGGGACGTCTCCCTGAAGGACCGCCGCGTCGCCCGGATCGTGAAGGCCTGCCAGGACCTGCCCGGGCAGGAGCTGTTCCAGTACCTCGACGAGGACGGTACGCAGCGCGACGTCACCTCCTCGGACGTGAACGCGTATCTGCGCGCGATCACCGGCGAGGACTTCACCGCCAAGGACTTTCGTACCTGGGCCGGCACGGTGCTGGCGGCACTGGCGCTGCGCGAGTTCGAGAGCTTCGACACCGACGCCGCCGCCAAGCGCAACGTCCGGGCGGCGATCGAGAGCGTGGCGGGACGGCTGGGCAACACGCCGACCATCTGCCGCAAATGCTACATCCATCCGCAGATCCTCGACTGCTACATGGAGGGGGGCCTGCTCCTGCATGTGAAGGAGGTCGTCGAGTCCGAACTGAGCGAGGATCTGCCGAGCCTCCGGTCGGAGGAAGCCGCGGTGCTGGCGCTGCTCCACGCACGGCTCGCCGCGAGCGAGGGCGAGGCCCGAGACGGCAAGCGGGTCAAGCCGGCCGCCAAGAATCGGAGTTCGCCGGGACGGACAGGGCAGCGCAAGGCATCGGCCGCGAAGGCGGAACGTCCGTCGCGCGCCGGAACCGACACGCGGGCCGGTGCCGCCTGAGACGACGCCACCGCCGCGCGGTCGCACCGGGCCCCGATCAATGCCGGGACTGGCTGTCGTTGCCCGACGACCTGCGCTCGGTGGTGCGCCGGACCTGATCGGCGGTGTCCACGACCGGTGCCAGCCCGAGCTGCCGGGCCAGGGAGACGAGGTCCTTCAGACGGCCGGTCTGCGTCTTGCGGCGCAGGTTCAGCCGGTGCGTCTCCACCGTGCGGACGCTGAGCGCGAGGCGCCGGGCCACCTCCTTGTTGCTGAAGCCCGAGCTGAGGAAGCGCAGCACCTCCGCTTCGCGCGGCGTGAGCCCGAGGCTGTCGGCCGGCTCGTTCGCCAGCGCCAGGGGCTGCTCCGGCGGCACGAGGCAATCGGAGCCCTCGGCCAGCGCGAGGAGCGCCGCCGCCAGTTCCCGCGGGGCTTTCGAACGCGCCACGAAGGCGTCGGCCCCCGCGGTCAGGAGAGCGCGGAGGTCATCGGCCGTCAGTGCGCCGAACGCCACGAGGGTGCGCAGGTGCGGCTGCCGTTCCTTGAGATCGACGATACGCGCGATCCCGTCCGCCAGCCGGATCTCGTCGAGGAAGACCAGGGCGACCGCGTGGTCGGTATCGGCCATCGCCAGATCGGCCTCGCCGATCGTGTGGAATTCCGGCATGTGCTCCAGGGTCGCGCGGACGGTCGCGCTCAGGTCCTGCGGCTCATCCAGGATCAGGACGCCAACGGCGGTACTCATTGCCTCGCACTCCGCTCTCCCGGCTCGATACAGGCGACCGGGATCGGAGACTGAGTTCCAAGAACTGTTCCAGCAGAATGTGAGAAATATTAAGCTTTATTTCGGCATATATGCCGCGAATTCAGGTGATTTAAGTTGGTCGGCATCCCGTTCCGGGACTCGGCGCCGCTATGCTGGGAGCCGGCGTGCCGATATGGGGCGGCGACGCTGGTTCATTACGCGACGACTGCTCCCGCGTCGCGCCAGGACGCCACGACGCGGTTTCGCCCATCGGTTTTGGCAGCGTACAGGGCGACATCCGCGCGCTTGATCAAAGCTTCGACACTGTCTCCGGTGGTCCAGCTGCTGACGCCGAAGCTGCAGGTCAGCGCGACGGTGGCCTCGCCCGCGCGGATCCGGAGATCCTGCACGCCGGCGCGCAGGCGTTCGGCCCGCGCGGCCGCGTCCGCCATGCGGCATCCCGGCAGGATCAGCGCGAACTCCTCGCCCCCCAGGCGTCCGCCGATACCCTCCCGGGCGATCAGATCGGCCACGGCCGTGATCGCCAGGTCCCCGACATCGTGTCCATACTGATCGTTGATGCGCTTGAAATGGTCGATGTCGGCCAGGATCGCCGAGACGCCGCCCGGATGGGCGTTCTGATCCGCGGCGATCCGGGCCCGGTTGAAGAAGGCGCGCCGGTTGAGGGCGCCGGTGAGCGGGTCCGTCTCGGCCAGGCGGATGAGCTCCTCCTGCATGGTGGTCAGGCGCTCGGCCGCGCGCAGCCGCGCGTTCAGTTCCTCGGCGCTCGGCGGCTTCTCGATGAAGTCGTCGGCGCCGCTGTCGAGGGCCTCGGCCAAGCTGCGGACGTTGCGGGCCGAGGACATCGTGATGACATGCAGCGGGCCCCGCTCCTCCGCGAGCAGGCGCGCCGACCAGCACAGTTCGAGTCCGCAGAGCGGCCGCACCTCGAGGCTCGTGATGAGGACGCGGACCGCGGGCTCGGCCTTCAGGAACGCGAGGGCCTGCGCCGAGTCGGTGAAGACATGCACGGCGTGGCCGCGGGGCTCGACCAGCGAGGCGATGATCTGGAGAACGACGCGGCTCGAGTCGACGATGACGATCTGCATGGCGTGACCTGGACACGATATCCGCGGTCTAATGCAGAAGACTTAACCCACCACAAACGGGTTGGACAATAATATGAGCGTGGCAATAAACACCCCAGACCAGCGCTATATCATTGTCCGTGGACGACTTTGGCGTTGCGCCGATCCTGAACTCGCGCCGGACCGGCGGTCGCGCCTGGTCGCCCAGCTGATGGCGGCACGGCGGGCCGTGAAGGCGGCCAAGCAGGGCGAGCGCGAGGGTGCGGCTGGTGCCGCCGAGGCTCTCTCCGCAGCCCGCGCTCAGGTCGAAGCCGCCAAGGTCGGTTTAGGGGAGCGTGGACCGGTCTGGTGGCGCGACGGGGCGCCGGACTTCAACCGGCACCTCGTTCGCACCACGCCCTATGCGGACTGGTACGCCGGGCTCAGCGACGGGGAACCTGAATCGTGATGATCTGCGCCCCGGCGGTCTGCTCCTGCGCCACGGCGCCGAGACGCTGGCGGCCCTTCGATCCGGCGGGGTGGATCACCGTGAGCGTCGGGCGTGCCGTGGGGGCCGGCGCGATGCCGGAGACGGTGGGGACGCCGTAGGTGCCGTAGCTCCAGGGCGATGGGACGATCTGCGTCGGGCTCGGCACCTGGGTCAGCGGTGCTCCAATGTAGTCGCCGCGCACGAATTCTCCGGCGAAGCCGTACCCGTCCCCATAGGCCGGCGCGGAGGGGATTGCGGCCCCGTAACCCTGGGCCGAGGCAGGCACGGCCAGGATCAGGGTCAGGAGCGGCAGGATTGTCCGGATCGCCATGGGGCGGTTCCATTCGGTCGGCGCGCGTCGCGCGGGATGCTGGGAAACCGAACCGACCCTGGCCCGTTCCGCGGCTCCAGCCGCGAAGACTGCGTAACATCGCTGACCCGAACCTCGAGGGCTTCGAGCCGAACCCTTGCAGGGTGTTCCCGACCCGCTCTCGGGTAAAGTTTTCTTCATATCGCTCATCGACTTCGGGTGCCCCGTGGGTTGCCGCCGTCTCTGCGAGCGCAAGCGAAGCCATCCAGGGTGGCGCCATGCTCACCGAGATCGCGCTCCCCTGGGTCGCTATGCTCGCGATGCCGATGAGCCGTGGCGGCGAAGTCGAGCGTGAAAGACCTTGACCGGGCTTGGCTCCGAGCCTCGGCACATTCCGAGAGCGTGGTCACGGGTTGTGCGACGAAAACCTGCGATGCATCGAGGCTCTGTGCGAATGAGGCGTTGGCCTACCGACGCAAGTCCGCTCGCATCAGCGGCAGGTCGTGATGCGCCGGACGACCCAGCCCTCCCCTTCGATCCAGAGGCGGCGGCGGGCCCGGCTGCAACTCGCCTCGTCGTCCCGTTCGGCGCCGGTGGCGGCGTGCACCTGCGGGCCCGCATCGGCGACCTTGGTCTCGCCCGATGCGCCTGCCGCCTGGCCGGCGACGGTCGTGAGGAGAAGCACGGCGCTCGCCGCGCCGAGTGCGGTCGTTCGGAATGTCATCGGAGAGAGCGCCCTAAGGCCATGCTTGGAGGATCGGTGCAGAAATGCGCGGGCCGCCGCTTCGGTTTCATCGCGGGCGGTGGATGACGTGCGCCGCTACGCACCCGATGGCGGCGCTTAGACATCCCGGCAATCGCCGTTAAGGAGGTCGGGCCTGAACGCGACGGCTCCCCGGGCTCCGCCGATGTCCCGTCCGGGGGACGGCAGGTCCCGTCCACGGAGCGAGGGTCCGGAAGCCTGAATTCATGAGCAAGCCGAAACCGCCGACCAACGCGCTTCTGACGCCGGAGAAGCGGGCCGAGGACGCGGATCAGACGATCCGCCCGCTGAGCCTGTCCGAGTTCATCGGCCAGCGCGCGGCGCGGGCCAACATGCAGATCTTCATCGAGGCCGCGCGCAAGACCGGGCAGGCGCTGGACCACGTCCTGTTCGTGGGCCCCCCCGGCCTCGGCAAGACCACGCTCGCCCAGATCGTCGCCCGCGAACTCGGCGTGAACTTCCGCTCCACGTCCGGGCCGGTCATCGCCAAGGCCGGGGATCTGGCCGCCCAGCTCACCAACCTCGACGAGCGCGACGTCCTGTTCATCGACGAGATCCACCGCCTCAACCCGGCGGTCGAGGAGATCCTCTAC
>NZ_JAKSYM010000132.1 GCF_022829545.1 Methylobacterium sp. J-030 | reverse complement strand
CGAGTGCGGGAAGTTGCTAGCCCAGGCCAAGGAGACGGTCCCGCACGGCGGCTGGGATGCTTGGCTCCGGCTGAACACCACCGTCTCACCCAGGACGGCACAGCTCTACATGCGGATCGCCCGGCACGTCGAAGGCGACTCCGCAAAAGCGCAACGCGTTGCGGGTTTGAGCGTGCGCGAGGCCGCCGCCGAGGCGACCGGACCGAAGCGGGCTACTGCATCTCGGAAACCCCTGTCGCCCGAGGCCGAGCACGACTTCACCGAATTGAAGCAGGTCTGGGACGAGGCGAAGGACAATCCCGATTGGCAGGAGGGGGCAGCCCGCGAGCTATTCCGCCTCGGATACATCACCAAGCCGCAGCGGAACGATATCATCCGGGGCGTCTGGGCAAAGCACTATGCCCACCTGACCGACGCCGATCGGAAGGACGCCGGTAGACGCGTCGCCGAAATGATTGTCGCGGCGATCCCGCGCGCCAAGCTGCTCGAACTCATCCCCAGGCTCAAGCACGTGCCAGCCAGCGATATCGCGATCGCAATGGGAGACGTGCAGGAAGATCGGAAGCGCCGGGCAGCTGAGCGTTCGGCCTAACCGTCAGACGATCAGATGCCGACGCTGGCTGCGCCGGCTTCAGCTGCCTGCTTGACAGTGGCGCCGCTGCGTAGCGCCGCGGCTATCGCGGCCGACGCCGTATCGATTGCCTCGGCGCGCTCATCGCCGAAATCACGCGTGCTGTTCTTGTCGGAGCCCGTTCGGGCATAATAGTTGTCTGGGAACCGGTTGCTCAGGCGCATCATCAAAATCTTCGTAGCACCGCGATAATCTTCGTCGAAATTCCTGCCCGTGTTCGCGACTGAGCTTTCATGATCTGCGGCATCGCTCTCCCTCGCCACCGAAGAGCTTTTTCGTTCCTCGCTTCTGCCAAAGACAAACTGGAAGACCCGAGAGAGCAGCCAACTGATGAAGTTCATTGGGGCATCCTGAGCGGGCAGCAGCAGACGCGCCCCATCAAAGCATGCAACGCACCTCCCTCAACTTCGGACTCTGTGGTGCGGCTATGATGCCCGTCGACCTGAGGGCCGAGCTACTTCCGGTCATCTCAACAGAACAACCGCATGCCCGCACCCTTCACATATGAGGCTGTCATAACAAAATCGCCGCGGACCTATGGTGCCTGCGGGACGAGCTTAACGGGCCGGACTTCTACTGAATCTTCATCGCTCGCTCGGCGGTCTACACGCCGACAGTACCTCCAGCGCCTCGCCGACCGAAGCCGGTTCTTCCCCGAGCGCTCGCATCCACCGCCATTGGACGGAGCGGCTCTGTCGCTGGTTCATAACGGATGCGATCCGTCAGTCGTGCCGTACCACCAGGAGACTGGTCACCTTCAGTACCGGGCCAGAACCAGAGCGCTCCGAATATTGCCAAGTTGCAGAGCATACCGATGATGGTGCTGTGGTGATTGCGCAGGGCCATCGCAGGCATGGCGTGCGCCAAGACCGCGTCGAAGATGCAGACGGCAAACCAGCACCCTAAGACGATCCACGGGTTCCATCCAATATCCCGCAGCCGGCGCACCTGAAACGTCAGGTGGCTCCAAGCGCACGTGAACCCCAGTACGACCAGCAGGGGCAGCCAGAGGAATAACGCTGGCCCAGTCGGGGCATGGGATCCCGACCCTTTCAGGAAGCCAAAGATCGCAAACAGCGCTCCTGCTGCCAGGACAACCGCACCAACGCCGAGCGCCAGTGTGCTGAGGATGTACGTCACCCGCCCAACACGGCCCGAGAAACTGAACAGCGGCGGCATGGCATACAAGCTCCAATGCCACACGTGTACCGGCTCGATCTTTCGAAATCAGAAATGAGACTCCTTAATCGAGCGTAATTAGATATCAGAGAATGCCGCAGCTAACGCTTTCTATCGAGGCATCCACCTTGAGATGAATTTCATCGGCCGCACGACATTCGATTCATCGCTGCTCATCGCCTCGCCGCCCGGCAACAGCGCTGCGATCAGCCGAAGCAGGTTGTCCCGTTCCGGGCCCTCGAACAGCACTAGGAAGGTGCCAAGGTTGAATTCGACTTCAAGCTCGTTCTCGCCGGGACGGTAGCGCACGTAAGGCTGACCAGTTTGCAGATCTTGCGCCAGTAACCAGCGCCTGCCATCCGGTTCCGTGTGAAACTCCCTGGACGTGTGAGACGCACTCCGAATCATGACGTACTCAATTCGCACCGTGAACTCTGATCAGTTCCATTGCATGCAGCATAGGATGTCACATTGATATCCGACGGTGATGCTGAGCTGTGGACGGTTTAGTTGAGTGAGTGACCGGAATCGGGTCTGACTGGCTTAGCGGATCAGCCGGTGAAGACACCGACAGTGCTCGGCGGGATCCATCGATTGGGGGGGGGGGGACCTACGCGTTCGCATCCACCGCAAACACGGAAAAATCTTGGAGCGCTGTCGAGACCACCCGCTTACCCGGAAACCAGAACTGGCCGCCCAAGGATCGTCGCATAAAGCCATGACCTGCATTCGGCGCTGGTACGGAAAGGTACGCTCTTGTCGTACTGGATCAGGGCTAGTCCGAAATATTCGGTTTGACAATTCAAATCGGACCGCTGATATTCAGACCAGTCAAATCGGACTGGAGCGGTCAGATGTTTGTTCGTGGGTACCTTCGAGCCTCGACTTCCGAGCAGGACGCAACGCGAGCGCGTGAACCGCTTGAAGCCTTCGCCCGCGAGCGCGGTCTGCGGGTGGCCGCGTGGTACGTCGAGAACGAGTCGGGTTCGAAGCTGGCCCGGCCAGAGCTGTTCCGACTGCTGAAGGATGCGCAGCCCGGCGACGTGCTCCTCGTCGAGCAAGTAGACCGTCTGAGCCGCCTTACAGCTGCGGACTGGAACAAGCTCAAGGCTGAGATCGCCACCCGCCAGGTGCGCGTTGTGGCGCTTGATCTGCCCACCTCTTGGATGATGGCGACAGCGGACGCAGACGGCTTCACCAGCCGCATGTTCGAGGCGATCAACGGCATGATGCTGGACATGCTCGCCGCAGTCGCCCGCAAGGATTTTGAGGATCGCCGCCGCCGTCAGGCACAGGGCATCGCGAAGGCCAAGGCCGAGGGCAGGATGCGAGGTCGCCCACAGGACACAGCGCGCAACGCAGGCATCGCCGCGATGCTCAAGAAGGGCATGTCGTGGTCTCAGATCCAGGGCACGCTCCGATGCTCGCGGGATACCATCGCTCGCGTCGCCAAGGGCGTATGAGGCCACCCAATCTTCACCTCTAGAATAACTTATAGCATGTGCTATATTACCGGCCTGGTATCGCCAGATTGGGCTGGGAAACTCCATGAAGGTGCGCGGTCGCAGCACGGTCACGAACGGCAATCGCCTGTCGGCTGATATCGACGGTCGGACGGTCTGGGCGCGCCGGATGCGCGACCTCATCGAGTTGCACGTCGCCGACCTCGGCGGGCACGACGCCATCTCGGAGGCCGAGCGCAGCCTAGTCCGTCGGGCCGCCACGTTGGCGACAGAGCTGGAACGGCTGGAGGCACAGTTCGCTGCTGCCGGAGCCGCCGATCCCGAGACACTGGATCTCTACGGCCGACAGGCCGGCACTTTGAAGCGCATCCTTGAAGGTCTCGGCCTGCGGCGGCGCCCACGCGACGTCACACCCGACCTGCGCGAGTACATCGATGCGAGGCCGGCCGCATGAACCTGCTGGAGGCCACCACCGACCCGAAGTTGTTCCAATCCTGGTTTCGGGACGAAGACACGTGGACGGCGTGGCGGGCGTTCCTGGGTGCCGTGTTCGGTTTGCCGCTGTCCGAGGCCGAGGCCGAAACCTACCGGGCCTGTACGAATCGACAGACGCTTCCCGAAACCGCCTACACCGAGGCGTGGCTCATCTGCGGGCGCCGCGGCGGCAAATCCTTCATCATGGCACTCGTGGCGGTCTACCTCGCGGCCTTCCGCGAGTATCGCCAGTGCCTCGCACCGGGCGAGCGGGCGACCATCCTGATCCTAGCGGCCGATCGGCGTCAGGCGCGGGTGATCTTCCGGTACATCCGTGCCCTGCTCACCGAGGTGCCGATGCTGGCGCGGATGATCGAGCGCGAGACGGCGGATGAGTTCGACCTCAAGAACCGGGTGACGGTGGAGGTGGGCACCTCATCCTACCGTGCCGTTCGAGGGCGCACGTTGGCGGCCGCCTTGGCCGATGAGATCGCGTTCTGGCCGACCGACGACGCGGCCGAGCCGGATTATGCGATCTTGGATGCGCTGAGACCCGCGATGGCCACGATCCCCGGCGCGATGCTGCTGTGCGCTAGCAGCCCCTACGCGCGGCGTGGCGCCTTGTACGATGCCCACCGTCGCCACTTTGGCAAGGATGGCTCGCCCGTGCTGGTCTGGCAGGCGGCGACGCGGGTCATGAACCCGACGATCCCGCAATCGGTGATCGACGAGGCGCTTGAGCGAGATCTCCCGAGCGCCTCGGCCGAGTACCTCGCGCAGTTCCGCAGCGATGTGGAGAGTTTCGTCGCCCGGGAGGTGGTTGAGGCTGCCACCCCGCCCGGTGTGGTCGAGAAGGCACCGATCACCAGCATCACCTACAGCGCGTTCTGCGACCCGTCCGGTGGCGCATCGGACTCGATGACGCTGGCGATCGGCCACCGGGAAGACGAGCGTGTTGTTCTTGATGCGGTGCGCGAGCGTAAGGCGCCGTTCTCGCCTGAGGCGGTGGTATTGGAGTTCTCGGACCTCCTGAAGCGCTATGGCCTCAGCACGGTGGTCGGTGACCGATATGCCGGCTCCTGGCCGCGGGAGAGCTTCCAGCGGCACGGCATCACCTACGAGCCATCCGAGAAGCCCAAGAGCCAGATCTACATCGACTTGTTGCCGAAGCTGAACTCGGGCGAGGTTGAACTGCTCGACGTGCCGGTGTTGGCGACGCAGCTCATCACGCTGGAGCGTCGGACGGCCCGCGGCGGTCGAGACAGCATTGATCACGCGCCGGGCGGTCATGATGACGTGGCGAACGCCGCGGCAGGCGTGTTGGTGAGCCTGCAGAAGCAGCCCGGCGACTACGACCCGGACATGTGGGCGAGGCTGCTCGATGACTAGCGCCCCCGCCCGTCGAGCCACGGTTATCAGCCACGACCGATCGGGTGCGGGTCTGTCTCCCCGCTCCCCGATG
>NZ_JAKSYM010000128.1 GCF_022829545.1 Methylobacterium sp. J-030 | reverse complement strand
GGTATGACGTTGGCGATCGGGCACGCGGAGGGTGAACGCGCGATCCTCGACGCGGTGCGCGAGATCCGCTCGGTCTCGGCCGACGCGATCGTGGAGGAGTTCTCGACCCTCTGCAAAGCCTCCGGTGTCAGACAGGTCGTGGGCGACCGCTATGCCGGCGAGTGGCCGCGGGAGCGCTTCCAGATGCGCGGGATCACCTCCGAGGTCTCGGAGCGTTCGAAGTCCTACATCGACCGCGAGTTCCTTCCGCTGCTGAACAGTCGTCGGTGCCGGTTGCTCGACGTGCCGAACCTCCAACAGCCGCTGGTCTCGCTGGACCGGCCCACTACCCGCCGCCGCGGCAAGGACATCATCCACCACCCGCAGATGAAGGGTGCCCACGACGACGTGGCGAACGCGGTCGCGGGCGTGCTGGTGAGCCTGCAGAAGCAGCCCGGCGACTACGACCCGGACATGTGGGCGAGGCTGCTCGATGACTAGCGCCCCCGCCCGTCGAGCCACGGTTATCAGCCACGACCGATCGGGTGCGGGTCTGTCTCCCCGCTCCCCGATG
>NZ_JAKSYM010000150.1 GCF_022829545.1 Methylobacterium sp. J-030 | reverse complement strand
CGTGCGCGAGGTCTTGTCCGGACGCTGCAGCCGCAGCACCAGCTCGATCAGCTCCTCGCGGCTCAACCGCTCAAGATCGCTGCGTCCCATCCCACGAGGGAATCAGCGAAACCCAACCCGCGCAAGGGCCTGAGTAATTACCTGACAACAGCCATTCCGCGTTTTGCGGGCGGAACGTCAGCGGCCATTCTACAACTTGATTCGACGATGCTGGACGGTAATGAACGGCTGCTTCGGAGTAGCGCCGACGGCAATTCCAGCGACTGGGTTGGGTCGACACCGGACGGGCGTTCAGCAGAACCTGAATGTCTGCTGTCGGGCGGCGGGCTGATGTCTGCTCATGGCGCACAGCATTTAAGAGAAATAGCCAGATCTGGTTCCGAAGGTGGCGGTCCACTCGCAGTTTGGCGGGCAGGGGCAACGGCCCCTCACCGCGAAGATTTTAGAAAGGGAGGAGCCGCCGAAAGCGGGCAATGTTCACGAGCGCCATGAGGGACGAGGCCACGTAGGTGAGGGCCGCAGCGCGCAATACGGTGCGTGCGCCGGGCATGTCGCCTGCGTCGAGGAAGCGACCCGTCTCCAGGATGGGTAGGGCTCGGCGGAAGCTCGCGTCGAGTTCGACGGGGAGTGTCAGGATGTGGAACACGAGGCGAACGCCGAGGAGTGCGATGCCGACACCGACCTGTAGGGCAAGCAGCACCGGCGAATGAACGAGGGCGAGCACTACGGGCGCAGTCATCATCACCACGGCCGCGGCAAACTCGAAGCCTTGCACGACCGGGGCGAACCTCACCCGCGCCGCGAAAAGCCGGTCCCCCGCCGCGTGCTGGAGCGCATGGGAGACCTCGTGTGCCGCGACTGCGACCGCCGTGATCGAGCGGCCGTCATGGTTCTCGGGCGACAGGCGCACGACGTTCGCGACCGGGTCGTAGTGATCGGCTTGCGCGATCTCGACGGGAACGTGCTCTAGCCCCGCTAAGTCGAGCAGATGGCGGGCGAGTTCACCTCCGGTCCCTGGCAGATCCGGCCGCTCGGTCGCGTGTTGCCGCATCGCCCGGCGCACCCACCACTGGGGGCCGAACACGAGGCCGAGCAGGAGGGCGCCGAGCGCTAGGAGGATGGGCACGTCAGATATGTAGCCGTGCCGCCGTATCCGCGAAAGCGCGGTGCCTGTCTCTGCCTCCTACACGTCTCGGGCTACCCGCCGACGTCGGGGTCGGGCAACCGGGACGCGGGCTGATCGCGGGCGGGTGAGATGCTGATGGCTCCACTGACGGAGCTTCATCATGCACTCGACGAACGAGACCACCCGCCGCCCCTGGAACGGGGGCCGCCTCATCGGGCCCAAGCCGCCGTTCAAGCCCAAGCACATCTGGGCGATCCGTACGCGCCTACAGCATGAAGGCCGTACGCGCGATCTCGCCCTGTTCAACACGGCCATCGACAGCAAGCTGCGGGGCTGCGACATCGTCGGCTTGCGCTTGGCTGATGTCCACCTCGGCGATGGCATTCGCCTGCGCACCACCATCATCCAGCAAAAGACCGGCCGGCCCGTCCCCTTTGAGCTGACCGAGACGACCCGAGCGGCGCTGGCGGCTTGGCTGAAGCTACGGGGGCTACGGGCAAGTGACTGGCTGTTCCCCAGCCGCAGCCGTCCCTGCGAACATCTGACGACGCGACAGTACGGGCGGCTCGTCGACGAGTGGGTGACGCTGATCGGCCTCGACCCAGCGGGCTACAGCACGCACAGCCTGCGCCGGACGAAGGTCGCGCTGATCTACCGGCGCACCGGCAACCTGCGCGCCTGCCAGCTGCTGCTCGGGCACACGAAGTTAGAGAGCACGGTGAGTTACCTCGGCATCGAGGCGGACGACGCGCTGGTGATGTCTGAGCAGACCGATATTTAACCATCACCGCGGCGACCTCCACAGGTCGCCGCACCCAGTCTCTTCGTCCGAGAAGGGTGGCAAGCGGACCCCGGCCTTGCGTCCGAAAGCGGATGTTCGGCATCCGACCCAACCCGGCCACCTGGGCTGCCCTGGGCGTCTCCCCTAAGCGGCCATTCATCGGCTGTCTGGCAACTTCGGTTCAGGGTGGGAAGCGGTAGTCGGCTCGACGCCTGGAAGCGGACACACCGGCGGACGCGATTTCAGCCGGCCGAGCCCTGTATCAAGCCATCAATGGCCTCCGCGGCGAAGCGCTCCAGCCAGTGTTAGACATAGGTCTGCGAGGTATCGGTCCGGAACATAATCACGATCGGGCCAATGCCATCAGCCGAAACAGCACGATAGCCACCCCAACGTGCACTTCTGTTGAGTGATGCGATAGGCCGCCATCGCATGGAGACGACGGTCGGCGGGACGGAGCGCGATTGAGATCTCAAAACGAATCCTTTCGCCCCCCCACAGCCCAACCCATGCGATTTTCGCCGAGCCTCCTTTCTCAGCTTTGATCCGTAAGGAACGCAATGCTGCAACGCTACAAAACTCCCGATTGCTGAGCGCCTCGCCAAATGCCACAATCCTGAACTGTCGACAATCCCACCAACGCGCGGGGTATTCGTCATGTGGCAATTCAGAAATATCGCTCTGATAGCACTCTGCATAGCGACACCTGCGGCTGCAGAGTACATACCGCTCAGATCGATCTCGCCAGGGGTTAAGGTCCAAGGCGGCTCAGACATACCACCTCCAAAACTGTCAGTAGCGCTTGGCCAAGGCTACGACATCATCAAGAACGCGCTACGCGGAGATTGCGTTGTCCAAAACGGACATGACCATAGCGATGGTCGAAAAGGAGCAGCTCAGTTCGATGTGGAGTACATAAATACCGTATCAGATATGCAGTCATATGATAAGGTTTCACAGCAATCAGCGACTTTTTCGTTCACGTATAAGCTTTTTTCCGCAGGTCTCGACGATGATATGCACACTGAGACGTCGTTCTCGTCTGTGAACCAATTTGCACGCCTTTATCGTCGTATCATCACGAAAATCGAAACACGCAATGACGGGGCATGGAGTGATACCGCTCAAAAAATTGCAAATAAAGACCTATCAAAGGCAGCGACACGGACGGAGTTTATGGATGTATGCGGAACTCATTTCGTTTCCGCAATCTACCGTGGTGACGTTGTTGACCAAACAATCCATTTTACGCTGAAGAAAGATAAATATGAAAAGGATAGCAAATTAAAATTGTCTGCTGGCTTAACGGGCCTTTTCAATGCTGGATATTCGAACAACGACGCTGAGACAAAAATCAATGAAGTTGCAACATATATTGCAACGAGGAATGGCGATCAGGGCCTGATCGGCAAGAATGCACCTGATCCCAACAAGACTGGTGGTATATTAGAGGCCGCTCGTTACATTCACTCGACATATTCTGACCAAGTTGCCGCTGCCGAACCAGATCAAAGCGCAATTATTGGAGTTGATGTCCAGCCATACTGGCGGTTTGCACTGAAGGGACGAGAGAATTTTGGACGTTGGCAAGACGTCGCTTTCGACAGCCTTAAGGCGAGGCAACCAACCTTCGAACGTTTGCTGAGTGCAATGGGGGATCTATCGTTTGCACTTAGTATTACCGATCCCGCAAAGCGGGCCATCTTCTACAAGGACGTCGAAGACACTCTCAAGGCAAAGTTGATTTTGGCGGCGAAAATTAAGAAGAGCTTCGAGAGTGCCGCTGCCACCTGCTACAGGGCTGCGCTCGGAACAAGCGAGGCAGACGCCACTGCAAAGTGCGGAGCTGACCTTACCGCTGCCCTGCCTCCCGATGAGGTCGACAGCACTCGGCCGACACTTGTGGCAGATTAATTGCAAATCAGAGGAGCGCCCTTCATGTCGAACTACGTTATCATTTTCGTTGTTGGCTTAATCGCGGTGGGCGGACAAGCTATTGCAGGGGTCAGGTGCAAAGGCAGCATCAAAACTAGCGGCGCTGGTAATAAAATAGCAGAAATCAGATGCACTCATGACGGCTCGGGCGGCTCTTATTTGTGTAATGGATCTTGGAAGTTGCGGAATGTTAAAGGCGGCGAAGGGACACTTTCTGGCAATTGCGGGGTACAAAAAGGAAATACAAACCTCCTTTGCTTTGGAGATGAAGAAATTGCTGGGGAGAAGATAAAAGAGCAAGTTGATGATCCCAAGATAACCTGCGGGCGGGGTTGATGCCGCGCCTGCGTTCAACCAAGAGCAGGCGGTCGAGGTGAAGTGAAAGGTCCAGCGCAGGTGCTGGGCGAGCGGGGGCTTCAACTTCCGCTACTTGTGAGCGGCATAATTGTTGGGGATGGCGTGGACGAGTTGGCTGACCGGCACTGCTTCCTCGCATTTTGACCGAAGAATACCGTCTTGATTAGTGTCTGTCCTGAGAACTTAGAAAAGACTTGATTGGGGCACCCCGTCGAAAGATCCAGCCACGTTGCACGCTCTGGACCCGCCTGACTGTTTGTCTAGCCGAAATGCAAAGTTTCCGTTTTATGCCCGACCACGATAAGGGATCAGTGTTTCTAAAAGCAGACCGTTTGAACTTCCGCGATGGGTCGACACCGGACGGATGGCTTCGCGCGGCTGAACGTCCGCTACCGGGCGTCGAGCCAACTTCTGCTCATGGCGCGAAGCTGCGGTGGGGATTGGCAGGGTTTGGCCGAAAGCGGTCCGTCCGGTTCGGATGGCGCCACTTCGGAAAGCGGACGAGCCTCCACGAATCCGACTTTGTCGGCTGATCTAATTGACAATCGACCGGGCCAAGATCCCGGGGCTCAGAGCGAAAGATCGAGCAACCGTCCTTCAAATAAGCGGTCCCGCGACGTGCGTATATGCGCGGCCATCGAGTGACGCGCTCCATCACCCTCCCCATCTCGGATCGCGCGGAAGATACCCTCGTGCTCTTCGAGCACGCCTTTCAGACCTGAATTCGGTCCGAGCAGGGACAGGCCATGGATCTTCATGCCTACCGCGATGTGGGAACGCAGCGCTTGAAGTGAGGCCGCATAATAGTGGTTGTTCGAAGCTTCCGCGATCGCATGGTGGAACATGAAGTCGGCATCTTCCCGATGCTGCTCCTGGCGCGTTGCCGCCGTGAGAAGCTCAAGCGCCGCCTCGATGCGGTGGAGGGCGGCCTCGTCCCGCCGCAGGGCCGCGTGGAAGGCAGCATCCGGCTCGATCGTGAGGCGAAACTCATAGCACCGTTGAATGTCGGCGATGCTCTCCACCGGCGCGAAGCCGAGCGTCTGCTTCGCCTCGCTCGCCCGGACGAAGCTTCCCGCGCCGCGCCTCGACACAATGGTCCCCTCGCGCCTCAGCCGGTCGAGAGCTGAACGCACAACGGGTCGCGAGACCCTGAACTGGCCGGCGAGATCGTGCTCGCTCGGCAAGCGGTCGTTCGGCGCATAGGTGCCGTCAGCCACGCCGGCGAGGATCGCCCGGTAGACGGTATCCACTAGACTTGTCGGGCGAGGCGTTGGCGCCTCGGGTGATGGGGCCAAGGATGCTGTCACTGGCGTTCCGTTCCCACACTGCCGCTCTGATGGGTGTCGGTTCGAGAAAGCACCAACCTGACACATCTTGGCCCTGCCGTCACCCGAGTTGTTAAAAAGATGTCAGGTGCTTTACGGCTCGCGTCGAACCGTCAATCCGCCGCCCCGATGCATGCCCAACTGGTAGGTAAATGCTACCGAGCGGAACCTGTCTTAAATTGGGCGGCCAAGACCACTTGACCTGTCGCGCGGCGGCGGGTATCAGCATTACAACTTTATAACAAGTAGACGCAGGGCTAGGCCCTGCTCCTAGGGAGATCGCCGTGAGTGATGCTCAAGGCTTTATTGATCGCTTGGTCGCCATCGTCGGCCCCCGGAATGTAATGGGTCCGCAGGACGACCTCGCCCCTTACGTGACCGATTGGCGCGAGCGCTATCACGGCCAGGCCGACGCGGTGGTGAAGCCCGCCAACGTCTCCGAGGTGTCGCAGGTCGTCGCACTGGCGCACCGCGAGGGCGTCGCCATCGTCCCGCAGGGCGGCAATACCGGCCTGTGCGGCGGCGCCACCCCAACGGCGCCCGGCCACAACCTCGTGATCCGGCTGGACCGGATGCGGGCGATCCGGGCGGTCAGCCCGCTGGCCAACACCATCACCGTCGAGGCCGGCTGCGTGCTGGCAGACATCCAGGCCGCGGCCGAGGCGGCGGACCGGTACTTCCCCCTGAGCCTCGGAGCCGAGGGGTCCTGCCAGATAGGCGGCAATATCGGCACCAACGCGGGCGGCACCGCCGTGCTGCGCTACGGCCCGACGCGGGAACTCGTGCTCGGAGTCGAGGCGGTGCTTCCCGACGGCCGGATCTTCGACGGCCTGCGCGCCCTGCGGAAGGACAACACCGGCTACGACCTGAAGCAGCTGTTCATCGGCGCCGAAGGCACCCTCGGCATCATCACGGGCGCGGTGCTGAAGCTCTTCGCCCGGCCCCGGGTGTCGCTGACGGCGCTGGCGATGCTGCCTGGCGTCGAGCAGGCGCTGGAAGTGATGGGTCTGCTCCGCTCCCATGTCGGCGACCGGCTGGGTTCGCTGGAGATCATGAACCGCAACCAGATCGAGGCGATCCGCGATCATGTGCCGGACACGGCGATCCCGTTCAGCCTCGACACGCCGTGGTATCTCATCATCGAGCTTACCGACACGCTGGCCGGGACGGACCTCGCGCCCCCCCTCGAAGCCGCCCTGGGCGAGGCTCTGGAGCGGGAGCTGATCTCGGACGCGCTGATCGCGTCGAGCGAGGCACAGGCCAAGGGCATCTGGAAGGTCCGCCACAGCGTCTCGGAGGGCAACAAGCGGTCCGGCTTGGTTGTCTCCCACGACAGCGCCGTTCCCCTCGATCGTCAGGCCGCCTTCGCGGTGAACGTCGAGAGGCGGATCCAAGAGGCGGTGCCGCACGCCATCGTGGCGATGCACGGCCATATCGGCGACGGCAACATCCATGTCTGTGCCCTCATCGACCGGGCGCGGCTCACGGAGAGCGGCGAGACCGAGCGGGTCGTCGCGCTCATCAACGGCATCGTCGACGACGAGACCCGTCTGCAGCGCGGCGCCATCAGTGCCGAGCACGGCATCGGCCTGTCCAACCGAGGCCGGCTCGCCCGCGTCACCGATCCCCTGGAACTAGACCTGATGCGGGCGATCAAGGGCGTGCTCGATCCGGCCGGCCTGATGAACCCCGGCAAGGTCTTGATGGACTGAAGAACGAGAAGAGGGAGGAACAGGCCGTGACGGGACAAACGAGCATAAAGCTGCCCAAGCAACGCTGGACCATCGTTTTGATGTGCTTCCTGGCGGTGGCGATCAACTACGTCGACCGCGCCAACTTGGGCGTCGCCGTGCCGATGATCCAGAAGGAGTACGGCATCGATCCGGCCCTGATGGGCCTGATCCTGTCGGCGTTCTTCTGGTCCTACGTGCTGATGCAGCTGCCGGGCGGCTGGCTTATCGACAAGTTCGGCTCGCGGCTGACCTACACGGTGGCCACGCTGATCATGTCGGTCGCGACCCTGGCGACGGCGTTCGCTGGTGGCGTGGCCTCGCTCATCGCCTGCCGCATGGTGCTCGGGATCGGCGAGGCGTTCTGCTATCCCGTGAATGCCAAGGTCACCTCCCTGTGGTTCCGCCGCTCGGAGCGCGGGCTCGCCACCGGCGTATGGGCCTCGGGCTCGCGCGTCGGCTCGGCGATGACCCTGCCGCTCGTCGCCTTCATCATCGCCAATCTCGGCTGGCGCGAGGCTTTCCTCGTCACCGGCGCCATCGGCCTCGTGTGGATGGTGCTGTGGTACGTGCTCTATCGCGATCCGAAGAACCATTCCGCCGTCACGGCCGAGCAGCTTGCCGTGCTGGAAGCCGACTACGCGGTGAAGGCGGGCGCCAAGAAGATCCGCTACGCCGAACTGTTCCGCTACCGGACGATCTGGGGGATGATGATCGGGTTCTTCTGCCTGAATTTCGTCATCTACTTCTACACCACGTGGTTCCCGTCCTACCTCACGCAGTCCCGCGGCTTCTCCTTGGCGAAGCTCGGCACGCTCGGGCTGGTGCCCGGCCTGGTCGCGATCCCGGCCGGCTGGCTCGGCGGCTACCTGTCCGACCGCCTGTTCAAGGGGGGCTGGAGCCTCACCGCCGCCCGCAAGACCTGCCTCGTCGGCGGCCTGCTCGCCTCCTCGGTCGTGGCCCTCGCGCCGTTGGTGCCCGGTGACGCGGCGGCCCTGACCCTGCTGGCGATCTCGTATTCCGGCCTCGCCTTCGCCGGCGCCAACATCTGGACGCTGCCGGGCGACGTCGCTCCGACCCCGGCCCATGTCGCCTCGATCTCCGGCATCCAGAACTTCGCTTCGAACCTCGCGGGCATCGCCATCACCACCTTCACTGGCGTGATGGTCTCGATCACCCAGGGCTCGTTCGTGGTACCGCTCGCGGTGGCGGGAACACTCAGCATCGTCGGCGCCTGCTCGTACCTGTTCATCGTCGGCGAGATCGCGCCGCTGAAGAGCCGGGACGACGAGGCCGAGGGCAGCGCCCTCGCGGCCGGTGCCACCCCGTCCAAGGCCTGAGGCAGGCTCCGATGCCCACCCTGCGCCTGATCGCCGACGACCTGACCGGGACCCTCGACACGGCGGCCGGACTCACCGGCCTCTGTGGCACCATCCCGGTCGTCTGGCCGGAGATCATGTCGGATAGCGCATCGGCTTCGCTCGCCATCGATTCCGGGACGCGGGAGCGCATAGCGGAGGAGGCGGTGCGGATCACGCACGGCCTCCTGCCCCGCCTCGACGGGGCAGACATCGCCTTGAAGAAGCTCGACAGCCTCATGCGCGGTCCCTGGGCGGCGGAGCTGGCGACCGCGGTGCAGGCGGGCGGCTGGCGGCGCTGCGTCGTGGCGCCCGCCTTCCCCTACCAAGGCCGGGCGACGGTGGAAGGCCGCCAACTGATGTGGCGCGGCGAGGACTGGACCCCCGTCTCGGGCGATATCGCCCAGACTTTGCGCGAGGCCGGTCTCCCCGCCCGCCGGGCCTCCATCGCGGACGGGCCGGTCGAGGGGGTCGCCGTCTACGATGCGCGCACCGATGAGGATCTTGCCGCCATCGCGGCCCTGCCGGCGGATGGCCCCGTTCTGTGGTGCGGCAGCGGCGGCCTCGCCGCCGCCCTCGCCAGAGGGGTGACGCC
This sequence comes from Methylobacterium sp. J-030, assembly GCF_022829545.1. Classification (GTDB taxonomy): domain Bacteria; phylum Pseudomonadota; class Alphaproteobacteria; order Rhizobiales; family Beijerinckiaceae; genus Methylobacterium. The sequence continues at coordinate 109,065 of NZ_JAKSYM010000150.1, read as the reverse complement.
GCCGTCCAATATCCGCCTGGAAGGACCGGTCCTTGGATTGTTCGGGTCCGACCGCGAGGAAACCGAGGCCCAGCTCGCGGCTTGCGGGGCCCTGCGGCTCGTTCTCACCCGCGGCGCGCCGCATCGCGACCTCATCATGGATCGCCTAGCCCGCGGCGGTGCGGTGATGGCGAGCCTCGACCTTCCCCCAGGCACGGCCCGCGAGGTCGCCGCCGGGCAGATCGCCGGGGCCTTCGCACGATTGATCGACGATCTTCCCCGGCCGGGGAGCCTTCTCGTCGCCGGGGGCGAGACGCTCAAGGCGCTCTGCCTCGCCCTGTCCGTCGACTACCTCGACGTGACCGGGCAGATCGCCCCCGGCCTCCCACGCTCGACGCTGCGCGGCGGACGCTGGGACGGTCTGCCGGTCGTGTCGAAATCGGGGGCCTTCGGCGCGCCCGGCCTCTGGCGCGACCTCCTCCACCAAAACGGCTTTCCGCACACCAGGAGCGGCACATGACCCAGCATCTCGCCATCACCATGGGTGATCCCGCCGGTATCGGCCCCGAGATCATCGTCAAGGCCGCCGCGCGGCTCAAGGACCGGATCGATGCCGGAGACCTGAAGCTGATGGTGATCGGCAGCGTCCCGGCCCTGCGTCGGGCGGAGGAGACCTTGGACCTTCTGCCGGAGCGGATCGCCGAAGTCTCTGAGGCAGCTACCTGGCCTGCCCTCTGTTGCCTCCATGCAGATGCGGAGGGCGCGCCCATTGAGCCCGGCAAGCTCTCCGCCGATAGTGGCCGCTTCGCCTACAAGGCGATCGAGGCCGGCGTCCGTCTGGCAATGGCGGACAAGATCGGCGGCATCGTCACGGCTCCCCTCAACAAGGAGGCGCTCAATAAGGCCGGCTACCACTATGCCGGTCATACCGAGATGCTGGCCGAACTCACCGGCGTGCGCGGCTCGGTGATGATGCTTGCCCACGGCAACATGCGCGTCTCGCACGTCACCACCCACGTCGCCCTGCAGGACGTTCCGAAGCGCCTGACGCCGGAGCGCCTGCGCCTCGTCATCGACCTCACCGACAAGACCCTGAAGGGCCTGGGGCTCGCCCGGCCGAAGATCGCGGTGGCCGCGCTCAATCCCCATGCCGGCGAGGGCGGCCTGTTCGGACGCGAGGATCTCGACGTCAGCACGCCGGTCATCGAGAAGGCCAACGCGGACGGGCTCGACATCCACGGCCCCGTGCCGGGCGACACGGTGTTCGTGAAGCTGCGCGCCGGCCAGTACGACGCGGTGGTCGCGATGTACCACGATCAGGGGCACATCCCGGTGAAGCTGCTCGGCTTCGAGATCGATCCGGCGACGGGGAAGTGGATGGACCTCTCTGGCGTGAACGTCACCCTCGGCCTGCCGATCATCCGCACTTCGGTCGATCACGGCACCGCCTTCGACATCGCGGGCAAGGGCATCGCCAACGAGCGCAGCCTGATCGAGGCGATCGAGTTCGCCGAGAAGCTCGCCGCCAACCGCCGCGCCGCGTGAGGATCGCCATGAATATCGCCTCGCCGATTGACCTCGTCCGGCCGCAGGAGATCGCCTTCGGCGCGGGCACACTGTCCCGCGTGGCGCGCTTCCTCGCCGAGCGCGGCTACCGCCGCCCGCTCGTGGTGGCTGATGCCTTCAATGCCGGCCGGGTCGATCTTCTCGGCCTGTCCGGCGAGATCGCCGTGTTCGGCACGGTGAAACCGGAGCCGGACCTCCCGAACCTCGATTCGGTGCTGGCGCTCGCGGACGAGGTCCGGCCCGATTGCGTGATCGGCTTCGGCGGCGGCAGCGCCATGGATCTCGCCAAGCTCGCTGCCGTCCTGCCGGGCAGCGGCCAGACCCTGCGCGATGTCGTCGGCCCCAAGAAGGTGCTCGGTCGCCGGATCGGCCTCGTCCAGGTCCCGACCACCGCAGGCACCGGCAGCGAGGCGGGCACGCGCTCCCTCGTCACCGACCCGGTGGCGCAAGCCAAGCTCGCGGTGCAGAGCCGCCATATGTTGGCGGACCTCGCTGTCATCGACCCCGACCTGACGATGACCGTGCCGGCCGCCGTGACCGCCGCCACGGGCGTCGACGCCATGGCCCATTGCGTCGAGGCTTTCACCAGCCGGAAGGCGCACCCAACCATCGATCTCTACGCGCTGGAAGGCACCCGCCTCGTCGGCCGCTACCTGCCGCGCGCGGTCGCCGATGGCTCCGACCGTGAGGCCCGAGCCGGGCTGGCTCTGGCCTCGCTTTACGGCGGGTTCTGCCTTGGACCGGTGAACACCACTGCCGGCCATGCCGTGGCTTATCCGCTCGGCACCCGGCACCATGTCGCCCACGGGCTCGCCTGCGCGGCGATCTTCCCGCACACCCTGGCCTTCAATGCCCCTGCCGTGCCGGAGAAGACCGCCCTCGTGCTCCAGGCTTTGGGCGCCCCGGCCAGCGCCGACGAAGCCACCGTCCGTGAGCACGCCACCCGGTTCTGTGCCGACCTCGGCGTGGAGCTTCGCCTGTCGCGCATCGGCGTGCCGGAGGACGATCTCGACGCGATGGCGGGCGAGGCTCACGCCATCCGAAGGCTCCTCGACAACAATCCGCGCGACATGAGCCGCGCCGACATCCTCACGCTCTACCGAGCCGCCTACTGAAGGTTCCTGTGATGACCGTCCTTCATCCCCGCGGCGTGTTCTGCGCCGCTGCTACGCCGCTCACGGCCGATTACGCGCCCGACCACACGCTGTTCGTGGCTCATGCCAGGCGGCTGATCGCGCAGGGCTGCGACGGCGTCGCCCTGCTCGGCACGACCGGGGAAGCGAACTCGTTCTCACTGGCTCAGCGCAAGGCGCTCCTCGACGTCACGGTCGAGGCTGGCGTCGCCCCGCAGAAGCTGATGCCTGGCACCGGCGTTGCGGCGATCGCGGAGACGATCGACCTGACGAAGCACGCTCTCTCGCTCGGCGTGAATACGGTCGTGATGCTTCCGCCTTTTTACTACAAGGGTGTCACCGATGACGGCTTGTTCGCCGCCTATTCCGAGGTCATCGAGCGGATCGGCGATGCACGGCTTCGTGTCGTGCTCTACCACATCCCCCAAGTCTCGGCCGTGCCGATCTCCCACGACCTGATCGAGCGGCTGCGGGCGCGCTATCCGGAGACCGTGACCGGCATCAAAGATTCCTCCGGCGACATCGCCAACCACGTGGCGATGATCGAGCGGTTCCCCGGCTTCGCAGTGCTGACCGGCGCCGACCCGTTGTTGCTGCCGCTTCTGTCGAAGGGCGCTGCGGGCTGCATCACCGCCACCTCCAATATTTGTGCGGCGGATCTCGCTTTCGTCTACCGGCACCATGCCGACCCGTCGAAGGCGGATGAGGTCGCCGCGGCGCAGGCTCGCGTGGTGAACGAGCGCGAGCGCACCGTCGGCCCCCGCCAGATGGCTGCGATCAAGACGCTTATCGCGCAGGCGACGGGCGAGGACGGTTGGCTTCGCCTGTGTCCGCCTCTCATGGCCCTCACTCCAGACCAGCGGCACGCCTTGCTCGGCGGCTGATCGAGCGATCCTGGATCGAGGATGATGAGGAGGCGAAACGATGACCAAGACCACACGTCGGGATCTGTTCTCGCTTGCGACCGGAGCAGCCTCGTTCCTGGCCGCGGGGCCCTCGTCCGCGCGCTGGGACGACACCGTGCGCTACCCGGATCCTGCATTCGAAATCCTGGATCCGAGCTTCGCCAAGTACAGGCTGGATGCCGGCGCCGTGGAGCGTCTCTGGACGGGGGCCCGTTGGAGCGAGGGACCCGTTTGGATGGCGGATCAGCGTTGCCTGATTTGGTCAGATATTCCGAACGACCGAACTCTCCGCTGGCAGGAATCCACCGGCCAGGTTGACGAGTTCCAGAAGCCGGCCGGCTATCCGAATGGCCATACCCGCGACCGTCAGGGCCGGCTTCTTACGTGCGAGCATGGCGGCCGGAGAGTCACTCGGCTCGAACCGGACGGCAGCCTCACCGTCATCGCCGACCGTTTCGACGACAAGCGTCTGAACTCGCCCAACGACATCGTGTGTAAGTCGGACGGCTCCATCTGGTTCACGGATCCGCCGTTCGGCATCCTGGGCAATTATGAGGGTGACGCCGCCCCTCAGGAGTTGCCGACCAACGTCTACCGCGTCGACGGCCGGGACGGGCGCATCGCGATCGTCACGGGGGACGTCGGGCGTCCAAACGGTCTGGCCTTCTCGCCCGACGAGTCCTTGCTCTACGTCGTTGAGGCAGCCGCAAATCCGAGGGTGATCCGCGTCTTCGACGTGGTGGATGACGGCACGAGGCTCGCCAACAACCGGATCTTCATCCAGGCGCAGCCCGGAGAGCGGCCGGACGGGTTCCGATTGGACGTCGATGGCAATCTCTGGTGTGGGTGGGGGATGAGCGAAGCCTTCGATGGCGTCCGCATTTTCGATAAGACCGGCAAGGCCATCGGTCATATTCATCTCCCGGAACGATGCCCCAACGTGGCCTTCGGCGGGCGCAAGCGAAACCGGCTTTTCATGGCCGCAAGTAAGTCGCTTTATGCTGCCTACGTGAATACCCAAGGCGTGGCGGGCGGTTAATATGATGCATTCTATCTAGAATACCTGAGCATCAGGTCGAATGTGCCATAAGCGTGCGCTTAGGCTTGCCAACTGTCACGTCCGCTTCCGAGCGGCCGACCATTCTCATTGAATGACTGAGATGGGCGCAAAGCCGAACGGCCGGTTCTGCGCGCTGACGATCCGGCATGACGTAGTCTGGCCGAAGGCTGGGCGGTCGCTTTTAGGCGAGCGGTGGAGCAACGCGGATGTGCATTGACATGCGCTCGCAGCGCTGACTCAAGTGGAGCTCCTGATCTACGTCAGAGATCAGCCGCATTGCGACCCAAATTAAATGATGTCAGTCTTCTCAATGCTGATATTTGTCTATCGATGCCTTGTAGATTTCGTCGATCGCATCGGCGAGTGTGGCATCGAATGCGTCATCGTTCATGCCAGCCGTGAGGCCCTCCGTCAGAGCGCGTGAGAAACTCGCGATCACGCCGTGATTGCCGGCCAGCTTGGCGCAGGCTTCCGCCCGCGAATAGCCGCCCGACAGCGCCACCACCCTGGTCACCCGCGGATGACGGGTCAACGGTGCGTAGAGGTCGGCGGCGTCAGGCAAGGTAAGCTTCAGCACCACCTGCCGCCCTTCATGAAGATCGTTGAGCCGCTGTGTTAGCTCCGCAAGAAGGAGTGCTTCGGCGCCGCGCTTGTCGGGGCTCTTGATGGACACTTCCGGCTCGATAATCGGCATGAGCCCATGCGAGGCAATTTGGTCGGCGATCGCAAACTGCTGCTCCATGACGGCGGCGATGCCGCGCTCGGAAGGCATGTTGATGACCGAGCGCATCTTCGTGCCGTAGACCCCGAGCCGGATGGCGCGGTCGAGAAGCGCGTCGAGGTCCGGTATCGGCTTCATCAGCCTCACCCCGTCGGTCTCAGGAGCAAGCCCCTTGTCGACCTTGAGGAACGGTACGATCCCGCGTTCCTCCCAAAGGAAGGCCGGAACGGGCTTTCCGGCGGCGCTGCCATCCATCGTCCCCTCGAACAGAATTGCACCCATCACCTTCGCCCCCGTGAAGGCGGGCGAGGTCATGATGCGCACGCGCATCGCATGGATGAGTGCGAACATCTCGGCGTCGCCGGTGTAGGCGTCGTCAGGGATACCGTAGAGGCGCAGCGCGCCGGGGGTCGATCCGCCGCTCTGATCGAGCGCGGCGATGAAGCCGTCCGCCGCGACTCGATCCGCCATTTCGTCTCGGAACATAGCTCTCACCCCAGGATCGAACGCGCTACAACCCGTCCCCACGCAACTGCCTTGATGACCAGCCCTGACCGAACTCGTCAACGTCAGCAACCGGGCTGCGGAGCCCAGCCTGTGATGATGGCCGGCCTGTCGCCGCTTCCGCGAGGGCCTTCCTCGCGCCGCCGCTGCACCGCGGATACGATCGGTGAGTTGTTGCAGCGGCCGGGAGACGGCTCGCAGCACATCACCGTATCTGGCGAGGCTCGCGGGTTAAGGACACTCATCGACGCCGGTTAGAGCCCCACAAGCCGACCTTGAGCGGGTAACACAATCAGATCCTGAAATGTCAGCTTACGGCCCGTCATCCCGGCGAGCTGAATGTCCGAAACGGGCGCGAAGCGGTATGCTGGCTTCGAATGCCGGGCCGAGTTCCCGCAGATGCGCAACGTCGAAGCTGGGACGCTTCTTCTCGCTTCACAGGAAGATCGGTTCACCGGCGTAGGTCGGTGATGCCGAGCTCGGTCCACATCCAGGCGAAGTCGTAGCTCGCCATCGAATCGTCGGGCGTACGGCCACGCCTGCTCTCAGTCGCCAGGAACATCAGCCAAGCCGCAACCTTGTCACGGCCCGCCTGCGTTCGAACGCTGGCGCGTGGTGTCTTACCGCCCAGCATGTCAACCGGCTGATCGAGAGCAGCGCAGTAGTGGCTGCTCAGCCCCTCGTGCACGAAGCTCGTCTGCAAGTCGGGAGGGAGCTCTTCTGCCGGCGATATCGAGCGAGCCGCCGATGAGAGCATCATCTGCTCAACGGTCTGGATCTCCGTCATCGGTGGCCACACCAATTCGTCGCGGAGGGGCGTGAGCAGTGCCTGCGCCCGGACGGCGCGATCCGCCACTTGATCAGACCTGAGAGCGAGGCGCTGCTGGGCATGGCGGATCTGGTCGCGTCAGGGTAGCGGCTGGCGTCCCCCGGGCCAAGCACCTCGCTTTGGCAACCCTGCTGACGGGTGAGGAACACGGCCCCGGAGAGACACCACCGTCGAGCCCGGTGGGTTTGAATCACAGACCTGCGAGCCTTCGCTGCAGCTGGAACCACATGGTGCGCAAGACGCTGACTCTGTCGACCGCAGCGGGTTGTGGAACCGGAAGCGAACCATGGCCAGAGACAAGAACGCCGAACTTCCGTCGACCGTCGATCGCCGCGCCTTCGTCAAACTCGCCGGTGGCGCCGCAGCCGCGATAGGTGCCCCCGCCTCTGCCGCCTCTGCCCAGGTCGAGCAGACCGAGCGCGTCACATCCCAACCTGCGCCGCCCCTCGTGGCTGACGAGAACACCGCCGACATCCTGGTCGATACCCTGATCACCTGGGGCGCTACCCAAGTGTTCGGCATCGTCGGCGACGGCATCAACCCCATCGTCGAAGCCCTGCGCAAACGCCAGGACAAGATCGCCTTCATCGGCGTCCGTCACGAGGAGGCTGCCGCCTTCATGGCCGGCGGCATGGCCAAGCACGGCGGCCGCCTGGGTGTCTGTCTCGCCACGACCGGACCCGGTGCCGTCCACCTGATGAACGGGCTCTATGACGCCGCCTACGACAACGCCCCGGTGGTCGCGATCACCGGCACGACCTTCCACGACCTGGAGGGAATGCGGTTCATGCAGAGCGTCGACACCGTCAAGCTGATGCAGGACGTCGCGCTGTTCAACGAGCGCGTCACCGGCCCCGCCAACGCCGTGATGCTCGTCAACCGCGCCTGCCGCGCGGCACTCGCCGGCCGGGGTGTCGCGCACCTCACCATCGCCAAGGACGTGCAGCGCCAAGCCCTCTCAGCCGACAAACCCTCGCCCGAGAACCACGGCGGGCGCACCTCATCCTCCTGGTCGCCGCCGATGGGTACACCGCCCGCGGACCAGCTTCAGGCTGCCGCACAAGTCATCAACGCCGGCAAGCGCGTCGCCATCCTGGCCGGTCAGGGCTGCGCGAACGCCGTGCCGCAGCTGCGCCGCCTCGCCGAGAGCCTCGGCGCGCCGGTCGCCAAGGCTTACCTCGCCAAGGCGCTCCTGCCCGACGATGATTCGCTGACCACCGGCGGCATTGGTCATCTCGGCACGGCTCCCTCACAGTGGGCCATGCAGACCTGCGACACGGTCCTGATCCTGGGCACAACCATGCCGTGGATCGACTACTATCCGAAGCCCGGTCAGGCGCGGGGCGTGCAGATCGACATCAAGCCGGATCACATCGGCCTCAAGTACCCCGTCGAGGTCGGCCTGACCGGCGACATGGGCGCGACGCTCGACGCGCTGATGCCGCTGCTGAAGGTGGGGGCTGACCACGGCTTCCTCACTGAGGCGCAGACGCGCATGCGCGATTGGCGCAGCCTTCTCGACCAGGTTGAGACGACCCAGAAAGGTCCGCGCCTGCGGCCGCAGACGGTGATGCGCGCGCTCAGCGACCTCGCACCAGCCAATGCCTTGTTCAGTATGGATTGTGGCGCGAACACCCATTTTGCCGCCCGCCACATCCAGATCCGGGATGGTCAGAGCTGGACGGGCTCGGGCACGCTGGTGACGATGGCCTCAGCGCTGCCGCTGGCGATCGCGGGCGCGTTCGCCCATCAAGGTCGCCCCTCGATCGCCGTAGCGGGTGATGGCGGCTTGGCGATGCTGATGGCGGAGTTGTCGACGGCGGTCCTGCACGGGCTCGACGTCAAGGTGATGGTGCTCAACAACGACGCACTGGCGCAGGTGAAGAGCGAGCAACGGGAGATCGGCGCCCCGGAATACGGCTGCAAGCTCGGTCACATCGACTTCGCAGCTTATGCGCGTGCGGTCGGCGCCCAGGGCTTCAGAGCCGACAGCGTCGCCAATCTGAGGCCGGCGGTGCAGGCGTGGCTGTCGACGCCGGGCGTAGTGCTGCTCGACGTTCAAGTTGATGCCGAGGAGGAGAGCCACAGGCCCGACAAAGTCACGGTTTGAACGGAAGCCGCTGCCGTGCACGGAAGCTTCCCCCGGCGGCCGATGGCTCATCGTCGGCTCCAGTCTCGGGTTCCGTACAAGTCAGAGCCTGATTAATTGCCTGAGCAACGCTGCGCTCGAACGTGTCGATCGCCCGACACGCTGCCCAGCCTTCCTATCGCCAAGAGTAGGCTTTGCCGTGACGCTACGCGCGATCACGGATGGAGGACCAGCTTCTGCGGGCGCCAGTTCAGCAGTTCGCCGACATAGATCTCGTTCTCTGACGGGCAGGCGATCTCGTGGATCCAGCCGAACTGCTTGAGCTGCTTGCCCGTCTCGCCGAGCACACCCAGCACCTTGCCATCGAGCGACAGCTTGTAGATCCGCCCCGGGAAGGCGTCGGCGACGTAGAGCACCTGCTTCGGTCCGGGCGTGATGCACAACGCCCAGGGCGCGCCCGGCGTGAACAGGTCGACCGTGGTGCGATCCTTGGCCGGCTTGCCGCGGATGATGGCACGCGCCTTGTCGTAGTCGAACGGCACGTCGATCTTGATGATCCGCTGGATGTGGCCAGCGGTGTCCATCACCTGGATCCGAGCGTTGCCCCGATCGGCGATGTAGATGTTGTCGTTCGCGTCCGAGGCGATCGAGTGCAGGGTGCGGAACTGACCCGGCTCGGTTCCGTAGCTGCCGTAGGAGTCGACCCAGTTGCCGTCTTTGTCGACCTTGGCCACGCGTGAGTTGATGTAGCCGTCGCTGATGTAGGCGTTGCCGGCCTTGTCCCAGGCCACGTCGGTGACCTGCCGGAACTGGCCCTGCACCGGCGGCAGCGGTGGCATGGGGTGCTTCCAAGGTTCGGCAGTCTCGTCGGCGGCCTCCGTCTTGCGGCCCCAGACCATGGCGACGCGACCCTCGGGGGTGAACTTCACCACCATATCCGAGCCCTTGTCCATGACCCAGATGTTATCTTCAGGGTCGACGCGCACGACGTGGGCGAAGGACCAGGCGTACAGGCCATGGCCGATTTCCCGGACGAAGGTGCCGTCCGGATTGAACTCCAGGAGCTGGGCCGCCGCCGCGCCGTAGGCCGGGCCCTGCGTCGCGCCGCGCGACAGGATGAAGATGTGCCCCTTCGAGTTCAGGGCGATGCCTGCCACCTCCCCGAAATGGATGTCCGGCGGCAGCTTCAGGAAGTCCGGGACCGAGTCGAACGCGATCTCGGGGACCTGCGTCGCGAGCGCTGAAGTGGACGCCGCCGGGGAGGCAGGAACGGCGCTTGGCTTGATCTCGTCGGCGCGCGCACCCGGCAGCATCAGGTTGAGCGCGGCTGCGGCAACGCACAGGGAGCGGATCATCTCGGGCTTCCTCACGGGCCAGCCGGTTCGAACGTCGAGCTTGGCCATGCAGACTTAGCCGGAAGACGCATCTCGCGAAAGCCGGCCGGTCGTGATCACTCCGGACGCGCTCCGATCTCGTGGAGAAACGCCGCCGTTCCCGGGTGCAGCCAAGCCGCCGGCACATTCGAGACCAGGTTGCGCGGATCGCTCTCGCGGCCCTGAGGATAGAGCCGGGCCAAGGTCTCTCGACCTCGGTCGATCGCGTGCACGAGCCGGGTGACGGCGGCCTCGTCCAGCTCTGGTCGAGCGAGGATAAAGCTCCAGGACCCAACGGTCTCGATCGGTGCGTCCTGTCCGCGAAACGAGCCGGCCGGAACAGTCAGACGGCGCATCGAGGCGCGCAGGGCCAGGATTTTCGGGATTGCCTCGGGCGCCGGGCCGAAGAAGCGAGCGCCGCCGGGCGTGTCCGCGAGGGTCTTGAAGCCCGGCCAGCCGAGGCTCGCGCCCCATAGGGCCGCCGCCCGGCCGTCGAGGACCTGTGTGGCGCCGTCGCCGGCGTCGTCGAGGAGGATCGGCGAGATGTCGTGAGTCGGATCGAGGCCGGAGCCTTGCAGCACGGTTCGCCCCATGATCGTGAAGCCCGAGCCGCGCGTGCCGAGTGCGACGGCACGGCCGCGCAGATCCTGCACGCCCCGGATCGAACTACCGGCTGGTACCACGAACAGGCCGGGCGAAGCATCGATGGGTGCCACGACCTTCAAGCTGGGGTCGTTGGCACCTTGGCCGGATAAAGCCTCGTAGGCGTACTCGCCCTGCACTAACGCGAGGTCGAGTTCGGCCGCCTTGAGCAAGGTCAGGTTCTCCGTCGAGCCTTTGGTGATCCTCGGCTCGATCCCCACGCCCGGATCGACCTCATGGACCGCCGCGACGAGGGCGCGGCCGAAGGCCGGGAACGAACCACCCGGGGTCGCCGTCCCGAGCGTCAGCCGCAGTGTGGGTTTGGATTCTTGAGCCCGCACGGGTGCGCTTGCGGCAAGAGCCGCCATGCCAAGGAGCAGGTCACGTCGCTGTACCATGCTGCTCTCCAACGATGTGCTCGCCGCCAGCCGTCAATCATCGCTTCAGGTGCTTGGCGAACTCCAGACCGTCCATAGAAAGAGAAGTTTCATTCGCGGTGCAATCCGGCGCTTCGGCCTTACTGAGGTGTGTCCGCTTTTGGGATCTTGCCAGCCAGCCCTGAGCGGCGCAAATGGGCGCAAAGCGGAACGGCCGCTTGTCGGTTGAGGCGTCGACCTACCTGTGCAACCCGAAGGAGGTGCCGCCGGCAGGCGTGAGCGTGACCCGCGACTCGCCCATGAACCCGGAGCTCGCACCGGCGGCGGCGGTACCGGCCAGCGAGGATAGCACCGTGGCGCCGGGCACTGGCGTGCTCTTCGATAAGTACGGTCTGATGTGGGACGGCGACGCGCTGGTCCTCTACGAGGTCGCCGTCACGGACGCGGTGGGGCAGGTCCAGCGCAGCCGCGCGCTGATCGACAAGGGCGGTCCGGCCGGCGACTGGCTCGCGCTCATGGCACTCCGCTCCGCATACTGACGAAGCATCTCGTTGGACATCCCGACCTGCGACAGCCCGCCGGTCAGGAATTCGCTGGTTTGCTAAACTTCTCGACCCTGCCGTGAAGCTTGCTGACCAGCAGCAGCGGAGCTGTTCATGGCAGAGTTTACGGGTCAGGCGTCAAACATCCGGTTCATCCTCAGCCCGGCGCGCAGGGGGCTCGCGCTCAGCGCGCTCAGCGGGCTCGTCGCCCTCGGCCTCGCCGGCGTCGTTGGACACATGCGGGCTCGGCGTCAGGACGGCCTCTTCGCAACCACGCCCGGGCGGATACCCGCTGTGACAGCCCGGTGAGCCGACGCGGTCTGCGCGATACCATCACCGATGCACCGGGCACCAAGCTCGTGGGCCTGACCGTCTCGCGGATCGACACCGTCGGCGCGCTCGCTTCCGAGCCCGCCGCCGCCCGGGACCGGCGCATCTGCATCGCGACCGTCTTCACGAACGCCGGGCGCAAGCTCGTCGGCTTCACCCTCTCCTGAGCGAGCGAGGCCAAGGACGACATCTTTCTCGAACTGCCCTACGGCATCGACTGACCGGCCGAAACCGGGGCTAACTCGAGAAAGCGCAGTCGGGACAATGTCGCTGACGCTGGGAGCGCCGTTTGCCATCATCGTGAATGTAGACCCAGCAATCACCTGAACTCGGCTGAGGTTCGCCTGACAGCTGACATGACATTGGTTCGACAGCGCTGAGAGGTTTGCGGCATGGACTGGTTCGAGGCCTTGACCGGCTTTCCGGAGGGTGACTACGCGGAGACGCAGCGCCGGCTGTCCGTCGTCGACAAGCGACTGCGCTCGGACGCCACGCGGCGCAGCTATGGTGTCGGCATCCTTTAGCTGCCGAGCCTGGCCGAACTGCGCGCCCGAGCCCACGCTATCGTCCTGCCAGGCCGCTTGAGATTGTCGATCGTTCAGGGCGACGTCCGCAAGATGCACCGGCTGCCGGAGAACCGTGACGCCCTGTTTCAGGTCGCCTCGCAGTTCAACATGCTGGAGATGGTCCACGAGGGCATCACGCCCGAGGACGGTGTCACCGGCTATGCACAAGACGGCACCCAAGGGCCGGCCTGCGCCATGGCGGCCGGCGCGGCGACCATCTTTCGCAACTACCTAGTTCCGTTGGACGGTGCGTTCGGCCAAACAGCAGACCGGCAGCTCGACGGTCTGGCCGACCTCGGCCGCGAGTTGGCAGGCCGCCTTGATACCACGGTGTCCGCCCTCTGGCGCAAGCAGAACGGCTACGCGCTCGCGACCGCGGCCGGCTTGGCGGCGATCGGCGCGTTGCTGACGGAGGCCGACGACGCGGCGCGGGACGCCCTGCGCGGGCTTCTGCGGATCGGGGTGCACTGGGACGTCGAGGTGACGGATGGGCAGGCGCCCGGCCCGCTGGTCACGCAGGCATTCTGCTCGGCGCTACCGGTCGCCTACTCGGATGTCCCGGCCGCGGCCTGGGTGCCGTTCGCGCGGCTGGTGTTGGAAGCGGCCTACGAGGCTACGTTGCTGACCGGGGTGCTGAACGCCGCCCGCGGTGGTTCACGACGCGTGCTGCTCACCCGCCTCGGCGGCGGTGCGTTTGGGAACGAGAACGACTGGATTGACGAGGCTCTGCTGCGGGCCTGCCGACTGCTGACTGGGTCGGAGCTCGATGTAGCGATTGTAAGCTACCGTCGGCCTTCTGCGCGCCTCGAGAACCTCGTATCCAAATTCGCAGCTTCAGACTTGCCCAAATCGAACTAGTAAGTTGCCTGCCTAGAGATCGAAACGCTACCTTCGTCAATGCGCCATGAGCGGACATCGCCCCGCTGCCCGATAGCGGACGTCCAGGTTCTGAAAGCCAGCCTTCCGGTGTCGATCCTTCTCGGGTGTTCAAAGGGTCTACTTATCGGCAGGCCAAAGAACACGGAACGAAACGCCTGGCCAAAAACGGATCGGCTGCTTCAGCGCCATATTGGCGGAAAGCTGCTGTTTGGTCCTCGTTGATGTGGTCGAGCGTAACGGTCTTGCGGCTGTCGTCGCGCACCTACGGCTCGAAATCGATGAACTCGTCGTTGTAGAGGACTAGGCTCCTGCGCCCGCCAACCTCGGCCGACCTCGCGACCCGCTCCGTCAAGCGCTGCTGTGCAAGGCCGCCGCGCGCACCTTCGAAGGGCTCTGGACCACAATCGGGCAGCTCGTTGATGCCGTCACCCCCGACGAAGCCGCCAACTTCTTCGCCGCCGCAGGATACGATCCCGATTAAACCGAAAATGCTCTAGATTAACGGCTTTCTTTACAGAGCCGCGGCGCCACTGATCATAATCGAGCCCCGCGTGGGAACACCACTGGCCTTCGACCACAACGGGCCGCGCTCGATTGGCGTGATAAAAAAGTGGCGATGGCTCGCGCGTGACCAGATCGTACTCAGTCAAACATTTTCCGGCCGGGCAGTACAAGCGTGATGACTTCGCCGTTCGGCACCTTGTAGGTCTGCTCTTGGAGTTGGTATTGGCCGGCGTCGGATTGATCAAACCATGCATCGGCATCGACAAGGCTCGGCGCTGCCAGCTCCGGTGCTGACCCGAACAGCATATCGAATGCCTGGCTGTCGTGGTCCATGTCGTGTTGGGGAAACCAGCGCGATGGCACCGAAGGTGCGGCCTTGAACCAGCGCCTCCCGCGCTTGTTGTGGCAGACCAGCAAGCCGGGCAGCATGTCGAGTTCGATGAGACGATAGGCTGTCGCGGTAACGCTGGTTCCGAACTCGATGGCTACCTCGCGGATCCGTGCGAGGCTCCATCGCTGAACCTGCTGGGACATCGGGCGCAGAAGGTAGGCCGGAAGCAGCAGATCGCCGGCGAAACCATCGGCAACCCGTTCGGGGTCGGTCGTGCGACTGGCGCGGTTGCCGATCTCGTCGGAGCTGCAAGCCAGGCATTGGCCGCGGTGGAACGTCCAATGGCCGAGTTCATGCGCGATAGAGAATTTGCGCCTCTCGGGTCGTTTGCGGCTGTCGACGCAGATGATCGCGCGGTTGCCATGTCCCAGGATCCGGGCCTCGCACGTGTCGAGTTCGCGGAACTTCACCTTCGCCCCTAGGTGCCAGGCGATCGCCTCGACATCGATTTCACGGGGTTCGGTGATGCCCAAGTTGGCGAGAACACGTTCCGCGGGGCGTAGGCCGCCGCTCATGGACCTTCTTCCGGATTGCCGTCGAGCAGTTCGTTGAGGTCCTCAAGGATTCCCTCCTCGTCGGCGTCGATGCCGCCTTTTGCACTTCGAGCTGCGAGGGTCAGCCGCTGGCCGTGCACGCCACCGCCCTGAACGAGTGCCTCGAGTCGTCGCCTCGTTTTCGCGATGTCTATCGGCACTACGGGCGCCGATGCCGTCGCCGCCGCCAATTCGGCTTTCGCGGCTGCCATGCGCCGCTTCCCTATAATCGTTTTTGCGTTTGCTACCGCGCTGCGGACGATTCGGCTGGCGTCTGGATCGGCATTCGCCCTGGCGTCATCTGGAGGCGAGTTGATGATCTGATCCATGACGAAAGCGTCGAGCGCATCCAGCTTCGCGGCATCGTCTTTCGGATCCCCGCTCATGCCGAAGTCCTCTCCGCTTTCAGTCCGTTGACCCGGCGCTGAAATTTGCGCTGAAGCGACGCCAACGCCTTAGTATCGATTCCAATTAGCTCTTCGAGCTGCACGCCCTTCATCCCATCTGTAATTCCCTCCAGAAGCAACTGGAGATCGTAATCATCACCGATATTATCGCGAATCTTGGCGAGTACCGCGCCATCGTCGATTCTAGAGATCACGACGTGTTCCGGTGAAGGCTGGTCCGCGGCTTTGGCGTGAAAGAAGTCGTCGGTCGCTTGCACGTGCCGGTGCCCCTCTTTCCACGACTCGACCGCCTGAGATGCCAAGCTTTTCATGATCCCACCAAGAAACATGAGAAGCGGCACGCCCCGTCGGCATCGACGCTCGCCGCCGAGCGCGCGCACGAGTGCTTCCTGCAAAAGGTCTGACGCCTCACTTCGGCAGCGGATCGCGAAGTAGCCCGCGAGATCCAGCGCTCGGTCATGGTCGTGTTCCGTCATGCCGTCGATCATCGCCGCCACCTCATTGGTGGAGAGTCGATCGTCGGCAATCTTGGGCGAGCACCGAGGATCCTGACCGCCCAAACCTGCTCCCTCCAACCCTTGAATGCGGATCGCACGCAAGATTCGGACATCGCCATGTCCGGAACAGCTGCGCCGTCCGCTTAAGGCGACAGGATGACACGCGCCGCTGTCCGCACAACCCCGCGGAGGCTGCGTCAACCAGAGGTATCTGATGAATCGTCGCTTCGTGCCGGCCGGCTTCAACCCCTTCTTCGACCACCTCGACGGGTTGCTCGCCGAGATTGCGATCAACGTCCAGCTCCCGCCCGGTCTCCATGCGACCGCGGTCAAGCGCTACGAGTTGGTGCGGAAGCACATGGAGCGAGACGGCAGCCCGCTGAAGGACCGCATCCTGCACTTCTACCCGCAGGGGAGCATGGCCATTGACGCCACGATCTCGGCGCGCTGGACCGACGGTGACTACGACATCGACGTGATCGCCCAGCTCGATCTGCCGCCCGCCATGCCTCCCTCGGTCGTGCTGGACTTGGTGGAGGCTGCGCTGGAGGGGTACTCGGCGAAGATCGTTCGGCAGACGCGCTGCGTCACGGTCTACTTCGAAAATATGCATCTCGATGTCACCCCGTCGATCCGGCATCCCTACACCCCGGACCGGCAGAGCAATATCTTCCACGCCAAGCGAGAGGAGCCAGCGTCGGCGCACTGCACCGTGCCGATGAACGCCTACGGCTTCGCCTCCTGGTACGAGGGTCGCACCCCGTACGAGCAGCACTTCGCCGAGGCCTACAACGAGTGCCTCTATCGTACCGCCGGCCGTGTCGTGAAGGCGGACGCAGAGGTCGACGAGGTGCCCGAGCAGTGCCACCTCACCATCAAGAACACGGCCACCGTCGCGCTGCAGCTCCTGAAGCGAGCCCGCAACGTTGCGTACGCCGAAGCAACCGGGCGGATCCCGCCCTCGGTGATGCTATCGCGGTACGCCGGCGTCGCGGCGGCGCCGAACTACACCTTGGGCAACATGGTGATCCGCCAGGCCCGGATGATCGTGCACGATATCCGAGCCGCAGCGGCGTGCCAGCGCCTGCTACACGTCGAGAACCCCGTCTACCGAGACGACGTGTTCACCGATCGGTGGCCGAAGGATCAGGCCGACCAGAAGCTATTCGCTGACCGGCTCGACGAACTCGCTAACGGTCTCAAAGCCATCAAGGCCGGGCGCTACGACCTTGAGGAGATCGGAGATCTTCTCCGCGGCTGGTTCGGCAAGGGCGTCGTCTCACGTGTGATCGAGCGCAAGAATGAGGAAATGGGCGCGGCAGTCCGTGATGGCCGGCAGAGCTACGATCGCTCTGGGCCCTTCGTTCCGGCCGCGCCTGCGCTCGTGACCGCGGTTCCGGCGGCGGCGGCAACTCGGCCTGCCGGCAGCTCGCACACGTTCATGGGTGCTCAGAAGTGGTGAGCGGGCCGATTCCGATCGAGGTGCAGGTCGGCACCATGCGAGGGCAATGGCCGACCTTCGACCTGCTCTCCCGGGACAAGGGCTCCGCCGTCTGGCGCGGGTCGCTGAAGCCCATCCTGCGTGAGTACGAGGTCGAGATCTCGTACCGAGTGCCGAGCGTGCTGGAGATGCCCATTTTGCGCCACCAGCCGCGGGTGAAGGTGCTCTCGCCACCTCTCAAGCCGCGCAGGAACGATCCAGAGGGAATCCTTCCGCACGTCTACAACGACGGCACCGCGTACCCGCCGCTTTGTCTCTTCGACATGGAGGCGCGGGAATGGACCCCGTGGATGCTCCTGGCGGAGAAAACGGTCCCTTGGAGCATCGACTGGCTCGTTTGCTACGAGGGCTGGCGCGCGACCGGGGTCTGGTCGGGCGGCGGTCGTCATGCCGGTGAGAAGGAGGTTTGACGATGAACTATATGCCACCCCGCCGGTCGGACGGCACCATCCAGACCGAGCGAGTACGCCAGCCTTGGCCTGCCGACCGGCCTTTCCGGATCTTGTCGATCGACGGTGGCGGCATCCGCGGCATC
Source organism: Methylobacterium sp. J-030 (assembly GCF_022829545.1). GTDB lineage: Bacteria > Pseudomonadota > Alphaproteobacteria > Rhizobiales > Beijerinckiaceae > Methylobacterium. Next base: position 91,202 of record NZ_JAKSYM010000150.1, on the reverse strand, counting down.
CTGCCCGCAGCGATGCTGACTGAGATCGAGCGACGCTACCTCGGCAACGGTTCGATCACAGACCACTTCGACATGATCGCCGGCACCTCGACCGGGGGCATCATTGCTCTGGGGCTGGCGCACGGCAAGAAGGCGTCCGAAATCCTCGAACTTTACACTGAGCGGGGCGTCTCGATCTTCCCGCCGGCTGGGCTGATCGGCAAAGCCGTGCGCGCGATCCTCCAGGTCCGACGCTCCGCCTACGAACGGGCGCCCCTTGAGGCCGAGCTGATGAGGATCTTCGGCTCGACGGTCTTCGGCGATGCCAAGATCCGCTTGGTCATCCCGACCTTCGAGGGCGTCCACGGCGAACCGTGGATCTACAAGACCCCACACCACCCGGATTATAAGAAGGACCGGCACGAGCGCATGGTCCGGATAGCTCTCGCCACCACAGCCGCACCCACTTATTTCGACGCGTTCGAGAACAACGGCTACCGCATGATCGATGGCGGCGTCTGGGCAAATAATCCTGTGATGAATGCCTTGGTCGATGCGCTGGCGTGCTACGAGATCAAGCGCCATCAAGTGCGCATCCTGAGCCTCGGGTGCGGCGAGAAGACGTTTACCGTAGGCGACGCCCGCGCGCGAGGTGGCATGGCGCAGTGGGTAAAGGTGTTCGATGCAGCGGTGAGGGCCCAGTCACAGAACGCGCTGGGGCAGGCCTTCCTCCTGGTCGGCAAGCAGAACGTGCTGCGGCTCGACTCTGCCGCATCGGCGAACCCAATCGCCCTGGACAACTACACGGCGGCCAAAGAGCGGCTACCGGAGGAAGCCCGCTCGCTCGTCGAGGCAGGTGGCCGCGAGGTGCAACGCGTGTTCCTCACCGACCGGGTGGATCCGTTCGTCCCTGTCTTGGCGTAAGACCAAGGGTGTGAACCGCTGTGTTGGTTCGCGACCACCGCATGGAAAAGCTAACCTTACAATAGCGCTGCAATCTCGATTGCCAGATTCTCAACAATCCTGCCCTGCCGGGCAGGGTAGAACGGCTCTCTCATACAGCATTCCAGGTCCGATACCCTGCTCGGCGACTCAAAGCAGCTCATACGCTCACGGTTTCAGCCACGGACGTTCACCAAGCATTATACCCCAAAAGCAGACTTTATGAACTTCCGCAAAGGGTCAACTCCGGCTGTTTGCGTCGCCGTCAACGATCGGGAACGCATGGTGCTTCACCCCGCTCAGGCAAGCTCAGCACTGGTATCTTCATCAACTCACGGTACAACGCGGACATCTCGTATTCGCCGTAGCTGTCCGCCACCGTGCGCCGGCCGTGGCCGGTGATCGCGTCGACCAGGTCCGGCGCAAGTCCATGCCGGCGCCCCAGCGTCTTCAGACGATGTCGCCAGGAATGGTTGGGTGCCAGCCGCTCGTCCGTTAGCCCCAGCCCGCGGACCCACCGCCCCAGCACCTTCGTACCATTGCCACCACGCTTGCCGAACACGTCCGGCTTCAGCTTCGGGAACAGTGGGCCTGACGGGATGCCCAGAGCGAAGGCGAGAAAGCCGCTGTCCAGCACCGCCAGGTGCAGCGGCACTGCTCGTTCCGAGCTCGCAGTCTTGAGCGGCCCAGCTTCGGGGTCGAAGCGCAGGCACCAGACGCCGTCCACCTGCACCACGTCCTGTGCGCGAAGCTGGCACACCTCAGACACGCGAGCCCCAGAGTAGGCGCACAGCCACGGCACCCAGCGCAGCACAGGATCGGCTTCAGCCAGCGCTGCTTTCAGCACGAGTGCCGCCTCTTGGTCGGTGAAGCTCCGGATGCTCTCGGATGCCTTGCTCTTCACATCCATGCTGACCCGCGCGGCTGGGTTCTCCTTCAGCCGGCGGTTGTCGACTGCCCATTGCAGGATGGCGCGCACCGGCGCCAGCTTGGCATCGCGGATGGTCTTGGGGTGACGCCCTTCTCGGATCATCGCCTCCTTCCAGGCGATCAGGTCGTCCGGCGTGACGCTCGCCGCGTCCGTGCGGCCCAAGAAAACCGTGAACTGCCGGACCACGCGCGACCACTCGTACAGCGTCTTAGCCGCCGGCCGCTTCTCCGCCGCCCAGCCAGCGGACAGATCCTCGAAGGTGACCGGCTTTGAAGCCGGCGTCGGCACACTGACGGCAGGCACAGCAGTGGCCGCCAAGTAGGGAGTCGTCGCGACCTCTCCTTGAGCGTGACGGGCCAGAAGCAGGCTTGCGCGCTGGACTGCCGCGGCGATCGCTCGCGCGAGCTTCAGTCGGCCTTCGGCGTCGACAACGAGACCAAGCGCGGCGCACTCATGTTCGGCATAGCCCCGGCACCAATCCTCCAGCGCCTGCACGCGAAAGTGGTCCGGGTCGAGCTGCCAGAAGGCAGGCGTTCCGATGGTTGCTGGGTCGAGGGGCGTAGCAGAGGCGAACACCTTGGGGCCGAGGGCGACAGGCCAGAAGGTCTGAGCGCTCGGCTCATCCCGATGCTGGGCGAACCAGCGATCGTGAACGTCGGCGGCAAGTTCATGCGCCTCGCGTTCAGTTAGCGTGCGAGGTCCGGCGCGCAGCCCAGCCCAGCGCTGTTCGAGCTTCAGCAGTTCTTCGGCATGGCGCCGCTTCGCCTCGGCCGGGTCTCGAGTCTGGAGGCTGAAGTACTCCTCACGCCGGCCCACAACAGCGACGAGGTCGGCCGGCACGCGCTTGCGCAGCCAGTAGACACCGGAGCGGGGGTGGAGCTGAGGCCGGGACATCGAGAGGACCATGTGTGTAGCACCGCTATGTAGCACGCGGGCTTGCCTAACCACATGATCGGACTGAACTTCTTAGCGGATCAGCGCTTTAGGCGGCTGATGGTGCCCAGGAAAGGGGCACCGGGAGTGAGCGAGATCAATGACTTGCTCGCCAGTGGGACCCGACGCCCCTCCACGCGATCATTACGCTTTTCGGGCGAGTGTCCCACTGCCTGAAGGCCCCCTCCCCGCTCGTGGCTCTTATCGTCGCCCGAAGGACGAAACCGACATTAACGTGCCGGACCGCGCCGAACTGGTAGCCGAGGCCGCCGAGATCTTCGGCGAGGAAGCCGCACGCGAGTTGGCGGCGCACCTCCGCATCCCGTTCGAAGCGTGCCGCCCGGCCGCCGACGCCCCCCACATCCTGAGGAATCGTCATGCCCATTCTTGATACGACCGCTCGCCGGCGCCTTGAAAGCTGTCTCCGCATAGCCGAGCATGGGGCAACGGGAGGCGAGCGCGCCGCCGGCCTTGCCGGCGCCGAGCGGATTGCGGCAGGCGCCGGTATGACCCTCGCCCAGGCCCAGGGTCACGCGATGGCCGCGCGGGCCGCTGCCCCGTCGTCGAGTCCGTCTCCTGCCGCCGGACGGTCGACCCGGGCTCGTCCTCGCACCAAGCCCCGCACGCAGCCGAAGGCTCGGACCGTCGAGGAGCGGTTGCGCGAGATGGATGAAGAACTCGCCGGTCAGCGCAAGCGCGCCGCCGAAGCCGATCGCCGTCTGGATCAGGAGCGTACTGCGCGGGCGGTCTGGGAGGCCGAGATGCGGGCGGTGCAGGCAGTGCGTGATCGCGAGTGGGCCCAGCGCCGGGCTCAGCGTCGGGCGGCCGCAGCCCATATGGCCGCGATGCAGGCGACCCTCTCGGCCAGCCGCTACGTCCGCCACTGCACCGTTTACTGCTCATGGTGAGTGGCCGGCGATGCTCACCGGGCGGATCTGCCGCCCGTTCTTGCTGAGAAGGCGCGCCCATGACCCCGCGCGAGCAGGCCGCCTCCACCACCGGCATCGCTTCAGCGTTGCATCCGCTCTTCGACGAGATCACCGGCCTGCAGGGGGCGGAATGCGACCACACTCGCGGCCATCGTCAGAGCCAGGACGAGTACGACGATGCACACCGCGACGCATCGGTCTGGATCGTGTTGAGAGCGCCGGACTTCAACGACACCAGCCGCGAAGACGAAGGCGACGGCAAGCGCCAAGGCTGTTCCCGGCGGGGCGAGATCGTCGAGCACCGGCAGGATTCCAGCGCATCCGAGGCAGATTGCGTGCTTCTCGGCACAGCATGAAATGATTTTTCCAATTATTACACGATCTATGGAGTTTAACACTCCATGCTCGTGCAGAGATAATACATATTTCTCGTTGACCGCTGCTTTGCAAGCAGCCAGATCTTAGTCTCGATTTCGTAATTTTTCCGCATCGCTTCTTGGATGCGTACACGTCGAGGGTTGAGATGGTCGATAAGCGATGGAGCCTGATCTTGCGCAGGCGGATCGCCGCCCTGGCCGGGGGCTTCGCCTTGGTCGGCCTGCTGATCGGGCCCACGGCGGCGGAGGGACGGCTGCGGATCGCCAAGCAATTCGGTGTGGTCTATCTGCTCCTCAATGTCATCGAGGACCAGAAGCTCGTCGAGAAGCACGGCAAGGAGGCGGGCCTCGAAATCGCGGTCGAGTACGTGCAGCTCTCCGGTGGCTCGGCGGTCAACGACGCCCTACTCTCCGGCTCGATCGATGTCGGCGGTGCCGGAGTCGGGCCGCTCTTCACCCTCTGGGACCGCACCCGCGGGCGGCAGGGGGTCAAGGGCGTCGCCTCGCTCGGCAACTTCCCCTACTATCTCGTCAGCAACCGGTCGGCCGTCAAATCCATCGCGGACCTCACCGAGGCCGACCGCATTGCCGTGCCGGCGGTCGGTGTGTCGGTCCAGTCGCGCATCCTGCAATGGGCCTCCGCCAAGCTCTGGGGCGACAAGGACTTCGCCAAGCTCGACAAGATCAGCGTCGCCGTCCCCCACCCGGAGGCGACGGCCGCGATCATCAAGGGCGGCACTGAGATCAGCGCCCATTTCGGCAACCCGCCTTTCCAGGACCAGGAACTCGCCGGGAACCCGAACGCCCACATCGTCCTGAACTCCTACGATGTTCAGGGCGGCCCAGCCTCCTCGACCGTGCTGTACGGGACTGATCGCTTCTACCGGGATAGTCCCAAGACATACGCGGCCTTCGTTGACGCCCTCGACGAGGCGGCGAAGTTCGTCACGGAGAACCCCGAAGCAGCGGCTGACATCTACATCAAGGCGAACAACAGCCGGATCGACCGTGATCTGCTCCTCAAGGTGATCAAGGATCCGCAGGTCAGCTTTAAGGTCGCGCCGCAGAACACCCTCGGGCTCGGCCAGTTCATGCACAGGGTCGGCGCAATCAAGAACGAGCCCAAGGCGCTGTCGGACTACTTCTTCACCAGTCCCCTCACCGCCACCGGCAGTTGAGCAGTCCGCGCACATGACCCTGACCGCGCTCCACGACATTTCCGCGCCACTCGCGCCGGAACCAACGGTCTATGATTATTCCGAGGCAGCATCGTCCCCGCGCGAGCTACCGGCGCCGCTCCTGCGTCTCGCCGGGGTCAGCCTGGAATACCGCACCCCCGCGCGCGTGGTCCGCGCCGCGCACCGCATCGATCTCGATATCTATCAAGCGGACCGCTTCGTCCTGCTTGGCCCTTCGGGCTGCGGCAAGTCCACCCTGCTCAAGGCGGTTGCAGGTTTCATCCCGCCGGTCGAGGGCACGATCACCCTGGACGGCGTGCCGGTCCGCGGCCCTGGGCCCGACCGCATCGTGGTCTTCCAGGAATTCGACCAGCTGCCGCCCTGGAAGACCGTGCTGCAGAACGTGGCCTTCCCGCTGCGGGCCTCCAGCCTCCTTAGCCGGCGCGCTGCCCATCAACGGGCGCGCCACTACATCGATAAGGTTGGCCTCACGCCCTTCGCAGACAGCTACCCGCACCAGCTCTCCGGCGGCATGAAGCAGCGCGTCGCCATCGCCCGGGCGCTCGCCACGCAGCCGCGGGTGCTGCTGATGGACGAGCCTTTCGCGGCGCTCGATGCCCTGACCCGGCGCAAGATGCAGGAAGAGCTGCTGGCGCTCTGGGAGGACTCTCACTTCACGCTGCTGTTCGTCACGCATTCCATAGAGGAAGCGCTGGTGGTCGGCAACCGGGTGGCGCTGCTCTCGCCCCATCCCGGCCGGGTCCGCAGCGAGGTCAACAGCCACGCCTTCAGCCTGACGAGCTTGGGCAGCCCTGACTTCCAGGCAGCCGTCCGGCGCCTGCACGACCGCCTGTTCGAACCCGAACCCGGAACCTCCGAGAGGGCCGCTCCGTGACGTTGCCCGTCGCCGCGGACGCCCGCCTTCCGCCGCCGATCCGACCGGAATACGATCGGCCGCTGCCGCCCTTCATCGAGGCGCCAGTCACCCGCGCGCTGCCTTTGACGGCGTGGCTCTGGCAGCAGGGCTGGCTGCGCAAGGGACTAATCCTGGCGCTCCTCGCGGCGGCTTGGGAGGCGCTGGCCCGCTTCCAGAACAACGACCTCCTGCTGCCGAGCTTCACCGCGACGCTCTCTGCTCTGGCGGACGGCTTCGCTGACGGGGAACTGGTGGAGCGCGTCCGGATCTCGCTCGCAGTCCTGGCGCAGGGCTACCTGATCGGCGCCGTGCTCGCCTTCGGACTGACGACGCTGGCGGTCTCGACCCAGTTCGGCCGCGACTTGCTCTCAACCCTGACGGCGATGTTCAATCCTCTGCCGGCCATCGCGCTGCTGCCGCTGGCGCTGCTCTGGTTCGGGTTGGGCAACGGCAGCCTCGTCTTCGTGTTAGTCCACGCGGTCCTGTGGCCGCTCGCGCTCAACACTTTCGCGGGCTTCCAGGGGGTGCCCGAGACCCTACGCATGGCCGGACGCAATTACGGGCTCACAGGCCTCAGCTACGTCTGGCAGGTGCTGATCCCGGCAGCGCTGCCGGCGATCCTGTCGGGTCTCAAGATCGGCTGGGCTTTCGCGTGGCGAACCCTGATCGCCGCCGAGCTGGTCTTCGGCGCGGCCTCCGGCAAGGGCGGCCTCGGCTGGTACATCTACCAGAACCGTAACGAGCTCTACACCGACCGGGTCTTCGCCGGCCTGCTCCTGGTGATCCTGATCGGGCTCATCGTCGAGAACGTCGTGTTCGCCACTCTGGAACGAGTGACGGTGCGGCGCTGGGGCGTCGTCCGCTGATGCCACGCAAGTCTGGCTGCTCAAGCGGCGCTTAGCCGTCCGGGCACGGTGTTCACGATTGCGCTCCCGAACACGTCCGCGACGCTTCCCTGATCGACGATCCGGCCGTCCTGGAACACGAGCACCCGGTCGGCGAGGTGCTGGACCACGCCCCAATCGTGGGAGATGAACAGCATCGCGGTGCTGAGGCGGCCCTGCAAGTCGGCCAGCAGATCCAGAATTTGGGCCTGGATGCCGATGTCGAGCGCTGACACTGGTTCGTCGCAGACGATCAGAGCGGGCTCGGCGGCCAGCGCCCGGGCGATTGCCACGCGCTGGCGCTGGCCGCCGGATAGGGCGCGGGGATGGCGATCGATCACGCCACCACTCAAACCGACTTGATTCAGCAGCGCGAGCACACGCGCGCGCCGGCCCCTCGCGCCAGTGTCCGGGAGGTTCTCGGCGATGATGTCCGCGACGCGGTAGCGGGGATCGAAGCTGCTCAGCGGATCCTGCGGGATGTACTGGAGCCGCCGGCGCAGCGGACGCCGACGCGGCTCGGGTATCCTTGTCCAGAGCTCCCCGAGCAGCCTTACCTCGCCCGCATCCGGCTCCAGCAGGCCAAGGACGATCTTGGCGCAGGTCGATTTGCCGGAGCCTGATGCGCCGATGATCCCGAGCACCTCGCCGGCTCGCACCGTGAAGCTGACCCCCTCAAGCGCGGTGAAGGTGCCGGTTTGGCCGGCCGCCGCACGATGTGCGTAATGCTTGGCGATGTCGCTAACCTCCAGCACGGGCCGCGGCTCGACGGCTGCCCGCGGCGGGGACGGCTCGCGCTCTATCGTGGATGAGCCTTGGCCGGCGGAGATCCGCGCCGACGCCAGGCGGCTGCCGCGCGAGGCGGCGGACGGGATCGCGGCGAGAAGCTGGCGCGTGTAGGGATGTCGCGGCTGCTCAAGGACCTCCTGGGTCGACCCGGCATCGACGATGCGTCCGGCCCGCATCACGATCACGCGGTGCGCGATCCGCGCGACGAGGGCGAGGTCGTGGCTGATCAGGAGAAGGCCAGCGCCCTCACGCACCCGGTCGGCGAGAACCGCAAGCACTTGGTCCTGGATGCCGGGATCAAGCGCCGTCGTTGGCTCGTCCGCGATGATGAGGTCGGGCTCGGCCGCGATGGCGGCGGCGATAAGGGCTCGCTGCCGGAGGCCGCCGGAGAGCTGGTGCGCGAACTGCCGGGCTCGCTCGGCAGGTCGTGGCATGCCGACCTTGGCAAGCGTGGCGTGGACGCGCTCCGTCAGCGCGGCGCCACCCGATACCAAACGGTGTTCGGTGAGCACCTCGCCGACCTCCTGGCCGATCGTCCGGAGGGGATCCAGCGAGACCAGCGCATCCTGCATCACGAGGCCCGTGAGGTTGCCGCGCAGGCGGCGCCAGTCGGCCTCGCGGAAGGTGCGCGCATCCCGACCGCGGATCCGGAACTGCGCTGCTTCGATTCGCGCCCCGTCGCCCGTGAGGCCCAAGAGGCTGCGCGCCGTGACGCTCTTGCCCGATCCGGACTCACCCACGAGGGCGACGCATTCGCCCGGATGGATGGTGAGGTCGGCACCCTGGACCACGGGCTCATCCCCTTGAGCCGGGAAGGCGACTGAGAGGCCGCGTATGTCGACGAGCGGTTCGTGACGATCGGTCATGCGATGCGTCCCTCGAAGCGCTTCTGGAGCACGCCCCCGACGATGCTGAAGGCGATCACGGTCAGGGTGATGGCGAGCCCCGGAAACACACCCGGCCACCACGCCACCCGCAGCACGTCGCGGCTCTCAGCGAGCATCACACCCCATTCCGGCGTTGGCGGCTGGGGGCCGAGCCCGAGGAAGCTCAAACCCGACACGACGAGGATCGTATTACCGATGTAGATGGTCGCGATGACCGGCACCGCGACCAGCACGTTTGGCAGGACGTGGCGCAGAAAGATCCGGGAGCGCCCGAGCCCGTAGATCGCCGCGTGGGTCACGTAGTCGGCATCTCGCACGAGCTGAGTCTGGGCGCGCACCACCCGTCCGAATTTCGGGATGCCGGCGATGCCGACAGCGATCGCAATGTTAGCCATGCCCTGTCCCAGGAAGGTGACGACCAGCATGGCGAGCAGCACGCCCGGGAAGGACGAGAGCACGTCGAAGAGGCGTGACACCGCCTCGTCCAGCAGACGGTTGCGCAATCCCGCCAATACGCCGAGGAGCACGCCCGCGGCGGCGCTGACCGCCATGCCAGCAAGCCCGATCAGGAGCGAGTAGCGGGTGCCGTAGAGGGTTCGGGCGAGGACGTCGCGCCCGAGCCGGTCGGTGCCGAACGGGTGGACCCAGCTCGGACCCTTCAGGGTCTCGGAAAAGTCGCCGGTCAGCGGATCGTAGCGGGTGAACAGCCCCGGCCCCAGCGCAACGAGGGCCAGCATGGCGAGGAACCCGGCCGCCAGGATGAAGCGTGGCGGATGTCGAGGCCTGAACCGCGTGGCTCGCAGGACCGAAGTCGGCACGCTGGCTACGGTCCCGACCAGGCCTTCGGTCGAGAGCGCGACGGCGGCTGGAGCGGAATGCGGGGATGCTGTCATGTGGTCCTGAGCCTCGGATCAATCAGGAGGTAGAGGATGTCGAGGAGCGTCGAGGCGGCGACGTGGATGAGCGCGGCGAGCAGCACCACCGCCAGCACGACCGGCACGTCGTGGGTGAGGACCGCCCCGAGCGTCACCGTGCCGAGTCCCGGCCGGCCGAATACCTTCTCGGTGATTACGGCGCCCCCGAGCAGACCGCCGATCAGCCAGCCACCGAGGGTCACGGCCGGAAGCAGGGCATGCCGCAGGACGTGGCGGATCCGGATGGCGGTCTCGCCGACGCCGCGGGCCCGGACCGTGGTGACGAAGGGCTGGTCGAGGGTCTTCTCCATCGCCTCGCGCAGGACCTGGGCCAGGAGACCGGCCGTCGGCAGGGCGAGGGCGATGGCCGGCAGCACGAGGGCGTTCCAACTCTTGGCGCCCGCCACCGGGAACCAGCGCAGGGAGAACGAGAACGCCATCAGCAGCAGGATGCCGAGCCAGAAGACCGGCGTGGAGGCAGCGACAAGTTCGAGACTGGAGGCGAGGCCGTGGGCGAGGCGTCCCCGCCCAGCCGTCGCGAGGGCGAGCCCCCCGGCCAGCAGGACGGCGAGGAGGCCCGCCGCGAAGGCGAGCTCGACGGTCGGCCGCAGCTGCGAGCCAACGACCTCGATGACTGGCCGGCGCAGCACGTAGGAGGTGCCGAAGTCGCCGTGGGCGAGGCGAAGCAGGAAGTCGGCGTACTGGGCCGGCAAGCTCCGGTCCAGGCCCCACTCGGCAGCGATCGCCTCGCGCAGACCCGGGAAGTCGACATCGCCGGCGAGGATGTCCTCGATCCGGCCCGGCAGGGCATGCAGCGCGACGAATGCCGCGGTCACACTCGCCCAGGCGACAACGAGGCTCGTACCCAGACGGCTCAGGATGCGGAGTGTGAGATGGCGTGCCGGCATCGGCCTACTCCCCGGCAAGCCAGACGTCGTAGGCGTTGGCGGGCGAGTCGAGGCCGGCCTCGAAGCCGAGGCCTTCGACCCCCTTGCGAGCAGCCAGGAACCAGCTCGGCGCGAAGAGCGGGACGATGTAAGCCTTCTCAATGCCGAGCACCTGGATCCGGTCGGTGAAGGCGCGCTTGCGCGCGGGATCCGTGGCGGCGAGCGCCTCGTCGACCAAGCCGGTGATCTCTGGGTCGGGGTTCGGGACGTTGGTGTAGAGGAAGCCCTTCGTGCCGAGCATATCCCAGAGTTCACGAGCGGCGTCCGAGGGATTGTCGGTGTTCGGGTAGATCGACCAAGTCCCGGTGGCATTGCCTTTGGCGTACTCGCCCGCGGTGATGATGCGCAGGTTGAGATCCAGACCGATGTTCTTGCGCAGGGCAGCCTGGATGCCCTGGATCAGCACCTCACGGTTGTCGCGCACGTAGGGCTGCGGGTAGCCCACCTCGATCGTCAAGCGCTTGCCATCGCGGGTACGGAAGCCCGCGGCGTCGCGCCCGGTCCAGCCGGCCACGTCGAGCAGGCGGTTGGCGCCTGCGACGTCCCGGCCCCAGGCGCCGACGAGAGCCCGGTTGAAGGCCGGGTTATCCGGCCCGATGATCGACCACGCCCGCGGGACCGTCCCGAGGTAGGCTTGGCCCACGATCGGTTCGGGATCGAAGCCATCGCGAAGGGCGCGCCGCACGCGGACATCATCGGCGGGCGCGCGGGTGTAGTTGACGTTCAGGGTGAAGGCCGTGCCGGCGCCCAACGGTCCCTTAAGCAGGGTGAAATCCGGCTGGTCGGTGAAGAGCGGAGCATCAGTCGGCTGCACCCCCTCGATAACGTCGACCTGACCCGAGGCGAGGGCGCCGGCCCGCACCGCTGCCTCGGGTAGGAAGCGGATCGTGAAGCCGTCGAGATAGGCCGGCCCGGCGTGAGCGGCGTAGCCGGGCGGCCACGCATAGGCCTTGTTGCGGACGAAGCGGGCCGACTGGCCGCGCACGTACTCCGCGAACACGAAGGGTCCGGTGCCAGCGAGCGCGGGACCTCCGCCGCAGAGGTCGCCCTTGGCTAAGGCTTTCGGGGATAAAATCCCGAGCTTCACGTTCGAGACGGATTCCAGGAAGCTCGAATCCGGCCGGGCGAGGATCAGCCGAACCACGTTGGGGGCCACGACTTCGGCGCGCGCATACCGATCGAGCAGAGCGGCCGCATTCGCGGCGTTCTCGGGCTTCTTTACGAAGTCGAAATTCGCTTTCACCGCCTCGGCATCGAGCGGCGTGCCGTCATGGAAGGTGACACCGTCGCGAAGCGTGAAGGTGTAGGTCAGGCCGTCCGGCGCGAGCGACCACTGCGTTGCAAGCCAGGGAGCGAAGCTCCCGTCAGCGCGCTTGGCCACCAAAGAGTCGATGTAGTTCCGAGCGACGAAGAAGGCCGCCTGCTGGGAGGAGCGATGCGGATCGAAGCAGCTCGGCTCGGTCGCGACACCCCAGGTGGTCGTGCCACCGGTTTTCGGGGCCAGATCAGGAGGCGCCGCGTAAGCTGGCCCCGCAAGCCAGACAGCGCAGGTCGTGAGGACCGCGCCGCAGGGAACGATCTTTCGCATCAGATGCCACCAAGACAATCTTATTCACGCCAGATTGAGTACCGACGCAGAACTGATTTTTTCAAAAAACTATCAAGCTATCGGATAGATTTCCGAAATTTGCGTGCCTGCGCTCGTCACCAATTTAGGATTATACGTCATTGACATGCAACTCGAAAAGTCAAAGTTTATTGTTTTTACCAAATTTTGTACTATATTTTCATTGCAGGTAAGATCTGTGGATCGAATTTCTATGGTATGTGCCAGGAAGGCATATTCCTTTTGGATGATCCGGCGGATCTTCGCCGCACAGGCCCACAAGGCGGATCACCGGGCTCCGTGTCGCTTTGTCGTTCAAGTCTCGGATTTGTTGCGGCCATATGGCCTCCGGAGCCGGGACTGATCTCGACCGCGCCACATAAGTTGCTATGAGTGCAGGTCCGTGTACGGCCCATCCTGCCCCAGATCGGACATCCAGGACGTCCTTCTGGCCGACGTATCGCCAGGGGATTACGACACCATCGATTTGGTCTGGTCAGGGTCTCACATCAGGCCTCGGGTCGGAGACGAACCCCTCGCGGTTCGGCATGCGGACGGCGGCTAGCGTGGCGGCATCGAGCACGGCGCGCTCCGGGATGAGTCCGTTCAGGTACAGGACGTAGCCGGAGACCGCGTAAACGTCGTCATCGCTGAGCGATTGCGGGGCGTTCATCGGCATCGCCCGCCGGATGTAGTCGAACAGGGTCGGCGCGTAGGGCCAGAAGCTCCCGACGGTCTTGAGCGGCTTCGCAGAAGCGAGCGTGCCTTGGCCGCCGACGAGCCTCTCGCCGGTCCCACCTTCCCCCCGGCTGCCGTGGCAGGACGCGCACTGCGCGTCGAACACCGCGCGCCCCTGCGCGACGCTGCCGTGTCCAGGCGGCAGCTTCCGGCCATCGCGGTCGATGTCGATGTTCCAGGCGGCGATCTCGGCCTCCGACGCCGGGCGACCGATCCCGAGGCGCTCTGTCGCCCGCGCCGCCCCTGCGCAGGTGAGCACTAGGGCCATGAAGACGACGGCGCGGGCTTCATGCATAGCCATTGGCCACCTCGCCGTCCGCGGCGATGCGCCAGGGCACGACCGCGTTGTTGTGGTAGAAAGATTTGAGGCCGCGCACCGCCGTCAACGCGTCGAAGCTCGGCTGAACATACCCGGTCTCGTCGATCGCCCGGCTCGCGATGGTCGTCGGCGTCCCGTCCCATCGCCAGGGCAGGCGGAAGCGGGTGAGCGCCCGGTTCAGAACCGGCTCCTGAAGGGCGGCGTCCTGCCAGGTCTTGCCTCCATCGGTTGTGACCTGCACCCCCCGGATCTGGCCGCGCCCGGTCCAGGCGATGCCGGTGATCTCGTGGAAACCGGGCGTGATCCGCTGGGTGCCGGAGGGCCGGGTGACGATAGACTTCGCCTCCATCACGAAGGTGAATTGTCGGGCGGTGCCATCCGGCATCAGGTCAGTGTACTTGGAGGTCTCCTCACGGGAATAGGCCGGCTCCGCGCTCACGTTGAGGCGGCGCAGCCACTTCACGCTCATGTTGCCCTCGAAGCCGGGCAGGAACACCCGCAAGGGATAGCCCTGCTGCGGGCGCAGCCGCTCGCCGTTCTGGCTGTAGACCAGCAGCGCGTCGTCGAGGCATTTCGCGACCGGGATGCTGCGGGTCATGGCGGCGGCATCCGCGCCCTCGGCCACGACCCATTTCGCCTCCGACTTCATGCCAGCCTCGCGCAGAACCGTCGCGAGGCGAACACCGGTCCATTCGGCGCAACTGACAAGCCCGACGAGATCCGAAGCGGTCTTGCCCTTGATCGCCTCGAAGCCCGGATTGCCCGAGCATTCGAGGAAGTAGATGTGCGACTCGCTCGGAAAGCGGCGGATGTCCTCCATGGTAAGGACGAGGGGCCGCTCCACCAACCCGTGGATCATGAGCCGGTGCTGGGTCGGGTCGATATCGGGGATGCCACCGTGGTGGCGCTCGTAAAATAGGCCGTTCGGCGTGAGAATGCCGTCGAGATCCTGCAGCGGCGTGCGGCTGGAGGCCGAGGTGTATTGCTTCAACCCCTTCGGCACGTTGCGGATGAGCCCCGCCTCGAAACGGGAGGGCGTGCCGTAGGGCTGGCTGCCGGTATCGGCTCCGGGCACCTTCATCCAATCTGGGATGGCGGGCGGAGTCGCCTCCTCCGCGCGGGCTGCGCTGCCGGCTACGGCACCCACGGCCGCTGCCGCCCCCCGCACGAGGAAGCGCCGTCGGGCGTTGATCGTGTCGCTGTCGCTCATTGCATCACAATCCGATCTGATGCCAGTCTTGCGCCGACAGCCTCTGCACGATGGTCGTCATGCGGCCCCTCGTTCGAGCGAGGTGCGTGCGGCTGATGGAATGCGGTGCGCAGGCCGGGGAAGGCCGAGGTGATCCCGCAAGGTCGATCCCTCGTACTCGTCCCGGAAGAGTCCCCGCTGCCGCAATTCCGGGAGGACGAGGGCAACGAAGTCGTCGAGCCCGCCGGGCAGGGTCGGCGGCATGATGTTGAAGCCGTCTGCGCCCCGCGCCTCGAACCGCTCCTGCAGGGCGTCGGCGACCTGTGCCGGCGTGCCGACGATCGTCCAGTGGCCTCGGGCGCTGGCGGCGCGCAGGTAGAGTTCGCGGATCGTCAGGCCCTCCCGCCGGGCGAGGCGGAGGAACAGGTCCTGGCGGCTCTTGCCGCCGTTGGTCTCCGGCATCTCCGGCACCGGGGCATCGTCCGGAAGGGCGGACAGGTCGGCGCCGGTGAGCTGTTCGAGGAGCGAGCGACCGACCACCGGGTGGATCAGCTCCTGCAGCGAGGCGAACTTGTCCTGCGCCTCCGCCTCGCTCCGCCCGACCACCGGGAAGGCGCCCGGCATGATTTTGAGGTGGTCCGGATCGCGGCCGTAGGGGCTCATCCGGCCCTTTACGTCGGCGTAGAAGGCGACTGCATCCTCCAGGGTCTGCTGAGCGGTGAAGATCACCTCGGCGGTGCGGGCGGCAAGCGCCTTGCCGGCCTCCGAGGAACCCGCTTGCACCACCACCGGATGCCCCTGCGGCGGGCGGGGAACGTTGAGCGGCCCCCGCACCGAGAAGTGCTCGCCCTCGTGGGCGAGCAGGTGCAGCTTGTCGGCATCGAAGAAGCGCCCGCCCTCGCGGTCGCGGACGAAGGCGTCGTCCTCGTAGGAATCCCACAGGCCGCGCACGACGTCCACGAACTCTTCCGCCCGGGCGTAGCGGTTGGCGTGGGCGAGATGGCTCTCGCGGCTGAAGTTCCAGGCCTCCCGAGGGTCCGCGGAGGTGACGAGGTTCCAGCCCGCCCGGCCGCCGCTCAGATGGTCGAGGGAGGCGAACTTGCGGGCGACGTGGAACGGCTCGTTGTAGGTGGTAGAGGCGGTGGCCACGAGGCCGATCTGCTCCGTCACCGCCGAGAGGTGGGACAGCAGGGTCAGCGGCTCGAACTGGCCGACATAGCGGATCGCCGTGCGGCTTAGGGCGTCCAGATCGTCGCCCCGGATGCTGACCCCGTCCGCGAGGAAGATCAGGTCGAACTTCGCAGCCTCGGCCGTGCGGGCGAGCTGCCGGTAATGAGCGGCGTTGATCCCGGCATCGGCATCGGAGGACGGATGCCGCCACGCGGCGACGTGGTGCCCGCCGGGATAGAGGAATGCGCCGAGGCGCATGCGGTCGCTTCGTGCCATGCTCGCAACCTTAGGCCGAACCGACGCGGTACTGACGGGGCGGCGCCTCGCCAGAAATTGCGAAGGTGCCGACACTGCGGTCCCGGTAGATGCGCGGGTTGTGGGAGGCGATGGTGCGGGCGTTGCGCCAGTACCGGTCGAGGCCGGCCCCAACTTTCACTGCCGAGGCGCCGAGCGCGTCGAACAGCGACGTCGTAGCCGTCAGGACCAGGTCGGTGACCACGCTGACCGCCTGGTTGACCTCGACATCGGCGAGCGTCGCCTGCCGCTCTGCCTCCGGCGAGCCGGCCCGGTGCGCGTCGTGGACCCGCTGGACCGCCTCGGCTGCCTTCAGCACCACGGCGCCGGCCGCGTAGGCATTGGCACGTACGCGGCCGACCACAGCCTGGATCTGCGGATCGTCCGCGGTGCGCCCGGCATTGCCGTGGCTGTAGACGCGGGTGCGCTCTGCCACCAGCCGCGCCACGTCCTCGGCCGCCGCCCGGCCAATGCCGGCGAGCGTCGCCAGATGCACCAACTGGAAGAACGCCATGGCGTAGGGGAAACGGGCTGGGTCCGGCTTAATCAGCGCGGGGTCGAGGGCCACCGCCTCGAAGGTCGCGGTGCCACTGGCGGTGAGCGCCTGCCCGAACCCATCCCAATCGTCCACGATGGTGACGCCCGGCGCGCGCACCGGTACGGCGGCCGTCACCGCCCCGCCGGCCTCGTCCTCGGCCGAGAGGTGGATGTAGTCCGCGAAGAGCGAGCCAGTGGTATAGAATTTACGCCCCTCGACCACGGGCCTTCCGTCGCTCCGCCGAACCACCGTGTCGAAGGCGCCGACCTTTGCCGACCCGGTCTCCGAGACACCGCTGCCGATCGTCTTGCCCGCGCCGATCCGCCCGATCCAGGCCGCGCGCCAATCCGGCGAGGAGGAGCAGAGCGCGTCCTCCGTGAAGCCGAAATGCGCCCGCAACGCGTTGGTGACGTTCGAATCCGCGGCCGACAGTTCGATCAGCAGGGCGAACAACTCGGGCAGGCTAGCGCCGTGGCCGCCGTCTTGAGGCGCGAGCCGCAGGGTGGTGAAGTTCGCCTCCCGCAGCCAGCCGAGCTCGGCGTGTGGCAGGCGGCGCTCCCGGTCCCGCTCAACGGCGGTAGCGCGGATCTCGGCGAAGACCGGGCGGAATGTGTTTGCCAGGGTCTCGTAGCGCCCGCTCGGCCCCGCACCCCAGCCCGCATCCGTCTGCGACATGGCTTCGACTTTCCGATTTCAGACACCGCCCCGCGGGCGTTTGACGAAGGAATCGGTGAGCCGCTTCCCGATCACAAGCCTGATTCTCTGTCGGACGTTGTCTTTGGGACCGACGTATCGTGAGACGACCGGCAAGAAGATTTTTGTTTTGTCGGGGTTATATTTGTAAAATAATCGTTCTCCTGCCGATGACCTGCAACTTTGATGAGCATTTAATGAACTCGATCTGGGTGGAAAGAAAGATTTTTTTTATGGAGTTCCCTTTGTGGAACATGCTCCTCCCGAGAACCACTAAATCGAAAACGCGTTTCATTGATCCGACGCGTCTTGCTAGCCTTCAATAAGGGGCATGCCGGTCGCCACCCCCGGCGTCCTGCCCCCGTTCATTCTACGATCCGCGAGCGCCCGATGACCGACGACACGACGGGCCGGTTCGGCCCCTCCCGCCGCACGCTCCTGCGCGGCGGGCTCGGCGGGGCGGCCGCCCTGGCGCTCGGCGCACCGACTGCGCGCGCGGCGCCCCGCGAGGTGAAGATCAGTATGCAGCGCTCGTCGGTGCTGTTCACCGTGTTGAAGGTGAAGGGCACGCTGGCCGAGCGTCTGGCACCGCTTGGCTTCACGCCAAGCTGGCATCTCTTCACCAGTGTCCTTGAACCCATGAATGCCGGGGCCGTCGACATCCACGCCGACGTGGCCGACGCGGTGCCGATCTTCACCCAGGCCGCCAGGGCGCCGCTAACCTTTTACGCCCGCGAGCGGGGTGCACCCTCAGCGGAAGCGATCATCGTGCCGGCGGATTCCCCCATCCGCAGTGTCGCCGACTTGAGGGGCAAGACGGTCGGCGTCTCCCGCGGCTCCGGCAGCCACTACGTGCTGGCCGCCGCGCTCAAGCGCGCGGGCCTGACCTTCGCGGACATCAAGCCCGCCTATCTCCAGGCGCCGGAGGGGGCCGTGGCCTTCGAGCAGGGCAGCCTCGACGCTTGGTCGATCTGGGATCCGTTCCTGGCATTCGCCGAGGCCAAGCGCCCGGTCCGGGCCATCGCCGACGGCGATGGCCTTACGACCTATCACCGCTACTACCTCGTCAACGACAGCTTCGTCGCCGCGCAGCCGGAGGTTGTGGCGACCGTCTACCGCTCCCTGGTCGAGGCCGGCGCCTGGATGAAGGCGAACCCGAAGGAGGCCGTGGCGCTGCTCGCCCCGATCTGGGGCGACCTGCCCCCGGCGGTCGTAGCCGCCGCCAACAGCCGCCGGACCTACACGGTAGAGCCCGTGGAGCGCAGCCAGCTCGGCGAGCAGCAGGCCATCGCCGACGTGTTCTACGAGGCCAAGCTCATCCCCCGTCGGATCGACGCGACCGACGTGCCGATCTTCGCGATCCCCTCGGGCCGGGGCTGACGCCGTGGCGTGCGACCCCCGTTTCGGCATCTGGGCCGCCGTCCACGGTTCCCGCGCCTCCCACCACGATCCCGACGAGCCCGACGACGCCAGTTGGGAGCGCAACCGCGCCCTGGTGCTGGAGGCCGAAGCGCTCGGCTTCGACTCGGTGCTGGTCGCCCAGCACACGATGAACCCCTACGACCCGGAGCGGGACCAGCTCGAAGCCTGGACCGGAGCCGCAGCACTCGCGGCGCTGACCCGGCGGATCGAGATCATCGCGGCGATCAAGCCGGGGCTCTACCACCCGGTGGTGCTCGCCAAGATGGCACTCCAGATCGAGCATATCAGCGGCGGTCGCTTCGCCCTAAATCTCGTCAATGCCTGGAACAAGGCCGAGTTCGAGCGCGCAGGTCTGCCCTTCCCAACCCATGACGACCGTTACGCCTATGGCCGCGAATGGATCGGCCTCGTTGACGGGCTGATGCGCGGCGAGCGGGTGACCCTGGAAGGCGAGCACTTTCAGGTGGAGGAATACCAACTCCGCCCCGCCGGCACGTTCCGGCCGCGGCCGACGATCTATCTCGGCGGCGAATCTGAGCCCGCCCGAGCACTCGCCGCCGACCACGCCGACGTTTGGTTCATCAACGGCCAGCCATTAGAGGATGTCGCCGCCCTGATTGCCGACGTCGCCCAGCGCCCCGCGGCGAACGGGCCCCTGCGCTACGGGCTCTCGGCCTTCGTGATCGCCCGGGAGACCGATGCTGAGGCTGAAGCCGAGCACGCCCGGCTCCTCGCCCTGGCCCAGCGCGATACGGATCTCCGCGCCGACACCCGCGCCCGTACCGACAAGGCGAGCGTGATGTTCGCCAAGACCGACGCGGCCGCCTCGCAGCATGTCGGGACCAACGGCGGCACCGCCGCCGGGCTCGTGGGAGGCTACGAAACCGTGGCCGAACGGATTCGCGCCTTCCACGCCGCCGGCATCGAACTGTTCATGCTGCAGTTCCAGCCCTTCGAGGCGGAGATGCGTCGTTTCGCCGAGCAGATCATCCCCCGCATTCGCTGACTCGGAGGGCTTCGATGAGCAGCCGCCAACTGCATCTCAACGTCAACCTGTTGCATTCGGGTGTCTACCCGTCCGCGTGGCGGCTGCCGCAGAGCCGGCCGGACGCCTTCCTCGACATCGACCACTTCGTGCGCGTCGCCCGCGTCGCGGAGCGCGGCAAGCTCGACGCGATCTTCCTCGCCGACACGCCGGCGATCAACGACCGGATCGACTACCGGCCGTTCAACGCCCTCGAACCCACCGTGGTGCTGGCCAGCGTCGCGGCGGCGACCAGCCATGTCGGCCTCGTAGCCACCGCCTCGACGACCTACAACGAGCCGTACAATCTCGCCCGCCGCTTCGCGAGCCTCGACCTCGTGAGCCGTGGCCGGGCCGGATGGAACGTGGTGACGACGGCGGACGCCGCCGCCGGCCGTAACTTCGGCTTCGCCGGCGCCTCAGAGCACAGGGCTCGCTATGCCCGTGCCCGGGAATTCACCGATCTCGTCCACGCCCTTTGGGACAGCTGGGAGGACGACGCCTTCCTCGGCGATAAGGCGAGCGGCCGGTTCGTGGACACGGCCAAGGTCCACGCCGTCGACCACCGCGGAGTGCACTACACCGTCGTAGGGCCGCTCACGGTGCCGCGCAGCCCGCAGGGACGGCCGGTGACCTTCCAGGCCGGCGGCTCAGAGGACGGGCGCGAGCTCGCCGCCGCCACCGCCGACGCGGTGTTCTCCCTGGCCCAGACCGTCGAGGATGGTGCGGCCTATGTCCGTGACCTGCGGGCGCGGGCGGCGCGCTACGGACGCGGACCGGATGCGCTGGTCATCCTGCCCGGCCTCGCCACGGTGATCGGCTCGACGGAGGCCGAGGCGCGCCGCCGTCAGGATGAACTTTGGGATCTGGTGCCGGAGGCGTACAGCCTCGCGCGGCTCGCCGGGACGCTGCGGATTGATCCGGCGCGGCTCGACCTCGACAAGCCCTTGCCCGACCCGCTGCCCCTGCCGCCCGATGCCAACCACACGATGTTCCTGGGTACCGTGGCGCTCGCCCGGCGGGACGGGCTGACGGTGCGCCAACTTCTGCGGGCGCTGGGCGGCGGGGTCGGTCACCGCATCATCGCGGGCACGCCGGAGGCGATCGCCGACGACATCGAAGCCTGGTTCCGGGCCGGAGCGGCGGACGGCTTCAACCTGATGCCAGACGTGCTGCCCGACGGTTTGGAGACCTTCGTGGACGCGGTGGTACCGATTCTTCAGCGCCGCGGTCTTTTCCGGCGCGATTATGCCGGGGCGACGCTGCGCGATCACCTGGGTCTGGCGCGGCCCGCGAGCCGTTACGCCGCGGCCGGGCACTCGCTCTCTGCCTGAGCGCACTCTCACGGCCGAGCCACGACCGGCTTGCGGCTTCGCCGCGCGCGAAGCTCGTGCGCCGCCATGCCGAGGAGCATCGCCGCAACGAAGACCAGGACCGGTGCCGCGCCGGTTGAGAGCGTGGCGACGGCCGGGCCGGGGCAGAGGTCCGACAGGTCCCAGCTGGGCCGAGGCGAGTAACTTTGCGCACCCGGCGCGTCGCCATCTTCCCTGCGGTAGGACAGACGTCAGCTGCGCTTGGTTTGCTGCTTGTGGCGTTTGCAGGCGGCCCTGTCGGAGGGCTGCTCGGCCCGTGGGGTCTGCTGGTGATGCTGGCGGTCGTGGCGGTGTTCCAGGGCTCGGCGATGCCGGTAGCTCAGATCACGATGCAGTCGCAGGCCCCGCCCGTTATGCTAGGGGCCGCGTCGGCCTCCGTGCAGCTGTCGCGCTTGGTTGGCTCCGCAATGGCGTAACTCTCGCAATGGGGTGCCGGTTGTGACGCTGGGTCAGTATCACGGCGTCGCCGATGGCTCGCGGACGCCGTGCGACTTGGTCCCACCGTTCTGGCGGACTTGCCCGAGGCACAGCGCACTGCAGCAGTGGCTCGTTTCGCTGACGACTTTACCGCTGCCTTCCTGACTATCGCGATCTTCGCCATTGTGAACACCGCGCTCGCGTGAACCCTGCCGCTCCGGCGGCACTAAGGTAGGCGGCACCAGGAAGGCGGCTGCTTATGTCGCCGTGCGGCCGTTCGCGACTGCCTGCCCACGCTTCTCTGGAGACGTCATGATGGCCACGAACGAAGTGCCCGTTCCGGGTCGCCAGGTACCTGGGATCCATCATCGCCGGGTCGGTGACATCCTCGTCACGGCCATCAGTGATGGGTTTCTCGACGGCTCGCTCGCGGCTTTGCAGAACATCGAAGAGGACGAGGCAGGTCGCCTGCTCAGAGAGGCGTTCCGCCCATCGGCCGGACGGCGGACCTCGGTGAACACGTTCCTGATCCGCAGCGGCGGGCGTGCCTGCCTCGTTGATACCGGGTGTGGGCGCACCCTGCAGTCCTCAGCCGGCCGCGTCTTCGATAATCTTGACGCTGCTGGCGTGTCGGCCGCTGTCATCGACACCATCCTGCTCACCCACATGCATCCGGACCACTCGAACGGCCTCTCGGATCCGTCCGGCACGGCGCTGTTTCCAAACGCGGAGATCTGCCTGCACGAGGCCGAGCTCGGCTACTGGACAGCTGACCAGAACGCTGGAACGGAAGATTACTTCGACACGGCCCGGCAGCAGCTCGCGCCATACCGCGACCGGCTCCGTGCGTTTGCGAGCGAGGTTGAGGTCTTCCCGGGTGTAACGAGCGTTCCGCTGCCCGGGCACACGCCGGGCCACACGGGTTACCTCATCGCCTCAGGCGGGCAAACGCTGCTGATCTGGGGAGACATCGTCCACGCTCCCGAGATCCAGGTTCCGCGCCCGGACGTCACATTGGCCTTTGACGTCGATCCCGTGCTGGCCGAAGCCACGCGTCGGCGCATGTTCGATCGGGTGGCGAGCGAGAGGTTGGCGTTCACCGGCATGCACCTGCACTTCCCGGGCTGGTCGCACCTCACCACCGGCGACGGAAGTTACCGGCTTGTGCCTGACGCGTGGTCCCATGACCTCTGACGGTGGATCATTTCATCCAACTAGAGGCATTCGACAAAACAAAGTCTGCTTTACCGCATCGTTGGGCCGAAAGCGGACCTGCGGCTTTCGGCCAGGCTTCGCCATGGCAGATAGCCGATGAGCGCAAAACCGGTCGTTCGGCTTTGCGCCCATTTCGGTCATCCGACTGCCATCGGCGGCCTCTCCGAAGCGGACATCGGCTCGGGCCGTATCACATGTGCCAAAAGCGCGAGTAATCGACCTATGCGCAGAGACTCGGGCACGGTGGCTCATCGCGCCGCCCGCGGCGCCCCGCGCTGCGCCGCCAGGGTCGCCGCCTTTCCGGCAGCCGCGTACAGGTTCAACCGCGCGTAGACCCCGAAGGCCGAGCCATCGTCTAGGAAGCCGCCGCCGGGCCCCTGCGTCTGCGTCAGAATCGCATTGGCCTCGTCCAGGCTGAGGGCGGGAAACGCGGCGGTCAGGAGGTGGCCCGCCTCCGGGGCGAGGCGCCCCACATCCTCGGGGATGTTGGCGGTGGACGGATGCACGATCGGCAGCCCATAGGTCTGCGTTGCTTGGTACAAGGCCGCGTTGGCGGCGGGCTCGCGGAACCGACCGGTATCGGCCGCCGCGCAGGCCGTGACAGTGCTGCCGCAGCCGTCGCGCAGGAACGCCGTGAGTTCGACGCGGGCCGCCTCAAGCGCTGCCTGATAGTCCGTGAGGGTTACAGCCTCGTCCGTGGCGCGGCTCATCTGGTTGTCGACCGCTGGATTCCTGCGGGCCTGCCCCACATAGGCGGGATCGTTGGCGAGGAGGTGCGCAACCGCGTGCAGGGCGACTGCCCGGCCGCCGAGCACGTCCATCGCGTAGTGAGCGCCCAGCACGATGCGGTTGTTGCCGTACTCGGCAGCGCGCGCGATCATCTGCTGATATCGCTCCGGCACCAGGATCGCGAGGATTAGGGCTTCGGTATAGCCGTAGGTGGTGTGGCCGCTCGGGTAGGAGGGGCTGTCGGTCAGATTCTGGTTCGGTCCGTGCAGCCAGTCCAGGCTGTGGGAGCCACGCCCGAAATAGTCGTCGCCGCGATAGGCGAACAACTGCGGCAGAGTCTGGAATGGACGCGCATTGCCGTAGGCGTCGGAGCCCTGGCTGCCAGCCGGGCGCTCGTATGCCTTGCCGAACACGTCGGCGACACCTCCGCACTCGGTCAGGATACCCGCCGCAGCCTCTGTGACGGCCGCCTTGCCGTTCGTGGGGGCGTTGGCGAAGAAGTACTTACCCGCGTTGGAATCCGACTTGGCAACGTTGTTGGTGTAGCCGAGCAGCTGCGCAACGGACGGCGCAACGTTCGTGAAGGTCCTGGAGTCGGGGTACCGAGCTTTGGTCTGGTAGAGCGCGCCGAGCGTGCTGCCGAGGCCGTCCGCGAGCTCGGCCGCGTTGCCGTCGGTGATGAAGGCGTCGCGCAGCGCGAGCTGGCGCTGCTCGGGAAGGGACAGCAGGAGCGGCTGCCGAGCCGCGCCCGACTGGATCTCACCGGTAACCTTGAGGTTCGCGTCGAGAGCGGCGCGCCCGTCCTGGCTGGCCGATAGGGCGCTCACGGGCGCGAGACCCCACAGGGCGGTCAGGTTGGTGGCCGATTGCGCCAGCACCGGCAGGGGCGTCAGGATGCAGAGGGCGAGAGCCCCGGATCTGAGCGTCCTCGACATGGCGTTTCTCCAATGCTCGACCGTTGCCCTGATCCTATAGTCCTAACTCGAGGCATCACGTTCAGAAGCCCGTCTGATAAAATCTACAGTCAGGGACAGAGCGCTTTCCTACAAAGCTCTCGCTCTAAGCGTCGTGACCACAATTTCAGCCAAGATAACGGTGCCAAAGATTGCGGCAAGCACGACCGCAACCTGATCCCAGTAGAGCAGGTTGAGCGCGGTATCGAGCGCGACGCCGATACCGCCCGCGCCGACTAGACCGAGCACGGCCGATTCCCGGATGTTGATGTCCCAGCGGAACAGCGCGATTGACCAGAAGGCCGGCTTCACCTGCGGCCAGTAGCCGAGCAGCAGGGTCGAGAGGCGTCCTGCCCCGGTGGCCTGCAGCGCCTCAATGGAGCCGCGGTTCGCCTCCTCCAGCGCCTCGGCGAAGAGCTTGCCGGTGAAGCCGACGGAGCGCAGCGCGATCGCAAGCGTGCCCGCCAGGGGCCCCGGGCCGAACACCGCCACGAATAGCAATGCCCAGACTAGGGAGTTCACCGAACGGGACGTCACGAAGACGAACTTCGCCAGCAGGTTCAGGGGTAGGCTGGGCGTCACGTTCCGCGCCGCTAGCAGCCCGATCGGGACCGCGATCCCGATCGCGATCAGCGTGCCGAGCGTCGCGATATGCAGCGTCTCCACCAGGGCCCTGAGGGTTGGGGCGATGTAGCCGGCATCCATCGGCCACATCCGGCCGAACAGGTCGGCAAGCTGGTCGGGGGCGTCATAGAGGAATTCCGGGATCACCTCGATCGTGCGCAGGCTCGTCACGAAGGCGGCCACCGCGAACAGGGTGAAGGCGAGCCGCGCGAGGCGCCTCCATGGGGAGAAGCGCTGCCAGCGGCGCGGGGCCAGCGCGGCGGTCGCAGTGCTCACTGGAACACCCTCCGGGCCCAGCCCGACACGATCTCTGCCACCATGATGAGCGCGACGATGACAATCAGGATTGCCAGCACGACGTCGTAGTCGAAGCGCTGATAGGCGGTGAACAGCGTCGCGCCGATGCCGCCGCCGCCGACGATCCCTACCATGGTGGAATTCCGGAGATTGGAGTCGAGCTGGTAGGTCGCGAAGCCGATGAAGCGCGGCAGGACTTGCGGCTGCACTCCCATGATCAGGATCGACAGAAAACCCGCACCGGTCGCGCGCACGGCCTCGACCTGCTTTAGAGAGATCTCCTCGATCGCCTCGGCGAACAGTTTCGCGATAAAGCCCACGGAAGCGACGATCAGCGCCATCACGCCCGCGAGCGCACCAAAGCCGATCGCCTTCACGAAGAGGATCGCCACGATAATCGGATGAAACGAGCGGCACAGGGCGATCAGGGCCCGCATCGGCCATGTCACCCAGGGCGGCATCAAGTTGCGGGCCGCGAGGAAGCCGAGCGGCAGCGCGATCGCGATGCCGATCACCGTGGCGATCACGGCGATCTGCATGCTCTCAGCGATACCGGACTGGATCAGTTCCCAGCGCGAGAAATTCGGCGGGAACATGCGGGCCAGAAATTGCCGGCCGTGGCCGAGCCCACTGGCGAGGCGCTCGGGCACGAAGCCGAGTTGGCTGGCGGCATAGATTGCGTAGAGGGCGAGGAGCGCCCAGCCGACCCGCGCCGTCCAGTTCGGACGGAATGCGACGCCGCGGGCTGCGCCCGAAGAGGTCCGTCCGGCAATCGCGCTCATTCGAGCCAGTTCTCGCCGCCGTAGATGCCGCGCAGGTCCCGCTCGCTCAGCGCGCCGGGCGGACCATCGTAGACCACGTGCCCGCCGGACATGCCGACGATGCGCGCGGCAAATCGTTGGGCGAGGGCCACGTTGTGGATGTTGACGACTACCGGCACGCCGCGCTCGGCCGCGAGCCGGGACAGGATCTCCATGATCTCGACGGAGCTCTTCGGGTCGAGGGACGAAGTCGGCTCGTCGGCGAGCACGATCTCGGGCTCCTGCATGATCGCCCGGGCGATGCCGACACGCTGGCGCTGCCCCCCGGAGAGGGCGTCGGCCCGGCGCGACGCGAACCCCGACAGGCCTACCGCGTCGAGGAGGTCGAAGGCCCGAGCGATGTCGGTGCCTGGAAACCGACGCAGCCACGCGCGCCAGGCCGGCACGTAGCCGAGACGCCCGCAGAGCAGGTTCTCCATCACGGTGAGGCGTTCGACGAGGTTGTATTCCTGGAACACCATCCCGATCCGCCGGCGCGCCCGACGCAGGGCACGGCCGGAGAGCTTCGCGAGGTCCTCGCCGCGGAACAGGATCTCCCCCGCACTCGGCTGCACGAGCCGGTTGATGCAGCGGATCAGGGTGCTCTTTCCGGTCCCCGACGGCCCGATGATGGCAGTGAGACCGGTGTCTGGCACCACGAGGTTGATGCCCTTCAGGACCAGCTGGCCAGGCCTGTATTCCTTGACCAGCCCGCGGATCACCAGGGCGCGCGGATCGTCCGCCCCGGCGCCCACCTCAAGCCCGGCGGCGGTCTTGCGCAGCGCTGATCCCGCCGTCACGGCTTGCCTGCGCTTTCCGCCTTCTTGCGCGCTGCCTCGGCCTCGCGGGCAGCCTCCCGCTCGTAGGCGGCCTTGTTGTAGGGCGTGCCCGACTCCTCCGCGACCTTCCGGACGATCGCCCAGTCCTTGAGGTAGGTGATCGGCGCGAACCGATCGTCGCCCTCGAAGTCCTTCACCATGTCGGGCGGGAAGCGGAAATCGTAGAAGCACTGCTTGAGCTTCTCGGCGAGTTCCGGCTTGAGATCGTGGGCGTAGGCGAAGCCCGAAGTCGGGAACTTCTCGCTCGTGTAGATCACCCGGTAATCGTCGCCCTTGATCGTCCCGCGAGCGACCATCCGGTAGAACACGTCGGAGGCGACGGGCGCCGCGTCGTAGTCGCCCGTACCGACGCCGAGCGCCGATTTGTCGTGGCCGCCGGAGTAGATGAGCTTGTAGTCCTCGCCGGGCTTCAGGCCCTGTTCCGGGAACAGCGCCTTCGGGGCGAGATTGCCCGAATTCGATGATGGGGCGGTGTGGGCGACGCGTTTGCCCTTGAGGTCGGCCAGCGTCTTATACGGGCTGCTCGCCTTCACCACGACGATGAGGTTGTAGCCCTCGGCCCCTTTCTCGGTGCCCTTAGCGGCGAACGGAACGGCGCCGGCCATGTTGACGGCAAAGCCAAGCGGACCCGTCGAGAAGCCCGCCACCGTGAGCCGGCCGGAGCGCATCGCCTCGATCTCGGCAGAGTTCGACTGGACGGGGTAGTAGACGACCCGCTTGCCCGTGCATTGCGATAGATAGGTGGTGAACGGCCTGAAGCTGTTCTCGTAGACAGCGGGATCCTCGACCGGCGTGTAGGCGAACACGATGACGCTGGGGTCGCGCGTCTTCGCAGGGACATCAGCGACGAGGTCCTTGTTCGCGTCGCAGTACGCATCGTCGAGCTGGCCGCGGTTGGCGCAATCCTCGGCCTTCAGGGGCGACACCAAGCCAGGTCCGCAGAGCAGCGCTAAAGCTGCACCCCATTGGGCGATCTTCACGCGACTTCCTCCATAGCGGAGCAGTGCCTTGAGCCGGCTCCGTCGTGCCATCGCTCGATTCAGATGGAGCGTTAGTCGGCCAAACAGTAGGTCCAGGGCTTCGGGTCACGCAAGGCGGTATGTGTCGCCGAAATTGAGAAAAGCTGAGAGGTGACATGGGCGGTCCAACAACCACGTCCTGCGCATGGTGTAGCTCCGAACCAGGGTGAGTACGCATGCCGCCCAGCGCAGGCGCTCGTGGCTCTGTGCGTGACAGGCTCTCACGCTTCCGTGAACTTTATGAAGGTCGAGGTCGGAATCGCTATCCTGCCGTGCATGTCTCTCTTCCATGACTGCTGCTCGCTTGTCTCACCGAGCGGGCTCTCTTTAGACGCCGATTAAAGATCATCACACCGGTGTACCGCGGATGGCTGATCTGGAACACTTACCGATCATGGTGCGTGACGCGCAGGCAGTCGACATGGGCGACGTGCTGCGCATGTACACGCCCTACGTCCTGAAGGGCTTGGCCACCTTCGAGGAGGTACAACCTACCCCCGACGAGATGCTGGCGCGTCGTGTGGCCGTCCTGAGCGCCGGGCTGCCGTACCTCATCGCAACCCGCGGTGACGCCATCGTGGGCTACACCTACGCCACGGCTTACCGGCCACGCCCCGCCTACCGGCACACGATCGAGAACTCAGTTTACGTTGCCTACAATCTGCGCGGTCAAGGCGTGGGCTCGGCCCTGCTCGGAGCGCTGATTGCCGAGTGCGAGAAGGGATCGGCGCGGCAGATGGTGGCCGTGATCGGCGACAGCGCCAATGCCGGCTCAATCGCGCTCCACCACCGGTTCGGGTTCGAGATGGTCGGTACGCTGCGGGAGGTCGGGTTCAAGCTCGGACGCTGGGTCGATACCGTGTTGATGCAGCGCGCCCTGCATCCGGGTCATGGATCCCGACCAGAGCAACCACGGCGCGGCCCTCAAGCTGTCTGCCCGTGAAGTCTGATCGGCCGACGACCGCCTCGGCATGTCAGCGTCCTATCGCTTTGGCTTCCTCTTCGAGCGAAGCTCCTTGACCACCATGCCGCGTTAGTCAGAGCCGCCGCTCGGTACTCGTCGCTGATCGGCTTGGCTTGTCCGGGCGCGGTGCTCGGGCGCGCCGGGTGGCAGTTTCGCTCGCGCCGCTTCTTGATGAAGCAAATGCTTGTGACGACGCAACCGCCCAAGCGCTCATAAGGGTAAGGCCCGATACGACACCGTCAGGGAAGGCGGGCTGCACCGCAGTCTCTAGGTGTAGCGGCGTTCGTCCGTGATCTCAGACCGGTCCGGGAGGTGGCGGAGCGCATGAACATCCCGCTTCCCGGCGGTGGCAGACGGTGTCAGCGCTGGATAAACTCAGCCGTGTTTCGGGAGGGCCTATGAGCCAGTCCGGCTTCCTCACCGCCGACGAGGTTCCCAAGGTCCTGCGAATCGGCCGGCGAACCTTCGTTAAATCGCCCACATCGCGGTCGGGTTGGGCTTCAAGCGGGTCCGCGAGCGGTTCGACCCCGAGGACATCGCCCGTTCCCGGGAGTAGCAGGGCGGGTCGAATGCGCTCCAGAGCCCACCCCCGCGCCACAGACAAGGATAGGCAGTAGGCCGTCCGCCTGCGCCAGATGCGGGTCTAAAGAGGCATCATGGCTGCTGATGATCTGCCCCCGATGTGGTGAGGTCGTTTCATCTATGTGGAGGTGCCATGGTGTGATTGGTTGCAGAGCCCTTGGCAGCGAACCCCTCCCGCCCGCATTCCTGAGGTTTGCACTGAAGAAGCCATCTAAACGGTCGAGCCTAAAGAAGCTGCTGCGGAAGGCTCAGGCCAAGCCGCTCAAGCAGGTTGCGGCTCTGCCGTTCCGCATCAGCCCTGAAGGGCGGCTAGAGATACTGCTGATCACCTCGCGTGACACCGGGCGCTGGATCATCCCGAAGGGCTGGCCGATGGTCGGCCGCAAGGCGCATCAGGCCGCCGAGCGGGAGGCGTTCGAGGAGGCCGGGCTGAAGGGACAGATCGAGACGAACTCACTCGGCAAGTACCGCTACGATAAGCGCTTCGATAACGGCGTGGAGGTCCCTTGCGAGGTCCGCGTCTATGCGCTGCGCGTTGATGGCCAGCATGAGCGTTGGCCGGAGCAGAGCCAGCGCGCCCTGCACTGGTTTGCTCCGGCGGAAGCTGCGTGCCTCGTACAGGAGGACGAGCTTGCGCATCTAATAAAGGGCTTCGCGGGAGCCCTGATGGGCGAAGAATAAGCGAGGTGGCGACTAAAGCTCAAGGTATCGGAGCCTCAAGGCAC
This sequence comes from Methylobacterium sp. J-030, assembly GCF_022829545.1. Lineage (GTDB taxonomy): Bacteria > Pseudomonadota > Alphaproteobacteria > Rhizobiales > Beijerinckiaceae > Methylobacterium. The sequence continues at coordinate 61,066 of NZ_JAKSYM010000150.1, read as the reverse complement.
CGGCTGTCAGGTGCAGCGTTGCAGTCTTAGAAGTACACCATCCGGCCTTGAGATCCGTGGACAAGCCGAAATGAGGTGGGGAACCCACCTGACCATTCAGCAACGCATGATGCTGACACGCTGCGAACTCTCGCACGGGTATATACCATCCAGTCGGGCTGAACTCAGGACACTGCTCTGCTTGGCGGATCGTGAACTGGTCCAGCAGAACGAGGGCCGCTGGGCTCTTACGAATACTGGCCGAGCTATGGTGGAGCAGATCAGGAGGCGACAGGAACGGCGGCGCTACGCTGGCCAGTAGGGCAGCAGGACGGGCCATCCGTACCGTCCAATCCTTCTCGGTTAGCGTCTTATATCAAGCGGGCTTGGCCCCACTGCCCTGATCACGATTGCCGGAAGGGCAGGAATCGAACTTGCTGGGTCTCACCGGATTGCGACGGTAAGCCCATCCTCGGCAGCCTCATAGCCGTCCGGGTGGTGACCGAGCATCTCCGCGCTCATGTGCGTCAGGAGCACGCGTCGCGGCGCGATCTGAGGCAGGTGTCGCCGCAGGGTGGCCCAGTCGAGGTGATACCGGACGGGTCGCTCGGCCGTGTAGCCCTCTGCAATCAGGAGATCGGCACTTCGAGCAGCGGGAATGATGGCGTCCACCCACTCCGTGTCGCCTGTGTAGCAGAGTGTCCGCCCTTCACAGGTGACCCGCAGAGCGAAGGACGGGGCGCCCGAGGGGTGCCGGACGGGAAACGGTGTTACCTCAACGTCATTCAAGACAGCCGTGATCTCTGGCTCAAGCTCGACGAGTTCGAGGGCAAAGCGCCGCTCGACGCTGCTCGACCCCGGGAAGAGTATCTCCATCAGCGCGGGCAGCCGCTGGCGCAGACCGGGCGGACCAGCGATGGTCAGGGGTGCCGTTCGACGACTGATGAGTTGCGCATCGAGGATGAGGAACGGCAGGCCCCCGAAGTGGTCACCGTGAAGATGGGTCAGGAAGACCGTGTCGATGGCGTTGGGATTGACGCCAAAGCGGCGCATCGCGATCAGGGCCGTGGTGCCGCAGTCGATCAGGAACCGCTTTCCAGCCGCCCTGATGTAGAAGCATGTCTGAAGGCGTCCGCCGGAGCCAAAAGCGTCCCCACAGCCGAGGATCTGGACCTCCATCATCCTGCCCATCACCAACACCGATCTAACAGTATCATGCGCCGATTTCGGGGGATGGACATCCCCGATCGATCTGTTTCGTTAGCCGCTTGGTTCCGTGTGTGTCCGACAACTGGCCGCTCATGGAGCGGTTGTGCGGCAAACGCTGGGGACCACGGCTAAAGCTGTCCCTCGACGTTCTCGACGCTGATGACGCCATGGCGTGCCCTGAGCGCGCGGGCGATCTCCGCGACCGACTGACGCGGGAGACGCGCGAACGAGATCAGGATCTCGTCCTGATCCGGGTCGGCCGCTCGCTGCACGACGAACTGGCGGATGCGTGACGCACGATCCCCGGCGATCTCGCGCACCGTGTCGAACGTGACCTGTCCCGCATCGGCCAGGACGCGCAGCGGCTGAACTTGGAGCCGGTCGTGGTAGCGCTCCTGGAGCGGCTTCAGCCCGGCCAAGATCGCCAGCAGTATGAACGTGGTGGCGGTCCCGGCGACGTAGAGGCCGCTACCGATCGCGAGGCCGATCGCCGCCACCGCCCAGAGGCTTGCCGCTGTGGTGAGGCCCTTCACGACCTCGCCACGCAGCAGGATCGTGCCCGCACCGAGGAAGCCAATCCCGGAGACCACCTGGGCGGCGATCCGGGAGGGGTCGAGCACGACGTTCTTGGCGCCGAGCACGTCGCCAAAGCCGAAGGCCGAGACGATCATGATCAGGCAAGCGCCGACGCCCACGAGCATGTGGGTGCGCAGGCCAGCCGCCCAGAGCAGGCGCTCGCGCTCGACGCCGATCAGGCCGCTCAGGATGGCGGCTAGCACCAGCCGGGCGATGATCTCAAGGTTGCTCAGCATGGCACCGGGTCAGGAGCGGGCGGATGGATCTTTGGACGGCGGTTCGTCAGTGGCGATGAAGCGGAGGGTACCTGCTCGACGCGCTGGTCTGCCGGTGTCATTCGGGTGGTTGACGCCGTCAGTGACAGGTACTTCGGAGAAATCGAAGGGACTGACCCCGTCCAGGCAAGCCACGTTGACAGCATATGAATCCGTATCGGACCGCCGTTGATGATGCGTGTATATTCCGCATCTGGAACAAAAGAAGTGCTGCGCTGCTCCGGTGTTAAAGCGGTAGCTTGTTAACGTTTCCTGGCCCTTCAGGATCTTAACCCCGTCCTTTCCTGCCATTGCAACGACGGCACCACGCATTCGGCAGTAAGAGCATGTGCAGCGCAGGATCGAGCCGAAGCCGTCGCTGAGCATCACCTCGAAACGCACGCTCCCGCAATGGCACTGACCCGACCGAACGTTCAAATCTGCCGCCATGTTGCTTGCGCTTCCTGTTTGATTGACGCCAACACTCGGTTTTGGCGAGGAAACAAATTCAATCCCCAGTCGACCGATCAGTAGGCCAGACACGCCGCGCCCATGGCAATCGCGAGACAGGACGTGACCCGACGCGTGGTCAGCGTCTCCTGGAGGAACACGCGCCCGATGACGGCGGCGTAGACCACGCTGGTCTCGCGCAGCGCCGACACCACGCCCATTGCGTCGTACTGCATGGCCCAGATGACGATGCCATAGGCGAAGAGCGAGACGAGGCCGCCGGTCAGCGCCATCCCGGTCTGCGCCCTGGTGTAGGCCGGGCGCTTGCCGCGCATCAGGTAGTAGAGGGGCGGCATCGTGAGGCTCCAGAGCAGGAACATGCTGTTCGTGTAGGCCACGCTGCTCCCGGCCAGCCGGACACCGATGCCATCCACGACGGTGTAAGCCCCGATCAGAACGCCCGTAGTGAGGGCAGCCGGGAGGAAGTCGGCTCGGAGCCCCTTGCCCTGGAAGGCCAGCGAGATGATCCCGGCGGACACCAGCACGATGCCGATGGCGGAGACGATGTTGATGGCCTCGTGCGCGAAGATCATCGCGCCGAGGGCGACCAGAACGGGCGAGGACCCGCGTGAGATCGGGTATGTCTGCCCGAGATCGCCGAAGCGGTAGGTGCGCACGAGGGACAGGTTGTAGCCGGTGTGGATGATGGCCGATGCGATCACGTAGGGCCAGCTCGCCGCGTTGGGCCACGGTACGAACACCGCTGCCACTGCGGTGACGCAGGCCACCGCGATCATCATCAGCGTCATGGACCAGAGCCGGTCGTCACCGCCGCGGAGCACCGCGTTCCAGCCGGCATGCAGGATCGCGGCGCACATCACGCAAGCGAGGACGAACGGGCTCATGGAAGCGGCTCGGGATTGCCAGTGTGGCGCTGGATGGGCCTGATCAGCGAGGTAGAGGCTGCTGAACGGTCGCTCTCTTCGCGAGATGGGTTGATAGGACGAGCATGATCGGGACTACGACCAGCGCGGTCACAGCACCTGCGGCTGCCGCCCAGCTCGGTCCGACCGCGTCACCCAGGCGGCCGTAGAGTAGAGGGATCGCGAGCGCGCTGCCGCCGAGCGTGCAGGTGTAGAACACCGCAAACGCCCGCTCGACGCGTCCGCCCGGAGCCAGGTCCGGCACGGTGCCGTAGAGGACCGAGGAGGTGCCGTTCAGCATCAGGCCGAGCACCGGCAGCAGCAGCAGGACGGGGGCGAGCGGAAGGGCGATCACCGCCAGAATCGCCAGGGCGGTGCCGGCTTCGGTGGCGATCACAGTTGTCGTCACGCCGAGGCGCTCCCCGAGCCGGCCGCAGACGGCCTTGCCCAGCGCGCCGCCGACGAAGACCAACGAGAGCGCGAGACCCACCGTGGTCAGCGCGGCGCCCTTCTCCTGCAGCAGGAACGGCAGGTAGAGCAGGAAGGCCGGCCGGGCAGCGTTGTCGAGCATGCCAATGGCGACGAGCAGCCAGAAGCCGGTCCGTACGGTCCCGGTACGTTGTGGCTCCATTGCTGTCGTGGCTTTGCCCGGCAACTCTGCTGGTGAGGTAGAATCACGCGGGAGCAGGAGACCCACACCGAGCGCGACCACCACGCCCATTCCGGCGACGACCCAGAGAGCCATGCGCCAGCTCAACAGCGTCAGCAGGAGGCCGACCAGGGGCGGCAGCGACGCTTTCCCGAGATCGCCGGTGAAGTTGTAGGTGCCGAGTGGCCCCCGTGCGCTCCGGCCGTAGGTTCGGGCGATCACCGCGGAAGCCAAGGGATGCTGTGTGCTGCTGCCCGCCCCTCCCAGTGCGAGGCCGACGCACAGACCGAGCAAGCCGCCCGACGCGCCCGCGACTGTATAGCCGACCGCACTGAGTAAGGTGCCGAGCACCAATACATTGCGGGCACCGAGGACCTGCCCGAGATGGCCGGCTGGGATCTGCAGCGCCGCCATCGTCCCGCTGTAGAGGGTACGCAACAGCCCGAGGGCGACGTAACCTAGACCGAACTCCGCCTGCAGGACCGGCAGGAGCACGTAGATCAAGTCCGTGTAGCCGTCGTGCAGGGCGTGGTTGACGCCGGTCGCTACCAGCGTGCGTGACGCGTCCCGTGACGGAGCAACAGCCCGAGAGGAGGTAAGCTGTGGTGCGAGCGTCATCCTGCTTCCTGCATCGTTCACGCACAGGATGCCGCCCCTCGGTGAAGCCGGCAAACGACTAATGCTGACGCTCACGTGACAAAAACTGACACACGTGGCGTGCAGCTCATCGAGCGGTGAGGCGCTCGGAAAGCTGTGAGCGGCTGCATCACAGCCCTCAAAGTCGCCTTCCGCCATCCAAACAGCAGTTCTCGACGGCTCGCGAGATTGATGCACTCGCATCTTCAACGGCCATGGTATGTCGCCAAGCACGACCGCGGCCGCGGGACGATTAACCCTCAACACCGGGACTTCGCATGCTGGCTTGGTTTCGCGCGCTCATGCCGAAGGAGGACCGCTTCTTCGATCTGTTCGAGCGCCATGCCGCCACGCTCGTGGACGGTGCGGCCGCGCTTCGGGCGCTGCTCGATGGAACGCAGGACGTGCCGCTGGCCTGCCGCGCGATCGCCGAGCACGAGGACAGGGCTGACGCCATCACCCGGGACGCTTTGCTTGCGGTCCGCCGGACCTTCATCACGCCCTTCGACCGCGGCGACATCCAGGCGCTGGTCACCTCGCTCGATGATGCCATCGACCAGATGCTCAAGACCGCCAAAGCGGTCCAGCTCTTCGAGGTGACTGCCTTCGAGCCGGCGATGCGCGAGATGGGCGAAGTGATCCAGGAAGCCGCAGCCGTGATCGCGCAGGCTCTCCCGAAGCTGCGGGCACTGGGCGAGAACGCCGCCGCGCTGAACAGCCTGACCGAGCGTGTCATCCAGCTGGAGGGCCGCGCCGACGATCTGCACAATGCCGGTCTGAAGGCGCTGTTCAGGGCGTCCCGGCAGGATCCCATGGCTTTCCTGGTCGGGTCCGAACTCTACGACCACTTGGAGAAGGTGATGGATCGGTTCGAGGACGTGGCGAACCAGATCAGCAGCATCGTCGTCGAGCACGTTTGAGACGACGGACCGCACGCGTGACACTCCTGATCGCCCTCATCGCCGTCGCCCTGTTCTTCGACTTCCTGAACGGTTTGCACGATGCCGCCAACTCGATCGCCACCATCGTATCGACCCGAGTGCTGGCGCCGCGTTACGCCGTGTTCTGGGCGGCGTTCTTCAACTTCGTGGCGTTCCTGGTCTTCGGCCTGCACGTCGCAGGTACGGTAGGGTCCGGCATCATCGACGTCGCAGTCGTGAATGACCGCGTGATCCTGGGCGCGCTCGGCGGGGCGATCACCTGGAACCTGCTGACTTGGTATGCGGGCATTCCGTCATCCAGCTCGCACGCTCTCATCGGCGGCCTTCTCGGGGCCGGCGTCGCCAAAGCCGGCCTGGGTGCAATCGTCTGGCCGGGCGTCATCACCACGAGCGCCGCGATCGTGCTCTCGCCGGCGCTGGGCTTCCTACTCGCGCTGCTGCTCGTGCTCGGCGTATCGTGGATCTTCGTGCGCTCCACGCCAGTTGCTGTGGACGGTCTGTTCCGCAAGCTGCAGTTCGTCTCGGCCTCGCTCTACTCCTTGGGCCACGGCGGCAACGACGCCCAGAAGACCATGGGCATCATCGCCGTGCTCCTCTACGCCCATGGAGAGGAAAGCGTCGCGTTCCACGTGCCGCTCTGGGTCGTGCTGTCCTGTCAGAGCGCCATGGCGCTCGGCACACTGCTCGGCGGCTGGCGCATCGTGCACACGATGGGATCGAAGATCACGCGGTTGACACCCATGCAAGGCTTCTGCGCCGAGTCCGGCGGTGCACTGACTCTGTTCGCCGCGACTGCCTTCGGGATCCCGGTCTCGACCACCCACACGATCACCGGGGCGATCGTGGGCGTCGGCGCGGCAAGGCGCGTCTCGGCGGTCCGCTGGAACGTGGCCCAGGGCATTGTGGTAGCCTGGGTGATTACGATGCCGGCGGCCGCCCTCGTGGCGGCGCTGGTCTACGGCTTGGCCGGCCTAGCGCTGCCGTAAGGTGGCTTCAAGTCGTCTCCCGTAAGGTCCGGTATGATATGTGCCAACCCTGAGCACGAGTGACAGTCAGCGCAGCCCGATGATTTCGTCTGGCATTCCGTGCCTGGCGGGAAGCGCCCGTCTCCGTCGTAAGAGCGCTGGGTACACGTGCCAGAGCCCGACCAGGACGATGAGGGAGATACCTGCGGCGATGATGCCGGCCGTTTGGGACTCGATGACCTTCGCCACCACGACCCCGAGATCGGCCGCGATGCCGAACGCCAGCGTCACGCTCGCGGCGAGCAGGAAGCGGCTGCCCAGGACGTGGAAGTCCGGCGCGTCTTCGCCGGCGTAGACGATGCGGTGGAAGGCGGCCGGCGCCATCAGCCAGATGACCGTGAGCGCCAGCAGGCCCAACGCGCCCAGGTGCACGAGCTTCGAGGCGAAGGACAGCTTCTCGAACGCCTCCGAAAAGGTGATGACGAGCTGGAAGCCGAGCAGGGCCTGGGCGCCGGGCAGCACCACGCGCGCCTCGGTCAGCATCTGCTCGATCTTGGTCTCCAGCGAGGTGTGCTCGTGCTCCGGCTCCTGGCGCGTCATGGTGCGCTCCCTGTCTCCTGTGGTGCGTGCCCTGAGTGCCTCCAGCCCGTACCAGAACAGCAGCGCCAAGGCGCAGATGACGGCCCCTGCTGCCGCGGCGCCACCGAGGCCCAGCACCGGTTCGACGGCTAGGAACAGGTCGGCACCGAGCGCGAGTGCAAAGGGGGCCAGAGAAAGACCGGCATAACGGCCGATCACGCCGAGCAGGCGCTTGGTGTCTCGTCCCTGCTCCACCATCCGGTGCTGGACCGAGGGTGTGATCAGGAGGGCGATGGTGAGGGTGATCAGGCCCAGTGCCGCGACCCAGACCACGCGGGCGTAGAACGGCAGGTGCTCGAAGGTGGGGCGGAAAGCGCCCTGGAGTTGGAAGCCGAGCAGGATCTGCGAGCCCAGGATCAGGATGCGGGTCTCGTCGAGGCCGACCTTCACCTTCTTCGACAGGGACATACGCCACACGGTCCCGAACGGTTGGGAACCGAAAAACGGCTCGTCAGCCGGCTAAGTTCCGGCCAGGAGACGGTTCGGCCTCGAACGAACCGCGTGGCGCACGGGCTCGGCATAGGCTCGGGCGACGCGCGAGAACTCCGGCGTCCGCACATAGCCGTAGGACTTGTGGTGGTTCGGCTCGCCGTCAGGTCGCTGATATCGGTTCACGACCCGCTGGTCGTTGATGCGCACGCTTTGGTCGTTCGGCCCGTAATCCGCGTCCAGCGCTCCCATGATGGCGACCACGTCGTCGCCGTCGGCGAGGTTCGTCCAGGCCGAGACGTTGTCGGGCACCCGCAGGGCCCCGTGCTCGGCCTCGAACTTGAGCTTCACCTTCGCGAGGCCCAGGGGCGAGGCGGCTGTGACGAGGTGCTCGACCCGTAGGGACGGATCCTCGCGCTCCAGCAGCCGCAACGCGTCATAGGCGACGACCGAGCCCATCGAGTGGGCGACGAGCAGGATGCGATGATGCCTGTATGTCCGCAGGCGTCGGATCAGCCGGGCCTGGACGTCGCGGGCGAACCCCTGCTCCGCGTGGTAGTGCCACAGGTCGTCGAAGCGGTGCTCCAGGATGAGGTCGTCGACGAGCGTGACCCCGGTCGCCTCCTCGATGCGGTCGATGCCCGCGTACACCGGCGCCAGCACGTCCTTCACGGTGGTGGCAGGTGCCTCGTCCCCTCCGGGCAACGGCCCGTCACCGTCGTAGGGGCGGTACGGCTCGCGGTTGTCGTCCACCGGAAGCGGCGTGTCGTACCTAAGGTCCGCCCAGTAGACGAACTCGAACAGGAAATCCGGGTCGCTGAGCCCCTCGTTGCGGGTCAGCCCTTCCGCGATGGCCGCCTTCCACCACCGTGTCTTCTCGTCGGCCGGCGGCTTGTTCGCCAGACCGTGGATGCCGATGATGACGCGGTCGCGCTCCATGACTTCGGGGCGGTCCTCTCGGGGCGGCTCGGCCTCCCGCATCGTGCCAAGTCAGCTCAGCCGCGAGCGGTAACACGGAGGACACGGTTCTGGATGCGAAATATCCTGTCGCGGCCGCGTGTTCCGCCACCGTGGTTGGCCCACGGCCCTCCAAGCCCGGATAGGACTAGGCTTACGTCCCGACCATGTCCCTGATGCGGGACAAGGTGCGCCAGGATGGCCGAGATCATCCTTCGAAAGGCGAGTTGCCCGCGCTCACCAGGGTCGTTGTCCTCCAATCCTCGTCTCCCCTGCGTCCCCGCATCAGGGCTCACCGCGCGCGATAGCTCGCTCGGTAATCCACAGCGGAGGCAATCGGCCGCGCTGCGCGTACGTGCCCTTGCGGGTTGTCGGGGCGGCCGGGGAGCGGTTCGCCCGGTGCGTGATCTCATGCTGAAGGTGCGTCGATGCGCGGCAACGGAGCGTATGGTCCCGAGAAACGTGCAGAGGCTCTCGAACGTCAACGCACCCTCAAGATGGCTAAGTCCGCTCACGCTTACGTCCGGGGCAACACCCTGCAATTCTACGACTGGCTGGATGGTCTCGCACGCGGCACGCTGCCCGAAGGCCCGGCGGTCTGGATCTGTGGCGACTGCCACCTCGGTAACCTCGGCCCGCTCGCCGACGCCGACGGCCACGTCGACATCCAGATCCGTGACCTCGACCAGACGGTGGTCGGCAACCCCACGCACGACCTCGTCCGCCTCGGCCTGTCGCTCGCCAGCGCCGCGCGCGGCTCGGACCTGCCGGGGGTGGTCACCGCGCGCATGCTGGAGGAGATGATCCGGGGCTACGCGCAAGGGCTCGCCGGGCCGTCCGCCAATGAGCCCCCGCCCGAGCCCGACGTGGTAAGCACGGTCCGCCACCGAGCGCTGGGTCGGCACTGGAAGCACCTCGCCCGCGAGCGCCTGAAGGACGTCGAGCCTGCCATCCCGCTCGGGCGCAAGTTCTGGGCGCTCGACGGCGACGAGCGCGCCGCGTTGGACGAGGTGTTCCGGCGGGAGGAGGTGCGTGACCTAGTGCGCGCGCATGACGGGCGCGGCGTGGACGCCGACGTGCGCTTGGTCGACGCGGCTTACTGGATGAAGGGCTGCTCCTCGCTTGGCTTCCTGCGCTACGCGGCGCTTGTGCGGATCGAGGAACCTCGGGGTAAGCGGAGCTTGGCGCTCGTCGACCTGAAGGAATCCGTCGAAGCCGCAGCGCCGCCGGCACCCGGGGCCGAGATGCCTGAGGACCCGGCAGAGCGGGTGGTCGCCGGCGCGCGGGCGCTGTCGCCGAACCTGGGCGAGCGCATGCTGCCGCTGCGCCTCCTCGGCAAGGCCGTAGTGATGCGCGAGCTGGCGCCGCAGGATCTTAAGCTCGACGTCGACCAGTTCAGCCGCAGGGAGGCGGTGCGGGCGGCGCACTACCTCGCCTACGTGGTTGGAAGGGCGCATGGCCGGCAGATGGACGAGTCGACCCGCTCGGGCTGGCGCAGCGAGGTAACGAAGGGCAGCAACCAGGCGGCGGAGGGCGCGCCGTCGTGGTTGTGGTCGAGCGTGGTCGAGCTCGCCGGCCGCCACGAGGTCGGCTACCTGCAGCACTGCCTCCGCCACGCGGACAGCGAAGCTGCTTGATGCTGGGTTGCGCTCACAGGATGAGCGCCCGCAGCGTTTGCCGCTCCTCGTCAGACGGGGCCCTAGGCTCAGGTCGGTCAGGTCCCAGCGGAACCCTGCCTATCGCCGCCCTTGCAGCCCTGGCGGACGCCGCCGGCTCTTCGACCTCGCGAGGTTATTGCGGAACGGGCCTGACTGCCCTGCTATGGGTGCAACGGCGAGCCTGACAGCCTCTCGACAAGAGCGCCGCGGCGGCCCTGGCTTTCGCGTCCGGGACAAGCGCCGTTTAATGGATGTCACTCCTGCGCTGGGATCTCAGGGGTGGGGTGATCAGACAGGATGGCACGCCAGGTTCGGTTACCACCGCCGCTGATTAGGGACCCCTCCGGTTCCTCTCGGGTTCTTCCAATTGCGGCGCGTGGCCGCGTCGGAGTTCCTCCTTGTCTCAGCCTGCCGCGCTCCTGAGCCGCCTGCCCACCTTCGGCAACGAGGGTGCCGTCCACGTCATCATCGAGACGCCCAAAGGTAGCCCGAACAAGTACGCCTACTCGGAGGCGTTCGGCACCTTTCAGTTCAAGATGGTGCTGCCGGAGGGCATGAGCTTCCCGTATGATTTCGGCATGATCCCCTCCACGAGGGGCGCTGATGGCGATCCGCTCGACATCCTTATCTTGCTTGATGCCTCAGTCTTCCCCGGCTGCCTACTGGAAGCGCGCCTACTCGGCGTGATCGAGGCGGAGCAGCGGGAGCGTGACGGAACGTGGGAGCGCAACGACCGCCTCATCGGCGTGGCGGTAAAGGCGCGAACACATGCCCACGTCCACGCGCTATCTGACCTGCGCCCGGGCATGCTCGATGAGGTCGAGGCGTTCTTCGCGCAGTACAACCAGCTTGCCGACAAGGACTTCAAGGTGCTCCGGCGTGGTGATGCTGAGGCCGCGTTGGCGCTCGTCCGCCGCGGCGACGGTGCATAGGAGAAGCGCTAGCCTGCTCAGGTCGCGGAAGGGATGCCCAGGGATGTGCCGGGGCGCCTAACGCCAGAACTGTCACAGGGTCCGATCCCTTTCCCGACGCGGGTGGGATGCACGCCGTGAGCTATTCCGACTGTCGGAAAGTTGTGTCGTTTGTCTGTGCAATGGATTTCGAATAATGCGGGCAGCCGACGTCCTGCGATGTCCGGTTCAGAGGCCTAACAGACCGAAACCAACCGGTCGTTTTTTGGCCAGAGGCTGCCGAACCTGGCACACCAGACTGCCTAGAAGCGGACTCTCCGACCTTTCGCAATGGGTGGAGGGTGTGTGAAAACGCGGAGCCGGTAGAGGAATCTCCCCTCGAATGCTCTGGGCAGCGCCGGACCAGGCGTCCAAATGGCATCGACACCACCATCCAGGATGCCTGGATGGCTACCTCATAAAATATTGTTCTACGATTTCGGAGGGCCTCTGCGTTTTCACACAGCCTCGGTGGCAAGCGGAAGTTGGCTTAACGACCGGAACCGGACGTTCGGCGTTGCGCCCTTTCCGGTCATTCAATGCGCACTCCGTTTGACGTTGAAAGCGGACACCAGCTGATAGCTAGACCCTCACCCTCCTGACATGCGATACGCGAACGCGTCCGCGAACCCGCTCCGGCTGGATTCGGTGACGGTCACGATCCGCCCTTCCCGGGCTCGATCAATCCAGCCCAGCTCCTCGCATCGGTTGCACGGCGCAGCCCCAAGACGGCCGGCGAGGTGCGGTCGCCGTTCGCTCCAGTCCAGACAGGGGCGACAGAACATCCGCATGGATTTGCCGACGGGCTCGACCGACACGCCGAACCGTGCGAGCCACGCGCGACCGGCCTCTGTCGCCTCGCCGGCCTCGTCACCCAACTCGATCAGGCCGCGCGTTAAGAGAGCGTCGGCGATGGCGACACCGAGCTGTCCGGCAAGATGGTCGTAGCAGGTTCGGGACTCACGCAGCTCCGGTCTGACCCGGGGCGTCGCGCGTAGCCTAGTCGCCTCCGGTCCCGCTGCCGCCACCACCAGGATGGTCTCTAGCATCCATGCGACCTCGGGTGAGGCGAGCCGGAAATAACGGCGACGATCCTGCACGACGACGCCCAGCAAGCGCCCCTCGACAAGCTTCCCGAGGTGGCCGCTCGCGGTCTCCGCCGTGATGCCCGCCGTTTAGGCGAGCTCCGTTGCCGTCAGAGCCCGACCGTCGAGCAGGGCCGTGAGGATGTTGACCCGAGCGGGATCTCCGATCAGGGCCGCAGTCACGGATAGGCTGGCAGCGTTGGTCATCGCACAACCATAGGCCCTCGGCGTTCGCCGATCACGACGGAACGCTTCGGTCATGGCCGAAGCGTTCAACGCTGACATCGGGCGCCTTCCATCTCAAACTCCTCGCTAATCCAGCAGGAAGTGACGCCATGCTGACCACGCCGGCCGAACCGATAGACCCGCGCGAGGAGCACCACAGGATCGCTGATCCCGAGACCGGCTGTCACCGCCCGAGTTCGAGGATTGGGCGCAGCGCTACCTCGACAGCGAGCCCGACAGCCGAGAGCAGGACCCCAGGTCGGATGTGAGACCCTGACGGGAGCGGATCGAGATTCACCGGGCTATCGTCCGGTATCGCGCCGATGTTCGGACCCGTTTGAGCGATCGGTCCGTGACGAACCGCTGTAAGCCGCGCTGGCCGGCGTGGTCGGAGGTAGGCGGATGACCGAGAAATCTACGGCTATCTTGAAGCGCGACTCGCGCGCTACCAGCAAGCTCGCCGTCGCGGTTGGCCGGCGATGATCGCAGCTTCCGGTCGGCCGCAGTCGATAGAACCGTGGCGCCATTACCGGTACAAATGAAGCCAGCGGCTCCATCCGACGAGCCTCTTCTCCCGGACGGTCCCTCATGGCTCTCGCTGAGCGCAAAATCGAGTACTACTTCAGCTTCCTATCGCTGTGGTCCTACGTCGGAAGCCTTGCATTCCGCGACCTTGTGGACCGAACCGACGCGCGCGTCCTGTACAAACCCGTCGACTTGTTCGCCGTCTTCGCGGCGGGCGGCGGCAAACCCGTCAAGGAGCGCCCCCTGCAGCGGCAGGCCTATCGGCTCGTGGAGATGCAGCGCTGGCGTCAGATCCGCGGCATCCCGCTGGTCCTGCATCCGAAGTACTACCCTGCCGACCCCTCGCTGGCCCATCGCGTGTTGCTGGCGGCGCTCGACCAAGGAAGCGACGTCGCGGCCTACGTTCATGCCGGCCTGAAGGCGGTCTGGGCCGACGAGCGCGACGTTGGCGATCCCGATACCGTCCGGCGCCTGGCGGAAGAGAATGGGCTCGACGGCGGTCGCCTCCTGCATCGCGTCGAGGAGGAGGATCTGCGCGAGCGGGAGGCCGGCCTGACCCGCGAGGCCATCGGGCGGCAGGTATTCGGCGCCCCGTTCTACTTCTACCGCGACGAGCCGTTCTGGGGTCAGGATCGGCTTGACCTGCTGGAGGCCGCTATCAACGGGTCTGCGGCGCCGATCACGCTGCCGGACCTGTCCGCGCCGGCCTGATGCCAGCCCGACCCTGACACGGGCCGCGGTTCCGAGTTCAGTCCGATCTCGCCGCGGTCCCGGTTGAGCCGAGCAGTGCGTTGAGGGCGATCGCCGCGATCGCGGTGAGCAGGATCGGATCCTTCACGATCGGCTGTAGGGTGTCGGGCACGGCTCGGAAGAAGGCCGGCTGCACGATCGGGATCAGGCCAAGGCCGAGGGACACGGCAATGATCAGCGCGTCGCGGCCGCCCGGTCGCGTGTAGTCGACCTGCGCCAGGATGCGGATGCCGGTCGCCGCGACCATGCCGAACATCACTAGGGACGCCCCGCCGAGGACCGGCTGCGGGATCGAGGCGGCTACGAAGGCGATCTTCGGGACGAGGCCGAGCAGCAGCATGATCCCGCCCGCGGTCGCGCAGACCCAGCGGCTGTGCACGCCGGTAAGACCGACGAGGCCGACGTTCTGCGAGTAGGACAGGTAGGGAAACGTGTTGAACAGCCCACCGATCAGCGTGCCGAGCGCGTCGGCTCTCAGACCGCGCCGGATATCCTCGGTGCTGACCGGACGCCCAGTCATAACGGAGAGGGCCAGGAACATCCCGGTCGCCTCGATGAAGACGATGGTCATCACGAGACACATGATCAGGCAGGGCACGAGGTGGAAGCTCGGGGTGCCAAATTGCAGCGGCAGCACGACCCGAAGCCATGGCTCCGCGCCGATGCCGTCGAAGGTCGTCCATCCCAGCGCGAGGGTCGCGCCGTAGCCGAGGCCGATCCCGAGAAGCACCGCGATGTTCGCCAGGAATCCGGGGCCGAAGCGGGCCAAGAGCAGGACCGCGGTGAGCACGCCGGCAGCGACAACGATGGTGCCCGGCGCTCCGAAATCGGCGGTGCCCGCGCCGCCGCCGGCCCAGCCGACGGCGACGCGTGTGAGAGCGATACCGATCATCGTCAGGATCGTGCCGGTGACGACGGGCGGGAAGAAGCGCATCAGCCGTCCGACGAGGGGGACCACCAGCAGCCCATAGACGCCGCCCGCGATGACGGCGCCGTAGATGCCGTCGAGTCCGACGCCCGGCATCGCCGCCATGGCGAGCATCGGCTGGATCGCGACCGCCGTGACGCCCATGATCACCGGGAGGCGGATGCCGAACGGGCCCAGACCGATCGTCTGGATCAGCGTGGCGATCCCGCAGGCGAATAGATCGGCGTTGATTAGGAGTGCGATTTGATCCTTCGGCATCTTCAGGGCGCCTCCGATGATCAGGGGCACCGCGATCGCGTTGGCGTACATCACCAACACGTGCTGGAGCCCGAGCACTAGGAGCCGGGCTGCGGGCAAGACAGCGTCGACGCCATTCTGCGAGGGCTGATTCTCGACGGAGCGCGCCGCGTGCTGGAGCGCTGCTGGGGGAACCGCGTGCGTTGAGGCTGATCCGCCCATAATCTTCACCGACATCAGACGAGGTAATACAGCTTGCTATCCCCGGTCCCACGCCCGGCTTCGAGCGCGGCGTAAGTCTGGCGCACGGCCTTGATCGTCGCAGAATCCCGGTCGTCCACCTCCGGGAGGATGCGTTCCGCCGGGAACCAAGCCGCGAAGCGCAGCCGCGCCACGAGCGCCAGAAAGTCCGGCTGCGCGCCAGCGAGCCGCACCGTCACGGACGCCTTCCCGGCGTCGCGCAGGAACTGCTCGATCACCTCAAGGCAGACCACGTCGGGATGGCGCACGCGCTTGAGGCGCACCACGATCTGCGTGATGTTCTCCGCGCGGGCCCGGCTCAAGGCCCGGCCGAGCGCCTGCTCCAAATCCGGTGCCGCGCCGAAGAAGAGTTCACCCTCAAGGTCGATGACGATTAGGTCGCGGGCCGGTGGGTCGCCCGCTACTCGCTCGCGGATCACACCTTCGGTCGTGACGATAAGTTCGGAATCCTTCAGCTTCGCTGCTCGCGGGACGAACAGCAAGATCGAGAGCGCCACGCCGACCAGGATCGAGAACTCGACCCCGATCGTAAGAGCGGACAGGGCTGTGGCCATCACGAGACCGGCATCGTAGTTCGAGGCGCGGAACGCATAGGCGAGCCGCTTCATGTCGATCAGGCGTGCAGCCGTCACGAACAGCAAACCCGCCAGCGCGGCCTTCGGGAAGAACTGCGTCAGCGGCGCGAGGGTGAGGAGCGCGGCGGCGACCGCGAGCGAGACTACCACGCCGGAGAAGCGCGTGCGCGCTCCAGCCTGGTAGTTGATCGCCGAGCGCGATAGGGAACCCGAGCCCGGCAGGCACTGGAAGAAGCCGCCGACGAGGTTCGCTGCACCTTCTGCCAAGCATTGCCGATTGTAGTCGAGGGGCTGGCGGGTCTCGTGCGCGATCGACTTGGCGATAGCCAGCGCCTCGAGCAGGCCCATGAAGGCGATAGCCAGCGCGCTGCCAGCGAGGTCCGGGAGCCATGCGGCCCGTACCTGGGCGATGTGGAAGCTCGGCAGGCTCGCCGGCACCACGCCCGCGACGCCGACCGCAGACCTTCCATCTGGGCCGACGGCCGTCCACCCGGCGAGGTAGGCGAAGGTCGCCGTCGCGACCAGCGCCGCCAGCATGTCGATCTGCGGCAGGCGATATCGGTGCACGACCCGCCGCATTAGGAGTGCGAGCGCGACAGCGCCGAGGCTGAGCGTCAACGCCTTGCCGCTTACCGGGCCGCCCTCGGTGACCGTGAGCCAGAGCCGGACAAGCACGTTCTGGTCGCCGTGCCCGCGACTCCTCAGGCCGAGCGCGTTGCTGATCTGGCTGAGGGCGAGGAGCGCGGCGGCACCCGCCATGAAGCCGAGGATCACCGATTCCGAGATGTAGCGGGTCAGGTCCCCGAGGCGGAAGACGGCGATCAAGATCTGAATCGCCCCGACCAGCGCGCCGAGCAGGAACATCGCCTCCGCGGTCTGCCCGCGAGCGTCAGGATCGAAGTGGCTGAGAGCGGAGAAGACGAGCAACGAGATCGCGCTGGTTGGTCCATTGATGAGGTGCGAGGACGAGCCGAGGATCGAGGCCACGAGCGTGATCACGATCGCCGAGTAGAGCCCGTAGCGCGGATCAATCCCGGCGAGCAGCGCGTAGGCCATGCCCTGCGGCAGCGAGATGGCTGCAACCGTCAGCCCCGCGACGACGTCGCGCCGCGCCTCCGCGGCGCCGTACGCCGGCCACCAGACTGGACGACGCGCCGGCACGTCCGCAGGGCCCGTGGCGGGAAGCGATGAGGCGCTCATGCAAACCTACTGCGTCTTCGGGCGGTGAAGGGTGTCGAGGACGCCGTTCTCGGCGAAAAAGCGCTGCTGCGCGTCCGCCCAGTCCCGCGCGATTGCTGTAACCGGGAACAGGGTCAGTGGCGGCAGTCTGTCAGTGTGACGGTCGCGGACCTTAAGGTTCGTCGGCCTGTAGCCGAGGTCAGCAATCGTCTCCTGGGCGGACTCGGTAAAGAGGTAGGCAAGATAAGCCTTGGCCTCAGTTGTTAAGCCGTGCCGGTGCGCGTTGGTCTCGACCACCGCGACCGAGGGTTCGGCCAGGATGCTCACCGGCGGATAGACGATCTGGAGTGCCCCGTTCGAGGCTGCGACCTCGCGGATCGCCTCGTTCTCCCAGGTCAGATGTACGTCGCCGACCCGCTCGACCGCGAAGGTGTCGGCTGCGCCGCGCGCGCCCGGATTGAGACCGACGGCGTGGGCGTAGAGCGCCTGTAGGTAGTCGTGAGCGGCGGCGGCGTCGCCGCCGCGGGTGACCACCGAACCCCAGGCTGCCAGCACGCTGAGCTTGCCGTTTCCGGAGCTTTTCGGGTCGGGTGTCACCACCTCGACCCCTTCGCGGACGAGGTCGGGCCAGTCATGCACAGCCTTCGGGTTGCCGGCGCGGACCACGAAGACGATCGTGGAGGTATAGGGTACGGCCCGGTTCGGAAACTGCGCTGCCCAGTCCTGCCCCACGAGCCCGCGCTTGGCCAGCCCATCGACATCAGAGGGCAGCCCGAGGGTCACGACGTCGGCCTCTTCCTCTCCGGCGATCACGGCTCGCGCCTGACGCGAGGATCCGCCGTGCGACTGACGAATGTGGATTGTGTGGCCCTCGGCCCGAGCATCGGCCGACTCGAAGCTCGGATTGAGTCGCTCGTAGAGTTCGCGGGTCGGATCATAGGACACGTTGAGGAGCGTGACATCGGCCATTCCCCTGACGTTGTGGGCGAGGATCAGCACACCGGCGAGAACGACCGCGGCGAGGGCTGCCGCTTCGCTGAGGCGACGGGGGTTCATCGTTCAACTGTCCAGCTTGACCATGATACATTCAAAGCGATCAGGTCGGCGGAGGGGCCCACACGGCATCCCTCACGTTGATCGCCCTTGGAATCAGCCCAAGGCGGTGAAAACGGTCCGCCGTTGCTTGCTGACTTGACTGGATCGCGTCTGAGAGCGGGTGGACGGCAAATTGCGTCCGGTCCGCCGCAACCTTCTGAATCTCGTAGGGAATGCCCGTGACGGAGGCGAGGGCCCGTGCGACCTCGTCGCGATGTGCGTCTGCCCAGGATGCCGTCTCGGAGAGGGCCGTGAGCGTGCCTGCGATGACGCCGGGGTACTTCCCAGCGAAGGTCCTGTTGGCCAGAAAGTAGGCCGAGACGTCGATCGTCCGGCCGGAGGTCGTCAGCACCCGCGTTCTGTTACGAGCCTGCCCTATGGCGAAGTACGGGTCCCAGATCGCCCAAGCGTCGACGCTGTCGTTGGCGAAGGCCGAGCCGGCATCGGCCGGTGACAAATAGGCGGGGGTTACATCAGAGAAGTTCAGGCCGGCCTTTTCCAGCGCGGCGACGAGGAGGTTGTGCGCACTTGTACCCCGCCCGACCGCGACCTTGCGGCCCTTTAGGTCCGCGATGGAGTGGATGGCCGAGTCTTCTTTGACCAGGATGGCCTCGCCGTCGCCGGATGGTGCGGCAGCGCTGACATAGACGAGGTTTCCGCCCGCCGCCTGCGAGAAGATTGGCGGGGCGTCGCCGGTATAGCCGAAGTCGATGCTGCCCGCGTTGAGCGCCTCAAGCAGCGGCGGCCCGGCCTGGAACTCGACCCACTGCACCTTGGTGCTCTGCGCCGCCAAGCGCTTCTCGATCGCTCCCTGCTGGCGCGCGACCACGATCAATCCGATCTTCTGGTAGCCGATGTGGAACTCCTTTGGTGCGGCCTCCTGCGCGATCGCCCCCGTCGTCAAAGAAAGGCCGACGCCGAGGAATAAGGCTGAGAGTCGGCGTCTTGTGAGCATCATGCGAAACTCTCCGTCCGGGTTACATCTGGCTCGAGCGGTGCGGCGACCGCGAAGCGTGCGCGTACCGACTGCGGCAGGCGCAGCAGGTTGAGGATTGGATAGGTCTTCTCGACTGCCGCCTGAAGCGCCTGAATCCTGGCTGGGTCAGCGGGCGATTGGAGACGGACCTCGAAGGCTATGTCCTGCGGATGCACGGGGATGTCCTCGAAGCCTTCCGCGCCAGCGCGCGAATCGAAAGTCGCGATGACCTCGACCTCGATGGTGTCGATCGCCAATTCTTGAAGGGCGGCTTGGATTAAGACGGTGTGGGCGAGGCAAGAGCCGAGGACGCCGAGTTGAAGCTCGGGCGATCCGGGTCCGAGGTCGAATCCGGCAAAATCGGGCAGGCTGTCGGAGACGATGGCGTGCCGGCGGATCGCGATCCGGCGCACGCCGCTGCCGCCCTCCACTGCCACCCGTGCGCTCAAGGGTACGGCGGAGATCTCTCCGCGCCGTATCCGTGCGTTTCGTGCAGCGAGCGCTCGCCGCTTTTCGTCGAGATATGTATCTATGTCGCTCAACCGATTGGTCGCCTATCGATCACGGACGCGACCGATTCCTGGTCGCCACCATGATATTTATCGACCAACTCGCGGAATAGGCTGTCATTTCTATGCTGAATTTCAGCATTAGATCCTATTGAGTGCTCTGGAGAGCAATGATTTTTTTGGCAGCGAAGCGATACTCGGCTTGGCCGACCAATGCGACGCAGCTATCAGATGGCTGCTGTTGATATGACCTGTCATGCGCGCAGCACTTTGAAGATCTTTCGCTCGAACGCGTCAAATTGCGGTTCGGTGAGGAGCTTCTCTCATAGCCACGGCCCGCTGGATGCGTGCGGGACGGCTGCCACGATCGGCGTGATCCTAGTAATAGCGCAGTCGCGCTGCCGGGCTGCCAACAACTGCAGGGCCGAGTCATTCACCGGCCAGTGAGTTAGTCGTCTTTGCGACCGAACAAGCGCAGGCTTGACGCAGGTACGTATCGGCCCTCTACGGGAAAAACCGGTTTCCCGGCCGCGGCAGGCCAAAATGCTCTCTGAGCGTCACGCCTGAGTAGTCGCGGCGGAACAGCTCGCGGCGCTGCAACTCCGGCACGAGGCGGTCGACCACATCGTCGAGCCCCTCCGGCACGAAGGGGAACATCACGTTGAAGCCATCGCAGGCGCGGGTCTCCAGCCATTCCTCCATCCGGTCGGCAACCTGGGCGGGCGTGCCGACCATCTGCAGGCCGCCGTAGCCGCCGACCTTGCGGGCCAGCTCGCGGACCGTCGCGCCGGTGCGGCGGGCATAGTCGACGATCTGCGCCCGCCCGCTCTTGCTGGCGTTGGTCTCGGGGATCTCGGGCAGCGGCGCGTCGAGGTCGAAGCCGGACGCATCGACGCCGAGGCGGACCGACAGGTTGGCGAGCCCGCTGTCCGGGTGGACGAGGTCGTCGAGGCGGGTCTTCTTGGCCCAGGCCTCGTCCTCCGTCTCGCCCAGGAACACGAGGCAGCCCGGCAGGATCTTCAGGTGCCCAGGGTCGCGCCCGGCGGCCGGCATCCGGCCCTTCACGTCGGCGTAGAAGGCCTGCGCGGCCTCAAGCGTCGAGCCGGAGCCGAACACCACCTCGGCGGTCTCGGCCGCGATCTGCTTGCCGGCCTCGGAGGCGCCGGCCTGCACGATCACCGGCCAGCCCTGCACCGGCCGGGCGATGTTGAGCGGGCCCTTCACCGTCAGGAACGCGCCCCGGTGATCGAGCACGTGCATCTTCTCCGGATCGAAGAACAGTCCGCTCTCGGGATCCATCAGGAAGGCGTCGTCGGCGAAGGAATCCCACAGGCCGGTCACCACGTCGAAGAACTCGCGCGCCCGGGCGTAGCGGGTGGCGTGCTCCACATGGGCGTCCCGGCCGAAATTATGGGCCTCGTCGGGGTTTCCGGAGGTCACGAGGTTCCAGCCGGCGCGGCCCTTCGAGATGTGGTCGAGTGAGGCGAACTTGCGGGCGACGTGGTAGGGCTCGTTGTAGGTGGTCGAGGCCGTGGCGATCAGGCCGATCCGCTCGGTGAGCACGGCGAGCGCCGGCAGCAGGGTCAGCGGATCGAACGACGTGACGGTGGCCGAACGGCGCAACGCCACTGGGGGCATGTTCATCACCGCCAAGTGGTCCGCCATGAAGAAGGCGTCGAACTTCGCCGCCTCGAGCCGCCGGGCGAAATGCGCCAAGTGCTCGAAGTTGAAGTTCGCGTCCGGGTAGCCGCCCGGATAGCGCCACCACCCGGTGTGGATCCCGATCGGGCGCATGAAGGCGCCGAGATGGAGCTGGCGATCCCGGCTCATCGATGCGGTCTCCGCGGTCCTAAGGGTGTTTGTGAATCGGATCGACCCAGTAGACCGTCTCGGGCGCCTCGGCGGCCGCGACGTCGGGCAGGTTGACCACCACGGCCTCGTTGTCCGAGCGCACCAGCACGCAGTGCAGGGGCTCGTCGGTCGAGGCGTTGATCTCCTGGTGGGGCACGAAGGGCGGCACGAAGATGAAGTCGCCGGGGCCGGCCTCCGCGACGTATTCGAGCCGGTCGCCCCAGCGCATCCGGGCGCGGCCCGAGACCACGTAGATCACGCTCTCCAACTCGCCGTGGTGGTGGACCCCGGTCTTGGCGTCGGGCTGGATCGCCACGGTGCCGGCCCAGATCTTCTGGGCGCCGACGCGGGCCGCGTTGATCGCCGCCTGCCGGAACATGCCCGGCGTCTGCGCGGTGTTGGCGTCGAGCCGGTCGCCCGGGATCACCCGCACGCCATCGTTCTTCCACCGCTCTGCGCTGCTGGGGTGGTTGGGAGTCGCGGGCTCACGGGTGTGGCTGTGCTCGTGGCTGTGCGCGTGGCTGTGCGCGTGGCTGTGATCGTCGCTGCTGCCGTGCATATTGGATCCTCCGCCGGCATCATTGTACGACGGCGCCGGTTTGCGAGAAACTCGTGTCGAGGATCGCCTCGGCCCGCGGTGCACGCGCCTTGGGGATCAAACCAGACCGCACGTACAGGTCGATGTTGCGCTGTTCACCGGCGATGACCTCGGCATCGATCGGCACCACTCGGTAGGCGGCGCGCCCGAACCAGCGAAGCGGAACCGATTCCGGCAGGCCGATCAGCTTCGACCAGACGGCTGCGTACGGTGCCGGATCCTTCAGGGCCCAGGCCCGCGCCCGGGCGAGGCGCGCACCGAAGTCGGCCAGCAGCGCGCGCTTGGTCCGGATCGCGTCGTCGCTCGCCACCGCGAAGCTGAGCCCCGGAGTTATGCCGTTGCCGTCTCGGATAACCCGGACGAGCCCGGCCAACTCCGCCGTGGAGGTGTAGGGCTCCCAGGTCGCCCAGGCATCGACTGCTCCGGAAGCGAGGGCGATCTTGGCATCGGCCGGCGGCAGGAAGCTGAAGGTGACGCTGTCTACCGGAAGCCCTGCCTCCTCCAGCGCTGCCAGCACGACCTGATGGCCGATCGAGCCGCGATTCGTCGCGATGCGCGTGCCCTTCAGCTCCGACACCGTGCGCAACGCCGAGTCCTTCAGCACCAGGATCGCCAGCCCGTCCTGCCGGTTGCGGAAGGCCAGGATCGCCTTCACCGGCACTCCGGCGGCAGCCGCGAAGGTGAAGGGTGCGTCGCCGACGCCGCCCGCGTCGATCGCGCCGGCGTTGAGCGCCTCAAGGAGGGGGGCGGCGGCGGGGAACTCGCTCCAGTCGAGCCGGTAAGACAGGCCGTCGAGCACGCCGGCGGCCTCCATCAGCGCGCGGGCGTTGCCGCGTTGGTCCCCGACCCGTAGGACATCCTGCGCGTACGCGGGCCAGGCCGTCAGGAGCGCGAGGAGGCAGAGGATCACGCGCCGCATCAGGCCGCCTCCGCCGTCGCGCCACGACGCTCGAGTGCGGCCCGGAAGGCGGGCAGCAGCGCCCGCCCGTACTGGATCGCGTCCTCCAGCGGATCGAACCCGCGGATCAGGAAAGTTCGCACGCCGAGCGCATGGTAATCCAGCAGCGCGTCGGCGACCTGCTCGGGGGTGCCGACCAGGGCAGTGGAATTGCCCGCTGCGCCGGTCTCGGCTGCAATGGCGGTGAACAGCCGCTTGTCGTGGCGCGGTCCGGAGGCCGCAGCCGCGAGGAGCCGCCGGGAACCCTCGTTCTGAGGCGTCGCGACCGAGCCGAGCCCCTTCGCGGCCCGCACGGCCCTGGTCTGGGCCAGGATGTCCTCGGCGCGCTGCCAGGCCCGCGCCTCGGTCTCGGCCAGAATCGGGCGGACCGACAGGCTGAAGCGGGGCGCCCTGCCATGGGCGGCGGACGCCTCCCGCACCCGGCCGATCAGCTCGGCAACCTGCGCGTGCGTCTCGCCCCAGAGGGCGTAGGTGTCGGCATGGCGACCCGCTACCGCCAGCGCCGCCTGCGAGGCCCCGCCGAAATAGACCGATATCGCGTCCACCGGCTTCACCTCGGAGAAGCCCCGCTCCACTCGATAATACCGGCCCGCGTAGTCGAACGGCGCCGTCGCGGTCCAGCTCTGCCGGACGACGTCGAGGAACTCCCCCGTCCTGGCGTAGCGCTGATCCTTGGTGAGGTGGTCGCCGTCCTGGGCGAGTTCCCTATCGTCGCCGCCGCTGATCACGTGGATCGCGACTCGTCCACCCGTGAGCTGATCGAGGGTCGCGAACTGCCGCGCCGCTACGGTCGGCGCCGTGAACCCGGTGCGGTGGGCGATCATCAGCCCCAGGCGTTCCGTGACGGAGGCGACCTGCGTTGCAAGCAGCAACGCGTCCGGCGTGGTCGAATGGAAGGCTACGAGTACCCGGTCGAACCCGCCCCACTCGTGTGCCTGCGCAAGGAGCTTCAGGTAGTCGCGGTCGATGGCCGGTCCGTGCGCCGGGTGGATTTCGGAGGTGTGCCGGGGGGCGACGAAGCCGATGAATTCGACGGCCTCGGGAGGAAGCAGGCTCATGTGGCAATCTCCGTGTCGTGGGCGGGCTCAGGCACCGAGGGCAATCTTGCCGGCGGCGGCGCGGACGGCGTCGGCCTGGGGCCAGTGGATGCGCGCGCACAGGACGTCGCGCAGGTGCCGCTCCAGCGAGTTCGTGCGTGACAGCGCGGCGTTGCCGCAAAGCTCCGCGGCGCCCTGTACCACCGCGATGGCGTTCTCGGTGACAGTGAGCTTCACGAAGCCGGACTCGCGCGGGGGCGGCGGGCGCCCCCCGTCGACGTCGGCCGCGAGCCCGGCGACGAGGCGGGCGTTGACGTGGAGGAGCCGCTCGTTCTCGCCGACCGCATCGTGGAAGCGCGGTAGGCTCGCGAGCGGCGCCCCGAGACCGCCGGGACGGCGCGCCCGCAGGAAATCGATGAACCAGCCCTGCGCAGCCCGCGCCACGCCGTCGTAAAGAGCAGCGATCAGGGCGCAGCTCCAGGCCTGCTGCCACGGATCCGGCCGCTTCCAGCCCTCCAAGGATCGTAGGTCGACGGCGTGGTCGCCCGGGATCGGCACGTCGTCGAGGATCACGTCGTGGCTGCCGGAGGCCCGCAGGCCGAGATGGTCCCAGGTCTCGACGATGCGCAGGCCCGGCGCATCGAACGGAACGAGGACGTTGCCCGTGCGCGGGACCGCCTCGTCGGTACGGACGAAGACGAGCCCGTAGGCGAGCCCCGGTGCCCCGGTCGCGTAGATCTTGCGCCCGGTGACGCGCCAACCTTCGCCGTCACGCCGGGCGAGGGTCGCCGGCAGGCCGCCGCGCGAGGGCGTTCCCAGTTCCGGCTCGACCCGGAGGGCATTGATCAAGGCGCCTCGCGCCACGGCCGCCAATCCAACCCGATCGGCAAGGTCGCGTGGCCACGGGGCGTCCGACCGGTGAATCAAGCTGTGCTGGGTGTACTGCATCGCCAGCACCAGCGCGGTCGCCGGGTCGCCAGACCCAAGGGTGCGCACGATTTCGGCGGCCCGCGCGAGCCCGGCACCGCCGCCGCCGAGCCGCCGCGGCACGGTGAGTGCCAGGAGACCGGCCTCCCGGAGCGCTGCGATGGAATCGTGGGGGAAGGTGCCGGCCCGATCGTGGCGAGCCGCACCCTCAGCGATGCGCCCAGCGAGGCTGCCGACGATGTCGGGCGGTGGAACGGCGACGGTCATGACGGGGCGTTATGGCCAGCGGGATGCCGAGTGAGGCACCTCATGAAGGCCGCGATCCTCACCCCACCGGCTGGATGGGTCAACGAAACGTACTTTCGAATATTGCCGTGCGCGTAGGAGGAAGGTGCCGGATTATTCCTCGTCGGAGAAGAACCAGTTTTCTCAACCCGCCATTGTGAGCAAACGTTCTATTTCCACCCGAGCATGGACAAGTCGCGCAGGCACGGCTGGACGCTGCACTTTCCGGTGCAGGAAGGATTGAAAAATGCTTCCTTCCGATACTATAGCACAAATTTTCTTGCTAATTTCGCAAAAATTGAGAACATATTTCCTTTGACTCGCGTCGATTGCTACCGAATACTTGCTCTGCCGGGCCCTCGACGGATCGGCTCCCGCAAACGAGAGCGCCAGATCCGCCCGGCCGCAAGCCGGGGCGGTTATGTGCGTCGTTCCCACCGCGCGGTTGCGCGGCCCGGAGACCTTTGATGACCGACGCGCCCTCCCGAACGGGCACTCCCCGATCCGGCCAGCCGCTCTCGCGCCGCCGCTTGCTTCAGGTCGGCGCCGCGGCCGCAGCCCTGCCGTTCGGCTTCGGCGTGAGCACCGGCCGGGCCTGGGCGCCCGGTCCAGGCGCACCGTTCGATCCAGGCCCGCTCTGCCGGCCCACCGCCGCCGAGAGCGTGGCCGGACCGCTCAAGCCGATCAAGCTTGCCTGGAACGCCACGGCGATCTGTACCGCCGCGGCGCCGTTGGCCAAGGAGCACGGGATCTTCGCGCAGCACGGTCTCGACGTAGAGTTCGTCAATTTCGGCGGATCGACGGAAGCACTGTTGGAGGCCATCGCCACGGGCAAGGCTGATGCCGGCATCGGCATGGCGCTCCGCTGGCTCAAGCCCCTTGAACAGGGCTTCGACGTGAAGATCACCGCCGGCCTGCACGGCGGATGCCTGCGGCTGCTGGCGGCCAAGTCCGCTGGCATCGCCGGGATCGCAGACCTCAAGGGCAAGACCATCGCGATCAGCGATCAGGCTAGCCCCGCCAAGAACTTCTTCGGCCTGCTCCTCGCCAAAGCCGGGATTGATCCGGAGGCCGGGGTCGAATGGCGGCAGTACCCGGCGGATCTCCTGAACCTTGCCATCGAGAAGGGTGAGGCGCAGGCGTTCGCCGATGCCGATCCGCGCACCTGGATCTGGCTGAAGGACCCGCGCCTCATCGAGGTCGCGACGAACCTGTCAGGCGAATACGCCGACCGCACCTGCTGCGTCGTGGCCGTGCGCGGAAGCCTGATCCGGAACGACCGTGCCGTTGCGACGGCGCTCACGCGCGCCATCCTCGAGGGCGGCCATCGCCTGCACGAGAGCCCGGAGGACGCCGCCCGGATCTTCTCCGGGTACGGCGGCAAGGGCTCCATCGAGGATCTCGCCGCGATGCTGCGCAGCCAGCACCACGGGCACAGCCCGGTCGGGGCCGAGCTCAAGCAGCAGATCGTCCTGTACGGCGACGAGCTGAAGCAAGTGAACGTCCTCAAGCGCACGACCGATACGGCGAAGTTCGCCGAGCGCGTCTGCGCCGACGTGCTGAGTTGAGAACCGTCAGATGAGGATCTCGTCATGACGAGCTTGACCGGCGCGGGCGGTGTGGTCCTGCAGCAAGGCCGGCAACTGCCGGCCCCGCCGTGGCGCGGCATCGCAGCCGGAGCGGCATGGCTTGCGCTCTCCGGCGCGACCTATGCTCTCCCCGAGGCGGGTGACTTCCCCTACACCGGGGCGCTCGCGGCTGCTTCCCTCGCCCTCGGGTTGATCCTGCCGGTTGCCGCGGTCGTCTCCGGCAAGCTCGGACGGATCGGCCTCTCGCTCGCCCACTGGACGCCCTGGCTGGCTGTCCTGGCCCTGGCCTTTCTAGCCTGGGAACTGGCCACCGCGAAGCTCGAACTCCTGCCCATGCCGTTCTTCCCGCCGCCGCAGGCCATCCTGGAGGTTTTCCTAGAGGACTGGCCAAAGCTCGGCGGCAGCGTCCTGGCCTCGCTCAAGCTGCTCGCCGGCGGCTACCTGATCGGCGCGGCCGCGGGCTTCACGCTTGGCGTCGCGGTCGGCTGGTCGAGGGCGGTCGGCTACTGGGTCCATCCGGTGCTGCGCTTCGTCGGGCCGCTGCCGGCGACGGCTTGGCTGCCGCTCGCCTTCTTCGTGTTCCCCTCATCCTGGTCCGCGAGCACCTTCCTGGTCGCGCTCGCCACAGGCTTCCCGGTCACGGTCCTGACTTGGTCGGGGGTGGCAGGCGTCAACAAGGCCTATTTCGACGTTGCCCGCACTCTCGGCGCCTCGCCGCTGTTCCTCGTGACGCGGGTGGCGATCCCCGCGGCCCTGCCGCACGTCTTCGTGGGCCTGTTCATGGGACTCGGCGGCTCGTTCGCAGTGCTGGTCGTCGCGGAGATGCTCGGCGTGAAGTCCGGCCTTGGCTGGTATCTGCAATGGGCCCAAGGGTGGGCCGCCTACGCCAATATGTACGCCGCGCTGATCGTGATGGCGCTGATGTGCTCTTCACTGATCACGCTGCTGTTTCGCGTGCGAGACCGGGTGCTGTCGTGGCAGAAGGGTCTGGTGCAATGGTAGCCGCGCTTCTCGAACAAGCCGCTTCGCGGCGAGATCCCGAAACAGGGGGCAGTCGGCTGGCGGTCGAAGCCGTGAGCCACGCTTTCACGATCCGCGGGGCGGCTCTGCCGGTACTCGACCGCGTGAGCCTGGAGGTCGAGCCCGGTGGGTTCGTCGCGCTGCTCGGCCCCTCTGGCTGCGGCAAGTCCACCCTCCTGCGCCTGGTGGCGGGCCTGGAGGCACCCGATGCCGGCAGGATCGCGATCGCCGGCGAGCGCGTGCAGGGGCCTGCCCCCTCGCGGCTCCTCGTGTTCCAAGACCCGACACTTTATCCCTGGCGTACCGTACGTGGGAATGTGTCGCTCGGACTAGAAGCCCAGGGTATCGGCCGCGAGCGGGCGATGCGCGCCGACGCTGCCCTTAGGCTCGTCGGGCTCGACGGTTTCGCCGACGCGTATCCGCACCAGCTCTCCGGCGGCATGGCGCAGCGCGTCGCGCTCGCCCGCGCCCTGGTGAACGAGCCGCGCCTGTTGCTCCTCGACGAGCCACTGGGCAAGCTCGACGCGCTCACCCGGCTGGCCATGCAGGCCGAGATCCTGCGGCTGTGGCAGGAGAAGCAGTTCACCGCCCTGTTGGTGACCCACGACGTGGAAGAGGCGCTGGTCCTGGCGCAGCGCGTGATCGTGCTCGGCGACCGCCCAGCCGCGATCCGAGCTGAGCTGCCTGTCAGGCTCCCCTACCCGCGCCACCGCGACGACGCCGAGATCGTACGTCTTCGCCGGGAGATCCTGGGGATCCTCGGCCAGCCGACTTGACCGAACGCTTCGATCCCAAACTTCCCCGATTCGCCGTCCCCGTACGTCGGCGCACGCAAGGTTTCACCTATGTCCGCGATCCGCAGAGTTGTCTTGGCCGCCGGCATTGCGCTGACGGCTTTAGCCGGACCGTTCGGGCAGGGGGCTCTCGCTGAGGATCCGAAGGAGATCCGGCTCGACTGGGCGACCTACAACCCGGTGGGCCTCCTGCTGAAGGACAAGGGTTTCCTCGAGGAGGCGCTCAGGCCGACGGGGATCCGGGTGCGCTGGGTCCAGTCGCTCGGCTCGAACAAGGCGCTCGAATTCCTCAACGCGGGCGCGATCGATTTCGGTTCGGCCGCTGGGGCCGCGGCCCTGGTGGCGCGGATCAACGGCAACCCGATCAAGGCCGTCTACGCGTTCTCGCGCCCCGAATGGACGGCTTTGGTCACCCGCAAGGACGCGGGCATCACCAAACCCGCCGACCTGAAGGGCAAGCGCGTCGCCGTCACCCGGGGAACGGATCCGCACATCTTCCTAATCCGCGCGCTCCAGGGGGCGGGCCTGACCGAGAAGGACGCCAAGCTCGTCCGGCTTCAGCATCCGGACGGGCGCACGGCGCTGGATCGCGGCGACGTCGATGCCTGGGCGGGGCTCGATCCGATGATGGCGTCCGCCGAGATCGAGAATGGCGACGTCCTGTTCTACCGCGACGCGGCCGCCAACACCTGGGGCCTGCTCGACGTCCGCGAGGACTTCGCCAAGGCGCATCCGGACCTCGTCCGGACGGTGATCGCGGCCTACGAGCGGGCGCGCGCCTACGCGCTGACCGACCCGCGGGCGCTCTCGGCGGCGCTGGTGGCGGCAACCAAGCTGCCCGAACCGGTGATCGCCCGCCAACTGGAACGCACCGACCTGTCGCAGCCGGCGATCGGGCCGGCGCAGGCCGACTCGATCAAGGCCGCCGGCATCGCCCTGCAGCAGGCCGGCGTGATCCCGGCCGGCACCGATGTGGCCGCGGCGGTCGACGGCCTTCTCGATCCCGGCTTCAATCCTGTCGCCACGCGCTGACCCACGACATCGAGGGCCATCTCGTCGGTCAGCGGATCGTAGCCCGACCTGTTCCGGCCTGTGCCATGATCGAAGCCGACCGGGGCATTGCGCTTCCATGTCCACCATTCAAGACCGACATGCCATGACCGCCCTGGCTTCAGCCCAGTCGCCCCTGCGCGCCACGAGCCGCGGCACCGCGGAATCTGAGGTTTGGGCGGCCCTGAGCGCCGAGGCGGAGGCCACCCTCATCGAGGAGCCGCTCTACGCGAGCATCATCCAGGCGACGATCCTCGACCAGCGCGGCCTCGCGCAGGCCCTGGCCTACCGCCTGCGCCCGGTTGCCGGTAATCATCATCACGCTGCAGAGGTCGATCCGGAGCGTGCCGTGCTAGGGACGGACAGCGAACAGCTCGGGCGCCGTCCATCCGAGCCGGTGGGACTCGGCGCCGTGCTAGTCGCAGAACGCTATCGCGCTGGCCCGGATCGTGGCCCACCGCGTCGGAGCCATGTAGCGGCACGGGGAAGCGTGCTCGGACAGGCGTTCGAGTTGGTCGCGCCAGGAGGCGATGGCGGGCGGAGGGTCGACGGGTATGGTGCGGTCTGACATCTCCGCGCTGCTACGACCGCTGGGTTAAGGCTTGGTCGATGTACCTGGTGCGCCGAGGAACTCCTGCAGCGTCTTCGTCAACCGCTCTACGTCTCGCGTTTCGCACTCCCAGATCACAAGCACATCCCATCCGGCGGCGATAAGCTGGATCTCCTTGCGCACATCCCTCTCAACGTTCCGATCGAACTTCTCCTGCCAGAACGTGCGACGGGTCGTCGGCGTCGAGGCCTTCCGGCAGCCGGGGTGTCGGTGCCAGAAGCAGCCGTGGACGAAGATCACCTTTTGACGCGCAGGGAAGACAAGGTCCGGCGATCCGGGCAGGTCTCGTCGATGCAGGCGGAATCGGTAGCCAAACGCGTGCGCGACCTTGCGGGTCTTGATCTCGGGGGTAGTGTCCTTGCCGCGCACCTTCCCCATCAGCCGCGATCGGTCGGTCGGAGACAGGCGGTCCATGCGCGACGGCCTCAATAGGTAGCTTCGTGGCAGCGGAGACGGGACGGTGAAAAGCAAAGACGAGATCGACGAGGCCGAGCGGCAGATCCGCACCGTTCAGCAGGTCGTCGACTACACCGTGCGGGAATACCCCGTCGAGGTGCTGGTCGAGAAGCACCTTACCGGAAAGCTGGAGGGCGAGAACGAGATCTTCGTCCCTGACTATCAGCGGGATCTTATCTGGGAGGACAAGCGGCAGTCGAAGTTCATCGAGTCGCTGCTGATCGGCCTGCCGGTGCCGTACCTGTTCGTCGCCGACGTCGGCAACGAGGATCCCGACCTCGAAGGCCGACTGGAGATCGTGGACGGCACGCAGCGCATCCGCACCCTGGCACGGTTCCTGACCGGCGAACTCGTCCTCGAAGGCATGGAGAAGCTTCCGGGCCTCAATGGCTTCCGGTTCGGCGACATGCTCGCATCGCGCCAGCGCCGCTTCGGCAGGATCACGCTGCGCCTCATCGAACTGACCGAAAAGGCGGACGAGGAGACCCGCCGCGACATGTTCGACAGAATCAACACGGGCCCGGTCCGCCTGAATGACATGGAAAGTCGACGCGGCCGCATGCCCGGGCCATTCGTAGATCTTGTCCGCGAAGTTGCTCGTCAAGAAGCTTTTAAGACCCTCGCACCACTATCCAAAGCGGCCGAAAAGCGTTTCGAGCGTGAGGAACTAGCAGCACGGTTCTTCGCCTACATGGACGACTACACCACGTACGGCCAGACCGAATCCGGCAAAGTCGTATCGCTCTTCGTCGACGACTATGCGAAGCGCATGAACGCCGCGATGGAACAGGAGGGCCCCGGCGGTCCGACCGAGACGCGTTTGCGGGCCGCTTGGGACGACATGCTTCGCCTCGTGTCCGAAATTCTGCCGAACGGCTTCCGGAAGAGCCCGAGCGCCAAGTCGACGCCGCGAGTGCGGTTCGAGGCGATCGCCGTCGGGATCGCGCTGGCTATGCGAGAGGATTCCTCCCTGCCGGGCGCATGGGACCTCGTGGGGCATCTCAGCAAACCGAAATTCCGTGAGCTCACCACATCCGACGCAGCCAACAACCGCAACCGGGTGACTGGCCGGATCGAGTACGTCCGCGATCGGCTTCTCGGCCGATGAGTCGCGC
The DNA here is from genome assembly GCF_022829545.1 of Methylobacterium sp. J-030. Lineage (GTDB taxonomy): Bacteria > Pseudomonadota > Alphaproteobacteria > Rhizobiales > Beijerinckiaceae > Methylobacterium. The sequence goes on along the minus strand of NZ_JAKSYM010000150.1, from coordinate 29,216 downwards.
CTTCGTCGAGGACTTCCGGCGCCGCCGCTCGCAGGTGCGCCGCTACCTCTCCGTGGTGTCGAAGGCCGACCGCGAGACTCAAGCGGGCGGCGGACGCCCAGTCGATCTCGCACGGCTGCACGTCCTGCGTGCGGGGACGTTCCTGATCCTCTACAACCTGATCGAGGCATCGGCTCGCGGCGCCCTTGACGGCGTGCACGACACGATGATCGGCCAGCGGGTAGCCTTCGGCAGCCTGTCGCCTTCGCTGCGCCGCGAGGTCGTGAAAGGCTTCCGGCGCAAGAAGAACCCGGACGATCACGTGCTCCTGGCGGACATGCCGATAGACTTCGTCGCCATGTCCCTCGATGTGGATCATCAGTTCTCGGGCAACGTAGACGCCAGACTTGTCCGTAAGATCGCCGGCACATACGGCTTCAGTCACTTCACGGATGCAACTCGAACGAGGGACGGGGCAGATCTTCTGACCATCAAGGATGTCAGGAACGACCTCTCGCACGGCCTCAAAACATATGACGATATTGGACGCGACTATTCGGCGCGAGCGCTTCTAGAAATCAGCGTCCGATCGCTGGCTTACATCGAGGCCATACTTGAGAACGTCGATGATTATCTGGAGGCATCCGGCTATCTTGCGGTCGGTCAGGTGCCTCCGCCCTGATCCGGCCTACTATACGCCGATGTGCTCGATGATGGTTCGACCGATCGCCCTACCCAGGGCCGGCGGGACGGCGTTGCCAATCAATCGACCGATGGTGCGGGCGACGATCGGCTTGCCAGGTGGCACGAACTCGAATTCCGCCGGAAACGACTGCAGCATGGCGCCTTCCCTCAAGGTCAGCGCGCGATCCTGTTCCGGATGGCCGAAGCGGCCGTTCCCGAACCCGTAGAACTGCGTGGTGATCGTCGGCGACGGCTTGTCCCAAGCCATGCGGCCGTAGACCGAGGGGTACGTCCGGCCGGTCGGTTCGGTATGGCACTTGACGCGCATGTGCTCGGGCCAGCGCTTCCAAGTCCCTTCCGGCTCGGCGATCCGGATGCGCTCCAAGTTGATCGCGGTCAGGCCGCGAGCCTGGTGCAACCGGTCGTGGCGATCGCACTCTCCCGCCGTGATGGCGGGGCGGTCGAAGACTTCGTCTCGTACGGTCCGATGCACATGCTCCGTCGCCTTGGGCATCGTAATCGCGCCGAGGCGGGACGCCAGGAGCACGACGCGGCGGCGGTTCTGCGGTACGCCGAAGTCGGCCGCGTCCACGACCTTCCAGACGACGTGGTAGCCCAAGGCTTCGAGGGCGCGGACGAACTCGCCCCATAGCGGCAGCAGCGTGAGCCGCGGCACGTTCTCTAGCGTGACGATCTCGGGACGCATCTGCTCGACGACGCGCAGAAACTCCAGCAGCAACCTCCACCGCCCATCGCTCTCACGCCGCTTCGTCGTGTAGCCTGAGAAGGGCTGGCAGGGGGCGCATCCGGCGAGCACCCGGACGGGAGCATCCCCGAACATCGTCGCCACCTCGGCCGCGGACACTCCCATGATGTCGCGACCGTGGAAGCTGGCGCCGATGTTGTGCTCGTAGGGGTATCGGCAGGCTGGATCCAGATCAATCCCGGCAGCGATCGCAAGCCCGGCCTCGCGCAGTCCGAGCGAGAGGCCGCCCGCGCCGCAGAACACGTCCACCACGACGGCTCCACCCGGGGGCGACGAAACTCCTGGCATCTTCCTCGTCATTGCCGCCGAACCTACTGCGCGTCCGAGCGCGGACACCCGCTCCATGGCGGCCGATGGCGACAGCATCGCTGTTGATCCCTTAACGCCTCATCATCAGCGGCAGCCGCGATCGGGCGACCACTTCCGCCGAACTCCGAACGCCGAGCCGGCCGGATTGATCCGAGGTGGTGGCACCGGCGCGCCTCTCGCGCAGCATCCCGGCGTTCTCGCAACCGGCTCGATTGTCCGGCGAACCGGCACCGATTTTTCGTTCACGCGACAGAGGAAAAAATCTCGTGTGTGACGCGTTCGGGATCCCATGCGGTCCGTGCTCCCCTTCGCGATCGTTCAGACCCTCCCCCCGGGTAGGGGTGGTGCTGAAGGTCCAGGGCGCCGTCATGCTCGGCTGATCGCCGCATAGCTCGCCTGGACGTGCCGGCGGTCCGTCGCCGCAAGCGCGTCGAGGTCGGCCACCACCGCCGTCAGCAGCCTCATCGTCTGCCCGTGCTCCGCGGCACGGATGTTCGCGCGGGGCGTCGCCGGTCTCATTGCGGCCTCCGGACTGGGCCTTCTCGCCTACGGGCGCGGTGAGCGCCTGACGGTGCCGCGCGCACTTTTCGGACGGCTCGGTCTCGCCGCCGCGATCAACGTCTTCGCCTGGATGGGTTTCACCGGTCTGTCCCTGAGATGGCTCACCGTACCGGAGGGCGCGCTGCTGGCGTACTCGATGCCGATCTGGGCCGTGCTTCTCGCCTGGGTTCTGCGCGGCGAGCGTCCGGACCTGCGCGGGTTCGCGGCCCTCGCTCTCGGCATCCTCGGGATCTGCGTCCTCGTCGACGGCACCGGCACCGGCCAGATCCTCCGGAAGGCGCCTGGTATCGCCCTCGCCCTGGCCGCGGCTATCCTGTTCGCGCTGGGAACGGTCCTCGAGCGAAGGCCGATCGACTTGCCACCGATCCCCCTCACCGCGTGGCAGGTCGGGCTCGGCTGCCTGGCGATGACGCTGATCAGCCTGTTCACCGAGGCCTCCGAGATCAGGGGCTTGAGCCTGCCGAGCCTGGCCGGCATCAGCTACATGGCGATCGGTCCGCTCGCGCTCTGCTACCTCAGCTGGCAGGCCGCCCTGCGCCGGCTGCCGACAGGCATGGCGACCACGGGCATGCTGTTGGTGCCGATCATCGGAACGGTCGCCGCTGCGCTCGCACTCCATGAGACGATCGGATCCCGACAGATGCTCGCCTTTGTCCTGACGCTGAGCGGCGTCGGCCTGGCCCTGCAGAGGAAGGTGGCGCCAACGTCACCGATGGCCTGCGCGTCGTCGAGCGCGGGCCTGGCACGCTGACCCACGGGGAGCACAAGGATGACCGGCCGTACGGACAGTGAGCACAACGAGGCGGACCTCTCAGACCCTGACGGGGGAGCCACCTCCGGAGGTTGGACCCGGCGAGCGGTCACGGGGGCCCTCGCGCTCGCCCCCTTTCACCGCCGCGCCTCAGCGGAGGAAAGAGGGCGTGATCCCTCCCTCCTCGACGGCGCAAAGCTTCAGGCGGCATACCGCGATCGGTCCTGCTCACCGACGGAGGTCGTGACCTCGGTCCTCAAACGTGCCGATGCGCTGAACCCAGTTGTCAACGCTTTCATCGTTCTGGATCGGGACGGATCCCTCAGCGCCGCTGAGGCATCGGCGGCCCGCTGGCGAGACGGCAAGCCGCTGGGTCCGCTGGACGGCGTCCCCGTGACGCTCAAGGACAACATCCCCTGGGCCGGTCACCCCACGCGCAAGGGTAGCCGAACCGGTTCGGATGCGGGGACCCTCCAGAACTCGCCTCTGGCGGAGCGCCTGTTGCGCGCCGGCGCGGTCGTCATCGGCAAGACCTGCATGCCGGAATTCGGCTGGAAGAGGGTCGGCGACAGCCCGCTGACGGGGCTGACGCGCAATCCGTGGAACACGCTGCTGACCACGGGAGGGTCGACAGCCGGGGGATCCGCTGCTGCGGCGCTCAACCTCGGCGTCGTTCATTTCGGGACCGATGGCGCCGGCTCCATCCGGATCCCGAGCTCGTTCTGCGGCGTCTTCGGCATCAAGCCGAGCCTCGGCCGGATCGCGGCTGTCCCGGCCGCCCCGACGCTGCACCTCGGGCCGGTGAGCCGCACGGTTCGCGATGCTGCTGTCGCGCTGCAGGCTCTCAGCGGCCCTGACCCCCGCGATATAACCTCGTCGCACGCACCGATGCCGGATCTGGTCGGGTCGCTCGACAAGGGCGTCAAGGGTCTGCGCATCGCGTGGAGTCCAAGGCTCGGTTACGTCGAACGGCTCGACCCGGAGGTCGAGGCCATCGTCGGGCGGGCCGCTGAAGCGTTTGCGCAGCTTGGTGCCAGTGTGGAGCATGCGGATCCGGGGTTCCCCAACCCGATGCCGATCCTCGAACCGATCTGGCTGACGATCGCGTGGTCCGCAGTCCGACCGATTCCTCAGGCACAGTGGAGCGAACTCGATCCCGGCCTGCTTGCTCTGGCCAGAAAGGGGCAAGGTGTCTCCGGGGCCGATTACGCGACAGCCTTCGGTGCGCGGGCATCCCTGCACGCCGCCATGGCCCGATTCAACGAGCGGTATGACCTGCTGCTTACCCCGACCGTCGCCGTCCCAGCCTTCGCGGCCGGGCACAATACGCCGCCGGGCGGGGCGTACGGCGACGATTGGCTGAACTGGGCACCTTACACCTACCCGTTCAACCTCAGTCTGCACCCCGCGGCATCGGTACCCTGTGGGTTCACCAGTGATGGCCGGCCCGTCGGCCTGCAGATCGTCGGCCCCTATCTCCGGGAAGACCTCGTGCTCCGGGCTGCACGCGCGTACGAGCAGGCACACCCCTGGCCCTTCCTCGACAGGCCAAAATCAGGCTGATCACTTACGGCGCCCTAGATGCAGCACCCAGCGGAAGTTTGTCGGCGGGCTCAGCACCAAGCGTCCGCGGTAGAAACCTTTGACGCTGACTGAGATCGCGCCGGTCGCCTTCACGGGACCACTGCGACGCTACGCTCTGGAGGGCGTGCCTGTCGCGATCAAGCTCACCAATGAAGAGACGATCACCACACCTGATCGTTCGCATCTTCAGCTTCATGATACTTCTATCTCTGAACGAGTGTGTCGGCCAGAACGCTGAACCCCAAGCGTGTTGACCTAACCAGCAACTGAACCTCAACAATCTAGAACACTCCAGTGTGAGTTTTCCGGTTCTGGCCTACTGTTCTTCCGGTTTCTAACCCTTACGCTGTCCGCCTCGCAGCGAGGCCGGCGGCGCCTCGTCCGGTCCCGGCGCTGAGAACAGCTCACCCAGCGGCACGCTGAGCGCACCGGCCACCCGGTCGAGCAGGTCCACCGTCGGGATCTCCGCCTGCCGCTCCAGCCCGCCCAGGTAGGCCCAGTCCACGCCGGCGTCCGCTGCCAATCGCTCCTGGCTCACGCCCTAGGCCACCCGCACCCGGCGCAGGCTTCATCCAGGCTAAGTTATTGTAAAAATATTGGGTCCGCGGGCCGACGGGACATTCCCTCCATCTCCGCCATGAGGCCGGAAATCCCAGCGACGCGGTTCTCATTAATCTCTCTGGCTGGCTTTCGCCGTATTGGAGTTTCGTATCCGCTTCCGGCCGGCTACGAGAAAGTTGCGTAAACCTGCAGTTTGCGGCTAACATATTTGCTGTCAAGAAACATAATCAAAGTCAATCCAATTCGGTATTGTGAGTTTCTGTAGTCATTCTGCGCTTCTAAAATGTTCGGGGGCGGATGGCGCGTCAATTAGGCCGAGCTTTGGCAGCGATCGGCGCACCGCCTCGGCCACGTAGGTCGGCGTGAGATGGGCGTAGTGTTTCTCGGTGACGCGCGTGTCGGCGTGCCCTAGCTGGTCGGCGATGACGCGCATCGGCACCCCGCTCATTGCCAGCATGCTGGCGTAGGTGTGCCGTAGGATGTGAAAGGTGCACGGCGGCTCAAGTCCCGCCCGCGCCGAGGCTTCGATCAGCGGCCGCTGTTGGTGTGAGGCTCCCCAGGCTCCTCCATCCGTCCGGGAGAAGACCAGCGCGGTCCTCGGCCGCTCGGCGGTGAGCGCGGCGAAGAAGGTGGCCCCTTCATCGCTCAGTGCGATATGGCGCGGCTTGGCTTGCTTCGACTTGGCGATCATCACGGTGCGCGCCTGCGCGTCGAAGTCGGACGCCCGGATCCGCCCGAGCTCGCCGTAGCGGCACCCTGTTGCTAGTGCGCCGCGCACGAGATCTCGGAATGGCCCGGCGCAGGCGTCGAGCAGGCGCCGGCACTCGGCCGCGGTCAGATAACGGATTTTAGCGGCATCAGCCTCCCGGTAGGGCTTCACCCGGCGCCAAGCCTCGTCCGAGCTGGCCTTGCCCTCTTGGAACGCATGATTGAGCGCGGCCTTCAGGACCGTCAGCACTCGGTTGGCCGTCGCGCGCCGCGCCCGCACGGCCTCCGGGTCCGTCGAATCGACAATGGCCAAACGCTGCGTTTCTTCCCCAGACGCGGTCCGGCGCAGCTTCGGCGCCTCGGCCAGATCATGGTGCCAGTCGCGGATGCGCTTCGTCGTCAGCGCCGTCAATTCGAGCGCGCCGAGCACCGGCAGGATGCGTGCCTCAGCTGCGTAGCGGTCTGCCCGCACGCCCTTCGACCCGCGTCGCTCCCGCGCGGCGAGGTAGTCGGTCAGCGCCATCGCGACCGTCCAGGGGACTTCAACCGCCTCCTCATCGAAGCCGGCGAGCTCGCGCGCCTTCCGAGCAAAGTAGACACGCGCCCGCTCTTGAGCCTGAGCGAACGAGAACACGATCAGGCCGTCGGCATCCCGGCTATCGTCGGCGGCGCCGAGCGCGTCGTAATGCTGCTTGGCTCCGTCACGCATCCGCGCGACCCACGTACCGCCATTGGCGCCGCGCCGGTAGCCCACGGCACAGCCGGTCGAGATCACCGTCCAGTATGGCTCGCGCCGAGGGGCGAGCTTGGCGCGCCCAGAACGCGTGTCGAGCTTGGCGTTGCGTACCGTGCGAGCCATGGCGCCCTCTCCGCTTCCGTACGGAAATCGTACGGAAAAGGCGTAGGCGGACGCTAGCGAACCTGCAAGGACGAAAGACTCTGTCTACAGAGCAGATTAGGAGTTCGTCGACGTTCGCCGACCGCCGCAAAATGCCTCGTTACCACTCTTTCACGGCGAAAACACGGGTTCGATTCCCGTAGGGCGCGCCAACAAAATCAATAGTTTAGCTCGGTTTTGCTGGCGCAACGGCCCAATAACCCCAACTTTGACCCAAAAAGCGCTGCACCGGTTTTCGCCTGTGCGGAGATGGGATCGCGGCTTGAGGCCGCGCCCCTCGACCCTAGCTCGCGTGAACGGCTGCCTCGATCTGCCGCCCGACGCCGGAGGGTCCGATGCGCGTTCTGATGGTTGGCTACGAACCAGAAGCGGTCGACTTCTCGGACCCTGCTCTCCCGCCGGGGCTGAACGCCGAGAAGATCCACCACGGGATCAAGATCGCGCTGGAGGATATGCGCGACCGCGGCTGGATGGCCGAGCAGTGCTTCATCCGCCCGGACGATCAGGCTGGACCCATCCTGAAGCAGATGCTCACTTCCGGCTCGTATGACTGCCTTGTGATCGGCGCCGGTGTACGATCCTGGCCGCGGCATCTGCCGGTGTTCGAGGCCTTGATCAACACGGCCCGGGAGACCGTGCCGACGGTGCCGATCGCTTTCAATACGCGGCCCGAGGACAGCGGTGATGCCGTCGAGCGAGTGTGCGGCGGGAATTCCCTCTGACTGAGTACCCTCCCCTCACCGCCATCCGAGCAGCACGACGTAGCCGGAGAACGTGAGAGCGGCGGCCAACAGGGCGCAAGACATAGCTCGGTTGGGGACACTGGATCTCTGAGGAGGCATGACAGACTATCCCCTTACACAGAGGCGCGCCTGAGCGCGCCCGTGCCAGGGAGGGATCCGTGAGCCTGCTCAGAGCCAAAAGCTTCGCTGCTGTCGCCGTAGTGGCGGCCGCCGGAGGATGGTCCGTGGCCCAGACATCCACGAGCGCTGTCGGTCGCGAACCGCGCTTCCCTCAGCTGACGATGGAACAGCTCACGCCGGCCCAGCGTCCGGTCGGCGAGAAGATCATGAAGGTGTCGAGCGTTGGCATCGGCGGCCCGTACAACCCGATGATCCGCAGCCCCGAAATGGCGCAGCGGATGTACGATCTTCTCGACTACCTGCGCTGGCACACGTCGGTCCCGACCCGGCTGAACGAATTCGCTATCCTGATTCAGGGGCGCCTCTGGCGCTCGCAGGTCGAGTGGTACGCTCACTACCCGCTGGCGATCAAAGCCGGGCTCTCCGAGCAGGTCGCGGCCGATCTGAAGGCCAACAAACGACCGGAGGGTATGAAGCCGGACGAGGCCGCCGTGTACGACTTCTGCATGGAGCTCTCCACGAAGCAGGCGGTTTCGGACGAGACCTTCGCACGCGCCAAGGCAGTGCTCGGAGACCAGGGCGTCGTCGATCTGACTACGCTCACCGGTACCTATGTGACGGTCGCCATGCTGCTGAGCATGGCTGAGGAGAGCGTGCCGCCGGGCAAGGAGCCGCCGTTCAAACCGGGAGATTGATGAGCTGATCACGGCCGCTCACAGGGCGCAGGCCGACGCCCTCGAGATCGAGGCGCAGGCCAAGCGCCGGCTCGCGGATGAATACGACGCCGCGCAGGAGCGGGGCGATGTAGCAAAGCTCGGGTCGAACCAACACCAAGAGGGTGTTCCACAGGGGAACACCCTCGCCACGGTTGCCGACCTCGGCCTGACCCGCAAAGCGATCCACGAGGCCCGCCAGATCCGCAACGCGGAGGCGGCCTACCCAAGCGTGATCAGGCGGTCTGGCATGGTGACGACTGCTCATCCCAGATAGGCTACGGGACCGAATCACCGCCTACCGAGATCCAGTTCGTTGCTTAGAGCCTTTGACATAGCCAGCTTCGGATTGTTTCTTCGAGTATGAGGTGACTGCTACGGTTGCCGTGCGGCTCGATAGCGGTAGCTTCACATTCAAGAATTTCTTTGAGGTCTATAAATAGGTGCGATTACTATAATAATTGATTTGTTTGCTGTTATTGTATTGATATCTTCTGTTATTGAAGTTGTTAGGATCCAAGCAGCAGAAAATGGGTCATATCATTTTTTACGCTTAACTTTTTCCAGATTTCTGCAGCCATAGGTATTATTTCAACTAATTCTGACGTAATTGTTAATTATGCGAGGTGGAGTATCGCTGACAATTCCCATGTTATTGAACAAGCTAGTGTAAAGCCACCATCCGAAGTCTTCCCATCACGAATCTTTGCCGGCCCCAGCCAGTATCCCCCAGAGCAATTCAAAGCCTATGGTATCCTAGCGTTTAAAAGTCGTTCTACTTCTGAAAATAAAAATCGTTTTGATATGTTCTGCCGAACATATGCAAGCGTCATTTTACACATCAGTGACGTGAAAGCCCCTTTAAGTGCACAAATGGTGACGGTTTGGCCTGTCGAAAATGATAAGCTGTCTTTATCGCTAAATGCCAGAAGTCGAGAGAAAGTTTGCGAAGATGCTATAGCTCATTATGGATTAGCTTTATCGCAAAAGGCGATTGATGCAGCAACGTCTGTGGGCTCTGATCTCACAGGTCAGGGTCCATTCCTCCTAGCTTGGTCTCCAAGAAAATAGCTGGGTGCGCCTGACGCTTTAGTATTACTTTCGGACATGTCTGACGTTGTCAACGACTATTAGGCTGAGCAACTATTTAATTAATGGAAGACCGACATTAAGGAAAACCCAGACTTGTGGGTTAACGGATGGAATGTGGAAAAGTGCGGATCGCCGCAAGATTTTGGGCCGACAAATGGGGCCCAAAGCTGTTGCAGCTTATTCAGCCCAAGGATAAGCAGGTGCTTGAATGGAGAAATAACTTGGTATTTTAGATTTATTTGGATTAATTTTCGAATTAGCAGTCGTGAGCTATGTTAAACTTACATAAAATGGTGGAATAGCGCTTTTAATATTCATTTACGTCGCTGTGTGTATATTTATAGCGGCTTTTTATAGGTTTTATTAAAATTATTATCACGCCCTCGATGAGATATTGATAAAAATATGTGTTTGGGGCAACCCCGGACCGCTGAGGCGGCCGGGGATCTCTCGTTCAGTCGGCCTTGATGGTCAGGCCGGCGGCGCGCCAATCCTCGTACGCGACCAGACGCCGGTTGAGCGTGGCGAAAGCCCAGCGCACCCGGCGGAGCCGCCACGTGTGTAGCAGCAGGCCGAGCGCTCCCGCTGATCACGCGGCGCTTTTCATCCCGGATCGCGCCGGGCGAGAGCTTTGGCGGCAGGCTCATCGCGGATCTCCCAGCGCAAGGATGTCGCGGACCGGCCCCACGATCAGGAGATGATCCGGCCCATCGTCTTCGTCGGTGTCAGCCTGCGCCAAGCGCGCTTTGACGACGATTCCGACCATCGTGTGGGCCGTCGCGTGCCGGATATTGGAAAGCCTCTCCCGGCGAGAGGCGGCCGCGCGCCTCGATGATCTGTTCGCCAGCGTCGGCCTTCCGCCGGACGCCAAGAGCCTGTTCCCCCACCAGTTTTCCGGCGGCCAGCGCCAGCGCCTCTGCATCGCGCGGGCGCTGACGACGAGACCCGACATCATCGTCTGCGACGAGGCGGTCTCGGCGCTGGACGTCGCGATCCAGGCGCAGATCCTCAACCTGCTCGTCCGGCTCCAGGCGGAGCGGGGCCTCGCCTACGTCTTCATCTCGCACGACCTCGGGGTCGTGCAGCACCTCTGCGACGCGGTGGCTGTGATGTATCTCGGCCGGATCGTCGAGCAGGCGCCGACGGCGGCGTACTTCTCCGCCCCGCGCCACCCCTATAGCTGGTCGCTGATCGCGGCGGCCGTACCGGCCGGCCCGGCCCGCGACGCCCTGAAGAGCCGCTACCTCGTCCGCGGCGAGCCGCCGAGCCCGATCGATCTCCCCGCAGGCTGCCGCTTCGCCGGACGCTGCCCGTTTGCGGTGGATCGCTGCCGCGCCGAGGATCCGCCCCTGCTCCCCGTCGGCCCGGGCCATGCCGTGGCCTGCCACAGGGTCGGAGAGATCAGGCCCCCGAACCTCGACGCGGCGCAGGCGGCGTGAGGGGCGCCCGTCACGCCGCCTCGTCGCGATGGTGGTACCAGCGGTAGAGCATCCGCTGGCCGATCCGGCGGAAGGGGGCGAAGGGATGGCCCGGGAGTGGGCCTTCGAAGATCGGCAGGCCGGCGGGCTTGCGTCCGGCCACCAGCCCTGCGAGGCGCCGCCCGGCCTGGGCCGAGAAGGAGACGCCGTTGCCACCGTAGCCGAGGCTGTAGAACAGGGGCACAGCGGATTCCGGCTGGACGATCCGAGGCATCATGTCGTGGCTGACATCGACCCAGCCCCACCACGAGTAATCGACGCGGATCCCCTCCAGCACCGGAAACTTCGCGTGCAACCCGTCGACCAGCAATTGCAGGTGCCGGGGATGCGTGGCGTCCGCCCCGGTAATCGCGCTGCGGCTGCCGATCTGAACACGGTTGTCCGGCAGGCGGCGATAGTAGAAGCGCAGGGTGCGGGTATCGGTGACGAAGGTGGTCGTGCGGATCGTGGCCGTCGCTTCTTCCGGCGTGAGCGGGCGGGTGACGAGGGCGTTGGACAGGATCGGCATGACCCGGCTGCGCAGGTGCGGGTGAAGACCCTGGCTGGTGTAACCGCCGGTGGCGATGGCTATCGCCCGCGTCCGCACCGTGCCGTGGGGCGTGCGCACCCGGAACCCCGCGCCGTCGCGGTCGATCCCGAGCACGGGGCTCGACGGATGGACTTTCGCCCCCGCCGCGCGGGCGGCCCGGAGATAACCGAAGGCGAATTTCGCCGGGTGGATGCCGATGCCCAGGGGCTCGTGCAGGGCGCCCACCGCTCCGACCTCGTCGAGCCAGTCGCGCTTCAGCTCGTCGACCCCCATCATCCGCGTCCGGTAGCCGAACACCGCGTTGGCGAGCGCCGATTCCGAGGCGAGCTTCTCGTAGGTGCGGGGGCGGTGCGCCACGTAGATGTGGCCGCCGGCCTGCGGGTCGGGGTCGAACTCGCGCACGAGGTCCGTGAAGTAGTCGAACCCCTCCATGATCTCGGCATGGAGCTTCAGGGCGGTCTCGCGCCCGTAGCGGGCGATCCATTGCGAGCGGCTGAGGCGCCCGGAGGCGGTCTGGCCCTGGCCGCCGTTGCGGGTGCTGCATCCCCACGCCACCCGGTTGGCCTCCAGCACCGTGGCCTTGATCCCGTGATCGCGGGCGAGGCTCAGGGCGCAGGACAGGCCGGTGAAGCCTGAGCCGACGATCACCACGTCGGCATCGGTATCGCCGGTGATCGGGCCGTCATCGGCGGGCGGAGGACCGGCCGTCGCGACCCAATAGGTCGGAGCATAGTTCCGGTTCGTGCCGGGCGTGGCGTGAGTCAGGGGGTCGTAGGTCGGATCGTAGGGCGCGCCGGTCGGGCGCAACTGCGGATCGGCGATCAGCGTCACGGCCGCTCTCCTCTCAAGCTGCCGGGACCGGGCGGTCCTTCCGGAACGCGCTCTTGCGAGCGATCAGGTCGCCCTCGAAGGTGAATAGGTCGACGCCGTCGACCTCGATCCGCCTGCCATCCGGCCTCGTGCCCGTGAACAGCCATTCCGACGTGGCGCGATCCCCCGCGATCGTGTGGTCCGCGACCGCCCACGCGACGTCGGGCATCTCGGTCCAGACGCCGACGAAGGCCGCACGGACGGCGTCCTGGCCGGTGAGCCGGCGCCCGTGCGCTTCGGGCCCGCTGGCGGTGTCGAACACCACGCCGGGGGTGAAGCAGGCCATGACACCGTCCACGTCGTGGCGGTTGAAGGCTGCGAACAAGTGCTCAAGCAGGGTGCGGCGGCCCGCTTCGGTGGTGGCTTCGGTCATCGGTCAGGTCCCTCGCCCGCGGGCATCGGCCCGACGGGTCTAGGCCGGTGGCCGGGCGTTCCGGGAGATCCAGAGGCTCGCGATCGAGGCGTCCAGTTCCTGTTCAGACGCGCGCGGACACGTCACGCGGCCGGGGTGCGTCCGGCAGGCACCACGAGTTCCGCCAGGATGGTGAGGCCCGCCTCGATCCGGTCGGTACGGATCGATGTGAAGCCCAGCCGGAAACAGGCACGCCCGGCCTGCGGATCGGCGAAGAAAATATCGCCCGGCTCGATGAGTACGCCGCGTGCCCGTGCCCGCTCGGTGAGACCTCGCGCGTCGAGCCCCCGCGGTCCCTCGATCCAGAAGCTCGTTGCGCCAGGGTCGCGGCGCCAGCGGAAGCCGGGCAGCAGACGCGGCAGGAGGCTGCCGATGCAGGCGGCGCGTTCCTCCAGGGCGGCGGCGGTGCGGTGCAGGTGCGCGCGGTAATGCCCCAGGGCGATGAACATCGCAGTGGCGCGCTGATTGTTCGAGGGCGGGTGGCGCAGCATCAGCCGCCGGAGCACGCGCAATTCCGCGATGACCGCGCGGGGCGCGACGACGTAGCCGACGCGCAGGCCGGGCGCGAGCACCTTCGAGAAGCTGCCGACATAGATCACCCGCCCGTCCGCATCGAGGCTCTTGAGCGAAGGGATCTCGCCCTCCACCGCGAGGTCGGCTTCGTAGTCGTCCTCGACGATCAGGACGTCGTGGCGCCGGGCCGCGTCGAGCAGCGCGCGGCGCCGCTCCAGCGGCATCACGGCCGTGGTCGGGCAATGGTGCCCCACCGTCACGAAGGCGATGGCGCGCCCGGCGAAGACCGCATCCGGCACCACCCCGTGCCGGTCGATGGTGAGCGGGACAAGGTCGGAGGTCGCGAGCCCGAGCATGTTGCGGGTGTCGGGGTAGCAGGGATCCTCGATCCCGGCGGGGGTCGCGTGCCCGACCAGGAGCTGCGTCAGGAGGGACAGGGCCTGCTGGGAGCCGATGGTGATCATCACCTCGTCGGCCCCCGCGAAGACGCCCCGGCGCGGCAGAACCTGAAGGCGCAGCTGCTCCACGAGGTCGGCATCGTCCTCGTCGATGAGGTCTCCGGCCCAGCCGTTGATCTCAGCGACGCTGGACGCCGCCCGCACGCTCTCGCGCCAGTCGTTGGCCGGGAACAACGATGGGTCGAACTGGCCGAAGACGAACGGATAGGGGTAGCTTAACCAATCGCGGGGCTTCGTAATCTGCGGGAGCTGCGATGGCCGGATGGCGAGGCGGCCCGACCAGTCGAGGGAGGGCTTCGGACGCGGTGGGCTCTCCTCGCGGGCCTTCGTTCCGGGCGCGAGGAAGATACCGCTGCGCTCATGCGAGACGAGGAACCCCTCGTCGATCAATCGCTGATAGGCGGCCACGACGGTGTTGCGCGCCACGCCGAGCAAGCTCGCCAACTGGCGGGAGGAGGGGAGCCGCGCCTCCGGTGTGAGGACCCGCCGCTCGATGGCGACGACGATCGCCCGACGGATCTGTAGGTGAAGCGCCAAGCCGGCGCGATCGAGCGCGCCGAACAATTGCGTCCAGGCGACGGCGTGATCCGTGGCAGCCATGCGATGCCGATCCCAGCGACCCTCCGCGCCGAGGCGATGCACGGACAATGCCGTCGACCTGACGCCGGACCCCTGTGCACCCGGAGCGGGATACGACGAAACCATGGTGTCAGTTCGGCCGGGGCGCGGCGGCGAGGGTGGCGAGGGCGCAGGAGGCGATGCGCGCCTTGACGGAGTCGGCGCGGCTCGTGAGGATGATCGGCACCCTGGCGCCGAGCACCAGCCCCGCGCAGGCAGCGCCGCCGAGATAGACCAGCGACTTGTACAGGGTGTTGCCCGCATCGAGGTTGGGAACGACCAAGATGTCGGGCTCGCCGGCCACGCGCGAGACGATGCCCTTCGTGTGGGCCGAGGTAAGGGACACGGCGTTGTCGAACCCGAGCGGACCGTCAAGGATCGCCCCTGAAATCTGCCCCCGGTCGGCCATCTTGCACAGGGCCGCCGCGTCGATGGTTGAAGGCAGCGCCGGATTCACGGTCTCGACCGCGGCCAGGATGGCGACCTTGGGGTTGGCGTTGCCGAGGTCGTGGGCGAGATCGATCGCGTTGCGGATGATATCGGCCTTCTCCATCAGACCGGGGGCGATGTTGACGACCGCGTCGGTCAGCATCAGGGGCTTGTGGTAGGCGGGGCAATCGAACCAGAACACGTGGCTGGTGCGCCGGCCCATCCGCAGGGGGCTCTCCCGCGCGACGACGGCGCCGAGCAGCTCGTCGGTGTGAAGGGATCCCTTCATGAGCGCGCCGACCGCTCCCTCTCCCGCCAGGGCGACGCCCCGCCGGGCGGCTGCCAGCGGATCCCCCGCCTCCACGATCTCCCGGTCTGACAGATCGAGCCCGGCCTCCGCGGCGATCCGGCGGATCACGGCGGTGGGGCCGATCAGGACCGGATCGATGTAGCCGAGGTCGGCCGCTTCCAGGGCCGCCGCCAGCGCCCCCGTCTCGCAGGGGTAGACGACAGCAACGCGAACGGCCCCGGAAGTCTTGGCCCGATGCGCGAGGTCGTCCATCCTAGGATACGAAGGCGCCACTCGCGGCATGTCCATGGAGATCTCCCAGGGTGTCAGATGAGCGTCGCGGCCAGCGCCGATGCGGCGTTGCGGAGCACGGGCAAGCGATCGGGCGCGTTCTCCCGCCACAGGCGGACGACGGGAGCCTGGAGCGCCAGAGCCGCCATGCAGTCTCTGCCCGCCCGGTCGAAGATCGGCACGGCGATGCAGAACAGGCCGGTCAGAAATTCTTCATCGTCGAGGGCATAGCCCTGCCGCTTGATCTGCTGCAGCTCAGCGTCGAGGGCTGCGGGATCCGTCAGCGTGTTGGCGGTGTGCTTGTCGAGCGGCAGGCTCACGAGCAGGCGCTCCCGCCGGCCCCGGGGCATGAGCGCGAGGAAGAGCTTGCCGCTCGCCGAGCAATGGACCGGCACGCGGGAGCCCTTCTGAAACGCCACCCGCAGGGGCAGGGACGCCTCCACGCGGTCGAGATACATGACTTCACCCCCTTGCAGCAGCGTGAGATTGCACGACTCCCCGAGTTCGCGGACGACCCCCTGCAGGATCTGGTGCCGGCGGATCGAACCGGGATTGTTCGACAGGATGGCGAAGGCCAGCGCCGTGGACCGCGCGGCCAATTCGTAGCGCCGCCCGTCCGGCAGCCGCCGCAGCAGCTCGGCGCCCTCCAGCATCGTCAGCCAGCGGTGCAGCGTCGGCTTCGGAAGGTTGGCGACTTCTGTCAGTTCCGCGAGCGTCGGGGCGTGATCCATGGCGGCGATCGCCTCCAAGAGACCGAAAGCTTTGAGGGCCGGAGAGGATTCGACCGTGTCTTCCATCAAGAAACAACCCTTATTCCAAAAAGTTGAACGACAAAAGCAAAAAAACGAGATTTCTGTTGCGAGCAGACGCCCGCGGGTCCATGAATGACCTGCGAGCGCCTCCCGGATCGAGATGGTTCAAGCGTCACAACCCGCTTGAGGAACATCCGGAGCGGGCGGTCGCGTGGCCCGGCGGGGCCGATGCGGGGAAACACCAAGAGGGTGCGCCATGAGGATGTCCACGGAAGAAGCCTTTGTGAAGGTGCTGCAGATGCACGGCATCGAGCACGCCTTCGGCATCATCGGATCGGCCATGATGCCGGTCTCGGACCTCTTCCCGAAGGCCGGCATCACCTTCTGGGACTGCGCCCACGAGACGAATGCGGGCCTCATCTGCGACGGATACACCCGCGCGACGGGCAAGATGGCCATGGCCATCGCCCAGAACGGCCCGGGCGTCACCGGCTTCGTCACCGCGATGAAGACCGCCTACTGGAATCACACGCCGATGCTTCTGGTCTCGCCGCAGGCGGCCAACAAGACCATCGGCCAGGGCGGTTTCCAGGAAGTGGAACAGCTGAACCTGTTCAAGGACATGGTCTGCTACCAGGAGGAGGTGCGCGATGCCTCCCGCGTCGCCGAGGTCCTGAACCGCGTGATCGAGAAGGCATGGCGCGGCTGCGCCCCGGCGCAGATCAACGTCCCGCGTGATTTCTGGACCCAGGTCATCGACGTGGAGCTTCCGCAGATCGTGCGCCTGGAGCGCCCGGCCGGCGGCCGGCAGGCCATCGCGGACGCGGCCGAGATCCTTTCGGCGGCGACGTTCCCGGTGATCCTCGCGGGCGCCGGCGTGGTGATCGGCGACGCCGTGCAGGAGACGGCGGCGATTGCCGAACGCCTCGATGCGCCGGTGTGCTCCGGCTATCAGCACAACGATTCCTTTCCCGGCAGCCATCCCCTCGCCGTAGGACCACTCGGCTACAACGGCTCGAAGGCCGCCATGGAACTGATCGCCAAGGCCGACGTGGTGCTGGCGCTCGGCACCCGCCTCAACCCGTTCTCGACCCTGCCGGGCTACGGCATCGATTACTGGCCGAAACAGGCCAAGGTCATCCAGGTCGACATCAACCCGGACCGGATCGGCCTGACGAAGCCGATTACGGTCGGTATCTGCGGTGATGCGAGGCAGGTCGCCCGACAACTCCTCGAACAGCTCTCGTCCGAGGCGGGCAATGCCGGCCGCCAGGAGCGCAAGGCGCTGATCCACCAGACGAAGTCCGCCTGGGCGCAGGCCCTGACCTCCCTGGATCACGAGGACGACGATCCGGGCACGACCTGGAACCGGGAGGCCCAAGAGCGAGACAGGGACCGGATGTCGCCCCGTCAGGCATGGCGGGCAATCCAGGCCGGGATGCCCCGGGGCGCGATCATGTCCACCGACATCGGCAACAACTGCGCCATCGGCAACGCCTATCCGAGCTTCGAGCGAAGCCGCAAGTATCTCGCGCCCGGCATGTTCGGCCCCTGCGGCTACGCCTTTCCCTCCATCGTCGGCGCGAAGATCGGCCAGCCCGACACGCCCGTCTTCGGCTTCGCGGGGGACGGTGCCTTCGGCATCTCGATGAACGAGATGACCTCCATCGGCCGCGACGAGTGGCCGCCGATCACCATGGTGATCTTCCGCAATTACCAGTGGGGGGCGGAGAAGCGGAACACGGTGCTCTGGTACGACAACAACTTCGTCGGCACCGAACTCGACCCGAAGCTCAGCTACGCGAAAATCGCCGAGGGCTGCGGCTTCAAGGGCGTCCGGGTGGACAACACCCGCGACCTGACCCAGGCCATCCAGCAGGCGGGCGAGGATCAGTCGCGCGGGGTCACCACCTTCATCGAAGTGATCCTGAACCAGGAACTCGGCGAGCCCTTCCGCCGGGATGCGATGAAGAAGCCTGTCCCGATTGCGGGCATCGAGAAGTCGGACATGCGCCCTCAGCGGCCGCCGGCCTGATCCCGTCGGGACTATCGGCCGCGCGGGGGATCGCTTCCGTGCGGCTTTCTCTTCGCCGGCCGCTCAGTTCCCGGGAAACAGAATCGCCTCGTTGCGCTCGTTCCGAGCGATCTCGAGCATATGCCACTTGAGGCCTGAGACCACCCGTGTTGCGGCGATACCCGTGCTGACGGGAAGCACCGGGCGCGCCGCGGCATGGATGTTGGCGATCATCACCATGGCGTAGAGCGCGGCGAGGATCGGGAGGATGTCGCGCGCGCGTTCGAGATGGTTCATGACAGCAGCAGAAGTGGTTAAGTCGCCGAAACGACCTACCATCTTGTCTGCTGCACCGCAAAAACAATTGCGTCGCGCCGCCGCATTGCCGGGTTGCTTCCGGAGCAGGCGGGGGCGATCATCCCCCCATAGTACCGAGTTCCGACAGGATATACTCCGCCAGATGTTCAGCGGCCGATGAGACGTCACTCGATTTGCGCTGCAACACGATCCGGAGTGCCGGAAGGTCCGGCAATCCGCTCGCGGTGGTGAGGCGGCAGATCGCCCCGTCCACAGCGCACAGGGGAAAGACCGAGACGGCGAGCCCCGCATGGACCGCCGCCTGCAGCCCGGCGATGCTGTCGCTCACCGCCGTGATCGTCCAGCTTCGCCCGACCTGTTCCAGGGCGTCGAGGGCGCATTGGCGGTAGAGGCTGCCGGACGGCAGGAGCGCCAGCGGCAGGGGCGCCCGCAGATCGAGATCGAAGTCGCGCGCCGCGACCCAGACCAGGGGCTCCTCCCGCACGATGACGCCGCCCTCTTGGTCCGGCTGCTTGGTCATCAGGGCAAGATCGATCTCCTCACGAACGAGGGCGGCGCGGAGCTGGATACTGCGCAAGCAGCGCAACTCGATCTCGACCTGGGGATAGACCCGCGCGAAGCCGGCGAGCACTGAGGGCAGCAGGAAGGCCGCGTAGAGATCCGGCACGCCGAGCCGCACCCGGCCGGAGACGTCAGGGCCGCCGAAGCGATCGCGGATCTCGTCGTTGAGACTCAGAAGCTTGCGGGCATAGGCGAGAAGAACCTCGCCGTCGCGGGTCAGCGCCCCGTGGCGCCGCTCGCCGTCGAAGAGAGGGCGCCCGACGGCCCGCTCGAGCCGGTGCATCTGGTGCGTGATCGCCGGCTGGGTCCGTCCGACCTGCTTCCCGGCCAGCGTAATGCTCCCGGTATCGTGAACCGCCACGAAGGTTCTCAGCAGGGGTATCTCAAAATCCGGAATCATATCGATCAATTTTTTGAATGATCGGGATGAAGAGAATAGATTTCTCCTGACATCACGCAATGGCTAGCGTGCCGTCATCGGACCGTGAGGGACCGAAAAATCGGGCTTCAGACCCGACACCCCTCGCGCCGGTCACGGTGGAAACGTAGGAAGGACGCCGGGTTCTCGTGACCCGCACGCCGTCGCATGCGGACGAGTCGAGGACGCCCAGGCGCCCCCTTTTCAGGAGGGCGGAATGCTACGGCTCGTACGCTTCAAGGCGACGGACAGGGTCCTGTTCGTCATCTGCCTGATGTACCTGATCACCTACATCGATCGGGTGAATATCGGCACAGCCGCCCCGGCCATGCAGAAAGACCTGGGCCTGACCAATGTCGAACTCGGTCTCGCCTTCTCTGCCTTCGCCTATCCATACGCCTTCTTCCAGATCGCCGGCGGCTGGCTCGGCGACCGGCTGGGGCCGCGCAAGACGCTCCTGATCTGCGGGACGATCTGGTCCCTCGCCACGGTGATGATCGGCTTCGTGGAGGGGGCGATGTCCCTCGTCGCGGCCCGCTTCCTGCTCGGCATCGGCGAGGGCTCCGCCTTCCCGACGGCGACCCGCGCGCTCGCGAACTGGATGGCCGCCGACCGGCGCGGCTTCGCGCAAGGCATCACCCATGCCGCCGCCCGGCTCGGCAACGCGCTGACGCCGCCGCTCATCGCGCTCATGATCGTGGCGCTCTCCTGGCGCGACAGCTTCATCATCGTCGGCCTTGTCAGCTTCGCCTGGGTCGGCCTGTGGTGGTTCTACTTCCGCGACGATCCCCGCGAGCATAAGGGCGTCACGGAAGAGGAGATCGCCGTCCTGCCGCCGGTGAAGATCGCGGGCGAGCGCAGGGCGGTGCCGTGGGGCCGGCTGCTCCGTCGGATGCTGCCGGTGACGCTCACCGACTTCTGCTACGGCTGGACGCTCTGGCTGTTCCTGAACTGGATCCCCTCGTACTTCCTCCACCAGCACCATCTCGACATCAAGAAATCCGCGATTTTCGCCTCGGGCGTGTTCTTCGCGGGCGTCGTCGGGGACACGGTGGGCGGCATCGTCAGCGACCGGATCCTGCGGCGCACGGGAGACGTGGCGCGAGCCCGCGTCAGCGTCATCGTGGTCGGCTTCCTCGGGGCCTTCGCGTTCATGCTGCCGGTGCTGTTCACGACCGACCTCCTGACCATCACCCTGTGCCTCTCCGGAGCGTTTTTTTTCGCCGAGCTGATCGTCGCGCCGATCTGGGCGGTGCCGATGGATATCGCGCCCCAGTATTCGGGCACGGCCTCGGGCTTCATGAACTTCGGCTTCGGCCTCGCGGGGATGATCTCCCCGGTGGTGTTCGGGCTGATCATCGACATGACCGGTCGATGGGACCTCCCGTTCGTGGCCTCCCTCGGACTGCTGCTCGTCGGCGCCGGCCTCGCCCTGCGGATGCGGCCCAACGAGCCCTTCGTGGACACGCACCGGGACGATCGCGTCCTCAGCCGTCCCGTCCCGGTCAGGCCGACTGCCTGACCGGATCCGGCCCCTGGCCGTCCCCCCGCCACCCGCAATGCCCTCGCCAACTCGAAGGAGCGCGCCATGTCGCCTGCCGCCGTCATGCCCCTCGCCCAGCCGGACGATCCGGCCACCCACGGACCCGTCGCCGCCGTGATGGAGCGGGCGCGCGCCGCCCAGCGCCGCTTCGCCGGGGTGGACCAAGATCGCGCCGACGCCGCGGTGCGGGCCCTCGCCTGGGCCCTGTACAAGCCCGAACACGCCCGGGAGATCGCCGAACTGGCCGTGGCCGATACCGGCCTGGGCAACGTCGCGGACAAGGTCGTCAAGAAGCAACGCAAGACGTTCGGCACCCTGCGCGACCTGCTCCGCGGCAGGTCGGTCGGCGTCATCGAGCACGACGTCGCCCGGGGCCTCGTGAAATACGCAAAGCCCATGGGGGTGATTGGGGCGGTGACGCCCTCGACCAATCCCGGCGCCACGCCGGTCAACAAGGCGATGATGGCGATCAAGGGCCGCAACGCCATCGTCATCGCGCCCTCGCCGCTGGGCTACCGCACCACCGCCCGCGTGGTGGATCTGATGCGCGCCGAGCTTGAGACCATCGGCCTGCCCGCCGACCTCGTGCAGATCCTGCCCGCGCCGGTCACGAAGGACTCGACGGAGGCATTGATGCGCGCCTGCGACCTCGTTGCGGTCACGGGTTCTCAGGACAATGTCCGCCGGGCCTATTCCAGCGGCACGCCGGCCATCGGCGTCGGCGCCGGCAACGTTCCGGTGATGATCGACGAGACCGCCGACCTCGACGCCGCCGCCGCGCGGATTCGCGACTCGAAGATCTTCGACAATTCCACCTCCTGCTCCTCGGAGAACGCGGTGGTGATCGTCGACGCGGTGTATGACCGAGCCATCGCCGCCCTCGAGCGGGCTGGGGCCTACCTCTGCACGGCAAACGAGAAGCAGCGCATCGCCGATCGGCTTTGGCTGCGCGGCAAGCTCAACCGCGATCTCATCGCCCGCGACGCCGACGTGCTCGCCCGAGCCTTCGAGCTCCCGGAGAAGGCGGGCGGCGCGCAGTACTTCCTCGTGGAGGAAGAAGGGATCGGGCGCGGGGCGCCGTTCTCCGGCGAGAAGCTCGCCCTTGTCCTCACGGTGTACCGGGCGAAAGACTTCGCCGAGGCGAAGACGAAGATCGCCGCGATCCTCGACCACCAGGGCAAGGGCCATTCCTGCGGCATCCACACCACCGACATGGCCCGCGCCCGTGAGCTGGCCGAAGATCTCGACGTGGTCCGGGTGCTGGTAAATTTCGCCCACACCTTCGGCAATGGCGGCGGATTCAATTCCGGCCTCGGTTTCACCCTGAGCATGGGCTGCGGTTCCTGGCAGAAGAACAGCATCTCCGAGAACCTGAGCTACCGACACTTCCTCAACATCACCCACCTCGTCACCCCGATCCCCGAGGACAAGCCGAGCGAGGCAGACCTGTTCGGGCCGCACTGGGATCGGATCGGATACCGGGAGGACGCGCGATGAACTTCCTCGAACACGTCGCCAAGGCCCGCGTCCTCGCGCCAGCCGGCATCCCGGTGCCGCGAGCGATCCATTGCGTGAGCGCGGAGGACGCGGCGGTCGCCGCCGCCGAACTCGGCCCCTGCATGGTCAAGGCGCAGGTGCCGACCGGCAAGCGCGGCAAAGCGGGCGGCATCCGCGCCGCCAGGACGCCCGACGAGGCGCGCGAGGTGGCGGGCGCCATTCTCGGGATGGTGATCGATGGGCATCGCGTCGAGTCGGTGCTTCTGGAGGAGCGCGCTTCCATCGCCCGGGAGTTCTACGCGGCGATCCTCACCGACCCGGTGAGCCGGACGCCCCTCGTGCTGTTCTCGACCGAGGGCGGCATGGACGTCGAGGAGGTCGCGGCCACAAGGCCCGACGCGCTCCGCCGTCACCGGGTCGATCTCGACCGGGGCTTCGACGCGCGGGCAGCCCGCGCGCTTCTGGATGGGCTCGACCTCGGCCCGGCGCGGGAACGGATCGAGGCGATCCTGCCGGCCCTCTACCGGGTCGGCGGCAGCGTCGATGCGGAACTGATCGAGATCAACCCGCTGGCCCTGCTGGAGGACGGCCGCGTCGTCGCCCTCGACTGCAAGCTCACCCTCGACGATTCGGCGGCATTCCGGAACCCGGATCTCGCCGCCGAAGCTTCGCCGGAGCCGATGACTGACCTCGAACGGGAGGGCGCGGCACAGGGACTGAAGTTCATCCAGCTCGACGGCAATGTCGGCGTGCTGGCGAACGGCGCCGGACTCACCATGACGACGATGGATGTCATCGGCCATTGCGGCGGCCGCCCGGCGAACTTTCTGGAGATCGGCGGCGAAGCCTACACCAAATCCGAGGCCGCGCTGAAGCTCGTCCTCGCCAATCCCGGCGTGAAAAGCCTTGTCGTCAACTTCTGCGGAGCATTCGCCCGCACCGACGTGATGGCCGAGGGCGTCGTCACGGCCTGGAAGCGCCTCGATCCCGATGTCCCGGTCTTCTTCTCGATCCACGGCACCGGCGAGGATGAGGCCGTCCGCCTCGTGCGCGAGGGCCTTGGGGTCGAGCCCTACGACTTGATGGAGGACGCGGTGCAGGCCGCGGTGGAGGCAGCCCGATGACGATCTATCGCCAGAATGCACGCGTCCTTGTCCAGGGACTGACCGGCAAGCAGGGGAGCTTCTGGACGGAGAAGATGCTCGGCTGCGGGACGCAGGTCGTGGCCGGCGTCAACCCGAAGCGGGCGGGCGAGGCGCATCTCGGCCTGCCGGTCTACGCCACGGCGCGGGAGGCCATGGTGGGGACGCCGTTCGACTGGGCGGTGATGTTCATCCCGCCCGCGGCGGCCAAGGCGGCGGCCATCGATGCCATCGAAGCGGGGACGAAGACCCTCGTGGTGTTGACCGAGCACATCCCCATGCGGGACGTGCTCGCCATCCATCATGCGGCGCGGGCCCACGGCACGCGGATCGTCGGCCCGAACACCGCCGGGGTGGTGACCCCCGGCGAGGGTTTCGTCGGGATCATGCCGGGGCACAACCCGAATATCTTCCAGCCCGGCGAGATCGGCGTGATCTCCCGAAGCGGCAGCCTTGGGACGCTGGTTTGCCTGAACCTGACGCGGTCGGGCTACGGCCAGTCGGCCTTCCTCGGCATCGGCGGCGACCCCATGATCGGCACCACGACCCGCGACGCCCTGATGGTCCTCGATCAGGACGCGCACACCCGCGCGGTGGTCCTCGTCGGCGAGATCGGCGGGGCGATGGAGGAGGAGGCGGCCGAATACGCCGCCGGAATGAGCAAGCCGGTCGTATCGTTCATCGCCGGCCGGGCCTCGCCGCCCGGCAAGACGATGGGTCATGCCGGCGCCATCGTCTCCGGGGATCGCGGCAGCTACGCGGGCAAGCGCGCGGCCCTGGAGGCGGCGGGCATCGCCGTCGCTGACACGCCGAACGAACTCCCGGACCTGCTCCACAGCGCCCTGGGGCAACCGGCGCCGCGGGCGGCAGGACTCGCGCTCCACACGGGGGCGTGAAGGCCCGTCTATCGGAACCCGTCGAGGAATGCGGCAAGGTTGCGCGGGAGGGCGGGGCACAGGTAGCCGCCCTCCTGCACGAGGGCGGTGGGCAGCCCCGCTTCCGCGATCAGCCCAGCGGCCTCACGGAAACCCGCCGTCGTGACTCTGAGCGCCCCGATCGGGTCGTCCTCCGATGCGTCGAGCCCCAGGGCCACCACGAGGGCCGCCGGCCGAGACGCGGCGATGGCCGAAAGCCCCTCGCGGATCGCCGCGAGCCACACCGCATCCCCCGATCCCTGCGCCAGCGGCAGGTTGCGGTTGAAGCCCTCGCCCGGTCCCACGCCCGTCTCGTCGGCATAGCCCGCGAAGTAGGGGAAGTAATCGGCCGGGTCTGCATGGATCGAGACGGTGAGCACGTCGCTCCGCGCGTAGAAGAGGCCCTGCGTGCCGTTGCCGTGGTGGACGTCGATGTCGAGGATCGCGACCCGGCCGCCGGTCGCGGCGCGCAGCCGTTCGGCGGCGATAGCGCTGTTGTTGAGGTAGCAGAAGCCGCCGGCCGAATCGGCATAGGCATGATGCCCCGGCGGCCGGCACAGGGCGTAGGTGGGAGAGCCCCGCAGGGCGGCGTCGGCGGCGGCGATCGCCGCCTGGGCCGAGCCGTAGACCGCCGCCCAGGTCCCCGCCCGGACCGGCGTTGACGTGTCGGCGGTGTAGAGGCCGATCAACCCGAGCAGCCCCTCCGGGCGGCGATGCATCTGCGGCCGGGCGAAATGGCCCGTGAGAATCTCGTCCGCGATGCCGGGCAATGCGCTTCGGCGCTCCCAGACGTCGCGCAGGAACGTGACGTAGCCCGCGTCGTGGACGGCGAGGATCGGATCAAGCCCCGCATCGCCGGCCTCATGCAGGGCGTGCCCCCCGTCCCGTGCCGCCTCCAGCAGGAGGAGATAGCGCTCCGCCCGCTCGGGATGCTCGACGATCGCGCCCCGCCGGAAGTAGCGATCGGGATCGTGGCGCCGGCTGTCGCCGTGGTGGAAGATCTGCATCGCTCCGCTCCTTGTCCGTCTGTGTCGACCGAGCCCGTCTTGCCGAAATCACGGCCAACACCTTGACACATGCCCGACATTCTCATCAAATCGAACGTAACGTACCGTTTTTCGAGACAAACCCTCGGGGCGGAGAGAATCTTGAGGAAACGCATTCAGTCCGTAGGCGCGCCGGAGCGTGTCCAGTCCGACTATGTCGTGGTCGGCGGCGGCACGGCGGGCTGCGTGCTCGCCAATCGCCTCTCGGCGGACGGGCGCCACAGTGTCGTGCTGCTGGAAGCCGGCCCGCGCGACTCGTCGCCCTGGATTCACCTTCCCATCGGTTACGGGAAGACGATGGTCCACAAGACCCTGAACTGGGGCTTCTCGACCGAGCCGGAGCCGTCGATGAACGGCCGGGCGATCTACTGGCCACGCGGCCGCACCCTCGGTGGCTCGAGCTCGATCAATGGGTTGATCTTCGTTCGCGGGCAGGCTGCGGATTACGACCATTGGGCCGAGCTCGGGAACGCGGGCTGGTCTTGGCGCGACGTGCTGCCGTACTTCATCCGCAGCGAGCACAACACCCGGGGCGCCAGCGCGACCCATGGGGGCGACGGCCCGCTCTGGTGCTCCGACATCCGCCACAAGCACGAGCTGATCGAGCGGATCATCGAGGCCGGTGGAGAGCTCGGCGTCCGCCGCACGGGCGACTTCAACGGCGGCGATCAGGAGGGCGTGGGGTACTATCAGCTCTTCACCCGCAACGGCCTGCGCTGCAGCACGGCGGTGGCCTATCTGCGCCCGGCTGAGAAACGCCCGAACCTGCGCGTCGAGACCGACGCCCACGCGACCGGCCTGATCCTGGAGGGCAAGCGCGCGGTCGGCGTGCGGATTCGCCAGCACGGGCGCGAGATCGAGGTCCGGGCCGCGCGGGAGGTGATCCTCGCGGCGGGCGCCCTGCAGAGCCCTCAGCTGCTCCTGCTATCCGGCATCGGTCCGGCGGCGGCCCTCCAACCGCACGGCATCCCGGTGCGGCACGACCTGCCCGGCGTCGGCGAGAACCTGCAGGACCACCTGCAGATCCGCCTGATCTACCGGCTCACCAAGCCGATCACCACGAACGACGACCTGCGCAACATCGTCGGCAAGACGCGGATCGGCCTGCGCTGGCTGTTGACCCGCAGCGGCCCCCTCGCCGTTGGGATCAACCAGGGCGGCCTGTTCACCCGCGTCATGCCCGGACCGGGCACGCCTGACATCCAGTTCCACTTCGCCACCCTCTCGGCGGACATGGCGGGCGGGCAACCGCATCCCTGGTCCGGCTGCACCTTCTCCGTCTGCCAGTTGCGGCCGGAATCCCGTGGCACCCTCACCCTGCGCAGCGCCGACCCGCTCGCGGCGCCGGTCATGCGCGCGAACTACCTCGCCACCGAGACCGACCGGCGATGCACCGTCGAGGGCATCAAATTCGCCCGGCGGCTTGCCGGGACGCAGGCCCTGCGCCCGCTCATCCGCTCCGAGGAGAAACCGGGGCCCGGGGTGACGGACGATGCCGGGCTGCTCGATTTCGCCCGGAACGTCGGGGCGACGATCTTCCACCCCTCCGGCACCTGCAAGATGGGCACGGACGCCGCGGCGGTGGTCGATCCCGCCCTGCGGGTCCGAGGCATGGAGGGTCTGCGCGTGGTCGATTGCTCGATCATGCCGACGCTGATCTCCGGCAATACCAGCGCCCCCGTGGTGATGATTGCCGAGAAGGCCTCCGATCTGATCCTTGCCGAGGCGCGGGAGGCGGTGCAGGTGCGCACCGCCTCCCCGCGGGGGGTGCCCGCGCCGGAGCCGGCGCACGCCTGAGTGAATGGGGACCAAGACTTCAGCGGACGCCCAACGAGGCGTCCGTGATGTGAGGAAATCGCCGCACCAACCCGC
This sequence comes from Methylobacterium sp. J-030, assembly GCF_022829545.1. GTDB lineage: Bacteria > Pseudomonadota > Alphaproteobacteria > Rhizobiales > Beijerinckiaceae > Methylobacterium. The sequence goes on along the minus strand of NZ_JAKSYM010000150.1, from coordinate 1,783 downwards.
AACACAGAACCGACGGGAGGAGGGTCAGATGTCGTATCCAGAGCGGGAGCCGGCACAGCCGGCCAGGGGAACGATCGGTCGGGTCGTGGCAGCCTCGCTCATCGGAGCGACGATCGAGTGGTACGATTTCTTCCTGTACGGGGTCGTGGCCGGCATCGTCTTCAACAAGCTTTTCTTTCCCGTCAGCGATCCGCTCATCTCGACGCTCCTGGCCTACGCGACCTTCGCGGTGGGCTTCATCGCTCGGCCGCTGGGGGGCGTGATCTTCGGGCATTTCGGCGACAAGGTCGGCCGCAAGAGCATGCTCGTCATCACCCTGATGCTGATGGGAGTGGCCACCTTCCTCATCGGTCTCGCGCCGACCTATGCTCAGATCGGCATCGCCGCGCCGATCCTGCTGCTGCTGCTGCGGGTGGTACAGGGCATCGGCCTCGGCGGCGAGTGGGGCGGCGCGGTGCTGATGGCGTTCGAGTACGCGCCGGAGGACAAGCGCGGCTTCTATGCCAGCATCCCGCAGATCGGCCTGTCGCTCGGCCTGTGCCTTGCCTCGGGCGTCGTCGCCATCTTGTCCTACAGCCTGAACGAGGAGCAGTTCCTCGCGTATGGCTGGAGGATCGCCTTCCTGCTCAGCGTCATGCTCGTGGCGGTCGGCGCCTATATCCGCCTGAACGTGATGGAGACGCCTGAATTCGCCAAGGTCAAGCGGACCAACCGCGAGGCAGACATCCCGTTCGTGTCGATGATCCGGGGCTATCCGTCCGAGATCATGGCCGGCATGGGCGCGCGCATGGTCGATGGCGTGGTGTTCAACATCTTCGCCGTCTTCGCCATTGGCTACCTGACACAGACCCTGAAGGTGCCGCGCACCGAGGCCTTGCTGGGGATCACCGCCGCGGCGGTGGTGATGTGCGCCACGATCCCCTTCTTCGGCTGGCTCTCCGACCGCCTCGGCCGCACACGGGTCTATGCCTGGGGTTCGGTGATCGCGGGGCTCGCGGCCTTTCCAGCCTTCTGGGTATTCGTATCCTATCCCGACAGTATCCGCGCGATCTGGTTCGCGATCATCATCCCGTTCGGGATCCTCTACGCGGCGGTCTACGGCCCCGAAGCGGCCTTGTTCTCGGAATTGTTCTCGGCCAGGGTGCGGTACACGGGCATCTCATTCGTCTACCAATTCTCCGGTATCTTCGCGAGCGGCCTCACGCCGATCATCGCGACGGCGCTGCTGGAATATTCGGGCGCGAACAATCCCTGGCTCGTCTGCGGATACTGCGCCCTCTCCGGCTTGGTCAGCGCCGCCTCCGCGATCTGGATCGGCCGGATCCATCGCCGACGTCTGCTTCAGGACTCGCTGGGCCGGACGGCAGGCTACCCGCAGGTCGCGTGACGGGACACCCGCGGATTGAACCGGGCGACCGGGCGACCCGGCTCCCCGTTCGAGAGGAGAGCATGATGGCTTCTGTACCCAAGCGGCGCGACATCCTGGCGGGCGGCGGACTGGCTTTGACGGCGGCGGCTCTCGGCCTGCGTTCGGCCCGGGCCGCCGAGGATGTGGTGCTGCCGTTTGGCAACGGGGCGCGTCGGCTGGTGGCCTATCCGGGCAAGCGCCCGCTCCTACAGATGACCGCGCGCCCGCCGCAGCTGGAGACGCCGTTTGGGGTGTTCGACGAGGGCGCGATCACGCCCAACGACGCGTTCTTCGTCCGCTACCACCTCGCCGACATCCCCACCGCGATCGACCCGCAGACGTTCCGGGTCGCGGTGACGGGCCATGTCGAGCGGC
>NZ_JAKSYM010000121.1 GCF_022829545.1 Methylobacterium sp. J-030 | reverse complement strand
CGAGGCGCCCGAGGCCGTAGGCCCGCGCCGCGGTCGCGCCGTATATCTTGCGCACGCCCGGCAGGATGCCGTGATTGACCACGGCGAAGCCCTGCGCCTCGCGCAGCGCCTTGCCCTGCAGGGTCGCCCCCAGCGCGTAGGGCGTGCAGAAGGCGCGCTGGTGGATGCCGAGGTGCCGGAGCCGAGCCACGACTCTCCCGAAGGCGCTCATCAAGCGCGAGGCGTAGCGCTCCTGCACCCGCGCGGCGAGGGCGGCCTCCCCGGCCTGCCCGCGCGTGTAGCTGGTCGCGGTGTGAGCCAGCACGACGACCTTCGGCTTGACCAGGCAGAGCAGGTCCATGTTCGCGTCGAGGCCGGCGATTTGCTCGCGGTTGCGCGCGTCCTGTCCCGCGAGGCTGCCGGTCTCGCCGGTCGCGTTCATCCGGGTGTAGTGGACCGAGACGCCCGGCACGGCGGCCAGAGCGCCCATCTCGACCTCGACCGTCGGATTACCCGGAGGAACCAGGAAGCCGAGGCGCGCCCGCCATCCCATCATACCTGCTCTCCTTCTCGCCGGACGTCCGGCCGGATCCTGCGCCCGGCGCCGTCAGCGGGGCGAACGCCCGGCCCGCTCCGCTCACCCCGCCTCACTGATCGATGACGAAGCCGTCGAGGTGCGGCCGCATGGCGATCGGCTTGACCAGCGGGGGCCGGATCTTCTGCGCGTCCGGCAGCAGGCTCATGCCGAGGCCCGGGCCGCGCGGGATCTCGACGAAGCCGTCCTTCGGCTCGGGCACCGCGTCGACCACGTCGTGGCCGAGGTGCTTCATCGTCGAGGTGAAGGTGCCGGCCTCGAAGCCCGTGGCGTATTCCTGGATCGCGAAATTCGGGATGGCGGCGGCGACCTGGAGACAGGCGGCGAGGCCGATCGGCGAGAGCGGGTTGTGCGGCACGACCTGCACGTGGCGCGCCTCGGCCATGGCGGCGACCTTCTTCATGCCGGTGATGCCGCCGCAGGTACAGACATCCACCCGTGCGAACTCGCAGGCGTTGCGCGCCAGGATCGTCTCGAACTCGTGGATCGTGCAGAAGCGCTCGCCCGTGGCGATCGGCACGCGAATCTTCTCGGCGATGCGCGCCATCGCGTCCGGGCCGTCCGGGCGCATCGGGTCCTCGACGAACATCGGCAGCGCGTCCTCGATGCCGTTCGTGAAGGTGATGGCCTCCGGCACCGTGAGGCGGCGGTGCAGTTCGACCAGCAGGTCGACCCGGTCGCCGACGACCTCGCGCATGCGATGCACGTTCCCGATGGCGTCGCGCATCTTGCGGATGTGGGTCTTGAACCAGACCTGATCGTCGCCCTCGTCGAGGAACGGATTGATGTGGCCGAAGGCGTTGAACCCGGCCTCCATCTTGCGCTGGCACTCCTCCAGGACCTTCTCGATCGTGTCCTCGTAGATGTGGCCGTAGATCCGGGCCTTTGTGCGCGCCGCCCCGCCGATCAGCTCGTGGATCGGCACCCCGAGCGCCTGACCCTTGATGTCCCACAGGGCGATGTCGATCGCCGAAATCGCCGAGTTGATCGCCAGACCCTGGAAGTAGCTGAAGCGGTGCATCACGTTCCAGTGATGCTCGATCGGGAAGGGGGACTTGCCGACGAGGTACTCGGCGAAGCGCTCGATCGCGGTGCCGGCAGTCCGGATGTGGCCCCAGATCCCCGCCTCCCCGACGCCGGTGATGCCCTCGTCAGTCTCGACGCGGGCATACATGAACTGCCCGACATGCAGCGGCTCGATCTTCGTGATCTTCATGCGATCGCCCTCTCGCTCGACCGCCTCGCCGATCGTGCGCGTTTTGGAAACGTTTCCAGCTAGCGCCGCGGCGCGTGCCCCGTCAAGGTGCGCCGTGGCCATGGGGCGATAGGGGAGGTCGGTGGTTGGGCGAGGGGCGACGTCCACCGGGCGGGAAGCCGGTCAGCATCACCGCGGTCGCCGAGCGGGCCGGCGTCGGTCTCGGCTCGGTCTCCCGCGTCCTGACCGGCAAGGGCTCGGTCAGCCCGGAGATGCTGCGGCGCGTCCGCGAGGCAGCCGAGAGCCTCGGCTACCAGCCGAACTTGCTCGCTCGGGGCCTGCGCAGCCGCGCGACGAACACGATCGGGTTCGTCATCTCGGACATCACCAATCCGCTGCTGGCGGCCATCGTCGGCGGTGCCGAGGCCGTGTTGAGCGAGGCGGGCTACTCGGTCCTGCTGACCAACTCCGGCGGGCGCCCGGAGGTCGACGCGCAGCGCATCGGCCTGCTGCTGCGCCGGCAGGTCGACGGGCTCATCGTCCTGCCGGCGTCCGAGGGCGATCCGGGCACGATCGCGGCGCTCGCGGGCGCGGGCGTTCCGGTCGTGGCCATCGACCGGGAACTGCCGGGCGTGCCCGAGGCGAGCGTCGTCCTGTCGGACCACTATACCGGGATCCTGGCCGCCACCCGTCACCTGTTCGAGACCGGCCACCGGCGCGTGGCCCTCGTGGCCGGGCCCGACATGCGGCCGGCCCGGGAGCGGCTGCGTGCCTACTCCGACGCTCACGCGCGCGCGGGCGTACCGCCGTTCGGCTTCACGTTCGGCCCGCTGTCGCCCGCCCGCGGCGCCGAGGCGGTGGGCGAACTGCTCCGTGCCGCAGAGCCACCGACCGCGATCATCCTCGGCGGCAATCAGCTCCTCGAGGGCGCGATCGAGGCGGCCCAGGGAAGCGGCGTGGCGATCGGCCGGGACCTCGCCCTCGTCTGCTGCGACGACATCCCGCTCGGCCGACTCCACCGGCCACCGATCCCGACGGTGATGCGCGACACCGACGGCATGGGCCGGTCCGCGGCGCGCGCCTTTCTGGCCCGCATCGCCGGCGAGACCCCACCGGCGGAGGTCATGGCGACGTGGTTCGACTCACGCGCAGATCAGGACAGGGTCGGCGCGGGATCGGGGTAGGCGGTCGCCGCGAGGTCGCGGCCGCGCGTCTCGGGGCCGAGCCACACGGCGACGGCGGTGATCAGGCCGAGCGCCGCGACGTAGAGGCCGACGAGCGTCGCGGACGGGTCGTAGGCGAGGAGCGCGGTCGCGATGATCGGCGCGAGGCCGCCGGCGAGGGGGGAGGTCACCTCCCGTGCCAGCGCGAACCCGGTGTAGCGGATCTGAGCCGGGAACATCTCGGTCAGCCACGGTCCCTGCGCCGCCGTCATCATGGTCTTGGCGCCGGCCGAGACGACGAGGAGACCGAGGTAGATCAGCGGGAGCGACTTCGTCGCCATCAGGAGGAAGAACGGGTACACGAGCGCGCCGGACAGGAGGCCGCCGAGCAGGTAGACCGGCTTGCGGCCGACCTTGTCGGAGACCCACCCGAAGAACGGCACCGTCGCGAACTGCGCGCAGGTGCAGACCATCAGGGCCGGCAGGATCTGGTTCTTGTCCAGGCCGAGATGGCGCGTCGCGTAGACGATGACGAACGACTCGTAGAAGTATGCCAGGGACCCGTCGCCGAGGCGGGCACCCCAGGCGCAGAAGAGCGGCCGGCGATAGTCCCGGAAGACCTCGCGCACGGGTGCATGCGCCTTCCTGCGCGTAGCGAGCTGCTCGAACACCGGCGTCTCGTGCAGGGTAGAGCGCAACACGAGGCCGACCGCGACCGCGATCAGGCTCAGCAGGAACGGGATCCGCCAACCCCAGGCTTCGAAAGCCGCGCCCGTCACGAGGGTCGACGAGAGCGTGAACGTGCCCAGCGAGAGGAGGAGCCCGAGCGCCACGCCGATATACGGCATGGCGCCGTAGAGCCCGCGCCGGTCCCGGGGCGCGTTCTCGATGACCATCAGGACGGCTCCCGCATACTCGGCCCCGGACCCGAGCCCCTGCACAGCGCGCAGCAGGATCAGCAGGACGGGCGCCCAGAGGCCGACCTGCGCGTAGGTCGGCAGCAACCCCATGAGCGTCGTCGCCCCGCCCATGAGGACGAGGGTGATGAGCAGCGTGTTCTTGCGGCCGATGCGGTCGCCGAGACGGCCGAACACGACGCTGCCGAGCGGGCGGACGAGGAAACCGATGGCGAAGGTCGCGTACGAGAGCAGTGTCCCGACGAGCGGATCGTACTGCGGGAAGAACAGCTTGTTGAGGATCGTCGCGGCCGCCGTGGCGAAGAGATAGTAGTCGTACCACTCGATGGCCGTCCCGACGATGGCGCCGATGACGGCCTTGCGCAGGTCGGTGGCGGAGGCCGGATGTGCGGCCAGCGACAGCGTCGTCACGATCCATCCTCCCGCCCAACCCGGGGCCACATGCCCGCTCGCGTTCTCTCGCACTCGTTTTGGAAACGTTTCCAGATGCAGTTGCGCGTGTCAAGGGAGGCGTGCAGCCGGACTGCGCACGACCTTTCTGACGGGTCTGATCGGTGCAGATGAGCCGAGCACGGCTCTTTGGAGAGCTGCGCCGGCCGAAGAGACGAAACCGGTGGGACGCCGACCTTCTTGATCTCGCGTAGGCACCCAGCGCCGACCATCGCCGCACACCCATCAGAGCGCGCTTTGGCGAAACAGGAGCCGTGCGCGCCGGCGGACCGCCGTTTGCATCGGGCGTCCGTCGAAGGTCGACTACGTGGCCCGACCGGACCGCTCTGCGTCGTTCCCTTGCGGCGGTTCTCGCGGCCTGGCTTCCTGAACGACCGCGGTGAGCGCGACGGCCGCCCCGAGGAGGTGAAGCAATGCCCCGTAAGACGCTGATCAAGAGAGCAGATTGGGCGATCGCCTGGGACCGGGCGACGAGCCAACATGTCTACCAGCGCGGTATCGACGTCGCTTTCACCGAGGATCGCATCCTCTACGTCGGTCCCGACTTCACGGGCCCTGCAGACCAGATTTTCGATGGGCGGGACCTGATGGTGATGCCCGGGCTCGTCGACGTTCACTCCCATCTCGGGCACGAACCGGCCTACCGCGGCATCCGCGAGGAGCACGGCGTCCCGAGCATGTACATGACCGGGCTGTACGAGCGCTCCCAAGCATTCGATACCACCGACCCCGGCCTGCGCTGCGCCGCCACCGAGGTCGCCCTGTGCGAACTGCTGAAGAGCGGTGTCACCAGCATCTGCGACATCACCGCGCCCTACGAAGGTTGGACCGAGACCGTCGCGAGAAGCGGCATTCGTGGCTTCCTCGCTCCCGGCTTCGCCTCGGCCCGCTGGCGCCTGGAGAACGGCCACAGCCTTGGCTTCGCCTGGGACGAGGCGGGCGGCCGGCGCGGCCTCGACACGGCCCTCACACTCATCGACAGCCTGCCTGCGCACCCGTCGGGCCGGCTCTCCGGCGTCGTGTCGCCGATGCAGATCGAGAACTGCACCGACGATCTCCTGCGCGACAGCCGGGCCGCCGCGCTCGAGCGCGGCATCCCTTTTACCCTGCACCTCTCTCAGGGCGTGCTCGAACTGCAGGAGATGGCGCGCCGACACGGGGTCACGTCGATCCGCCACGCGGCCGATCTCGGGATCCTCGGGCCGGGGACCATCCTCGGCCACGCCATCTTCCTCGACACCCATTCCTGGATCCGAGGCTGGACCCGCGATGACCTGCGCCTCTTGGCCGAGAGCGGCTGCGCGGTCGCGCACTGCCCGACGCCGTTCGCCCGCTATGGCCAGATCCTCGAGAGCTTCGGCGCCTACATGCGCGCCGGGATCACGATGGCGCTCGGCACCGACACGAGCCCGCACAATATGCTGGAGGAGATCCGCAAGGCCGGCACCTTCAGCCGGATCGCCGCCCGCGACATCACCGATGTCTCGACCGGCATGCTGTTCCACGCCGCGACTGTGGGCGGCGCGAGCGCACTGCTGCGCGACGATCTCGGCCGACTGGCTGTCGGTGGGCGTGCCGATATCGTGCTGGTGGATCTGAAGCAGCCCGACATGATGCCGGCCCGCGATCCGCTGCGCTCGCTCGTCTTCCATGCGGCCGACCGAGCCGTGCGGGACGTGTTCGTGGCGGGCCGTCAGGTGGTGTCAAACGGGCACGTGACAGATCTCGATCACCGTGCCGCGGCCGAGCGCCTTACCGAAGCCCAGGCGCGGATGATGGCCCTGTGCCCTAGCCGCGACTACCGCGGTCGGACTGTCGACGCGCTCACCCCGCTGAGTCTGCCTTTGCGCGGCTGAGGTCCGAGGGCGCGGCGTGAGCCGTCTTCCGGAACCTGCTGCCGACCCGTCCGCCGAGAAGATGTCGTCGATCGTAAGGCGAAGGATCGCATGACTGACGGGCGACGCAGCCTCGGTCAGACGACGACCGGCCGCAGCGCCTCGCCCATCCAGCGCGCGACTGCCGTCATCCGCGCGTCCGTGCCGGGCTGCCCGACGACCTGAATGCCCATCGGCAGGCCGCCCACGGCGGTGAGGGGGACCGTCACCACGGGTGCGCCGAGGAGCGAGCTCGGCGTGTTGAACACGGAATCCCCCGTCGGGCGCGGCGCGAGCGGCTCGCCGGGACGATCGCCCGACCAGGGCGGCGCCGGTCCGGGCGAGGCCGGCGCGATCAGCGCGTCGAGCGTGGGGGCGAGCGTCGCGTACACGGTGCGCACCGCCGCCCGCCGGCGCAGCAGATCCTGGTAGCCCGCGACACCCAGGCGCTCCGCGGTCGCGACCGTGGCCTTGGCCCGCGCGCTGACGCCGTCCGGGTGCTGCGCCACGAGGTTGCGGATCGCCCAGTGGTTCTCCCAGGCCGTGATCGTGTTGGCCATCTCGCGCACGCCGACGAGGGCGCGCTCGAGGCGTTCTATCGCGGGGGCGTCCCGGCGGCGCAGCACCGTGACGCCGGCGTCGGCGATCTGCGCCACCACCGCCTCGAAGGCCGCCCGCGACGCATCGTCGAGCGCCTCCCACCCCTCCGTCTCCATCACCGCCACGGTGAGCGGCCGGTGCGGGGCGGGCGGGTCCGCGGGGCCGGCGAGCGGGTCGCAGCCCGGATCGCCGCCGGCGCGGCGGGCGATCTCGATCGACACGCGCCACATATCCTCCGCGCAGGTCGCGTGCACGCCGTGCGTGCTCATGCTGGTCGCCTGCCGCTCGCCGCGGTTGATCGCGCCCTGGGACGGCTTCAGGGCCCAGTTCCCGCAATAGCTCGCCGGCCGGATGATCGAGCCGCCGACCTGGCTGCCGATCGCGGCCGGCACCATCCCGGCCGCGACCGCGGCGGCCGAGCCCGAGGACGACCCGCCCGGCGTGTGCGCCGGATCGAACGGGTTCGTCGTCGCCGGCGGGTGCGTGCCGCCGAGCTCGGCCGTGGTGGTCTTGCCGAGCACCACCGCCCCGGCCTCGCGCAGCGCCCAGATTGCGGCGTTGTCGCGTCGGGGAAAGTTGCCCGCGTAGGCCACGCAGCCCATCTCGGTCGGCATGTCGCGCGTCTCGAGGAGGTCCTTGATCCCCACCGGCATGCCGTCGATCGGCGAGAGCGGCCGCCCCGCCCGCCAGCGCAGGCCGCTCGCATCCGCGGCCTCCCGCGCGCCGGCCTCGTTCACGACCACGAAGGCCCGCACCGCAGGCTCGCGCTCGGCGATCGTCGCGAGGCAGCGTTCCAGGTAGGCGCGGGGCGAGTCGGCGCCTGCGCGGAACGTCTCCGCGGCGGCCTCGAAGCTCGGGGTCCGGCGATGCGGATCGTAGGTGCCCATCTCTGCTCCTCGGGTCAGTCGAGTTCCGGCAGCGGCGGCCGCCGGTCCGCCCAGGGCATCGCCCGCTCGAAGGCGGCCGCGACCTGCAGCAGGCGCGCATCCTCGCCGACGCGTCCGACGAGCTGGATCGCGACCGGTACGCCCGCTTCGTCGAACCCGCAGGGCAGGCTCACCGCCGGGTTGCCGGTGAGGTTGAACGGCATCGTGTAGGGGTACCAGGCCGCGCGCAGGTTCGGCACAGGCGTCCCGTCGATCGTGATCGGACCGAAGAAGTCCTGGTCGATCGGCAGGGCCGTGCGCGACAGGGTCGGCATCGCCAGGACATCGATGTCGTCGAACCACGCTTGGACCTGACGGTAGAGGGCGGTGCGCGCGAAGATCGCCGCGTAGAGCTCGGCCGCCGAGACGTCGCGCACCCGGTCCATCTGGCGCACGAAGGTCGGGCACAGGATCTCCCGGTGCCGCGCGAGGTGGTGGCCGAACTGCGCCCTGCGGTAGGCGCCGTTGCTGACGAACCAGAGGGCCTCCGGGTTCTCGAACGGCGCCGCGTGCCCGCGCGTCTCGGCGCCGAGATCCGCCAGCGCGGCGACCGCCCGCTCGCAGGCGGCCAGCACATCGGCCGCCACGTGCGCGTTGCCGAGGCACGGTCGCCAGCCGACGCGCAGCCCGGCGAGGGACTTCGTTCCGGGCGAAACGGCGTCCAGCGCCGCGACGAAGCCCGATTGGAGCCGACCCGCGCTGAGCGGATCCCGAGGGTCCGGTCCGGCCATCGCGTCGAGCATCAGCGCCGTGTCGCGGACGGTGCGGGTCATCGGCGTCACGTAGGAGATGTTGCCGAACCCGTCCTGGGCGTATTCCTGCGGCACGACGCCGAGCCCCTGCTTGAAGCCGACGACGCCGTTGCAGGCGGCGGGGATCCGGGTCGAGCCGCCGCCGTCCGTGGCGACGCCGAGCGCGGTCAGTCCCGCCGCCACGGCGACCGCCGCCCCGCCGCTGGAGCCACCCGATGTGCGGCCCGCGTCCCAGGCGTTGCGCGTGCGGCCGAACAGGGGCGCCTGGGTCAGGCATTGCTGCCCGAATTCCGGTGTGGTGGTCTTCCCCACGACGATCGCGCCGGAAGCCTTCAGGCGGGTCACGACCTCCGCGTCGGCCTCCGGCACGTGCTCGGCGAAGACGCGCGAGCCCCAGGTGGTGCGGATCCCGGCGGTCGGAACGAGATCCTTGATCGAGACCGGCAGGCCGTGCAGCGGCGCCAGCGGCTCTGCACGCATCACCGCGGCCTCCGCTGCCCGGGCGCCGGCGAGCGCCTGCTCCTCCGCGACGGTGATGAAGGCGTTCAGCACCGGTTGGGCCCTGGCGATACGCGCGAGCGTCGCCGTCATGAGCTCCACCGGGGACAGCCGCCGCGTTCGGATCAGGGTCGCGAGTTCCGCCGCGGGCCTGTAGGCGAGGTCATCCGCCATGATCCCGATCCCCTCAAGCCCGCCGCACATTCCAGAAGGTGCTGAAGCCCTTCAGAATGCCGGTGAGGTCGCGCTTGGCCGCCGTGGCGTAGAAGGCTTGCCCCAGCGGCATGAAGGGCACCTCGGCCATCGCCCGTGCCTGGATGTCCCTGCAGATCGCCCGCTGCTGCGCGGGATCGCCGCTCGCCAGCCACTGGGCGCGCAGATCCTCCACCCGTGCGTCGGTCGGCCAGCCGAACCACGCGCGCTCGCCGGTGCCGCGCAGGGCCAGGTAGCCCGCGGGGTCGAGGAGGTCCTGGCCGGAGAAGGTCGTGAAGAACGCGCTCCAGCCGCCCTGCGCGACCGGCTCCTTCTTGGCGCGGCGCTGCACCACGGTGCCCCAGTCGGTGACCTGCGGGTCGACGTTCATGCCGATGCGACGCATCAGGTCGGCGGCCACCTCGCCGAGCGCTTGGAGCTTGGGGCTGTCGGTCGAGATCAGCACCACCGTGCGCTCGCCCCGATAGCCCGCCGCCTCCAGCGCGCTTGGCCTCCTCGACCGGCCGCGGGCTCGCCAGGATGTCGAGGCCGGCCTCGCTCGCCATCGGCGTGCCGGGCGGGAAGACGCCGACCCCGTCGCGCCACAGGGCGCGGTCCTCGCCCATCATCGCCAGCATGAAGTCCTCCTGGCGCACGGCCGAGAGGACGGCGCGGCGCACGCCCGGATTGTCGAAGGGCGGGTGCAGGTGATTCACCCGCATCAGGGCGACGTTGCCGAGGGGATCGCCCTGGAAGACCTGCAGGTCGCGGCTGCGGCGCAGGACCGGCAACAGGTCGGTGGGTGGATTGTAGAACATGTCGACCTCGCCCGCGACGAGGGCGTTGACGGCGGTGGCCGCGTCCGGCTGGACGAGCCACTCGACCCGGTCGAAATGCACGATCTTCGGCCCAGCGGTGCCGCTCGGCGTCCCGGTCTCGCGCGGGCGATAGCCCTCGAACCGGGTGTACACGGCGCGCGCGCCGACGACGCGCTCGTCCGCCTTGAAGCGGAACGGGCCGCTCCCGACGATCTAGGTGAGCTGGGTGAAGGCGTCGGTCCGTGCCAGCCGCTCGGGCATGATCGCGGGGTAGGGGGCGCCGTTGCGGGCCAGGGCGTAGGGCAGGAGCGGGAAGGGCCGCTTGAGGCGAAAGCGGATCGTGCCGTCGTCGGACGCCGCGAGTTCGTCGGTCACGGCCATCAGCGCACCGCCGAAGGCGTCACGGCGCGCCCAGCGCGCGAGGCTCGCGACGCAATCCCGGGCGCGTACGGCCGAGCCGTCGTGGAAGTTCAGTCCCGGCCGCAGGGTAAGATCCCAGGTGAGGCCATCGTCCGAGACCGTGTGGCCGGCCAGCATCTGGGGCTGGGGCGTCAGCCGTTCGTCGAGGGCGAACAGCGTGTCGTAGACCATCGCCGCGTGGTCGCGGGTGACGTAGGCGGTGCTCCAGGTGGGGTCGAGGACCGTGACGTCGGTGTAGGGCACGTAGCGCAGGACGCGCGTGCCCTGGGCGGCGACGCGGCCCGGCCGTGCGATGCCCGCGGCGAGGGCCGGGACCGCTGCGAGCTGGAGGAAACGACGGCGATCCATCCTGCACCTCGTCGAGCACGCACGCGCCCGGCGCGCCGGTCAGGGTCACATCCCCGGGGGCACATGGCAAGCCGCATGCCGGCGGCGCGTTCGGGCCTAGCCACCGGTTGATCGGCGGTCCAAGATGCAAGCGATCCGCGTCATCTTTCGGCACGGCCGATGCACAGGGTGGCGGTGGCCGGCCGTTCCGGCCTCGATAAGACGGGACCCCAGCATGCCGCCGCAGGAAGCAGCCAGATCGCCGGTCCGCGGCGGGCGCGTCGCGATCGCCGGCCTCGGCACCGTCGGGCGCGCCGTGGCGCGCGCCCTCGACGGGGGGGCCATACCGGGCCTGTGCCTGACCGCCGTCGCGGTCCGTGATGCCGGCAAAGCCCGCGCCGAGCTCGCGTCGCTCGCCGCGCCGCCCGAGGTCGTCACCGCGTTCGACGCCCTGGAGCCGCGGGCGGACATCGTGCTGGAATGCGCGCCGTCCCAGCATCTTCCGGCGATCGTGCGGCCGTTCGTGGCGGCGGGCAAAACCGCCCTCGTGTTGAGCTGCGGGGCGCTCCTCGACCACGAGGACCTCGTGGAGACCGCCCGCGCCCACGGCGGTCAGATCGTCGTCCCGACCGGCGCGCTTCTCGGCCTCGACGCCGTGACGGCCGCCGCGGAGGGCACGATCCACACCGTGCGGATGATCACCCGCAAGCCCGTGCGTGGCCTCGTCGGCGCGCCCTACCTCGTGGAGAACGGCATCGCGATCGCCGGCATCACCGAGCCGATGCGGGTCTTCTCGGGCAGCCCGCGCGAGGCGGCCCGCGGGTTTCCGGCCAACCTCAACGTCGCGGTCGCGCTCTCGCTCGCCGGCATCGGCCCGGACCGGACCGAACTCGAGATCTGGGCGGACCCGAACCTCGACCGCAACACCCACCGCATCGAGGTCGAGGCCGACGCGGCGCGGTTCTCCATGACGATCGAGAACGTGCCGACCGACGAGAACCCCCGGACGGGCCGCATCACGGCCCTGTCGGTCATCGCCTACCTGCGCAAGCTCGCCGCCCCGCTCCGGGTCGGCACCTGACCGGCCGGGCCGAACTGGCACAGCCCGTGCGGCCGGTCGCCTGCGCCCGGGCCAGCCTCCGCGCGCGGAGGCCCCCTCAGACCCGGAGCGGTCCGTGACATCGACGAGCGACGAGACCCCGTCCGAGATCGAGCGGGCGACCATGCGGCGCGTCACGCTCCGGATCATGCCGCTCTTGATGCTGGGCTTCCTCGTCGCCTTCATCGACCGGGTCAATGTCGGCTTCGCGGCGCTGCAGATGAACGCCGAGGCCGGCCTCTCGGCCTCGGTCTTCGGCCTCGGCGCGGGGCTGTTCTTCGTCGCCTACTTCCTGTTCGAGGTGCCCTCGAACCTGATGCTCGAGCGGTTCGGCGCCCGCCTGTGGCTCGCCCGGATCATGATCACCTGGGGGGTGATCTCCGCGGCCACCGCCCTCGTCGTCGGACCGGTCTCGTTCTGCGCGGTGCGCTTCCTGCTCGGCGCGGCGGAAGCCGGCTTCTATCCCGGCGTGATCTTCTACCTGACGCGCTGGTTCCCGAAGGCCTATCGCGCCCGGGTGATCGCCCTCTTCGCGGTGGCCGTGCCCCTGTCGAACTTCGTCGGCTCGCCGCTCTCGGCGGCGCTGCTCGGGCTCGACGGCTGGCTGGGTCTGCGCGGCTGGCAGCTGATGTCGATCGTCGAGGCGGCGCCGGCCGTGGTGCTCGGCCTGCTCGTCCTGCGGTTCCTGCCGGAGGGGCCAGACCGGGCACCCTGGCTCGACGCGGCGCAGCGCGGCTGGCTCACCGGACGCTTGGAAGCCGAGCGCGCGGAGCAGCCCATGGTCCGGCCGTCCGTCTGGCGGGTGATCCTCGATCGGCGCGTGCTCGCCGCGGGCTTGATCTTCGCCGGCAGCGTCGGCGCGAGCGCGTGCCTGTCGATCTGGCAGCCCCAGATCTTCAAGTCCTACGGCCTCTCGACCATGGAGATCGGCCTGCTCAACTCGGTACCCTTCGGGGTCGCGTGCGGGCTGATGGTGCTCTGGGCTCGGCGCTCGGACCGCACGGGGGAGCGGGCTTGGCACGTCGCCGGGCCGCAGGCGCTCACCGCGCTCTGCCTCGCGGCGGCGCTGGCCACCCAGGGGTTCGGACCGACGGTGGCGATCCTGTTCCTGGCGATCCTGGGGACCTACGCCGTCAAGGGCCCGTTCTGGGCCATGGTCACGGAATGGCTGCCGCCGGGCGCGTCCGCGGCGGGAATCGCGCAGATCAACGCCATCGGCAATCTCGGCGCCTTCGTCGGGACGTACCTGATGGGTGTGATCAAGGACGCGAGCGGCAGCTACGCGCTGGGCCTGCTGCCGCTCGCCCTGGTCACGGCCACGGGCGCCGCGCTCGCGCTGGGATTGGGCCGCACGCGCGCGCCGCTGAGCCCCGTTTCACCGGGTGAGCGGGCGCAGACCGCAACGCTCGCCCCGCGGGCGAAGACCCGCGAAGCAGGATGAGGGGCAAGTCCCAGCCTCAAGCACCGCCCGCGCCGCGCCCTGTGGCCGACAGCCCACCATCGCTGTCCGGGATCAAATCTCCGGGCGAGCGTGCGGCGATGCCGCGAAGCGACGCGTCCCGGTGCCGCCGTATCCGGCGTCTCCGGGGCCGCGCTCGGACGGGGGAGGGCGCGACAGGCGGGGCGGCGGACGGCGGCCGGACGCGGCCCATCGCGTGTCGAGTGCGGCGCTCCGTGCTGCACGATCCGGCGCATCCCGTCGGTTCGCGCGATCGCGGGCGTCGCGCCCGAGGAGAAATGCCATGTGCCGAGCTCAGCTGCTGTCGATCGCCTGCTGCATGGCTGCGCTGAGCCCGCCCGCGGCGGCGGCCGACATCCGTGTGCTCGCGACGGGCGTCTACGCGTCCAGCCTCAACGACCTCGCCGGGCCGTTCGAGGCAATGACCGGCGATCACCTCGTCCTGACGATCACCAATGCGGGCGGCGTCCTCGCCAGGCTTGCCGCGCACGAAGACGCCGACGTGGTCATGACCGCCTCGGCCGGCATCGACGCGCTGGTTTCGCGCGGCGACGTCCGGCCGGAGACCAAGGTCGATGTCGCACGCATGCGGCTCGGCGCCGCCGTCAAATCCGGGGCCGCGCTCCCCGACCTGACGGGCGCGGCGGGTTTCCGCACCGCGCTCCTCGCGGCGCCCGCCGTAGCCTACATCGATCCCAAGGGCGGCGGCTCGGCGGGCGCCTTCTTCGACGGGATGCTGACCCGGCTCGGTCTCGCCGAGGCCGTGCAGGCCAAAGCGGTGCTCTGCGCCACCGGCGCCGAAGTGGCCTCGGCCGTCGCCTCGGGCCGGGCAGCGATCGGGCTGACGCAGGCCAGCGAGCTCATCGACGCACCGGGGGTGGCGTTCGCCGGGTTCCTGCCCGAGGCCGTCAACACGTGGACGCCCTACGCCGCCGCCGTCACGACGAAGACGCAGCACTCGAGCGCGGCACGCACTTTCATCGCCTTCATGATGGGACCAAACGGGAGCGCCCGGCTGAAGCAGGCGGGTTGGGACGTCCCGCCGCGCTGAGGGAAGGACCCGTACCAGCGGGCCATCCGAGGGGTTCAGCGGTCTCGATCAACCGGCCAGGAAGGCGAGCAGGCACGCGTTGAACGCCTCCGCGCTATCCAGAGACGAGATGTGCGCCGCCCCAGGGATGATCGTGAATCGCGCATCGGCCACGCCGTCGCCGACCTCGCGCGCGACGGCGGGCGGGAACAGCGTGTCCTTCTCGCCCGCGATCACCAGGGTGGGATGCCCGATACCCTGGAGGCGACCCGCGACGTCGAACGCGCGCATGCCGAGGGCGACGTTCGCGAGCGAGGACCCGCTGTGTCGCTCGGCCAAGCGGCACCAGGTCGCGTAAGTCGCGCGTCCGGCCGAGCTCTCCCGGTACGGCGCGTTGAGCATCACGGGCCACGTCGCTTGGAAGCGTTGGAGCGGCCCGCCCGGCCGATGAAACGTCGCGACCCAGCCGGCGACGAGATCCGCCGTCGCCGGGTCGTTGAAGGCGGCCCGCGAATTGGCCACGACGAGCCGGTCGACCCGCTCTGGCCGCTCGAGCGCGAGCGTCAGCGCGATCATGCCGCCGAGCGACAAGCCGCAGACCGAGACGCGCGCGATCCCGAGATGGTCGAGCAACCCGATCACGTCCCGGGTCAGATCGTCCACGGTGGTGACGTCGGTGGCGGGATCCGACAGGCCGTGCCCGCGGAGATCGGGCAGGATCACGCTGTAGCCGGCGAACACCAGGGCGGCGACCTGATTCATCCAGGACCACCCGGCGTTCGTGAACCCGTGAATCAGCATCACGGGATCGCCCCGGCCGAGCAGCTCGTAGTGCAACCGGCGTCCGTCGCGTTCGAAATGCGGCATCGTCTCAAACCTGACCCGTCGTCCCGGCGAGTTCCGCCGTGACCGCTTCCAACGATTTGCCGCGCGTCTCGTAGCCGAGGAGGTAGCCCCCGACACCCCCGATCAGCAGCAGCACGCTCAAGGCGGTGAAGAAGGCGTCGTTGGGAGCGCCGCTGCCCAGCATCCATCCGAGCATCGGCGCCGCGACGATCCCGCCGATCCTCTGCCAGGCCGCGGCCCAGCCCGTCCCGACCGCGCGGTACCGCGTCGGGTAGACCTCGCTCGTGTAGGCGAAGAGCGGACCGCCCGCACCGCCCGAAGCGAAGAACGCCGTCAGCGCGCCGAGCCCGAGGATGGACCAGGACTCGGTGGCCTGCCCCCACGCGAACATGAGGAGCCCCCCGACGCAGAGGAACACCGGGACGGTCGTGCGCCGCCCCCAGCGATCCAGCAGCAGGCCGCCCGCGATGTTGCCCAGCGCGCCCGTCCCGGCGATCAGTCCGGTGAACGCGAAGCTTTTGACCACCGGGAAACCCATCCGCGCGAAGATCGACGGCAGCCAGATCGCCACGGCGAAGAACACCGCCCCGCCGGTGAGCTGCATCAGCCAGATGCTCGCGGTCGGCCGCAGATAGCCGCCGCGCAGAATCGCGCTCAGGTGCGCCGGCTCGGCCGGCGGTCGATGTCGGGGCGGTGGCAGCGTCCGTGGGTCGATGGTGCTCAGGTCGTCGACGATGCGGCCGGCCTGTTCGAGACGGCCGCGGGCGATGAGGAAGCGGACGGACTCCGGTAGCATCACCCAGAGCACGATCAGCACGAGGCCTGGAACGGCTCCCGCGATGAACATCCCCCGCCAGGTGAACGCAGGGATGATGAAGAGGGCGACCATCGCCGCAAGGAAGCTCGAGCCTTGCCAGAACGCCACGGTCGAGGCGAGCATGAGGCCGCGCCGGCGCGTCGGGATGAACTCGGAGAGGTAGGTGAAGACGAGCGGCACCTCCGCGCCCAAACCGATACCCTGGAGGATCCGCAGCACCAGGAGCGCGTCGTGGCTCCAGGCGAACGCGACGGCGCAGCTGAGGGCGCAATAGGCGGTGATCGCGCCGACCATCGTCCACTTGCGTCCGAACCGGTCGGCGAGGAAGCCGACACAGGTCGAGCCGATCAGCATGCCGATGAAGACGCTCGAGGCGAGGATGCCGGCTTGAGCCGGGCTGAGCGCGAAGGCCGCGACGATGCCGGGCAGCGCGAAGCCCATCATGTTGATGTCGAAGCCGTCGAACAGATGGCCGAGCGCGGCCGTCACGTACATGCGCCAGTGTTTGGGCGTGAGCGCTGATCGATCGAGGCTTTCGAGCAGCTGACCCGGGTTTATATGTGGCATCGTACTCGGCAACTCGACTGTCTTAATTGTTTCGTCTCTTCGCTCGGATATCGCTGCAAATTCGGTTCCATCACCCATCGACGTGTCGCCCCGGCGATTCAGGCCGCTCGGCGCTGAGCGTTCGGCAGCGTGCGCAGCGCGCGTTATCGGGCGCGCGGGTGACGCGGGGCGCAGGCGGCTCCCCGCGCCGCTTCGCGGACTGACCGGGCAGGATCCGCGGCCGTGTCGCACGCCAGCAGACTTTGCCCGATCCCGAGACGTCGCGACGCTCCACGCGGGCCTGCGCCCGCCCGTGCCGGCCCCCGAACGCCGCGCCGCTCAGGAGAACGGAAGCCGGTCCGCGATCCCGATCTCGCCCGCGAGTGTTCGCAAGTCGTCCAGCGTGTCGTCGGGCAGCTGCAACCCGGCGCGCCGATGATCGGCGTCGTTCCGCGCCTCGATCTCACCGGGGTAGAAGACCGCGTCGTATCCCTGTGCCAGCGGGACGGCCTTCAGGCCGGCGATCATCGCGTCCATGCGCGCGCCGAAGCCCTCGATCGGCTGGAACGCCGCGATATCGAGGGCGATCATCAGGTGGCCGGCGCCGCTGCGTTCCTGGGCCTGATACGGCCCGTGCACCCCGGATCCGAAGGCGCTGCCGGTGAGAACGCCCGAGAGCATGTCCATCGCGACCGAGATGGCATAGCCCTTGTGCTGCGCCATGGGCAGGATGATGCCGTCGATCGCCTCCTGCGGATCGATGGTCGGCGCGCCCTCAGCGTTGATCGCCCAGCCTTCCGGGATCGCTTGCCCCCTCTGGCGCGCGAGGTAGATCTTGCCGCGGGCCACGCCCGTGTTGGCGATGTCGAGCACCAGCGGCGCGTGGGTGCCGGCGGGCGCGGCCCAGGACCACGGGGTCGAAGCCGAACCGGAGCACACCGCGCCGGTGGCGGCCATCGCGGACGGCGACGGTCACCGTGCGGAGGCCAGCGCCCGTCAGCACATCCAGGCCGCGCAGCGAAATGTGCTGACCCATGGGGTAGGCGCCTGAGTCCGGGGCGATCCCCGGAGCGGAGGCGTTCGCGTCCCTGCCCGATCCGCGCGCCTGAAGCTCCGTAAGGCGACGGTCGGCCCCCATTCTCGCTTGTCCGCCCTGGGACGGGGCGGGAAGACCGTTCCTCACCCCGGAAGCCGATGGTGCAGCGGACCAGTCCGTCGCGATCGATGATGCCGCCCTGTAGCGGCGCTCAAAATCCGAAGAGCGCATCCGGGTTGTCGACGAGAATGCGCCGACGGTCAGCCTCACCGGAAACCCAGGAACCGAATAGTTCCAAGAGGTCGCTGGTGTTGGGCATCCCGCTTCTCAACCCGACATGCGGCCAGTCGCTCCCCCACAGGAGACGATCGGGTCTGAGCGCGAGGAGGGCCTCCACATAGGGGCGAAGCTCCGGATAAGGCGGGCCTCCCGGAGACAGGCGATAGGCGCCCGACAGCTTGACCCACCCCGTCCCGGCTTCGATGAGGCGACGCAGGGCCTGGAATCCCGGCTGCTCAAGCCCCTGCTCGGGCGCCAGAAACCCCATGTGGTCGATGACCACCGGACACGGAAGTCGCCGCAGGCGCGGCTCCAGCTCCACGAGGTGTGCGGGCTTCAGGAGGAACTGGAGGTGCCAGCCCATCTCGGAGGCCCGGGCCGCGGCCCGCTCGATCCCGGACGGTTCGAGACCGCCCGGGTGGGCCATGATGAAGCGAATGCCGCGCGCGCCGCGCGCGTGCAGGGCGCGCATCTCGGCCTCGGAGGCGTCCGGACCGACCACCACGACCGCACGCATCGGTCGCCCGATTGCGGCGCCCTCCTCGAGCTGGTCACGGTTGTCGAGGCCGAAGATGCTCGCCTGGACGACGACGATCCGCTCGATGCCGAGCGCGTCGAACAGCCGGCGCGCGCTCGCGGCCGCGGCTTCCGGCGGCGTGTAGTCGCGCTGCGGCACGAGCCGCGCGAGGCGGTTCGGACCGAAGACGTGGAAATGCGTGTCGGTCGCGCCGGGCGGCATCCGGAAGCTCGGGGGACGCACGTCCGGATCGGGGGCGAGGCAGGTATCGTCCGTCATGGGGCTCAGCGCGATCCGACGAGGTTGGGCAGGGCGTGGGTGAACCAGGGTATGAACGCCACGGCGAGGACGCCGAGAACGAGCACGATGAGGTAGGGGATCATCGCCCGGCTGGCCGCCTCGATGCGGCTCTCGGCGACGGCGCACGCGATGTAGAAGCCGATGCCGATCGGTGGGATGAAGATGCCGATCCCCATCGCGAGGATGATGACCATCGCGTAGTGGATGCTGTCGATCCCGTACTGCCCCGCGATGGGGATCAGCAGCGGCCCGAGGATGATCAGCGCCGGCAGCCCCTCGAGCAGCGATCCGACCACGACGAGCAGCGCGAGCGAGCCGATCAGGAAGGCCGCCCGGCTGTCGCCCAGCGCGTGCAGGAGCGCGATCAGGGCGACCGGCAGGTTCGCCGCTGTGAGCGTCCAGGCGAACGAGCCGGCCGCGGCGATGATGAAGAGCACCATCCCGGACAGCACCCCGCATTCCACCACGATCCGCACGAGATCGCGCAGCCCGAAGGCGCGGTACACGCCGCAGGCCAGGATGAGGCCGTAGAGCACGGCGACGGCCGAGATTTCCGTCGGGGTGGCGAAACCGAAGCGGATGCCGACGACCATCAGGACCGGCATGACCAGCGGCAGCGCGGCCGCCCCGGCCGCCAGGGCGAGTTCGGGTCCGGTCGCGCGCGGCATGCGCGGTGCCCCTTCACGCACGGCCAGGACCCAGTTCAGGATCATCAACAGAACGGCGATCACGGCGGCGGGCAGGAGGCCGGCGATGAACAGCGTCCCGATGGAGATCGGCGCGACGGAGCCGAGGACCAGCATCGCCAGGCTCGGCGGGATCGTCTCCGACATCGCGGCCGAGGCTGCGAGGACCGCCGCGCTCCGCTCGGGCCCGTAGCCCTGTTTCTTCAGCTCGCCGCGCAGCACCGAGCCGACCGCGACGACGTCGGCGACCTTCGATCCGGAGATGCCGGACACGAGGTAGATCGTCAGGACGACGACCTGGAGCAGCCCGCCCCGCAGGTGGCCGACGAGCGCCATCGCGAAGCGGACCAGCCGCAGGCTGATCCCGCCGCGTTCCATGATGAGGCCCGTCCAGATGAAGAACGGCAGGGTCAGCAGGATGAAGTTGCCGGTCCCATCGACGGTGTTCTGCGCTGCCGCGATCAGCGGCGCCGTGCCGGTGAGCTGAAGGAAGACCAGGGAGCCGAGCAGCATCGCGAAGCTGACCGGCAGGCCGAGGAGGACGGCGGCGAAGAACAGGACCAGCATCAGGCCGAGCGCCGCCTGCGGGCCGGGGCGCGGAATGTCCGGCAGCGCGGTGACGGCGAGCACGATCGCGACGGCGACGGCGATGCCGGTCAGCGTGCGCCAGGCGAGGGCAGGACGGTAATCCGTCGCGAACCGCTCGACGGCGAACAGGACGACGAGCCCCATGCCGACGCTGAGCGGGACGACGAACCACGCGGCGCTGATCTGCAGGATCGGCGTCGTGGACAGCGCGGCGATCGATAGAAGGTCGAGGGAGACGTAGCCGACCGTGGCCGCGGTCACGAGGACGAGACCGTCGATCGCGATCGCGACGGGCTCGCGCCAACCGGCCGGCAGCTGCTGGCGCACGAACTCGACGGTGGTGTGATGCTTGGCCCGGTAAGCCAAGGCGCCCCCGATGAAGGCCAGCGTCGTCAGGCAGAGCTTGGCGGCCTCGTCCGCCCACAACAGCGACAGGTCGATCGTCGAGCGGGCGGTGATGTCCCAGAGGATGATCCCGAGTTCGCCGACGAGCGCCACGACGAGGAGGGCGCGGCAGAGCCACGCGACGAGATCGAGCCCGCGGCCGTACAGGCGGAGCGCGGCGTAGGGCGATAAGGCGAGCGTGGTCGATGTCCGCTCGATCGCACCGTGGGTCAGCGTGGGCTCTCCGGCGGACACGGGGGCTAACCCTTCCCGACCTCCTTCATCACGGCATCGACCAGATCCGGCCCGATGATATCGCGGAACTGCTTGTACACGGGCTCGACCTGCTTGCGGTACGCGTCTTGGTCCACCGGCAGGATCGCCAGGCCCTTCGCCTTGAAGCGCGCGGCGGTCTCGTCGGTCGCTGCCGCGATCGTGGTGCGCCAATCGCCCGTCATATCTTGCGCCGCCGCCCTGATCGCGCTCCGCGCCTGCTCGGGCAACGCGTCGAGCTTGGCCTTGCTCGCCATGAGGACCCCGACGTTGTAGACATGATTGGTCGTGTTGATCGTTCGCACGACCTCATCGTGCTTGCCGGCCGCGACCGAGATCATCGGCGTCTCGATAGCTTCGATCGTGCGCTGCGACAGCGCGAGATAGACTTCCGTGAGGTCGATCGCGATCGGGTTCGCGCTGAGCGTGCGGAACATCGCCGCAAAGATCGCACCGGGTTGGACGCGGATCTTGAGCCCCTTGATGTCGGCCGGCTCCGGCACCTTTCGCTCGACGGTCGATACGACGCGCCAACCCCAGTGGCCGTAGGACAGACCGTAGATGCCCTTGGCGGGCATGAGGTCGAGGAGTTGGCCGCCGATCGGCCCGTCCAGGACGCGCTCGGCGGTCCTGGCATCGGGGAAGAGGAAGGGCAGATCCACCACTTGAAACCGCGGGAACAGCGGGCCGATGAAGCCGGAGGTATGCGCGCAGAGATCGATGATGCCGGTCTGCATGCCGGTCATGATGTTGGTGCCGCTGCCGAGTTGGCCGATGCTGAACACCTGAATTTCGACAGCGCCGTCCGTCCGTTTGTTCACGTTCGCGGCAAACCGATTCAGCACAGCGTAAAGGGGATGCGCCTGCGTGTCGGCGAAGGTGAGCTTCAGTGTATGCGCCGGTGTTGCGGCGAAGCCCGATCGCGCC
Organism: Methylobacterium sp. J-030; assembly: GCF_022829545.1. Taxonomy (GTDB): domain Bacteria; phylum Pseudomonadota; class Alphaproteobacteria; order Rhizobiales; family Beijerinckiaceae; genus Methylobacterium. The sequence goes on along the minus strand of NZ_JAKSYM010000121.1, from coordinate 8,142 downwards.
AGAAACGGCAGGGCTACCGGCGCGCCGAGGACGGCACCGGCGAACGTGCGGCGACTGATCAAAGGCGTTCCCTCGTTCCCTGGGCAGGCCTTATTGGCTGGCCAACCACTGGTTCGGCCGCCCGTTTTTTTCGGCCGCGATTGATCGCGAGGATGTCCCCGGCCACGGTGCCCGTCAATCATACCCCACGGGCAACCTTGAACATCGGGTGACAGTTGTTGAGGGCCCTCTGGATCTGGGGCCAGCTGACCACTCAGGGTCGAGAACTTCGGGTCTACGCCGAGCGTGCCATCACGGTCGCCGGTGAGATCCGGACGCGGATCGGCAGCGGCGACGCCCTGTGGAGCCGCGTTCGGTTTGGCGTGCTCGACAGGGTCGCGGTCCTGTGGCTCCCACTTTCCATGGCGCTCATCGATCCTACCCGCGCGTGACCTTGGAACTGGAGGTCGCCCTGATGGCCGGCCTTCAGACCCTCACGGCGGACGGTGAGGTCGACCGGCCGCTAATGCCGGGCAGCGCTTCGACCAGCACCGCGCCCCGCGCTCCCGCGGGCGGGTGCGCTTCGCCTGGATGGCCGGCTGCGCCCTCGGCCTTCCGGACCATCAAGCCCCCGGACTTTCGGGCGATCCGCATCCTGTCGCTCGGCAAGACCAGCGTCCATCACCACCACACCGTGGAGCGCCGGCTCAGCAAGGGGGTGACGCGCCGCGCGTCGTCGATCTCTGCAACAGCATGGATGCCATCGCCTCCCTGACACAGGTCGGCGTGTGCTTGAACCTACTCTCAGTCGAGTGCTGCCGGGCGTAGATCACGTCCGGTGCCCTTCGGATCGAAGACCTGTTCGGACGGGATGCCGTCGGAATCCTTCTCCGTCTACGAGGCGGACGCCGCGACATCCATCCCGAGCCCGCTCAGAGAACCCGCCGCGGCGTCGAGTACCTTCACGGATGACTACGGTGCGTGGTTCGCCCGTGCGGGTGAGGTGCTTGCGCTTTGAGACGCGTCGCTCGATCGGGGCTGTAGGGCGGCAGAAACAGGAGCTGGGCTCCGGCCGCCCGGATGACGGGCGGCCTTGCCCTCATGGCTGCCGAGGTTGTCCAGGACGACGTCGCCCGGCGCGAGGGTCGGGACGAGGATGTCGGTGACGTAGCGCTGGAAGATGCGGCCTTTGATCGGCCCATCGATCACCCTGGGGGCCGTGACCCGGTCGTGGCGCAGCGCGGCGATGGAGGTCAGCGTGCGCCAATGGCCGTGCGGGACCTTGGCGTCCAGACGCTGACCGCGCGGTCCCCAACCGCGCAGCGGCGCCAGGTTGGTCTTGACCCAGGCCTCGTCGATGAACGCCAACCGGCGCGGATCGACCTCGGCCTGATGCGCCTTCCAGCGGCGAGGCTTACGCGCGCCTGCAGGTTTGTCCTGCGCGCGCGCCCGCAGGGTTTTTTATAGCTGAGCCCCTGGGCGCGCACGAACACCCAGGCCGCGCGGCTGTCCGTCTTCACGCCGCGGGCCGCCTGTTCCGCCACGAGCCCGCGCAGCGTGAACGGCCCCGCCCGCAGCCGATCTGCCAGCCAGTCCCCGGATGGACCGGCCAGCCTGCGCGTCTTGTGACCGCCGATCTGGCCCGGCGCCAGCGCGCCGGTCTCTTGCTTGAGCTTGCGCCACTTCGACACGCAGGACGGGCTGATCGCCAGCGCCGTACCGATCGCCCGGATAGTCTCGCCTGCTTCCTACCGCGCCAACGCGCGAGCGCGCAGGTCTTCCGAGTATGGCCGCGTCATCCGTCCCCCCACGTCACCAACCCACCCGGGAATCCGATACCCCGACGTTGGAAAACCACGATTCCGTCAAACCGCAGCACGCTGAGAGCCAGTCTGACGACCCGGACAACCCGGCCAGGGACGGCTTGGCTCAGTTTACGGCCTTGCGGCTTGGCATCTCGCCGGCTGCGATCAAGGCACCGGCAATCGCTACCATCCGCCGCCCCTGATGACGCGCAGCGTCGAGGTCTTCTAGCCGAGGTTGACGGTTCTCTTTGCCGACGATCGTGGATGCTCCGTAAGGCGAGCCCGCCTCCAGCATCGCGTCGTCGGTGTAGCCGGTGGGCAGGATGACCATGCCCAGATGCGCCATCGGCGCGTACAGCGACAGCGTGACTACCTCGGAACCGCCGTGCGGCCAGGATGCCGCCGCGAACGCACCCCCGACCTTGCCGGCCAGGGTACCCCGCTTCCACTGCGGCCCGAGCCGATCGAGGTAGTTCTTCAGCTCAGTCGCCATCGCGCCGAAGTAGCTGGGCGTGCCGAACAGGATCGCGTCTGCCCATTCGGCATCATCGTGCGTTGGTGCTTCGTACAAGGCATTTTGCCGAGCCGCGCTCTCCGACCAGCCGTCGACTTTCGCCATGTCTGCCGCGTCAGCCAACTCCCGTGGTCTGCGCACGCGTACCATCGCGCCAGCCTCTTGCGCAGCCTCCGCCGCAGCGGTTGCAAGCTTCTCGACGCTGCCGCTGCGCGAGTAGTAGACGATCAGCAGGCGGGTCGGATCTGATTTGTGGTCGGCCACGCCGTCCCCCTATGGATTGGCGCTACGTGTCGCCGGCTGCGGGTAGGACGGGTTGCCGCCCGGAACAGCGGCGTTGTTTGACGGCGATGTCGCGCTGCCTTGGCCACTCTCGGTTCCGGTGATCTGCTTGCGTGAGGCGCCCTGGCTCTGGCTGGCATAATCCGGCGGCGAGCTTGCGCCCTGCCACAGCATCAGTCCTACCAGCGCAACCAGCATCAGGCCGACACTGACGATCAGGACGTAGAGCGCCGGTTTGCCGCGCTTTCCCTGTCGGCCGTCCTGCCCGGAGAGTTGTTCTGCCACTGATGGACCTCGCTTGCCCGCACATGCAGGCCTGGAGATGCAACGGGTCTTCGGTGTGAGAGGTCCGATCCTGTGGCGCTATGGCACCCGGATCCCTGTACGTGCGTAAGGGTCGCCCCGCGGATCCAGGCCGCGGGGCAGTTCACGTTACATCCCGGATCGACGCATGTGGTGACGCCGGTGATGCTTCATGCGCATCATGCCGCGCTGGCCGCCCATCCGCTTCTCTGATGGGCTCTTTACGCTGCCCGGGTTGTTCATGTTGCTCTGAGCGCTGCCTCCAGCCGGCATCTGAGCGCGAGCCGCTCCCGTGACTGCGAACGAGAGCGCCGCAGCGAGGACAAAGGTCTTCATCATGTCGATTTCCTCCAGACGGATCCTGTCGATCGGTCCAGACTTGAACGTCGTCGCAATGTATATCGTTCAGGCACGTGTCATGGCTGGGATTACAAATCTTGTTTGCGCCGCAGCCGGATCGCCAGGATGATCGCACCGGGCCAGAACACGAGGCTTAGGAGGGCGATAGGGATGATGGGCCGCCCCTTCCACCAGGCGATGATCACCGGCAAGAACAAGCCCGGGACCGCAGCCGCCAAGAAAATCCAGACTTGCAGGTCGGACAAGTCCATGTGCTGCGCGCAGCCTCCCCGCCGAAGCCCTCCCTATGTAGCGCAGCAAGACGCTGGCGCATCTCGGCGCCCGTTCGACGCGAGGTAGATACGTTCTGAAACAAAACGATGCGCTGTACCTGCTTGCGAATCCGATTCAATGTCAAAGATTGGCACCCTATTAACCATTACAGATCAGGTTGCCGCCTGGGTAGCGGGAAGCCTTTTAGCTGAGGAGCTGCCTTACGAGGTGCGCCGTGTTTCTCCGACCCAGTTCGATCCGAAACAAGCTGATCCTGGCTTTCTCAGTCTTATCTCTGTTGATCGCTGGTGTTGGATTCCTGGGGCTCAACAGCAGTCAGAGAATGCGTGAGCAGGCTCTCGACGTCGAGACGAATTGGCTTCCGAGTATCCGCGTCCTGGGCGAAATCGACACGCTGACTGCCCGCATGTCGGCACTGATGTTGCGCCATACGCAAGCGATCGATCCGACACTGCTGGCTGCCATCGAGAAGGATTCGGTGCGCTTCGGTAAGAAGCTCGGCGAGAAGCGAGCGCTCTATGAGAGCCTGATTAGCTCGCCGGAAGAGCGTGCGACCTACGAGATCTTCGCGCGGGAGTATCGCGGTTTCGAGGTCATTCGCGACGCCGTCCTGAACCTCTCCCGCAATGGGCAGAAGGCCGAAGCGTTCGCCCTCTATGAGAGCAAGGGCATCATCCCGCGTCGCGCGGCGTCAACGGCGCTCGACAAGCTGGTTCTCATCAACAACGAGGGGGCTGCGCAAGCCCAGACTCAAAGCAAAGCCACGTATGAAAGTACGTGGGTTTGGGGCATGACCGCAATACTCCTTGGGCTCGCCGTGTCGGCCCTGGCGGCCCTCTTGATCGTTCGAGGCATCTCCCGTGGCATCACCTCGGTGGTACGGCCGATGCAGGCCTTGATCGCTGGCGATCTATCTGCGGAGATTCCGTATCTAGGCCAGCGAACCGAGATCGGGATGATCGCGGACGCTGTGCAGGTGTTCAAGGACGGCCTGATCCGCATGAAGGCCCTGGAAGCAGAGACCGTGCAGGCCCGTCTAGCCGCTGAGGAACAGCGCAAAGCCGGCATGCGTCAGATGGCCGACGGCTTCCAAGCCGCGGTCGGCGGCATCATCGGAATGGTATCGTCCTCCGCTACCGAGCTACAGGCGACCGCACAGACCATGACTGCCACAGCAACTGAGACCGCCAGCCAATCGACTACCGTGGCGGCTGCCGCTGAGGAGGCGGCCAGCAACGTCAACACGGTCGCGGCGGCAGCGGAAGAACTCGGCTCGTCGGTCCAGGAGATCAGCCGCCAAGTCGCCGGCTCGGCCGACCTAGCGCGGCGTGCCGTGCACGAGGCCGACCAGACCGGCGCGCTGGTGCAGGCGCTGAGCGCGGCCGTGGCGCGGATCGGCGACGTGGTCGGGCTGATCTCGACCATCGCAGGTCAGACGAACCTGTTGGCCCTCAACGCCACCATCGAAGCGGCGCGCGCCGGTGCCGCCGGCAAAGGCTTCGCCGTCGTTGCGTCGGAGGTGAAGGCCCTCGCCGAGCAGACCGCCAAGGCCACGAGTGAGATCTCGGGGCAGATCGGGCAGATTCAGGCCTCGACAGGTGATGCCGTCATATCGATCGCCGGCATCACCGGGCGGATCCGCGAGATCAACGGGGTTGTGGCTTCGATCGCCGCCGCCGTGGAGGAGCAGGGTGCGGCGACGCAAGAGATCGTCAGGAACGTCTCTCAGGCAGCGCAGGGTACCGGTGAGGTGACGCACAACATCGCGGGTGTAGCGGGCGCGGCCGAGGAGACCGGCGCAGCGGCGAGCCAGGTGTTGGGGGCGGCCTCGGAGCTCTCGCGGCAATCGGAGCACCTCGCGGCCGAGGTCGGGCGCTTCCTCTCCACGGTGCGGGCCGCATGAGGTGACAACGCACATGGTGGGATCTCGCGTCCGCACGGCCACGGGCGGCATCCGAGATCTCACCACAGCCCTGGCTGGCGGGTGCTGTCCCCCGTTGCACCCATCCGCCATGACCACTCCTGACAAGACCGCCTGAGACATGCGAATCGACGGCGTGTGACGGCCCGTGTTTTCAGTCGATGCGCACGCCCACCACCGCTCCGTCGTGAAGCGTTCGCCTTGCTGAACGCTCGAAGACCCTCACCGCATAGCTCGACCGCCTCCACCACGCGCACGGATTCTAGCGTGGTTTGATCGGTCGAGGTCGCCCGCTGCTTCTCGACAGCCCTTGCCCCCTGCATTGGCTGCGGGGAAAGGTCCGTTTTCACGCTCGACACCGCGTCAGTTGAGGGCTTGCGGATCCGCCTCGGTGAGGAAAGTCCCAACTTCGTGGAGGAACTGCATGCGATTCTTCTCCATCATCACCGTGTGGGTGCCTTCTCCCAGTTCAATGAACCGCTTGTAGGGCGCGTGCGTGAGCTTCGTGAAATACTCCTGCGCCTGGTAGCTCGGCAGGTCCGCGTCCCACTCGGCGTGAATGATGAGCACGGGTACCCGGATATCGCCCGGATTGTAGAGTGGCTTCCCGGCCTGCCAGAACTCCTTCGAGTCAGCCACGACACCGTTCGGTGCGCGCAGAACCGGTGGTGATTGCTTCGCGCCCCCTGTGTCGGTGGCGAACGTCGCGTCGGCCCATTGGTCGAACCAGCCGCCCGGGATCAGGTCGGCCTTCTTGTCCTCGGGCACACCGGTCAGCCAACGCACCTTGGCGTTGTCGCGGCTGACGCTGCGATATGCGCCGAGCGGCCCGGATCCGCCGCCTGTCAGGGACGGCGTGCGCGATAGCCATTGCGGTGCGTACAGGACGAGCCGATTGACCTTTTCGTTGTGGGTGCTGGTGTAGAGCCCCATGGTCGAGGTTCCCCACGACCAGCCCATCAAGTCGATCTTCTCGACGCCGCGGCGCTTCAAGATGAAGTCTACGACCTGCCCAACCACCTTTGCCGAGTCGGGCGTGCGCATGAAGGGGGCGTTGTCGGCAGCGGCCTCGCTCATGACGGCTGGGCGGCCGGAGAGTCCGTAGCCCGGCAGGTCTACGAGATAGACGTCGAAACCCAGGCCCGCGAGGTAATCCATGGCCGACATCCCGCCGAGCGGCAGGTCGAAAGCCGTGGAGGCGGGATAGGTCGCCCCGTGCACGTAGAGCAGGATCCGGTCGCCTGGAAACCGGTCGATCCCAGCGGGGCGCTTGTTGCGAACGTAAATGTCGACGCCGGACTCGCTCCAGGGCAGGCGGAACTCCTCCATTTGCAGCCGGCTCGATGGGGCAGCTGCAGCTGGCGACATCGCGGCTGCCAAGCCGGCGCTGGCAAACGCCCCGACCAGATGACGCCGCGGCAGGCCCCTGCTTGGCCGCACGCCGTCCGGCTGCGGATCTGTCTGCGATGGTTTGTCCGACATGGCGTCCTCCCATCCGCCTTGCGCGGCGGCTCCCACAATTCAAGCGCTCGGGCGCGGCGTGCGCAATGGCTGCCGTCCCCGTTCGTCCTGTTGAACATTCACAGACTGTCACTGCATGGCTCGGCCCGCGCTACCACCCGCACCGATTCCCGCGTCGTCGTTTCGTTCGAGGTCGCCTGCTGCCCCTCTGCAACGGGTCTTGAAGAAGGCGCCCAACCGCGATGGAACAGGGTTGTCTGATGGCCCTCGGCCTGCATCTCCGCGAAGATGCCGATCGCTTTGTTTTAAGACGTCGCCCTCCATGCGCGTGCGGTCGCGCTCACGGCGCAGCCGGGCGATCTCGGCTGCCTGATCGGAGGGGGAAGGCGACCAGGCTCGCCGACGGCGCTCCCGTCAGCCCCGCCGACCGCGGCGAGGGTTGCGACGCCGCTCGACGCCGTGCGCCACGGCCTCAGCAGGGAGGGCTGGATTCCGAGCTCGGCCGCGATCTGCATCTGCGGTCGCCCACTGGTTTCCAGCCGGGCCACCGCTTCGCGCTCGAACTCGGGCGCGAATTCCCGTCTCGTCATCGCCAGCAGACACCTTCCCCGCTCAGCAGGAGCGTATCAGAGGTGTCCGCGAAACCGAGGGAGGATCAGTGGAGGCTCGGCCTCGTTTCGGGCCGATCTATCGCACACGACGGCCGGAAGACGTCTCGCATCCGGCCGCGCGCTCAGCCGATGGCCAGCGCGCGGATGAGCAGGACGGCGATGGCCAGGAGCACGGCGCGCGAGGCGGTGACCGCCAGCGTCACCCGGCCGCCGACCTGCGCCAGCACGCGGACATCGACCCCCCGGCCCAGGGCGGCCATCGACACGATCGGCAGGACGCCGGCCATCCGGGCCAGCGGCCCGACCCACCCGTCCCGGCACACCCACCGCGAGCGCAGGCCTGGCAGCCACCGGAGGCCCACGCGGAACCCGGGGCACCGGCAAGGCCGCCCCGGGCCGGCTCCGCTTCTCCAGGCTGGTGCCGTGGTTTAACCTGGGCCTCCTTGCGCTCGCCAGCCTGCGCCCGCCGGGGGTGATTCCGGACGGCTGGGTCGGGGCGCTGGCCCGGATCGCCGGCGTCCTGACGATCGTTTCGATGGCCGCCCCGGGCCGGGGGGTTGATGTTCCCGGGTCGTGCCGAGTTGGGCGCCGGGTGGTCGGGGGGGTCACCCGCCTCTCTCGCCGCTCTCTTGG
>NZ_JAKSYM010000098.1 GCF_022829545.1 Methylobacterium sp. J-030 | reverse complement strand
CTGGCGGCGCTTTCCCCCGCAATCTCACGGACAAGGCAGCTCCGCTCGAACATGAGCCAGTCGTGGTACTCGCGTAACAGGCGCGGCGTGATGGGCTCGGCCACGGCGGCAGGCGCACCGATGAGGGCCACACTGCCGCCGATCAGCGGGAGCGTGGTGAGGCCGCGCAGTAAGCCGCGGCGATTAGCGGGAGCGGTCATTAGGCCCTCCCCCCGACCTTGCTGAAAGCTTCCGTGCGTCGCGTGTCGAGTCGCCGGGCCATGTCCAGCAGCACTATGCTGATGACGTAGATCTCCTCCGGCTCAATCGGGGTTTCGGTTGTGCCGAGGCGGTTGAGAAGCATGGCCCACCGGCCCAGATCCCGGATATCCCCTTCCATGCTATCGACGGCATTGAACGCAGGATGGCTGCTCATGCCGCTTCTCCCACGTTGAAGCGGTGAGCGCCGCGGCCGGTCCATTCGACAGCCGAAGCGTCCAGCACCTCGGGCTCTCGGTCCGCGTCGCCGTCCATCGCGTCGAGGAGATCGATCAGGCCGCCGATCAGATCCTCGACCTCGGTGCGGGACAGAGCGCGGATGCCGTGGGTGAACTGGCGTGGATCTAGAACTAGATCGGCCGCCCGCATCGCGCGGATGGCCTGTGTGACCGGTCCTACCTGTGTTGAAGGCAAGCGCGGGCGTTCACCGCCGCCGAGGGGCGGTGTAGGGTGGTGGATAGCCATGTGACGTAGATCCCAGACGTTGCAAGGTTAGGGCCGGATGGAAGCTTGCACCCTTCCGTTCGGCCTGCTTTTGGGTTAAACCGAAAAGTATGCTGATGTCAATTCCGGTTGAACCGAAAAAGCGTGGTCGCCCTGCCACCGGACGTGATCCGCTGGTCGGCTTTCGCGCACCGCCGGACCTACTTGCTCAGCTTGAAGCCTACGGCGAGCGTGAGGGGTTGAAGCGCTCAGAAGCCATCCGACGCCTCGTTGAGGAAGCCTTGAAGGCGAAGCGGTCTTAGCGGAGCCACGAATGTTGGAGCCAGACCTGGACCTAGACAACCACGATCTGGAGCACTCCCCGCTGTCTGGCTCATTCAGCCGGAATGGCGAGACCGTCGATGTCGAGATTTACCGCTATGCTGGCACTCAGGATCCGTGGCGGTTGGTTGTAGTCGACCTGTCGTCGGGTCGCCCCACCGCTTGGGCTGAGACCTTTGTGACGGATCAGGAGGCCTACGAAGCCTTCACCGCGATGGTCGAAGCGGACGGCATGGCGACATTTGTGGGCGTTGTGTCGCCTGTGCGGCACTGATACCGGGCGAAGCACTCACCGAGCACCTGAAGGCGAAGGGCTATCTGAAATGAGGCGCACGAAGCGCAAGCTGCCTGACAGCCTGACGGCATACCTGTCGGATCCGAAGATCGTAGCCTTTCGGCCTCGCGCCAGCCAGCGCCGTACCTACAGCTCATCTGGATCGGCGCAGAAGGTGGCCGCCTCGGTCGTGACCCTGATTGTCGTCGTCCTAGCCGGTGGCCACTTGCTGCACGCTTGGTAAGCTGTTCAGCACGCCCTCGCCGACTGGCTCACCGGCCAGCGCAACGTGCGGCACAGCGAGGATCCTGAAGGGGCGAACTGATGGACGAGCCGGCTGCCACAGACACCGATGTCTCGGCGGCTCTGTCTGAAGTCCTACGCCTCACCACCGCACTCGCGGATCGTGTGTTAACTGACCTGGTCGCGGGGCAACCTCTCGAGAAGAATCAGAGCGAAGCGCTTTGGACTGCTGTGAGGAACCTGAGGGGACAGGGAGTGTCCTTGCCATCCTCGTTGGAGCAGACAATCCAGGAGATCTCTCAGCGAGCGATAGAGGCGATCAAACGAGCGCGGGAATCACCGGCCGGACCGGTGTCTTGGACCTTTGGTAGACTTCGTGGGCGCCAGCGGATCGTCCTTGCCAAACCGAAGCCATCCCCCGGCCCCGTCAAACAGGCGTAGATCAGGGGACCAGTATGGGCATCGCGTGCGAAGTCTGGATGAACGAGGCCGAGCGGCCGATTGGCAAGTTCGAATTCGGCACGGTGCCGCGCTCTGGGGAGACCATCGCGCTGCCGGCCGCCGAGGATAGCGCCTAAACCCACTACCAGGTCGAGCGCGTGACGCCCCGCGCGCATGGACCGTCCGAGCATTGCGCGACCTTCCTGTTCGTCGCCGCGGTCAGCAAGCCGAGCTGAAGCCGCGCGTCATTTTCATAAAGGAGAACGACGAGAGGCCGAGAGTGGAGCCGAGAGAAAAGCCACGGGCCCTCCCGAATAGCGATCGATGTGGCGCTCGCGAGCGGGACGAGTTCGAAACCGCCCAGTGTTATCACTTGGCACCCCGGACGGAGCTGAGGCGCTTCACCTACTATGCTCACCCGTCGCGCGCTGATCTCCCGCCCTGCCGTGACCGGCGTTCTGGCCACGGCAGCCACCGTTTTGAGCGCTGGATACGCGATGGCGTTCGAACCCTACCATGTGCAGATCGCAACCTATCCCCTGACGCCCCAGGGCTGGCCGCCGGATTTACAGCTGCGCATCGCGGTCCTGACCGATTTCCATGCTCATCCGCGCTGCATGGGGGAAGCGGAAATGGCGGCGGTAGTCGCGCGAACGAACGCGCTCGCCCCTGACGTCGTCGTACTCCTGGGCGATTACGGCTCGCAGGAACCAGGCCCGGTGCCGATCGAGACCGTCGCTTCCATCCTGCGCGGGTTAACGGTGCCGAGGGGTACCTACGCGATCCAGGGCAACCATGACTGGGGCGACGATCGGGAAGCGCGTCGCCGTGGCCATGGCCCCACGCGCACCGAACGCGCGCTGCGAGCAGTTGGCATCCCGTTCATTGAGAACACGACGGTGCGGCTCGACCTTCCCATACCGCTCTGGCTGGCTGGTCTGGAGAGCGAAGCGACACCGGGGCAGCCGCGGTCGGAGCAGGAGTACAATCGGTACCGCCTCGATACGCTGAACCGAACGCTCAATGACGTGCCACCGGGCGAGCCCGTGATCCTGCTAGCCCACGAGCCGGACATTTTCGCCCTCGACCTTGATCGGCGGATCGTCCTGACCTTATCGGGACATACGCATGGCGGTCAGATCCGCATCCTGGGCTGGTCACCTTGGATTCCCTCTCGCTACGGCCGGCGCTACGCTTACGGCCACATCGTCGAGCAGGGGCGCGATCTCGTGGTGTCGGCCGGCCTAGGATCCCACTTCGTGGCTGGACGCCCGTTGCGCATGGGCGCGCCACCCGAGATCGTCATCGTCGATGTAGGAGCTGCAACTGCTGCTACATCGTAGGGCGTAGGTGAACGCCTCTTAGCCGCGTCGACATGTAAGCTGAAGCCGTGGACGCGGTGGGCGGGAGATGTGGGCCTGTAGCTCAATGGTTAGAGCCGACCGCTCATAACGGTCTGGTTGCAGGTTCGAGTCCTGCCGGGCCCACCAAGCCTCCGAGGCGATCGAAATACCCCTGGTGAGGAACAACCGTCAGCAGCCGATGCAGACGTGCGGATCCCACTTCGGAAGGGGCTTCAGCGGCGGCAAGGGCTTGAACACCTGAGCGTCCGCGGTCACGGTTTGCTCAGGCAGAGTGACCACCGCTGTATCGCGACCCACCGAGCTGACCGATTCGGCCGCCATAGCCGGCGACGCACCAATGCTACCCGTTTGCTCAGGATCGGAGGCCTGCGCGGCACCGAAGCTCAGCGAGACGGCGATAGTTGCGATGATCAGGCGGGTGGTGTTCATGGCTTTGCTCCGCCGGCACAACGTGAAACCGGCGCCCGGGTTCGAGTGCGCGGGATGCAATGACAGCGCACCTCCTACCAAGCTCATAAGACCGCCGGCGTCATCTTCATCGAGGAGAACGGCGAGGGGCCTGGGGTGCGGTTGAGGAAAGCCTGAGGCCATGACCGTAGACATCTTTGGGTTCTGGAGCCGCATCGCCGACGATGCATTCGCACATCCGGATGACGCAGCGGTTTTCGAGCGGCAGCCTGGCTGGCCGAAAGAGGAGGAGCGGCTTGGCGAGCGCTCTAATCACAACTTCAATCTCGACTGTCTGCCGATCGGCTTCTTTGGCCCGCTGCGCACCGCGAAGGTCGTGCTGCTATTCCTGTCCCCTGGGTATGATCCGTTCGACACGAGGCATGCCCAGACGCCTGAGGGCCGCGCCTACTATCGCGAGCAGCGGGCCGGCTTTCGCGACCTGCCCAGCGTGACTGATCACGAGGGCGCTCACCTCTGGTGGACTCGGGTCGTCCGCCAGTTCGATGCCAAGCCAGAAGCATTGGCGGACCGGATCGCCATCCTCAACATCGGCGCCTACCACTCCCGCAAGTTCCACGACTGGCACCTGCTGACGGCCCTACAGTCCAGCCGGGTCGCCTTGGACCACGCCCAGCGAGTACTGTTTCCGCAAGCCGAGGCCGGGGAGCGCGTGGTGGTGTGCCTCCGCTCCGCCCGTCTGTGGGGCCTCAGTCGCGGCCAGGATGACAAGGGAAGCCGGTTCGGTCAGTCTCTGTTCGTCCCGTCCTGCACTCCAGGCGGCATGATGCATCACGGCGAGTTGCGGATCGCGACTATCGCTGCTGTGCAAGCTGCCCTGTCGCTCTGATGTCGATTGAAGCCACCGACATCATCATCCTCGATCACAATGGCGAGCCCCCCCCGGGGTTGCGGCGTAAGAAGGCGTCGAGCGGTAGCCGGAACGGCAACTATCGGCACGGGCTGCGGACGCAGGCTGCGGCCGCAGCCCGGCAGGAATGCCAGGAGGTGCTGGCGGCTTCGCACGAGCTGCTGGCGCAGCTTTCGTAAGCGCCGATAATGGCCAGTAATGGCCGGCAATGACGGGTAATAACCGCTAATGACCGGGAGCGGAGCCTGTCCACAATCCCGTCAGCTAGGAAAAAATGTCATCCATTCCGCGGCGCGAGGCGCGACCACGAAGGATGTTGATGGCCTTGATCCAGGCCGCAAACGATTTGGTTGGCAGCCGGTAATACCCCTGACGGGACTCATCAAGGACGATGATGTTTTTTGATTTCAACGTGTTAAGCGCGTTGTTTATTGTAGTTTCCTTGATGCCACTTTTCTGAATTAGATCTCTTCGGGATACCCACGCATCACTATATTCAGCCATTGTATCCAAAACTTTTCTATAGCTTTCGGATGATATTCTAGAAAAATACATCTCATCAAAATATTTGCTACCTAGCTGCATCAGTGCGCCATTCTCCTTATATGCGCCCCTTACGACGTCATGAACGTCTATCTCGTTGTCCTTGTCTTCAGCAAAAGCGTAGTATGCGAATTGTTGCACAAAATGAGGATAGCCCTCAGATAGATCTGAAATCACTCCGAGCGCGTCCTTTGTTATCTTTGTCTCGGTTTTGTTTATCTCCAAGGCCTCCTCAAGCCCTCGGTTTACTACGTACTCGCGCTCAGCAGGTTCTAACGGTTCAAGCTTCAATGTTTCAAACACACGCGGCGACGACTCATGACTTGCGCGAAGTTTTGGAATAACAGTAGGTAATCCAGCAAGTCCCAGGACAACTTTGTTGCAACCTCTTCTTGACAATCTTTCCGTGAAGAGTTTTACAAATTCACCTAATTTAGTGGACTCAGCAGGACCGTCAGCTTCGTCGATCAATATGCAGATGCCATCAATTTCTATCCGAGCGTCTATGGCCAATTTCACGAAATTTTCGACTAATAAATCTCGCGCGTCATCGGCCTGCGCTTCCGTTGACTTGTGATAACGAACACCCATAATTTCCCAATTGGAGATGAAATCCCAAACTGCACCGGCATTCTTTTTTACTTGATCTCTTAAATCAATTTCTCTTTTAAGAGCCTTTGCAATTGACCTTATTAGATCTATTTGATCTTCAGCGCCCCCAATATCAACCGAAATGGTAAGAAAGTTGAAATGCGCATTGTCAGCATGCTTCCACTTGCCGGATGCCAAGTTCTCAACAACCAAGAAAAGCGATGATTTACCTATGCCTCGCTCGCCTTGAATTAAAAAATGCTGAGGGTTGCTGTGCTTTGTCTGAAATAAACATTGCTCGACAGTGTCTATTTCCTCAAAGCGCCCAGAAAACATTCCAGGACCAACGATGCTGTTTGGGCGAAATGGATTAAAGCGCATGACCCACCTAACTTTGAATTCAAGCTAGGGAGTCTCAGCTCAGAAGCCAAGGCACAAGCTTCTCGGAGAGGCTCGACACCGCCATCCCGGCGGCTATCCTGCCGGGATGCGCACAGCTCTCGCCGCCCTCGCTCTCATCGTCGCTGCCGGTGGAGTGCAGGCGACCGAGCCTACGGCGAAGCAGCTCATCAAGGCCTACACCGAGGCTGACGCGGCGTGTCGAGGCTCGCCCGGCGATTCAGGGGCCGCCGAGTGTGAACGGCGCACTCGGCTGAACTCGCGGCTCAATCAGATCGGCCGGTGCTACGGCAAAGCGAATCAGGAAACGTCCGAGTTTGCCTGGCACGCGTGCACGTCCCATTCGAACCGCAGCAACGATCTGGCGCCGACTTCCCACTGATACTCGATCGCTGTTACCGCTCGGCCCAGCCCCGATCTGCTCACGGGGCGGGGGAGCGTCCGATCTCTCAGCGTGTGAGCCGAGCCGGTACGCAACGCGCTTCCCCGGCAGGATGGCAGGCGGCAGTTACTGGGGCATGCCAGAGCTGCCGGCAGACGGTCCCGTGCCGGGATTCGGGATGTGAAGATTCGGCGCCGGGAAGCCGGACGCGAATCGGCGTGGGAACTACGCTCCGTGTACCGTCTTGCGCCTTTACGGAGGCAGGGAGGTTTCCCTTGATCGACATCCGGATGTCTCAGGACAACGACGGGCGTTGGACGGTCTATGCGCCCGGCCTCGTGGTCACCGATCTCA
>NZ_JAKSYM010000084.1 GCF_022829545.1 Methylobacterium sp. J-030 | reverse complement strand
GGTGGCCTGAGCGGCGTGCCCAGAACCCGATCCCATCTCGAACTCGGCCGTTAAACACGCCAGCGCCCATGGTACTGTGTCTCAAGGCACGGGAGAGTCGGTCGCCGCCAGACCCGCCCATCGCAACCAACACGCGCAGGCGCGCACGAGCCCGCGCCATTCCCTCACCACGATCACCGATCCGGCCCAACCGCACACGCCCGCGGTCAGGCCGTACACGCTGGCGCGGGGTGGAGCAGCCCGGTAGCTCGTCAGGCTCATAACCTGAAGGTCACAGGTTCAAATCCTGTCCCCGCAACCAACATCACCCAACCACAACACAACCACACAGCCCGCCGAGCCAACCGCTCCGCGGGTTTTCACGTGTTCGCCCTACGAAAACTCTGCGCCCGACCTGCGCTCTGCGCGTCCAAGCCATCCGCCGGGCAGGGGAGGGCGCTCTTGCCGCCTCCGTCCGGCGCGACACGATCTTGTCGAGGGCTCGGCACTTCGCTCAGCCAATAGCGCTCGTCAATGACCCGCCTCAGGTGAAGCACTGGCTGTTTCCGCAGCCGAGTGGCCTCGGAGATCACTCTGCCGAGACGGTTACGGTTCGACGATGTCGCGGCGGTCCAGGATGCTGCGATGGATCAGCACAGGCTCGTATGGCTACCCGGCTGGCTGATAGGTATGACGTTGCGGCGGGGCGTCTCGTCGTCGTGCTGGGCACCGAACCGGTGCACACCTTCGAAAGCCGCGCCCTCTGACCGGAAACACACCATCTCCCGATGCGGGTGCGCCGCGCGATCGGTGCGTCAATCGCCAGCCTGTCAGACCACGTCGCGTTGCGGTCGGTGGCCTGATCGGCCCGGCACCGCGATCAATCTGGACGACGCACGACGCGGTGTTGGCCTGGGCGGCACATCGCCATAAGGTAGGTTGGGGTACGTCGTAGCGCGCGGCGTAGGGGGGAGCAGCGATGACGATCCAGCTGGGCGGCACGGCCGACCTCGGTCGGGACTGAAGAGCGCGGTTTGCGCGTTTCCCGCCCCGCCAACCCAGTTTCCGTGGCCCGCGTGCTGCCGCGACTGATGCTCGTCGGCGCGATGCTGCTTCCGGCAGCCATTCCGCTGCCGGTGCATGCCTTCGACCTGTTCGGCCTGTTCGGGAGCGAGCCCGAGCCGCCGGCGCCGAGCCCCTCCGCCCTGCCGTACACGGTGCGGATCACCGGCACCGACGAAGCCGACGTCCTGCAAGCGCTTCAGGACACCGCGACTCTCTACCGTCTGCGCCAGGAGCCGCCCCCGGACGGGGAGGGGCTTCTGCGCCGGGCGGAGGCCGACCGTGCCAAGCTGGCCGATGTCCTGTCAGGTTATGGCTACTATCAGGGCACCGTCGCGATTCGGATCGACGGCGCCCCCGTCGGCGGCCAAGCCGCGGCGGTCGTCGGTGCCGCCGAGGCCTGGCGCAATCGCGGCCTTGTACCGGTCCGGGTCGCGATCGATCTCGGACCGCTCTATCGCCTGCGCAGGATCGTGGTGCGCGACGCAGCCGGCAGGGCGTTTCCGGACGCGATCCTGCCACCGCGGGTCACCCGCGTGGATGATGACGTGCCAGCCCGCTCCGCCACGGTGCTGGCCCGCGAGGCGCGGATCGTCGATCAGTTCCGAAGCCAGGGTCACCCCTTCGCGAAGGTGATCGCCCGCGATCCGGTCGTGGACGACGCGGCCCACGTCATGGACGTGACCTTCACGGTCGATCCGGGTCCGGTCGCCGGGATCGGTCCCGTGGCGGTCAGCGGAGCCCCCGGCATCGACCCGGCCACGATCCGCTCCTTCATCTACGCCGAACCAGGCGATCCCTACTCGCCCCAGGCGGTGGCGGCGATCCGGCGGTCGGTGGCGCGGATCGAGGCGATCGGCGGGGTGCGGGTCCGCGAGGGCACTGCCCTCGACGCCGATGGCAACCTCCCGCTGTTCGTCGAGGTCAACGAACGGGAGCGCAACCTTATCGGCATCTCCGCGCGCTATTCGACGGTCGATGGCCCGGGCGTGCGGGCCTACTACGCCAACCGCAACCTGTTCGGCGGCGGCGAGACGTTCCGGCTCGATGCCGACATCTATTATCTCGGCCTCGGCAGCGATCCGTTCGCCACGCAGCGCAAGATCGCGGGCATCGGCACCAACGGTCTCGGCGGTCGCCTGTCGGCCACCTATGTCCAGCCGGCGCTCTGGGGGTCGCGCAACGACCTGCTGGCCAACGCCTTCGTCACCCGCGAGGTGCAGCAGAGCTATCTGGTTGACGGCGGCGGCGCCTCCGCGGCGATCCGGCACCGGTTCTCAGACACGGTCTCGGCGCAGATCGGCCTCGACGCGCAGGTCGGCCGCTCCAAGGACGCGCTGGGCACCGTCAATTACCGGCTGATCGGTGTGCCGGCCTCGGTCACCTACGATTCCACCGACAACCTCCTGGACCCGACCCGCGGCGTGCGGGCGATCGCCTCGCTCGCCGCCTATCCGGGGGCGATCTCGTCGCCCGGCATCCTCGTCGCGAAGGCGCAGGGCTCGACCTACTATTCGCTGGACGACGAATCCCGGTACATCCTGGCCGGGCGGATCGGCTTCGGCTCGGTCTCAGGCGCAGCCCTCGGCGACATCCCCGACAATTTCCGCTTCTTCGCTGGGGGCGGCGGCTCCGTGCGCGGCTATCCGTACCGGACCCTCGGCCCGATCGGGCCCTACAACCTGCCGATCGGTGGACGCAGCCTGCTGGAGACCTCGGTCGAGGCCCGCATCAAGGTCACAGACACGATCGGCGTCGTGCCATTCTTCGATGCGGGCACCGCCTTCGCCTCCGCGCTGCCGGATTTCGAAGAGAAGATTCGGAAGTCGGTCGGCATCGGCCTGCGCTACTACACCGGGATCGGCCCGATCCGCGCGGATCTCGCCTTCCCGCTCGACCCCTACAAGGGCGGGCATGTGCGCCCGGCCGTCCTGTATCTCAGCCTGGGGCAGGCGTTCTGAATGGCTGAATTGACAGGGCGAGCCGGAACACGACGGCGAACCTTTCGCCGCATGGGACGTGGCGGTCTAAGCCTCGTACTGATCTGCCTCGCCCTCCTCGTACCGGCGGCGGTGACGCGAACCCGCGCCGACGCGGGCGACAAGTCGGTTCTTGGCAACCTCCTGTCCCGGGCGCTCTCCACGCCGTCTTCGCGGGTTGCGATCGGCGCGGTGGACGGCGCCCTGTCCTCGGATGCCACCATCCGCGATGTCGCCGTGAGCGACCGTGACGGCGTCTGGCTCAAGCTCGACAAGGCCCGGATCGTCTGGCGCAGGCTCGCCCTGCTGTCGGGGCGGCTCGAGGTGGACAGCCTGGAGATCGGTCAGATCGACGTGCTGCGCCGTCCGATCCCCGGCCCGACGCCGCCGGAGGCGAAGCCCGACGGCAAGCTGCTGCCGGACCTGCCCGTCAAGGTCGAGATCAAGGATTTCAAGCTGGCGGAGCTCGTGCTCGGCGAAGCGGTGGCCGGGCAACCCGCCCGGCTGTCCGCCGAAGGGCGTGCCCGGCTCGGCGCGGCGAGCGAGGGGCTGGAACTCAAGGCCCGGGCGCAGCGCCTCGACGCCGCCGGGCGCTTCCTGCTGAGCCTGCTCTACGTGCCGAACGGCGACAAGCTGGAATTGAAGGCGAGCCTGGTCGAGCCCGCGGGTGGCCTGCTCTCCAAGGCGGCCAACCTCCCCGGCACGCCGCCAATCAACTTCGACCTCGACGGGACGGGCACGCTCGACGCGTGGTCGGCCAAGCTCGATTTCGCCGCCGGCCCCGAGATCGGCGCGAAGGGCGGCGCCCGGATCTCGCGGATCGGCGCCGAGCGGCGGCTCGCCCTCGACCTCGCGGCGCGCATCGAAGGTCTGGTACCGGGTCCGGCGGCGTCCGTTTTCGCCGGCACGACGCAGCTCGCAGGTGGCCTCGCCTTCGCGGATAGTGGTGCCTTCCGGATCGACCGGCTGGAGCTGACCTCCCGCACGGCCCGCCTCGCCGCCGGCGGCAGTCTGAGCGCGGACCGGGTGGCCGACCTGACGCTCCAGGCCCGGGCCCTGCCCAACGCCGGCAGCGTCACGAGAGCGGGCGAGGCCGAGATCGGCAAGCTCGTGTTCGACGGCAGCCTCAAGGGACCGATCGCGATGCCGACGATTCGCGGCGAGCTCGACGCGGCGGGCCTGCGCGGCCGCGATTCCGCGCTCGATCGCGTCGAGGCGCGCCTGGACGTCGTGCCCCAGGGTGAGCCCTCGGCGCAACACTTCGCCATCAGCGCGGACGGTACGGTCTCGGGCCTTCGGCTCGCCGACCCGGCGCTGCGGCGGGCGATCGGAAGCCGGGCGCAGCTCACCCTCCGGGCTGGGACCGGGCCGGACGGTGTGATCGACGTGACCACTCTCCGGCTCGATTCCGAGACGGCCCGGGCCGCCTACACGGGCCGGATCGGCCAGAACACGCTGACCGGGACGCTCGATGCCGCGCTTCCGGATCTGGCGGTCTTCTCCGGCCTCGCCGGGCGCGGGCTTGCCGGCTCCCTGGACGCGAAGGCGCGGCTCAGCGGGGACCCGGCCCGGAAAGCGATCGCGGCCGATCTGTCGGTCGCCACCGCCGGCCTCGCGACCGGACTCGCGGCGGCCGATCGCGTCCTGGGCCGCACGCCCACGCTCCAGGGGCGGGTCTCGCGCTCCTACGACGGCTACGGGTTCGACCATCTGCGCCTCGAGGCCCAGGGCCTCACCGCGACCCTGCAGGGCGAGGCGACCTCGCAGCGCGCCGATGTAGCCGGACGCCTCGACCTCGGGAGCCTCGCCGATCTCGATGCCCGCCTCACCGGGCGCGCCGCGGTCGATGCGCGGCTCACCGGCTCCCTGGAGCATCCGGACCTGACCGCGACGCTTACCGCGGCCGCCGCCACCGCGGACGGCAAGCCGATCCGCGGGTTGCGGGCCGAGGCCGTGGTCAAGGATGCGCTCCTGGCCCCGGAGGGCAGCCTGCGCCTCTTCGGCGACGTGGCCGGCAAGGCGCTGACCGGCGATGCCCACGGGGCACGCCTCGGGGAAGACTGGATGCTCGACCGGCTCGCGCTCAATCTCGGCTCGGTGGCGGTGGCAGGGAACGCGGCGGTGGCGGCCGAAACGTGGCTCTCAGCCGGGTCCCTCACCGTACGGGCGGGCAATCTCGAGGACGTTGCGCCGCTCGCCCCGGAGCCCATTGCCGGACGCCTCGATGCGGCCGTGACGCTGTCCCGCGACGGCGGCCGCCAGGATGCGGCGATCCGGGCGACAGGGGCCGCCCTACGCTACGGCAGTTCCGCTCTGACCCGCCTCGACGCCGATCTGAGGGGTCGCGATCTTCTGGCGCATCCGATCCTCGACGGGCGCCTCGACGCCGACCGGCTCGTCGCCGCCGGCCCGCAGATCGACACCGTTCGTTTAGTCGCCAGCGGCAGCCCCGCCTTCAGCGACGTCACGCTGACCGCCAAAGCCCGCGGCTTCGGCCTCGACGGGGCCGCGCGGATCGTGCCGGCCGCCGAGACCCGCATCGAGGTCCAGCGCCTCTCGGCTTCCCGCGGCAACGAACGCTTCGCCCTTGCCGGGCCGGCCGCCATCACCCTGCGGGACGGCGGCGCCGCGATCGACGGCCTCGTCGTCGCGGCCGGCAGCGGCCGTATCACCGTCGCGGGTCGGGCCGGACGCGACCTCGACCTGACGGTGGCGATCCGGGCGCTGCCCCTGTCGGTCGCCCGGATCGCCGCTCCTGACCTCACCCTCGCGGGGACCCTCGACGGGGAGGCGGATCTGCATGGGCCAGCCGACAGGCCGGAGGGGCGCTACGCGCTGACCGTCTCTCGGCTCGTGGCGCCGCAGACGCGGCAGGCCGGGCTGCCAGCTTTGGATGCCAGCGCCAAAGGCACCCTGTCCGACGGGCAGGCGAGCCTCGATGGCCGGGTCTCCGCCGGGCGCGGCGTGGCGCTGACGGTGGCGGGCAAGCTCCCGATCGAAGCCGGCGGCGCGCTCGATCTGCATGCCCGGGGAACCCTCGACGCGGCGCTCGCCAACTCGCTGCTGAGCGTCGGTGGCCAGAGCGTCGCCGGACACATTGCCATCGACGGGGGCGTCACCGGCACGCTGGCGGCTCCGCGAGCCCAGGGTTCGGCTGTCCTGACTGATGGCAGCTTTACCGATCCCCTCAACGGCATCCGTCTCACCGGGATCGAGGGTCGGGTCAGCGGTCGGGGCGACAGCCTCGTGGTCGAGCGCCTGACCGCGGCGACCCGGAATGGCGGGCGCGTCTCCGTGACCGGGCGGGTGGCACTGCAACCGGATTTCCCCGGCCAGTTCCACGTCGTCGCGGAGCGGGCCGAGCTGGTGTCGAGCCCGCTGATGACCGCCGTATCGAGCCTCGATCTCACCCTCGCCGGCCCGCTGGCGCGGACGCCGCGAATTTCCGGCCGCGTCGATGTCGCCTCGATCGACGTCGCCGTGCCTGATCGGCTGCCAGCCACCGTCCGGCCCCTGCCGGGGGTGCGCCACGTCAACACGCCGCCGGATGTGCGGGCGCGGCTGGCTCAGCACGCCGCGCGGAAGGCCGCGGCGGCGCCCGGGCGCCGGCCGAAGAAGCCGGCTGTTCCCTTCGACGCGACGTTGGACGTGGCAATCGATGCGCCGAGCCGGATCTTCGTGCGCGGGCGCGGCATCGATGCCGAACTCGGTGGCGCTTTGAGGGTCACCGGAACCTCACTGGCGCCCAATGCGGTCGGCGCCTTCGCGATGCGGCGCGGCCGC
Source organism: Methylobacterium sp. J-030 (assembly GCF_022829545.1). GTDB lineage: Bacteria > Pseudomonadota > Alphaproteobacteria > Rhizobiales > Beijerinckiaceae > Methylobacterium. The sequence goes on along the minus strand of NZ_JAKSYM010000084.1, from coordinate 105,753 downwards.
CTGGAACTGGTCGGCCAGCGCCTCGACTTCAGCCGCGGCCGGCTGACCTTCGCGGGCAGCCTGACCACCCCGGAGCTCGACTTCGCCGCCGAGACCAAGGCCGGGGACGTGACCGCACGGGTGGCTGTGTCCGGCCCGGCCGACGCGCCGCAATTCGCCCTGACCTCCGACCCAGTGCTGCCGCAGGACGAGATCCTGTCGCGGCTGCTGTTCAAGAAGGCGGCTGGCGGCCTGTCGCCGTTCCAGGCCCTGCAGCTCGCCCAGGCGGTGGCCCAGCTCTCGGGCGGCGCCGCCGGACCCGACGTGTTCGAGCAGGCGCGGAAGGGTCTCGGCCTCGACAGTCTCGATGTCTCGACGGGGGCGAGCGGCGGCCCGGCGCTCGGCGCCTCGCGCTACATCTCGGACCGGGTCAGCATCGGCGTGAAGGCCGGCGCCAAGCCGGCCGACACGGCGGTCGGCGTTGATTTCGACGTCACGCGGCGGATCAAGCTGAAGGGCGAGGCCGGCAGCGACGGCCGCACCAGCCTGGGCGTCGGCGCCGAGTACGAGTGGTGAGCTGGCCGGCGCGAGGACGCATTCGGCCGACGGCCATGATCGTCCGGGATAGACACACCCCGTCAAAGATTTAGGTTCGAGGCAAGCGGCCGCGACAGCCGTGGATCGGGCGGGATACACCACGGGCGATGGACGAGCTTTTCGAGACGGACGACGATCCCCCGGTGCCTGAAGGGGGCTTTCTCCGGATGCTACCGATCATCAACCGCCGTGGCCTGCACGCCCGGGCCTCCGCGAAGTTCGTGCAGACCGTCGAGCGCTACGACGCCGCCGTCACGGTCACCCGGGCGGGGGAGACCGTGGGCGGGCGTTCGATTATGGGCCTGCTCACCTTGGGTGCCGCCAAGGGCACGCGCATCGCCGTCACGGCGGTGGGCCAGGATGCCACGGCGTGCCTCGACGCCATCGAGGCGCTGCTGGCCAATCGGTTCGGCGAGGACGAGTAGCGGCGCTCAGATCGCCTTGCCGGGCCAGGTGCAGAGGTCCGCGACCGGGCAGCGCGGGCAGGCGGGCTTCCGGGCCGTGCAGGTGTCGCGGCCGTGGCGGAACAGCCAGACATGGGCGCCGTCCTTGAACCGCTCGGGCACGCGGTGGGCGAGCCCGTCCGCGACGGCGTCCACGGTCGTGCCGGGGGCAAGCGGGATCCGATTGGAGACCCGGAACACGTGGGTGTCCACTGCGATGACCGGCTCGCGGAAGGCGAAGTTGGCCGTGACTTCGGCACTTTTGCGCCCGATCCCCGGAAGGCGGCGCATCGCGACGGAGCTGCGCGGCACGACGCCGCCGAACTCGGAGATCAGCGCCGCCGACAGCTTGACGATGTTGCGCGCCTTCGACGGCCCGAGCCCAACCGGCCGGACGATCTCGGTGATGCGCGCCTCGCCCAGCGCCAACATATGCGCCGGGCCGTGCACCGTGCTGAACAGCGCCTCGGCGATGCGGGCGACCGTCGGGCCGGTGGACTGCGCGGAGAGCAGCACGGTCACCAGCAACCGGAACGGATCGGTGTCGTCGAACCCCGCCTTGGGATCCGGATCGGCCTCGGAGAGGCGGGCCATCACGGCGGCGACCCGTCCGGTCGCGTCGGCGTCGGGCGGTGAAACAGGCTTGGCGCGCGCCCGGCGCGGGGAGGTCCGAAGGCCGTGGAGGGTGTCGCGCGCCATACCGGGCAGCTAGCGTCCCGGCCCCGGTCCGGACAGGCCGGACGCAGCGCGGCCGATTGACCGCTCAGGCCCGCGCCCGCCGCCACGGCACCGAAGCCGCGCCGGCCCCGAGATGGAGCGTGCCGGCGACGAGCTCGCCGGCCCGGCGCAGGAATTCGACCCGCAGCGCCCCGCGGCGCCCGAACAGGCGGCTCACCACGCGAACCAGCGACGCCTCTGCCGGATCGGCGACGATCGGCTGCCGCGCCGTGCGGGCATCGAGGGCGAGGAAGGTCTCGACCGCGTCGCGCACGGCCTGTGCCTCGGTCACCGTACGGATGTCGCAGGTGGACGCCTCCCATCCGGCAGGGCGGATACCGATGAGGCTCGCGGTGGGAATCGATCGCGGTCGGGCCGAACGATCCGCCGTCGGAACGGGACGGATCCGCGGCAACTCCCGATGGGGCTGGGCCGCACCGGCGAGCCGGATCGGACGGCGCAACGCCCCGAGCCGCTCCCGCAGCGCCCGGTCGACGGCCTCGGCGGCAGCCCGCTCCACGAGGGCGGTCGCCTCGGCGTCCGCCGGCTGCCAGGGTCGGGCCCGCCCGCCCCAGACCGGATGCGGCATCGCCAGGGGCACCACGCCCTGCAGCGCGTCCCGCCCGGTCTCCGCGTCGCGGTCCCAGACCAGGGCGATCGCGACGCGACTGCCTGCGGGTCGATGCTGGGCGAGGGGCAGCAGGTGATCGGGATCGCGCAGCGGATCTGTGACGGCGTTCCGGATCAGCATCGCCCGCCATGCGGACACGGCATCCGCATCCACGCCGCCGGGCCGATGAAGATCAACCCGCCAGCCGGGCGCCCGATCCGGCTCCTGCCGCGGCCGAGGCCCGACGGCACACCCGGGCATGCCGGACAGGCCGCCCTGTATCACGGTGAAGCGTGGCGCCATCGTGTGTCCTGCCTCTCGACGCTTCGTCCCGTTTCGGGACAATTCGGCGCCTGGGCGGCGCCATCCGGGTCGAGTGCTTCAAGGCCGATGCCGCGCCTGCAATGTCAGGGACCCGGGATCGCCAGGGGATTGTCTGTGAGGGCGGCGGCATCCGGGGCATCGACGCGCGGGCGGCCCAGGAACGCGTCCCAGAGCTGCCGGACGAAGGCCGGATCGAGATCCTTCAGGATCAGGACGAGGCGGGACGTGTGATCGGGATCCGGCCAAGCCGGCAGGGTGAGCGGCGCGTGGAAGACGTGCTGGACGCCATGCACCACCAGCGGCCGCCCGGGATCCTCGGCCAGCGCCACGAGGCCCTTGAGCCGCAGCAGCTTCGGCCCGTGGCCCGACCGGAGCAGGTCCATGAACATCTCGAAGGCGGTCCGCGGCACGGGCGCCGCGCTGGTCAGGCAGATCGCCTGGATCGACGCGTCGTGCCGGTTCACGTCCGGCTGGGCGTGATCCGCCTTCGCCAGAACCTCGTGGCCGAGCCACGCGCGCACGTCGGCAGCCTTGCCGTCGAGGCCGAACAGGCCGCCGAGCAGCTTCTCCACCGGGGCGTCCGGTGCGAGGACCGGCGCGACCGGGTTGAGGGCGGAAAGCCGCGCGTGGATCGCGCTCATGTCGTCCACGAGGTCGGCCTTGGTGAGCACGATCCGGTCGGCGATGGCCACCTGCCGGACCGCCTCGGGATGCGCGTCGAGGGTCTTTGCCCCCGTCGCCGCATCCACCACCGTCACGACCGCCTGAAGGCGGAAGCGAAGCACGAGATAGGGATGGTAGATCAGCGCGTGCAGGATCGGGGCGGGGTCGGCGAGGCCGGTGGTCTCGATCACCACGCGCCGGAATGGGCCGATCCGCCGGTTGTCACGCTTGCGCAGCAGGTCTTCCAGGGTCGCGATCAGGTCGCCCCGCACCGTGCAGCACAGGCAGCCGGCGCCGAGCAGGATCATGTCCTCGTCGACCGTCTCGATCAGCAGGTGATCGATGCCGATCTCGCCAAACTCGTTGACGATCACCACCGTGTCGGCGAGCTCAGGATCGCGCAGCAGCCGGTTCAGCAGCGTGGTCTTGCCGGCGCCGAGGAAGCCGGTGAGCACGGTGAGCGGGATCGGCTCGGGGCGGCGCGGGTCCGGAGACGGGGCAGGGCTGAGGGACATACGCGTCGAGGTAAGGTCCGTCGGCCCGCGCGGCAACGCAGCGATCGGCCGCGTGGGCGCGCTTACTCCTCCGCGGACGCCTTCTTGTCAGCCGGCTTCTTGGCCGGGGCCGGCTTGTGCGCGGCCGTCTTCGGCGCCGGCTTGGACAGGCCCTTGCCCGGCTTGGCCTCCGGCATCGACGGCGTCGTCGTGGCGGTATAGGCGCTGGCCGATCGGGGGAGACCGTGGGCCGGTTTCGCGGCAAGCTTCGGGGCCGGCTTGGCGGCGGACTTCGCGGCATCCCGGGACGCTTCCCTGACGGCCTTCGCGCGTTCCACCCGCTCCGCGCGTGCCTGCTTGGCCGACTCCAGCGCCGCGAGGCGCTTGGCCTTCGCGGCTTCGAGCTTCGCGGCGCGGCTGTTGGCGGCCGCGGTCTTCTGCTCGGATTCCTGCGCGTCGAGAATCTGCTGGCCCTCGGCCGGGTTGCGGCCGATCCAGACCGCGATCGGCTGCAGCGGCGCCCGCGGCGGCAGGCTCCGGGCGCGCAGCGCCGGGTTGGAGAAGGCTGCCATCGCCAGCGCAGGGGAATTCGCCGCCGAACCGCCGATCAGCTGCGCGGCCGAACCGGGGACAGTGAGCGCGCCGGGGCCATCCTCGATGGCCGGAGGCTTCTTGCCGCCGCACACGAAGGGCCGCATGTCCGGCGGCGCGGGCAGCGCCGAGGTCGGAAGCGCGTCGAGCGTCGGGCTCGTCCAGCCGGCGCTCTGGCTGAAGGCATAGTCGAACAGGTCGGCGGCCTTCACGTCGCGCTCGCGCGGGCTCGGCTGGCCCATCACGATGGTGACGATCCGGCGCCCGTTGCGGGTCGCCGTCGCCACGACGTTGAATCCGCCCGCGCAGATGAAGCCAGTCTTCATGCCGTCGGTGCCGGGATAGCGCCCGAGAAGGCCGTTGTGATTCGCCATCACGGCGCGGCCGAACTGGATCGCGGAGATCGAGAACAGGTCGTGCTCGTCCGGGAAGTCGCGGATCAGCGCCCGGGCGAGCACCGCCATGTCGCGGGCCGAGGTCCACTGGCGCGGGTCGGGCAGGCCGTTGGGATTGTACCAGTGGCTGTCGCGCATGCCGATCCGCTGGGCGGTCTCGTTCATCAGCGCGGCGAAGTTGTCGATGGATCCGCCGAGGTTCTCGCCGATCGCGTAGGCGATGTCGTTGGCCGACTTGACCATGATGATCTTGAGGGCGTTGTCGAGGGTGAGCTGCGTCCCCGGCTTGAAGCCCATCTTCGAGGGCGGCTCGGTGGCGGCGGCGGCCGAGATGGTGATCATCGAGTCGAGCGAGATCTTGCCCTGCCGCACGAGATCGAGCGCGACATAGGTGGTCATCAGCTTCGTGATCGAGGCCGGATACCACGGATCGGTCGGCGCCTGCGCGTAGATCACCTTGCCCGAATCCACGTCCGCCACGAGGATCGGCACCGTGACCGCGTCCGCGGCGCGGATCCCCGCGAGGAGCCCCGTCAGTGCCGCGAACCCGACGGTGAAACGCCGGAGGAGAGAAGAGGACATGCGTGTCCGACTCGTCAGAGAATCGCCAGGGTCGGCACCGCGAGGCGCCGCAGGTCCGACCCGGGGGGTCGGATAGGGCACAACCCGAGCGACCGCTGCTCGGTCGCCGGGCTGCAACCCGGCATCAACGTGCCCACCGTGGCAAGAGCAAGGCGAGAGCGATGCGCGGCCCTGCACGGCGCGGTTGTCGGTGGTGCCCGGTCGGTACAGGGCCTATCTGCAGGCGACGCGTCGCGCGGGACGATGACTGGGACGACAGTGAGTTACGCGGTCAAGGAAGTTTTCCACACGCTTCAGGGGGAGGGTGCCCAGGCGGGGCGCGCGGCCGTGTTCTGCCGCTTCGCCGGGTGCAATCTCTGGTCCGGCCGCGAGGCCGACCGCGCCGCCGCGGCCTGCCGATTCTGCGACACCGACTTCGTCGGTCTCGACGGGGAGGGCGGCGGACGGTTCGCCGATGCATCCGAGCTCGCCGATGCCATCGCGGCGACGTGGGAAGGGGGCTCGGAGAACCGCTACGTGGTGTTCACGGGCGGCGAGCCGCTGCTCCAGCTCGACGCTGCGCTGATCGCGGCGGTGCACGCCCATCGGTTCGAGATCGCGATCGAGACCAACGGCACGCTGCCGGCGCCCCCGGGCATCGACTGGATCTGCGTCAGTCCGAAGGGGCGCAATGCGCTGGCGCAGACGACCGGCCATGAATTGAAGCTCGTCTATCCGCAGGCGGATGCCGACCCGGCGGATTTCGTCGGGCTCGATTTCCGCCATCGCTTCCTCCAGCCCCTCGACGGGCCGGGCCGGATCGCCAGCACGGAGGCCGCAATCGCCTATTGCCGACGGGATGCCCGCTGGCGGCTCTCGCTCCAGACCCACAAGATGATCGGGATTCCATAAGGTAAAACCGGTCAGTTCGATCGTGCAGGGATCGGATATGATCCACGCCGGTCGTTCAACGTTTTCCCAACGCAGATGTCGATCTGGCTGCCGCAGGGCCGATGCTGCGCGCGGCAGCAATCGCGGCCTTTTGGTCCAGATCGCCACACTGACGGCGGACCGCTCCGGTTCTGCGCGGCATCCGCGCCGCGTAATACTTTGGTGCAAGCGGTAGCGTCAGACCGTGAGCGCGGATTGCACTTGGTACAGCGCGGCAATCACCGCAGTCACGTCGATTCCGGTCCTGTTGCTTTCCCCATGCGCGATCTTGTTCCTGTGCTCGTCGTATCGCATCGCGAGAGCCCACTCGCTCCCTTTTCCTGCTTGCTTGTCGAGCAACAATGAAAGCCTCTCCTCGAATTTTGTCTTATCCAAATTGTAATTGTAAAATTTCCGGCGCTCGATCCAGTCTGGATGCGCCTGACCTGTCGTGATCACGGCCGTGAATTTTGTGTTGATCTCATTTTCCAATTGGCCCCATAGCAGAACAAAATATTCGTTGTCATTAAAACGCCGGAAATCTTGAATTGCCGCTTGCCTATGAGGATCGTTGCTGTTGAGGGCTTTGTCGAGTTCGCCAAATAGGTAGTTCTCGATCTCTGTATAGGCCGCCAGGATCTGCGGAACCAAGTTCATTGCAGCGCCGCGAGCCAAGAGGATTGATTGAGGGGGTTCACGTGACCGCGTGCCCCCGGCTCGGAGATACGCCACCCCGAACCCGCGGTCGGCGGCACGCCCGTAATCAGGTACCGCCGTTCTGCAGTGAGCAGATCGAGCCGGCCATCTCCGCCGATAATCCACAGGCCATACGGCACAATCTTGGCCTCCCAGACGGAGTTATCATAGATATTAAGAACGGAAAGCTCGACCGGAGCAACGCCGTAATATTTCATCAATTCTTCATGCATGCTAAGATGCTGTGACGTGTCCAATCTGTAGTCCGCAGGAGACCAATCCTTCAACTGCCGATAAAGGTCATCGCTGCGATCTTGCCAGTCGCTCACCCGCGCTTGGACGGTAACGAGGCTGATGTCTTCGGCGAGAGTCGTATGAGACGACCTGGGGCATACCTGATCATCGCGATCTCCGAACAATGCGGTCGTGGGCTGCCGAAGTCGAGTGCCGCCTTCCGCGGCGGCGTCAGGCCAACAGTCCACGCCGACAGAGATCTGGATCCGGTAGCGATGGAATGGCTCGGGCACGCGGGCGCGCAGCCAAATCATCGCGCTCACGGTCTCATGGCCGCGCGCTGCGCCCGTGCGGCCCGGATCGCCGAGCGCGCGAACCGCCCGTCCGCCAGAATCGCATCCGGCTCCTCCCCGGACAACACCGCACGGCGGAGGGCAGCGAGCACCGGATCGCCCCAAGCATCGAGCAGCCGTCCGAACGCCGCGTGGCGCGCCGCGTCGAACGGAACCGGCCGGCCGGTCGCGTCCTTGCCCGGATGGGCCGGGTGCAGCGCCGCGACCGGAACCCACCCCTGCGGGATCGGCGCGGTCGCCGCATGCGTCCGTCGCAGGCGCAGGAGCTTCGGAAGGATGTGGCTGTGCGGGCCGGGATCGGCGCTTCCGCCCGGCGCCGGGATCGCTGTATAGACCTCGATCCGCCCCGGGCGCCCGATGAACACCCGGTGCGGGCTCTCCGCCAGGAGCGCGTGAACGGCGGGATTGCCGGGCGCGAAGAGCGGCCGGCCGCTCGCGGACCGCAGGCGCGCGATCAGGTTCGGGTCGGTCACGCGCACGCAGGCATCGATCGCGTCGAGGCCGAGACCGAGGTCGAACAGCACACCGTCGCAGTCGCGCAACCGGACCGCCGCGGTGTCTGGACCCAGTTCGGTCAGCACCGCGCGCCGTCCCATCGCGCAGGCCGCGGCCGGCAGGCAGAGTGCGACCGCCTGGCTCCAGCCATCGATGAAGCCGGTTTCATAGGCGACCGGCCGCAGCCCCGGGAACAGCGTCAGAGCGAGGGCGCCGCGGTTCGTCGCGAGCCCGATCCGCCCGTCGTCGAGGGGCCATGCCGGTTCATCGAGAGTCCGTCGGAACGCCGCGACGGCACCGTAGCTGCCGAGACTCCAGGCACAATCCGGGTCGGCGGCCTGCGCGCGCAGCATCGCCGCGATGGATCGCTCTGCTTGACCTGTCATCAACTCCTACGCGAGCGGCACAGCACTTCACCGCCTTGACACGGCCGGCAAATGACCGGAAGTCGCAAGCCGATCAACAAGGTTGGGTTCGGCGACGCGAGCCCCCGGCTCCGAACGGGCCAGGGTTAGCACGTCCGCCGCGGCCGACCTTGGGACCCGCGGGAAGGGCGCTGGCATGGACGTCATCGAGACCGAGATCCCGGACGTGAAACGCATCGTGCCGAAGCGGCTCGGCGATGCCCGCGGCTGGTTCTCCGAGACGTTCCGCGCCGACGCGATGCAACGGGCCGGCATCACCAACACCTTCGTCCAGGACAATCAGTCCTTCTCGGCGCCCCAGGGCACGATCCGCGGGCTGCACTTCCAGATCGCGCCCCGGGCGCAGGCCAAGCTGATCCGCGTCCTGCAGGGCGCGATCCTCGACGTGGCGGTCGACATCCGCAGCGGCTCGCCGACCTACGGCAGGTACGTCGCCGTGACCCTCGATGCCGAGACAGGCGCGCAGCTCTTGATTCCGCACGGCTTCGCGCACGGATTCTGCACCCTCACGCCCGACGTGATGGTGGCCTACAAGGTCGATGACTACTACAGCCCCGAGCACGACCGGTCGCTCGCCTGGGACGACCCCGAGATCGGGATCCCGTGGCCGGTCTCGGGCGAGGGAGCCATTCTGTCCGACAAGGATCGCCGGGCGCCGACCCTGGCCGCACTCGGTTCCGTCTTCTGACCGCCGCGCCATGGCGGCCGTAATTCCGTCACGGCGGGTCGTCTTCTGAGGCCCCGCCACTCCGTTTTCGACGATCCAAAGAGGACCCTGCCATGCGCATTCTGGTGACCGGAGGCTGCGGCTTCATCGGCTCGGCGCTGGTGCTGCACCTCGTCAACGATCTCGGCCACGAGGTCTGCACCCTCGACGCGATGACCTACGCGGCGAACCCGATCTCCCTGGCCGCGCTCGCCGACAATCCGCGCCACAGCCTCGTCGAGGCCGATATCTGCGACCACGCCGCCGTGCAGAAGGCGTTCGCCGCGTTCAAGCCGCAGGCGGTGATGCATCTGGCCGCCGAGAGCCACGTCGACCGCTCGATCACGGATCCCGGCGCCTTCGTGCGGACCAACGTCATCGGCACGCAGACCATGCTGGACGGCGCCCGCGGGCATTACGAAGCCCTGCCGGAGGTGGATCGACAGAGCTTCCGGTTCCTCCACGTCTCGACCGACGAGGTCTACGGCTCGCTGCCGCCCGGTGCCTACTTCACCGAAGAGAGCCGCTACGACCCGCGCTCGCCCTACTCGGCTTCCAAGGCAGCCTCCGACCACCTCGCACGTGCCTGGCACGAGACCTACGGCCTGCCGGTGCTGGTGACGAACTGCTCGAACAATTACGGGCCGCGCCACTTCCCCGAGAAGCTGATCCCGCTGATGATCCTCAACGCCCTGGAGGGCAAGAAGCTGCCGGTCTACGGCGATGGCCAGAACGAGCGCGACTGGATCCACGTGGAGGACCACGCCAAGGGCCTCGTCGCCGTGCTGGAGCGCGGCCGCGTCGGCCAGACCTACCTGCTCGGCGGCCGGGCGGTGCGCAACAACCTCGCGGTGGTCAAGGCGCTCTGCGCGGCCTTCGACCGTCTGCGCCCAGGGAGCGCCCCGCACGAGCAGCTGATCAGCTTCGTGGCCGACCGCCCGGGCCATGACCGGCGCTACGCCATCGATTGCACCAAGGCCGAGACCGAACTCGGCTGGCGGCCGCAGAAGACCTTCGAGCAGGCGCTGGAAGAGACCGTCGCCTGGTATCTCGACAACGAGAGCTGGTGGCGGCCGATCCGCGAGGGCCGCTACAAGGGCGAGCGCCTGGGACTGAACGCCTGATGCACATCCTCGTCCTCGGCGGTGCCGGTCAGGTCGGCACCGAATTGCAGGCCGTGTCCTGGCCGTCCGGCGTCACCGTCCATGCGCCCGGCCGGGCCGAGCTCGACATCGCCGATGCGGATGCCGTCGGGTCGGCGCTCGATCGCCGCGCCTACCGGGCCGTGATCAATACCGCCGCCTACACGGCGGTCGACAAGGCCGAGTCCGACATCGTCGCGGCTTGGCGCCTCAACGCTTTGGCACCTGCGATCCTCGCCGCCGCCACCGCGGCCCGAAAGATCCCGCTCGTCCACGTCTCGACCGATTACGTCTTCGCCGGCACCAAGCCGGACCGGGCCTATGAACCCGGCGAGCCGATCGATCCGCAGAGCGTCTACGGGGCCAGCAAGGCCGCGGGCGAGCTCGCCGTGCGGACCGGGAACCCGCGCCACGCGATCGTGCGCACCGCCTGGGTGGTGAGCCCGCACCGGGCCAATTTCGTCAAGACGATGCTGCGGCTGGCGGCCGAGCGCGATGCGCTGACCGTGGTCGACGATCAGCACGGCTGCCCGACCTCGGCCGCCGACCTTGCCGAAGCCCTGGCGGCGATCGCACAGCGCCTCGCGACGGACGAATCCGCGCCCACGGGGACGGTCCACTGCGTGAATGCGGGCGACACGACGTGGTGCGGCTTCGCCGAGGCGATCGTGGCGGGCTCCGCCCGGCGCGGTGGCCGCTCCGTCCCGGTCAAGGGCATCCCGACCTCCGCCTACCCGACCCCGGCCCGGCGCCCGGCCAATTCGCGCCTGTCCACGGCCAGCCTCACCGAGGCGTACGGCCTTCGGCCCCGCCCCTGGCGGGCGGCGCTCGACGACATCCTGGACCGGCTCGTCGGGCCGGTCTCAGAGGGAGTATCCAAGCCATGAAGGGCATCGTCCTGGCCGGCGGATCCGGCACGCGCCTGCACCCGGCCACGCTGTCGATCAACAAGCAGCTTCTGCCGGTCTACGATAAGCCGATGATCTACTACCCGGTCTCGGTGCTGATGCTGGCCGGCATCCGCGAGATCCTGATCATCTCCTCGCCGGAGCATCTCGACAACTACAAGCGTCTGTTCGGCACCGGCGAGCAGTTCGGCCTGACATTCTCCTACGCGCTGCAGCCGCGGCCGGAGGGCCTGGCCCAGGCCTTCGTCATCGGACGCGACTTCGTGGGCGACGACGACGTCGCGCTGATCCTCGGCGACAACCTGTTCTTCGGCGCCGGCATGGGCGAGCTTCTGGAACGCGCTGCGCAGCGGAAGAGCGGTGCCACGGTCTTCGCCTATCATGTCGAGAATCCGCAGGCCTACGGCGTGGTCAACCTCGACAAGGCGGGCCGTCCGACCAAGATCGTCGAGAAGCCTCAGAACCCCGAATCGACCTGGGCGGTGACCGGCCTGTACTTCTACGACAATCAGGTGCTCGACATCGCCGCCGAGGTGAAGCCCTCGGCCCGGGGCGAATTGGAGATCACCAGCGTCAACGAGGCCTACCTGCAGCGCGGGCAGCTCCACGTCGAGCGGATGTCGCGCGGCTACGCGTGGCTCGATACGGGGACGCACGACAGCCTGCTGGAGGCGAGCGAGTTCGTCCGCACCCTGCAGCACCGCCAGGGCCTCCAGGTGGCCTGCCTGGAGGAGATCGCCTACCTGCAGGGCTTCATCACCCGGGACCAGCTCGTGGCCCGCGGCGAGATGTTCGCCAAGACCAGCTACGGCCAGAACCTGCTGCGGCTCGCCCGCGAGAGCGAGGACGACCTGCGCCTGCGCCGGGGCAAGTAGACGACGCGCGCTATCGCTCATCACAGCTGATGCAGGCCCTGCGCATCAGCTTATCGGTCTCCGCATCACGCCCCGGCGACCTGACGCGCCCGAGCGATGAGGTGTCGGGCGCCGTCACCGGCGATGGGGGGCTGGCGGTCCCGGTTCGGGCTTTCGCGATGGCGGCACCGGCCGCCGGGACCGGCGGGAGCATGAAAGCGGTGCGCGTCGCGATCAAGCGATGACCCGGGGGCTCCGTGCCGGGACGTAACGCGGGTGTGACCGCGCGGTTCGATCCGCGGGGCGATCCCCACCTTTGTTCGCCTTTGCAGACCCGGGCCGGCACCGTATCAGGGGCCGCCACCCCGCCGCCGACCCTCAGAAGCGTCCAACCCCGGAGCCGACGCGACGATGCGGGATCCCAACGCGATCGATTTCTGGCGCGGCTTCGCCCTGGTGACGATCTTCATCAACCACATCCCGGGCAACACCTTCGAGCGCTACACCTTCTCGCAATACGGCATCTCGGACGCCGCCGAGCTGTTCGTGTTCCTGGCGGGCTGGTCGATCGGCATCGCGACCCGCGGCCGCGACGGGGTCCCGGAACCGCCGATGAAGAGCGTGGTGCGGCTGCTGAACCGGACCGTCGAGGTCTACAGGGCGCAGCTCACCGTGATGCTGCTGGCGCTCGCCATCATCGCGGGGGCGGCGCTGCTGCTCGACAACCCGCTCATCCTCGAATGGCACAATGCCGGCGGTTTCTTCGCGGATCCGATCCAATCGGTCTGCGGCATGGCGCTGCTGACCTACCAACTCGGCTACTTCAACATCCTGCCGCTCTACGTGCTGCTGATCGGCGTCGCGCCAATCTTCGTCCTCGTCGGTCGCTTCAGCCTCGTCGCGGCGCTGATCCTCTCCGGGGGGCTCTACCTCGCCAGCCTCGTCTTCGAGTGGAACGTGCCCTCCTGGCCGGGGGAGGGAAACTGGTATTTCGATCCGTTCTGCTGGCAGGTGCTTCTGGTGCTGGGCTTCGTGCTGCAGCGATGGAACGCCCGGTCCGATACCCTGCGCCGCTGGTCGCACCGCCTGTTTCCCGCCGGGATCGTCATCGTGCTCGCCGGGATCGTGCTCGCCGTCACCGAGATCCGGCCGGATCCGATGCTGGTGCCGGAGCCGCGTCTGCTGTTCACATTTGAGAAGACCTATCTCACTCCGGCACGACTCGTACATTTCCTGGGGGTATTGTTGGCGTTCGCCCCCGTTTACGCATTGCTCGCCCCCCGAATCGGCCGCATCGTCTCGTACCTGACTCAGCTGGGACGGAACTCCTTGGCGGTCTTCTCGATGGGCTCGATCCTGAGCCTCATCGCGCAGCTCGTGCGGTTCCAGACCGGCGGCGGCCTGCTGATCGATATGCTGGTCGCCGGCTCGGGCCTGATCGCGCTGGGATTGACCGCATGGTTCGTCGAATGGCGTACCCGCAGCAAGTCTCCGAGGCCGCGGACGTGAGCGCGGCCCGCCCGCGGCCGTTCATCCGGGCCGCGATCCTGGCGGCCGTGGTGCTGGCCGCTTCGGCGTCGCCGCCCCGTGCCGAGCAGACGGCCGATGCCGGCGCTGGCGAGCCGAGCCTGTCGATGGAATGCCGGGTGCCGGGCGCGCAGTTGTACACCGCCGCCAAGCTGGGCGCCGTCCGGGCGGCGCTGGCCGAGAAGAGGCCGATCAAGCTGCTGGCGATCGGCGGCTCCGCGGCCCCGGGTGCCTCCGCCTCCTATCCGGCCAAGCTGGAGGCGGCCCTCGAACAGGCGCTGCCGAAGGTCGACGTGGTGATCGACCATCGCGGTTTGCCGGGTGAGGTCGCCTCCGGCGCCGCCGAGCGCCTGCGCACCATGGTGGTGGAGGCCGAGCCCGATCTGGTGGTCTGGCAGGTCGGCACCCACGACGCCATCGCGCGCGTGGAAGCAGACGCCTTCGAGTCCGCGCTCAGCGAGGCGGTGGCCTGGATCAAGTCCCACGGGATCGACGTGGTCCTCGTCGATCCCATCTACACGGCCAGCATGGCGGCGGACGCCGATTACAACCGGATCGTCGAGGCCGTCCGGACCGTGGCGACGCAACAGCAGGTCCCCCTGGTGCGGCGCTACGAGGCTTTGCACTACCTGTCGAGCCGCAGCGACCGGGGCGAGGGACACATGCTCGGTCGCCAGTTCCGGCTGAACGATCTCGGCCTTCGCTGCATGGCCGAGCACGTGGCACTGACGATCGTCACGTCGCTGGCGAAGACCGAGACGCCCGCCGAGCCCAAGGCCGCGCCCGCCGTGCCGCCCTTAACCGGGACGCAACGCGCACCGGGTTAGACCGGACAACCAGAGGTCGGCGCTCCGCCGCCCTTGGAGTTCGGCGTGGAACGCGACGTGTCAGGCACGGCTCTCCCGATCCGCGCGTTCAGACGCCTGCGCGCGCTCACCGGCGGGCCGCAACGCGTCGCGCTCACGGTCTTCGCGATCCGCGTCGGCTCGGCCGGCTTCGCCTACGGCGCACAGGTTTTGGCGGCGCGGCTGATGGGCTGGGACGCCTACGGCATCTTCGCGTCCGTCTGGGTCTGGACCGCGATGCTCGGCCACACGCTGACGCTCGGCCTGTCGCAGGGTGCCTGCCGGTTCGTGCCGGTCAACCAGGCGCAGGGCGATCTCGACCTCGCTCGGGGCTACATCCGCGCCGGCGCGCTGATGACCAGCGGCGCCGCCTTGGCGGTGGCCGGCCTCGGTGCGGCGCTCCTGTTCCTCGAACCGGATCTGTTCGCGCCGGCCTACCGGGCACCGGTCGCGGTCGCCCTCTGCGTGATGCCGCTCTTCGCGCTCCAGGATTATCTGGAGGGCGTGGCGCGCAGCCAGAACTGGATCGGGCTCGCCATCGCACCGCCCTACCTCCTGCGCCAGACCCTGATGATGGCCTGCATGATCGCGGCGGTGCTGCTCGGGGCCCCGCCGCGCGCCGAGGTCGCGATGGGCTGCATGCTGGTGGCCGCCACCGCCGCGACCGCCCTCCAGGCGACTTTGCTCGCTGCTCGCCTGCGCAGGGACCTGGCGGACGGACCGCATCGCTACCACTGGCGGAGCTGGCTCGGCACGAGCCTGCCGATCGCCGCGATCGATCTCGCCAATGCCGGCTTCACCTTCGTCGACGTCATCGTGCTGGGCGCCCTGGTGAGCCCGGCCGAAGTGGGGCTCTACTTCGCGGCGACGCGGATCCAGCAATTCGTGGTCTTCGTGCATTTCGCCGTCAGCGCGGCGACGCTCCAGCGCTACAGCGCAGCCCACGCGCTGGAGAACCGGTTCCTCCTGGCCGAGCTCGTGCGGCGTCAGGCGCACCTGACCGCGGCTGCCACGCTCGCGGTCGGCGGCGCGATCCTGGCCGCATCGCCTCTGCTTCTGGCGATGTTCGGCGCGCGACTGGGAGACAGCTTCCCGATCCTGTGCGTGCTCGTGGCCGGCAGCGTCGCGGTGAGCGTGTTCGGACCGGGCGAGGATCTCCTGACGATGCTGGGCGGGGAGCGGCGCTGCGCGGGAATCACAGCGGGCGCGCTGATCGCCGCCGCGGGCCTGTGCCTCGCTCTGGTGCCGGCCCTGGGGGCGCTCGGCGCCGCCGTGGCGGTGGCGCTCGCCACCGTGGCACGCGCCGGCCTTCTGGCCCGCACCGCCGGCCGGATCCACGGCCTGCCGACGCCGATCTGGTCCGCGGGAGCCGTCCGATGAGCCGCACCGATGCCGCCCTGCGCCCCGTGGACCGTTCGGGCTTCGACGCCGCGGCGCCCGAGGCACGGGCCTGGGACGCGCTGTTCGAAGCCGCGGCCCAGCCGCATCCCCACTTCTCGCGGCACGTCCTGGCGGCGCACGGGGCGGCTGGATTGGTGCCGCCCGGCCTGCGCTTCATCACCGTCCGGCGCGAAGATCGGCTCACGGCGCTCCTTCCCTGTGCGCCGGCCCGCGACCTTTCCGGCCTCGGCGGCCGGGTGATGCGGCCGTTCCTCTCGCCCTTCGTGACGGCCACGGCGCCCCTGATCGCCGACGGGCCCGAGCGCGCCACGCACGCCCATGACCTCGTCGTCGCCCTCGAGGCGGCTTCCGCCGGCGCGGCCTGGCGCTGGCCGCTGCTGCCGACCCGGGAGGGGGCGGTTCCGGACATGCTGTCGGCCATGCGGGCACGCGGCTGGGGGATAGGCATCGTGGCGGCCTTCGACCGTCCGGTCATGGACCGCCGGCCCGACCACGACGCCTTCCTGGCCGATCATCCGAACCGGTCCCGGTTCAAGGACCTGCGCCGCCGGGCCCGCCGCCTCTCGGAGGCCGGCAGCGTTGCGTTCACGACCGCAATGTCGGGGGCGGACCTCTCCCGACTGGTCGCGGCGTTCCTCGAACTGGAGCGCGCCGGCTGGAAAGGGCAGGCCGGCACCGCCATGGCCTGCCGGCCGGAGACCGAAGCGCTCGCCGGAGCCCTGTTCGCGGACCAGGCAGGCCCGGTCGGCGTCCGGGCGGACGCGCTCACCCTCGACGGGCGGCCCGTCGCGGTCAGCCTCGCGCTGGTCGGCGCTGGCACGGCCACGCTTCTGAAGACCGCCTACGACGAGGCATTGCGCAGTCACGCCCCGGGACTGCTCATGGAGGCCGAGATCGTGCGCGCCTGTCATGAGACCGGTTTCGCGGATCGGCTCGACTCGGCGACGCTCGACGGCTCGGCCCTGGAGAGCCTTTACCGGGACCGAACCGCCATCGCAGAGATCATCGCGCTGCCGCCAGGATACCATATGCTCTCCCTGGAGCGACGGCTGCGCCTTGCCCGGTTCGAGCAGGAAGCGCGCGCCGTTGCGAAGCGGGCGCTGCGGCGGCGGTAGCATATCGTCAACCGGGGACGTGCGACCGGCCCTCCCGAGGGTGCGCCTCCACCGAAACCCGCGGTCGGAGTGTCGCTCGCCCTTGATGGATCGGCGCCGACGCCCGACAGCACAACCTCGGCAGGCCGGCTGGGATAGGCATGCCGGAGTTCGGTTGACGGGCGAACGCGGTCGCGCGATCCGGCTTCGCGGCCGAGACTGACGAACGTCACCGCGCGGTCGCGGGTGCAGGACTAAAACCCCGCCTCAGCCGTTCCCATATTGTTGCTGGCGTTCCGCGCCGTTCGGTTCTCGTCCCCAGGGGCCTGTTCATGTTGACTCAGATTTCGCGCCGCCGGCGTGTGGCCGCCCTTCTGGCGCTGGCCACGGCGCTGACCGTCGCGGCGCCCGGCGTCGAAGCCCGTCCGGGCGGCGGCGGATCCATGGGCTCGCGCGGCTCGCGCACCTTCACGGCCCCCTCGGCAACGCCAACCGCGCCGGGTGGCGGCATGACGATGCAGCGCTCGCAGACCGCGCCGTCCCCCGGCATGGGTAGCCCCGGCATGCAGGCGCCGGCACAGGGTCGCCGGTTCGGCGGCGGCTTCTTCGCGGGCCTGCTCGGCGCCGGCCTGATCGGCGCGCTGCTCGGCGGTGGCTTCTTCGGCGGCCTCGGCGGCCTCGCCTCGATGATCGGCCTGCTGTTCCAGGTCGGGCTGGTCGTCGTGGTGGTGATGCTGGCCCTGCGCTTCTTCCGGCGCCGGAACGAGCCGGCCGGTGCGGGCGCGCCCTACGCGCGCTCATCCCTCGACGGCCAGCAGGGTCCGGGCGGCGCGCCCGGCGGCCCCGGCACGTTCGGCGGCCAGCGTCCGCCGCAGACCCGCCCGGTGCAGGTCGGCCCGAACGACTTTCAGGCGTTCGAGCGGCTGCTCGGCGACATCCAGGACGCCTATTCCCGCGAGGACCGGGTGACCCTCGGCAACCTCTCGACGCCGGAAATGGTGAGCTACTTCGACGAGGAGCTGCGCAACAACGCGGCCCGCGGCGTGGTCAACAAGATCTCGGACGTGAAGCTGCTGCAGGGCGACCTCGCGGAGGCCTGGGCGGAGGATCGTACCGAATACGCCACCGTGGCGATGCGCTACGCCCTCAAGGACGTGATGGTGGAGCGGGCCGGCGGCCGGATCGTGCAGACGGACTCGTCGGAGGCCACCGAGCTGTGGACCTTCCAGCGTCAGCCCGGCCGCGGCTGGGTCCTGTCGGCGATCCAGCAGACCCGCTGACCGGAGACGCGGCCCGGCCGGAGCCGGGGTCGCTTCCGTCAAGCCGGCGCCGCCAGAGCGGTGCCGGTTTTCTTGTGGGCGTCCCACAGGGTGGCGAGTTTCACGAATCCCGCCACGGGAACCTCTTCCGCCCGCGCCGTCTCGATGAGGCCCGCCGCCTCGAGCAGGCGGCCGGCCTCCGGCGTCAGAGCTTTCAGGCTCTGGCGCAGCATCTTGCGGCGCTGGCCGAAGGCCGCGCGGGTCACGGCCTCCAGGGCGCCGGCCCGGCAGGGAAGGGGCGCAGCCCGCGGCACCAGCCGGACCACGCTCGACGTGACCTTGGGTGGCGGCACGAAGGCCGAAGGGCTGACGTCGAACAGGATCTCGGCCTCGCTGCGCCAGCCGCACAGAACGCCGAGCCGACCGTAATCCGCCCGCTCCTCGGGGCTGGCAACGATCCGCTCCGCCACCTCGCGCTGGAACATCAGCACCGCTTGATCCCACCAGGGTGGCCACGCCTCGCCAGCGAGCCAGCCCGTGAGCAGGGCCGTGCCGACATTGTAGGGCAGGTTGGCGACGATCCGGGCCGGCCCGGAGCCGATCAGCGGCCGCGGATCGAACGCGAGGGCGTCGGCGTCGACAACCTCGAGTCGCCCGGGATAGTGAGCGGCGATCTCGGCGAGCGCCGGCAGGGCGCGGGGATCGCGCTCGATCGCCACCACGCGGGCGGCGCCCTCGGCCAGCAGCGCCCGGGTCAGGCCGCCGGGTCCCGGGCCGACCTCCACCACCGTCACGCCGTCGAGCGGACCCGCGGCGCGGGCGATCCGGCCGGTGAGGTTGAGATCGTACAGAAAATTCTGGCCGAGCGCCTTCCGGGGCTCCAACCCGTGCCGGGCGACGACATCCCGGAGCGGGGGCAGACCGTCCCCGGCGCTCACAGCTCGTCCTCGGGGTCGAAGTGGCGGGCGCCCACGGGCCGGGGCCGTCCGGCGTAGATGTTGAACGGGACGATTTCGGTGCCGCCGGGCGTCCCGGCGCGACCGGCCGCGTTGGCGGCGAGCCGGGCGGCGAGGCGCAAGGCGGCCATCAGGCTGTCCGGGCGCGCGATCCCCCGGCCGGCGATGTCGAAGGCGGTACCGTGGTCCGGCGAGGTGCGCACGAACGGCAGCCCCAGGGTGACGTTCACGCCGTCATCGAATGCGATCGTCTTGATCGGGATCAGGGCCTGATCGTGGGTCGGCGCCAGGGCGACGTCGTAGGTCGCGCGGGCGCGGGCGTGGAACAAAGTGTCGGCGGGCAGCGGCCCGCGGATGTCGATCCCGGCGGCGCGCAGCCGGGCCACCGCGGGGGCGAGCACGTCGCGATCCTCGTGGCCGATCGTGCCGGCCTCGCCTGCATGAGGGTTCAGGCCGGCGAGCACCAGGCGCGGCTCGGGCAGGCGGAATCTTTGCTGCAGGTCCCGGGCGACGATCGTGGCAGTCTCCTCCACCAGCGCCTGCGTGAGAAGGCCTGGCACGTCCCTGAGGGGCACGTGGATCGTCACCGGGACGACCGACAGTTCCTCGCTCCAGATCATCATCACCGGCCGCGGCGGCGTGAGGCTGGGGGGCACCGCCAGGGCGGCCAGGAACTCGGTGTGACCGGGATGGGCGAAGCCGGTCCGCGTCAGCACGAACTTGGCGATGGGGTTGGTGACGACCGCGCTGGCGCGCCCGGCCTTCACGAAGCCGACCGCCGCCGTGATCGACTCGATGGTCGCGCCGGCATTCACGGTGTCCGGCACGCCGGGCTCGGCGGCGACGAGCGCCCCGCTCGGCAGCGGCACCACCGGCAGGGCGTGGGGAAACACCGCCGCGGCGGTCTCGGGATCGGCCTCGGCCACCGGGACGGGGCGGTTGAGGCGGTGCGCGAGGCGCTCGATGAAGGCGGGATCGCCCACGAGGAAGAAGGGCGGCAGCGGATCCGCGCCGCCGCGCCCGAGCCAGGCGCTGAGCGCCAGTTCCGGTCCGATCCCGGCGGGGTCTCCGAGGGTGAGGGCAAGGGGCGGCATGGGGGGTCTATAGCGCCGGCCGGCCGCGGGCGCATCTGCGCCGCCCCTGCTCACCGCACCGATGCGATGCCGTCCGCCGTGGTGGCCGTGCCGACGTTCTGGCGCAGGTCCGCCTCGCCCAGGGTCTTGAGCTCGACGCGCAGCAGCACCGTCTGATTGCGCTCGCGCACGCCCGTCGCGGTCGCGATCGGCGAGTTGATGTAGTTCAGCGAGACGGTGGTGCACTCATCCTGATAGCCGCCGCCGAAGCTCGCCCCCGAGAGGTAGAACCGGCCCGGGTTCTCGTAGACCGGCACGGTGCCGACCGGGTTCGCGAGGTAGCTCGTCAGCGCGTCCTGGTAGGTGTTGCGCACGTCGAGGTAGTGGGTCAGGTCGACCAGCAGCGAGCCGGTGATGAACCAGTTCGGCGTGATGTTGTAGGTCGCGGTGGCGGTGATGCCCTCGCGGTAGTGGCTGTAGCCCAGCAGCGGCTGTGCCTCGTAGTACGAGTAGAAGGCCGATAGCGTCAGCGGCAGGAACGGCGCGAATCGGGCCGTCGCGCCGGTCTCGAGGCGGGCGACGTGGAAATCGGCCTGGTTGAACCGCGCCCGGGTGATGAACGTGATGTTCTGGTTCGGCGACACCTGGAACCGGCCCACGAAGTCCGACCGCTGGGTCTCCAGTCCGGAATCGAGGCCGACATCGGCGATGTCGCCCCGGCGGAACGAGTTCACGCCCGCGAGCTGAATGGACTCGCCGAACAGGACGTTGGCGTACCAGCCCGACGGCGTCACGACGGAATACTGGCCGCCGAGATTGGTGCGCACGCCGCCCTCGACGCGATCGTAGCCCGAGAACTTGTCCCATTCGAACAGCGAGGTGTCGTCGAAGACGAGGCTCTGCGCGTCCTCGTTGGGCAGGCGGCCGATCCGCGTCTCGGACGGGCGCGCGATGATCTGGCCGATCGGCTCCAGGGTGTGGACGCCGAGCGCGCCGAAATTGGCCACGAACGGATAGCGGTAATCGAGGCCGATCGCCGGCATCACCCGGCCGGCCAATCCCTGGTCGACATGGGCGACCTGCGGGACGAGGTCGTTCTGATAGCCCGAGAAGCTCGTGCTGTTGAAGAATGCGTCGGTGCGCAGATAGGCGAAGGGCGTGAACTTCTGGCCCAGATCGTCGATGAAGCTGCGCCGCCAGGAGAGTTCCGCGGAGGCGCGGGTGTTGTTGCCGGCGAGCCCCTGGATCGCGCAGGTGCCGCGCTGGAACACCGTGCAGGTCTGGTAGAGCGGGAAGCTGACGCCGTTGACGCTCGGCGAGAACAGGTAGCTCGCGGTGCGCGGCAGCCCCTGGAACTGCGTCGTCTCGCGGTTCAGGCTGGTGATGTTGGCCTGGAAGCGCACCTCGCCGCCGACCTCGGCTGGACCGTTGACGCGCTTGTCGTAGTCGATCACCGGGGCGACGATCGGCTGCTGCTTCTGCCAGTCGAAGCTCGACAGGCCCTTGAAGTAGTAGCCCCGCGCCTCGAACCACGAGCGGTCGCCCTGTCCGATCAGGTAGGCGGTCGAGGTCGCCTCGCGGAAATAGTCCGTGGTGATGTTCTGGTTGCGGATCCGGTAATTGTCGAGGAACCACTTGTCGGTGACGCCGACGAGGTCCCAACCGGTCCGCCAGCGGGGATTGATGTAGAACCGGCCCTGGGACTCGATCGAGCCGCGGAAGTCGCGCTCGCCGGCGCCGAGCGGGCTCGGCAGGAAGGCCGAGGGCGTCGTCTGCGAGATGCCGGACAGGCGCAGATTGTAGAAGCCGTTGTCGACCCGCTGGCGGAACTCGCCCTGCGCCAGGACGCCCTGGCGGCTCAGCACGGTCGGCGTCAGGGTCAGGTCGTAGTCCGGCGCGAGATCGACGAAATACGGAAGCGACACGCCGGTGCCGAGCGCCGTCGTGCTGACAAAGCGCGGCGTCAGGAAGCCGGTCTTGCGCTTCACCGTCGGGTCGGGCGCCTCGAAATACGGCAGGTAGGCGACCGGGATCCCGGCCAGTTCCAGGGTCGAGTCGTCGAAGTAGACCGTGTGGGTCTGGTTGTCGTGGATGATCTTCTGCGCCTTGATCTGCCAGAGCGGCGGCGTCTCCGGATGGTCCTTGCAGGGTTCGCAGGCCGTGTAGCTGCCGGACTCGAAGCTCGTCTGCTCGCCGTTCAGGCGCTCGGCCCGGGGCGCGGAGAAGCGGGTGCGCACGGTCTCGAACTTGCGCTGCACGGTCTGCTGGCCTCGGAAGGCGTCGACGAAGCCGGTCTTGAAGTCGTCGGTCAGCTCCATGCGTTCGCCGGTGACGACCCCGCCATCGGCCTCGGTGAGGCGGACATTGCCCTCGGCGAAGACCCGGCCGGTGTTCCGGTCGTAGCGCACCCGGTCGGCCTGGAGGGTGCGAGGACCGTAATGCAGCTCGGCGTTGCCACGCGCCGTCACCGTGCTGTGGTCGTTGTCGTAGATCAGCTCGTCGGCCTCGACGAGCAGCTTGTCGCCGGGCTTGCCGGTCCGGAGTTCGGGCAGCGCTTGCGCGTGCGCCGACAGGCCACCCGCCAGCGGCGCCGCGAGCGCCAGCATGGCCAGGAAACCCGCCTTCCGCAGGATGTCGGCGACCTTACGCAACGCGTGTCCCAACCCCTGTGACGTCGACCGCCACCAACCCCACCACCGGTCTCCCTGCCCGCGAGGGATCGCGAGCCTCAGCCGTCTTCCTGGTACAGAAGCGTGAGCGTACCGAGAAGACTGCCTACCACGGCGGGGAACCAGGCCGCCACCGGTGCGGCGACGAGTCCGGACGATCCGAGCCCCTCCATGACCTGGCGGATCACGTAGAGGGCGAAGCCGGCCGCGACGCCTCCGAGGACGAGTTTGCCGACACCACCAAAGCGGAAGAACCGTAAGGAAACGGTTGCGGCCACGAGCACCATCGCCACGAACAGGACCGGTCTTGCCCACAGGACATCGTACTGAAGACGGTATCGGGTGGCGTCCAAACCGGCCCGTTCGGTGCGTGCGATCGTTGTGGGAAGTTGCCAGAAAGGCACAGATTCCGGGGGGGTGAAGCGCTGGCGGACCTGCCCGAGGTCGAGGTTCGAGGCAATCAGGTAGGTGTCGAACGACTCAGGCGGCGCGTCCGGCGTGAGGACGCGCACGTCGGACAGCTCCCAGTAGCCGTCGTGAAGCGTGGCCCGGGCGGCGACCAACTGGTCGACGAACTTGCCGGCCGCGTCGAAGGCGAAGACCGAGACGCCCGACAGGGTCGTGGTGCCCTCGATCGCGGTCTCGGCGCGCAGGATCGCCTCGCCGTCGATGCCCTTCTGGCGGATCCACAGGTCCTTGCCCGAGCTGGCCTTTGTGGCCTTGGCGAAGATCTTCGCTTCGATCTCGGTGGAGCGCTGCTTCAGCAGCGCCGACACGGGGTTGTAGACCCCGACCGCGAGAGCGCCCAGCGCCAGCGCCACGAAGATCCCGGGCTGCAGGAACTGCCACGCGGAGATCCCGGCCGCGCGGGCCACCACCAGCTCCAGCTTGCGCGAGAGCTGGAGCAGGGTCGCCATCGAGCCGAACAGCACCGCGAAGGGAAGCACGCCCTCGGCCACCGCCGGGGTGCGGTAGAGGGAAAGCTGCGCCATCAGCCCAGTGGAGGCGCCCTGGGTCTCGCCGGCGCGGCGCAGCAGCTCCACGAAGTCGAGGGTGTAGACCAGCGCGAAGACGGTGACGAAGACGCCCAGCACCGTGCGGGCGAAGCGGGCGGCGAAATACCGCCCCAGGGTCGGGCCGATGAACATGGCGAGATCAGGCCGCCGGGGCGAAGCGGCGGCCGGGCAGGAGGCCCCGCAGCCCCCGCGCGACGGCGCCGTTGAAAGCCCGCACCTGCGGCCCCCAGAAGATCAGCAGGCAGGACAGGCCGATGGCCAGTAGCGGCACGCCGTAGACCGCCGCCACCGCGGCCTGGCTGCGCGCCGCCGCGCTGACCGCCGCGAAGCCGGCGATCCGCAATGCCACCACCGCCAGGATCGCCGCCGCGATGGCGAGCCCGCGCCCTTGACGGGTGGTCCGGGGATCGCCGAGCGCCGCGAACGCGATGAAGGCGAGCGCCAGTGGGTAGAGGCAGGCGGAGAGCCGGTCGTGCAGCTCGGCCCGGAAGCGGCCCTTCTGCAGCTTGTAATAGCCTTCGCTCTGGTCGGGGAACAGGAGCTGCGTGGTCGACCGCTCGCGGGGCTTGTAGATCGTGTCCGAATCCGGCGGCGCGAAGGCCGCGAGGTCGATCGTGTAGCGCTCGAACGTCAGGATCGAGGAATCGCGCGAATCCTTCTGCTGCTGGTGGACGCTGCCGTTCTCCAGGATCAGGTAGCTCTGCCCGTCGATGTCGACGGCGTTGCCCCGGTCGGCGAGGTAGACCTTGGTCTTGCCGGCCTCGCGCCGGTCCTGGATGAACAGGCCCTTGAGGATGCCGCCCGGTCCGCGCTCGCGGAAATGGAAGGTGATGCCGTTGTCGAGCTGGGTGAACTGCCCCTCCTTGACGACGTTGGCGATGAAGTCGCCGCGCACCCGGGTGATGACGTCGCGCAGCTCCTGGAAGCTCGCCGGCATCACCACCACCACCAGGAATCCCACGAGAAAGCTGACGATCATCGCGAGCCTTCGGAACGGGCGGAGCAGCGCCCGCGGCGGCATGCCGGCCGCCGACATCACGATCAGCTCGGAATCGCCGTTGAGCCTGTTGAGGGCGTAGATCGTGCCGATGAACAGGGCCACCGGGGCGATCACCACGATCAGCGTCGGCAGCGATAGGCCCGTCACGAACAGGAAGACCAGCAGCGTCTGTCCCTTCGCGGTCACGAGGTCGAGCTCGCGCAGGGCCTGCGTCAGCCAGATGGTGCCGGTCAGCCCGATCAGGCAGGCCAGGGTGGCGCCTAGGGCGATCCGGAAGATGTAGCGCTCGATCTGCCTCATCGGCCCGGCAGTCCCGCCCGTCGCATCGCGCCCCCGGCGCGGCAGGGACCCGACAAAAGGGGCGATTCGAGGGCTGTCGCGCCGCGTTGCGTTCTCCGTCTCAGCGGCTACACAGGGCGGATGGCCTGCGCGGTGCGCGGCCTCGGTGTGCGGCTCCGGACAAGCGGGCCAAGGGGCGGCACGAACAGCGGCAGGGATGGCGGCGGGTATGGCGGACGGTATCGAGATCGGTTTCGGTCCCCTGGAGAAGAGCGGGCCGGGCCCCGGTGGATCCGGCGATCTCGTGGTGTTCGTGGGCGACGAACTCGCCCTCGGCTCGGCGGCGCGGGAGATCCTGGGCGCGTCCGGCGCGGATCTCGTCGCCCGCGCGGCCGCATCGGAAAAGTTCAAGGGCCGCTCGCTCAGCGCCCTGAGCCTGCCGGCGCCCGCTGGGGTCGCGGCGGACCGCCTCGTGGTGGTGGGCCTCGGCTCCGACAAGGACCGCGCCAAGACCGACTGGCCGGCGCTCGGCGGCTTCACGGCCGGCAAGGTCTCGGGCCGCACAGCCCGGGTGGTGCTCGACTGGCCGGGCGCGGTCGTCTCCGCGCGGGAGGCCGGCGAATTCGCCCTCGGAGCGCGCCTGCGTGCCTATAGCTTCGACCGCTACAAGACCAAGAAGAAGCCCGATGCCGAGGACAAGGCCGGCACCGCGCTGACGCTGCTGCTGCCCGACCACGCCGCGGCCTCCCGCGAGGGGGAGGGCGCCCGGACACTCGCCGACAGCGTGATCCTGGCGCGCAACCTCGTGAACGAGCCGCCGAACGTGCTCTTCCCGGAGGAGTTCGCCCGCCGCGCCGCAGAGCTCGGCACGCTCGGCGTCGAGATCGAGGTGCTGGAGCCCGCCCGGATGCGCGAGCTCGGCATGGGCGCGTTGCTCGCCGTGGCGCAAGGCTCCGTCCGCGAGCCGCGGGTCGTGATCATGCGCTGGAACGGCGGCCCGGCCGGCGAGGCGCCGGTGGCGCTGATCGGCAAGGGCGTGATCTTCGATTCCGGCGGCATCTCGATCAAGCCGGGCGGCGGCATGGAGGACATGAAGGGCGACATGGGCGGCGCGGCCGCGGTCGTCGGGGCGCTCCACGCGCTCGCCGCCCGCAAGGCGCGCTGCAACGTGATCGGCGCCATCGGCATCGTCGAGAACATGCCGGACGGCGGCGCCTACCGCCCCTCCGACATCGTGACCTCGCTCTCGGGTCAGACCATCGAGGTGATCAACACCGACGCCGAGGGCCGCCTCGTGCTAGCCGACGTGATCACCCACGTCGTCCGCAGCTTTAAGCCGAAGGCGATGGTGGACCTCGCGACGCTGACCGGGGCGATCATCGTGGCGCTCGGCCAGGACATCGCCGGGATGTTCTCGAACGACGACACGCTGGCGGGCCACATCCACGCCGCCGGCGAAGCCACGGGCGAGAAGGTCTGGCGGATGCCGCTGATCCCCGCCTACGACAAGGCGATCGATTCGAAGTTCGCCGACATGAAGAACACCGGCGGCCGCCACGGCGGTGCAGCGACGGCGGCCTCGTTCATCAAGCGCTACGTCGAGGAGGTGCCGTGGGCGCATCTCGACATCGCGGGGGTGGCGATGTCGTCGAATGCGAGCGAGATCAATCGCAGCTGGGGTGCCGGCTGGGGCGTGCGCCTCCTCGACCGGCTTGTGCGGGACCATTACGAGGCGAAGTAGGGGGCGGGCGGTTTCTTCGGGCATGTCGGCGGGGTGGGCCGATTTGAAGGAAACCGCAGCGTCCCGCTTCCGGACGGGCGCTGCCCGACCCGCTTCTCTCCCGCCCCCTCTACGGGGGAGGGCAGGCTCCGAAGGGGGTTGGGAGACGGGAGCCCGGCCTCCGAACGGGGCGTCGCCTTCATGAAGTGCGCAGTCTCATCCTGCACCGTCGCCCCCCTCTCGCGACCCCCGCTCACGCGGGGGCTGCCCTCCCCCGCAGAGGGGGGAGGGATGGCGCGCGGCAGCCTTGTCACCGCCCCTCTCAACCGTCCCACACCGCGAGCGGAAGCAGCATGGGCGCCATTCGCTCCGTGAAGCGCACGCAGCCTCATCCGACGGCCCCCGCGGCACCTTACCCATGGCGCACGCGCCTCGGCGCAGCGGTTCCAATCCTGGCCATGTTGCTGGCCCTGGCCCTCGCCGCCGCGACCGGACTCAGCCAGCGCTCGGTCCTGCCGGAAGCCGTCGAGCCCTGGGTCTACGGCTATTTTGCCGGGCGCTACCCGCTCTTCGCCTTCGCCCTGATCTACGGGGTCGCACACCTCGCCCACGTGGCGGCCCAGCCCGGGCCGGCCTCCGTCCCGCGCCGAACCGCGTTCGGCCTCGCGGGCGCTGCTGCGTTGCTGCTGGCCGGCCTCTATCCCACCTTCGGCGGAGTGATCCTGCGCGCCGGCTTCGCCACCGGCGGGATGGCGTTCCTGACCCATCAGCCCCTCTGGCTGGCCTACGCGCTCGGGGCCGGCGTCGCGGCGGCGCTATTCGGCGGCATCCTCGGCCTGTCCGCGATCGCGGCGAACCGTCCTCTGCGGCCGCGGCTCAAGCGAATCGGAGCGGGGACGCTGGCCTTCCTGACCCTCTGGTTCGGCGCAGCCGTGATCGGCCTGTCCGGCTCGCTCGGGCTCGGACCCTGGCCGCAGCGGGCGCTACGCCCCGACGAGGCCGGCCCTGCCGCCCTCCTGCTCATCATGGCCGCGCTGCCGCACGCCGCTCTGACGACAGCGCGGCGGCTTCGTCCGGCCATCTGAGGGGGCTGCCTTGCGGGGCGCGCGCCCTTCCCGCACAGTTGGACCGTTCTGCGTTCAGGGACCCGACCGTCGAGAGCCGGGCCCGGGGAGGCTACCCGATGCACCAAGCGAACGTGATCGAGCACGGCGCGCAAGCAGCCCCGTCGGAGCGGAGGCCCGTTTCGAAGGCCGGCCAAGCCGCGGCGCATCCCTGGCTGGCCTCTTACCCGCCGGGCGTGCCCGCCGAGATCGACGCGGCGCGTCTCGGCAGCCTGGTGGAGCTGTTCGAGACCAGCGTGACCTCCTTTGCCGACCGGCCGGCGATGCTGTGCTTCGGCGCGGCGATGACCTACGCGACCCTCGGCCAGCAGGCGCGTGATCTCGCGGCCTGGCTGCGGGCCGAGGGGCTGGCCAAGGGCGACCGGGTCGCCATCATGCTGCCGAACGTGCCGGCCTACGCGCTGGCGATCTTCGGCATCCTGCTGGCGGGCGGGACGATCGTGAACACCAACCCGCTCTACACGCCCCGGGAACTCACGCAGCAGCTCACCGATTCCGGGGCGCGGTTCCTGATCGTGCTGGAGAATTTCGGGGCCACGGTCGCGTCCGTCGTGCCGGATGTCGCCCTGGATCGCGTGGTCCTGGTCGGCCCCGGCGACGGGCTCGGCCTGAAGGGCCGCGTGATCAACCTCGCCAGCCGGCACGTGCGCAAGGCGGTGCCGCCGTTCCGGCTGCCGGACGGCCTCGCCGTGCCATTCGCCGCCGTCCTGCGCCGGGGCCGAGGGCTGCCTCGGGCGGCGATACAGGTCGATCCTGAGGATCTCGCCTTCCTGCAATACACGGGCGGCACCACCGGCGTCGCGAAGGCGGCGATGCTGAGCCACCGCAACATCATGGCGAATGTCGAGCAGTCGCAACTCTGGTTCGACTCGAAGGATCCGAGCATCGAGCGCTGCTGCGTCACGGCGCTGCCGCTCTATCACATCTTCGCGCTGACCGCGTGCTTCTTCCAGTTCATGCGCACCGGCGGCGCCTGCCTCCTGATCCCGAACCCGCGGGATTGCGACGGTATGGTCAAGACCTTGAGCCGGACGCCGTTCACCCACTTGATGGGCGTCAACACGCTGTTCAACGTGCTGATCAACCACCCGAAGATCGGGACGGTCGACTTCTCGAAGCTCGACTTCGTGGTCGGCGGCGGCACGGCGGTGCAGCGCGCGGTGGCCGAGCGCTGGAAGGCGCTCACCGGGAACACGATCATCGAGGGCTACGGCCTGTCGGAGACTTCGCCGGTCGTCTCGGCCAACCCGCGGGGCATGCGCGCGTTCTCGGGCACGATCGGTTTTCCGTTGCCCTCGACCGAGGTCTCGATCCGCGACGCGGCCGGTCAGCCGGTCCCGCTTGGGCAGCCCGGGGAAATCTGCGTGCGCGGCCCCCAGGTGATGCGCGGCTACTGGAACCGGCCGGAGGAGACGGCCCTCGCCATGACGGCGGACGGCTTCTTCCGCACCGGCGACGTCGCGATCATGCTGCCGGACGGCCAGTTCAAGATTGTCGACCGGATGAAGGACATGATTCTCGTCTCGGGCTTCAACGTCTATCCGAACGAGGTCGAGGAGGTGCTCGCGACCCATCCCGGCGTGCTCGAATGCGCGGTGGTCGGCGCGCCGAACGCCGAGACCGGCGAGATGGTGGTGGCCCATGTGGTCCGGAAGGACCCGGCGCTCACGCTCGAAGCGATCCGCGCCCACGCGCGCGCGCAGCTCACCGGCTACAAGGTGCCCCGGCAGGTGATCTTCCACGAGACCCTGCCCAAGACCAATGTCGGCAAGGTGCTCCGTCGGATGCTGCGCGACGAGACGCCGGAAGCCTGAGAACCCGTTCGACCTCAACGTCGCCAAAGGGCTTCGCCCCGACCGTTCCGAAGTGTTTGGCGACGTGCGCGGCATGGGATCGGCACCCCGGGATGCCCGGCGCGCCCCCTTTTCCGGACAGGTAAAGCGCCTGCGGAACCCGATCCGGGATCCCGCACAGAGAGCGACGCGCCTGCGGCCCAGGATGATCGTGATCGACGCTTCGCCAGGTCGTGCGCTGGATCCTGGGACGCATTCCGCCGGCGCTGCATGCGCCCGGGACAGGGATGGTGCAGAACCGGCCGGGGCCCCGCCCTGTCGAAACCAACACGGATCCCGGGCCGCGGCACCTGGACGCGTAACCGCCCGGCCGCCCTCGCCGAAAGGTGAGGCTGCAGCGGTTGCAGGCCTATCGGCCTCGGCCGATCTGTGGGTTGTAGGCGCGGGAAACCGAGGAGTCGGCGATGTTGATCAAGCGCAAGCGCGGATGGGAGATCCCGGAGCACCTTGCCACCCCGGAGGCGCTGTTCCTGAACCGCCGCGCGCTGATCGGCGGGGCGGCCGGGCTCGCCGCGGGTTCGCTCCTCGGTGGCCGAACCGCCCTGGCCGCCGCGGGCGATCCGTCGCCCTATCCGGCCCCGCCGAACCCCGCCTACACCCTCGACCGGCCGGTGACGCCCGAACGGTTCAGCGGCGACTACAACAACTTCTACGAGTTCGGCACGTCCAAGACCGTGCTGCCCGCCGCGAACGCGCTCAAGACCCAGCCCTGGACCCTGAAGATCGACGGCCTCGTCGAGAAGCCGTTCGAGATCGGTGTCGACGACCTGATCCGGAAGATCGGGTTGGAGGAGCGGCTGTACCGCCACCGCTGCGTCGAGGCGTGGTCGATGGCGGTGCCGTGGACCGGCTTCCCGCTCGCCAAGCTCGTGGCGCTCGCCAAGCCGTCCTCAGGCGCGAAGTACATCCGCTTCGAGACCTTCATGGACAAGGCCATGGCCCCGGGCCAACGCGCCTTCTTCTACCCCTGGCCTTACACGGAGGGCCTGACGCTGGCCGAAGCCGGCAACGACCTCGCCTTCATGGTGACGGGCGTCTACGGCAAGCCGCTGCCCAACCAGTTCGGCGCGCCGATCCGCGTCGCGGTGCCGTGGAAATACGGCTTCAAGTCTGCGAAGTCGCTCGTGAAGGTCTCGTTCACGGCCGACCGGCCCAAGACCTTCTGGGAGGGGCTGCAGGCTTCCGAGTACGGCTTCTGGGCCAACGTGAATCCGGCCGTGCCGCATCCGCGCTGGAGCCAGGCGACCGAGCGGGTGCTCGGCACCGATCAGCGCGTGACCACCCTGATCTACAACGGCTACGGCGAGCAGGTCGCG
The DNA here is from genome assembly GCF_022829545.1 of Methylobacterium sp. J-030. Classification (GTDB taxonomy): domain Bacteria; phylum Pseudomonadota; class Alphaproteobacteria; order Rhizobiales; family Beijerinckiaceae; genus Methylobacterium. Next base: position 74,504 of record NZ_JAKSYM010000084.1, on the reverse strand, counting down.
GGGCTCTACAAGGGGCTGGAGGGCGAGCGGTTGTTCGTGTGACCGCACCGCCGCAACGGCGGCCTTTCCCGGGTGCATGCAGGGCCAGCGGAATGCGGCCCGGGATCCGCTCGAGACCTCGCGGCGCGTCGGTCCGGATGAACCTGTGGCGCTGTGTGCGCTGGCTCCCGGATCAGGTTCGGCTCTCGCTCCACCCGTCCGGGAAAGAGGCGCTTCGACCTCGGGAATGGCGCCACCCTCGCTGATGACGGCGCGCTACGGCGGGCAGGCGTGGGCGCGCTCGAAGGCCTGGAGCCGGGCAACCGCCCTCTGCTCCTGGGGTGACAGGCGCACATCCCGCATCGAATCGTAGCGGCATTCGGCGTTGCCGAAGGTGCGGATCGCCCGATCGGTGCGGAAGCAGTAGCCGGCCTGCTTGTAGATCAGATTGCGCTGATACCACGCCTCCGCGCAGTCATCCGCCTGGGCCCCCGAGGCGATGCATAGGACCAGCACCAGTGTCGTCGGCACAACCGGGCGCATGATTCATCTCCAGCAGAGTCTGGATTTGAGCATTGCGCCTTCAATAGGTCCAGCGCTGTGCCTTCGAGACGAGGAAATCGCGGAACGCCTGAACCCGGGCGACCGAGCGCATCTCCTCGGCGTAGACGAGGTAGCTCTCCAGGCTCGGCATCTCGGTCTCGCGCAGCACCTGCACGAGCTGCTGGTCGCCATCCACCGCGTAGTCGGGCAGGATCCCGATGCCGGCACCCGCCTCCATGGCGCGCTGCAGGGCGCCGATATTGTTCACCGTCAGGTGGACTTGGCGGCGGTCGCGCCCATCACGGCCGGCATCGGCCAGCCAATGGGCCGCGAGCAGGTAGGATGGTTCGTTGCCGCCAAACGAGACGAGGCGGTGGTCGTCGAGATCGTCGATGGACTTGGGCTCGCCGAAGCGCTTGACGTAATCCTGGCTCGCGAAGGCATGGTAGTGAACGGTGAACAGGCGCCGCTGGATCAGGTCCGGCTGGGCGGGGCGTCGCATCCGGATCGCCACGTCCGCCTCGCGCATGGCGAGATCGAGCTCCTCGTTGGTGAGGATCAGCTCGATCCGCACGTCTGGGTAGAGATCGAGGAACTCGCCGACCCGCTGCGACAACCAGGACGTGCCGAGTCCCACTGTTGTCGTCACCTTGAGATCGCCGGTCGGCCGCTCGGCCGTCTCGACGAGGCGGGCGCGGGTATTCTCCAGACGCAGCTTCATGTCCCGGGCGGCCCGGAACAGCAGATCGCCCTGCTCGGTGAGGAGGAGTCCCCGCGCGTGGCGATGGAACAGGGGCGCCTTCAGCTCGCGCTCCAGGGCGCTGATCTGGCGACTCACCGCCGATTGGCTGAGGCCGATATCGTCGCCCGCCTTGGTGAAGCTGCCCGCCTCCGCGACGTTCAGGAAGATCCGGATCTTATCCCAGTCCAAGGCCAGAACCCCTACCAGCGCGTGCCCCTGGCCAGCGCCCGTGCGAGGCGGGGGCATGGCGAAGCAGGCGGATCACCGGGCGAGCTGCGCGGCGCCGGCCGCGGAGAACTCCACACACCGCACCGCGCGGGTATGCGTTTCATGCATCCCGGCGCAGTCGACACTCCTATGCGCACGGCGCATGATCGAGCGCAAGCGCGGGGATCAGGATTTCGGAGGAAGACCGCCGGTCTGCGCCATCAACACAACCGCATGTTGAACGAACCGCGTCGATCACCCTACTCGGCGGCCGCGGCCTGGACCGGATTCTCGCCGATCTCCAGGTTTGCCAGAAACTTCTCCGCCTCCAGCGCGGCCATGCAGCCCATGCCGGCGGCGGTGATCGCCTGTCGGTAGACGTCGTCGGTCACGTCGCCCGCCGCGAAGACGCCGGGGATATCGGTCTCCGTGGTGCCGGGCTTGACGGTCAGGTAGCCGCCGTGGCGCATCGGCAATTGCCCCTCGAAGAGCGCGGTCGCCGGCTGGTGGCCGATCGCCACGAACACCCCGTCGGCCTTCACCTCGCTGATCTCGCCGGAGCGCGGGTCCTTGAGCCGGACATGGGTGACGCTCGGCGCGGGCTTCTGCACGCCGCAGATCTCGGCGATCTCCCGGTGCCAGAGCACTTCGACGTTCGGGTGCTTGAACAGGCGCTCCTGCAAAATGCGCTCGGCCCGGAACGCATCGCGGCGGTGGACGACCGTGACCTTGCTGGCGATGTTGGCCAGATACAACGCCTCCTCGACCGCGGTGTTGCCGCCGCCCACCACCACGACCTCCCTGCCGCGGAAGAAGAAGCCGTCGCAGGTCGCGCAGGCCGAGACGCCGCCGCCCTGGAAGGTCGCCTCGGAGGGGATCCCGAGCCACTTGGCCTGGGCGCCGGTGGCGATGATCAGCGCGTCGCAGGAATAGGTCTCGCCCGAATCGGCCTCAAGCCGGAACGGCCGCTGCCTGAGATCGACCTTGGTGATGTACTCGGAGACGATGCGGGTGCCGACATGCTCGGCCTGGAGCCGCATCTGCTCCATCAGCCACGGACCCTGGATCGCCTCGGCGAAGCCCGGATAGTTCTCGACATCCGTGGTGATCATGAGCTGGCCGCCCGGCTGGAAGCCCGAGATCAGCAGCGGCTCCACCATGGCGCGGGCTGCGTAGATCGCCGCCGTGTAGCCGGCCGGCCCCGAGCCGATGATCACCAGCTTGGCATGCGTGTGGGCCATCTCTAACTCCTCAGGCGCGCTCGGCCGTCCGGTGCGCAGCATAGGCATTCGCCAGCGCCTCGGCGATCACCGGCGTCGCATCGATCGGCTTGTACGTCAGATTCACCAACTGACCGGTGAACGGTCGCAGGGCTCCGGCGATCGCGAGCCCGGCGAACATCCGCCGGTGCCGGATATAGGTGCGCGGCAGGTCGAACAGCAGGACCGGCGCCCCGGTGGCCACGGCCTCGCTCACCATGTTGGCCGAGTCGGAGGTGACCACGATCGCTTCGGCGAGCGCCAGCATGGCGACGTAGGGGTTCTCGCCGGTCCCGTCCCAGAGGAAGCCGCCGGTCTCGGCGGCCAGCGCCTTCACGGCGTTGCGGAGCGGATCGGGGGTCCGGCGGGAGATCGTCACCATCAGCCGGCAGCCCTGCTCCACCAGGCTGCGCAGGTCCCCGACGAGGCGGACCATGTCGGTCTTGCGATAGCTCAAATGCCGGCTGTCGCCGCCGACCAGCACGGCCACGCGCGGTCCGTCGAGGCGCGCGAGGCGCGGATCGGGCCGATCGCGGGCGGCCGCGAGCCGCGCTGCGGTCACGAGGTGCGGGGCCGTCAGGGTGGTGAAGACGTTGGGTCCGCGCAGGTCGTCGTAATCCGGCACCCAGATGAAATCGGCGCTGTCCTCGCCGGTGCGCGGATCCTTGAGGAAGGCCGTGAAGGTCCGCCCGCCCGTGGCGCGCCGCACGGCCCGTAGATAAGGCACCGACCGGCGTCCCGAAGCGATCAGGATGTCGGGATAGGGACCCGCCAAGGCGCCGGCGCGGCGGCGCGGGCCCTCGCGCGGATCGATCGGGCCCCAGGGCGCCATCCAGCCGAACGGCCCGGAGGCCGGGACCTGCCGTATCTCGTGCGCGATCCCCAGCGTCTCGACGATTCCGACGCACTGGTTCTCGTCGCCGGCCTTGCCGTCGGTGACGATCCAGGCGCGGGCGCGGGCCAGTTCGGGCAGGGGCTCGGATCGCGCGCCCGGGCGGTTGCGCAGGGCGGGTTTTGCCAGCGTCACGTCGATGCTTGCCATGCGCCTCGCTCAAGAAACCCGCTTCTGCCCCGGTGCCGAGTCCGACTGCCGGAGCACCGCACGTCGAGATCGGACCTTCGATCCCATCCACCCCCTCATCCTGACGTGACCGCGTCAGCGGGCCTCGACGGAGGGCTCCAGAGACCACCGTGACGCCTGAAGGGCTCCTTCGAGACCTTCGCTGCGCTACGGCACATCAGGATGACCCGGACAGATCCCGCACCGCCGGATCGGCGTCGTCCCACCTTGGAAACGCTGGTCGGCAAAGCTCACCTACTCCCGCGGCAAATCCCGCGCGAGCCACTGGGCGTAGATGTCGGCAATCGCCGCCAGCCGGCGACCCTCGAAGTCCTGGGCATACCACGCGCCGCCGTAGCTCGACGGCGTCGCGGTCATCTGCGGGTGCCGACCGAGAATCTGACCCTTCGGCCCGACCAGCAGCGCCTCGCCTTCCAGATAGTCGGTCTGGAAGTTGCCGCCCAAGCCCAGCCGCGCGCCGCTGCCGACATAGGGCCGCAGCGACAGGCCGCTCACCACAACGACGAGGCGCGGGCCGCGACCGCCGATCCGATCCGCGAAGTTTTTGCGCAGGGCCTCGGTCAGGTCGGCCGCCAGCGCGTCCGCCTGCTGGCCCGCGCCCTTATCCAGAAGCGGCCGCACGTCGACGCGAATGTCGGAAAACCGGGTGGTCGCCGGAAAATCATCCGCCGCCGCGGAGCCCGCGACGGCGCAAAGGATCGCACCGGCGAGCCGCCCCTGAACGCGCCAGGGCATGCGCTCAGCCGCCGTACTGAACAGCGACGACCTCGTAGGACTTGCCGCCGCCGGGCGTCGTCACCTCGACCGTGTCGCCGACGCCCTTGCCGATCAGCGCGCGGGCGATCGGGGAGGTGATCGAGACCCGGCCCGAGCGCACGTCCGCCTCCGGCTCGCCCACGATCTGGTAGGTCTTCGTCTCCTCCGTGTCCTCGTCGACGAGTTTCACGGTGGCGCCGAACTTGATCTTGCTGCCCGAGAGCTTGGTGACGTCGATGATCTCGGCGCGCGCGATCATGCTCTCCAGCTCCATGACGCGGCCCTCGTTGTGGGACTGCGCCTCCTTGGCGGCATGATACTCGGCGTTCTCCGACAGGTCGCCCAGCGCGCGCGCTTCGGCGATCGCCTGGATGATGCGCTGGCGCTCCACCTGCTGGCGGTGTTTCAGCTCCTCTTCGAGGGCTGCGAAGCCGCGCACCGTGATCGGAACCTTGTCTATCGTCATCGTCTCGCGCCACAATGAAGAGGCCCGGCCGAGAGTGCAGCACTCTCTCCGGGCCACGAGATGAATTCAGCGGGATCCTGAGGCTCAGGCCGCGAAGTATTCCTGCAACGCGCGGACCTTGAGATCGCCTTCTAAGTAGGCCTTGATCCCCTCGGCCGCGGCCATCGCGCCGGCTAGAGTGGTGTAATACGGCACCTTATGCAAGAGGGCCGCGCGCCGGAGCGAGCGCGAGTCCGACAGGGCGCCCGCGCCCTCCGTGGTGTTCAGGACGAGGTGGATCCCGCCGTTCTTGATCGCGTCGACCACGTGCGGGCGGCCTTCGAGCACCTTGTTGATCCGCTCGGCCGGGACACCGTTCTCGACGAGATAGCGCTGCGTGCCGCCGGTCGCCACGATGGTGAAGCCGAGGTCGCACAGGAGCTTCATGGTCGGCAGGATGCGGACCTTGTCGGCGTCCCGCACCGAGACGAACACGCTGCCTGCCTTCGGCACCTGCGTGCCCGACCCGAGCTGGCTCTTGGCGAAGGCTACGCCGAAGCTCGCATCGAGGCCGATCACCTCGCCGGTGGAGCGCATCTCCGGCCCGAGCAGCACGTCGACCCCGGGGAAGCGCGCGAACGGGAATACAGCTTCCTTGACGGCGATATGCGGCAGGGTCTTGGGCCTCAGGCCGAAGGTGGCCAGCGCCTCGCCCGCCATGATCCGAGCGGCGATCTTGGCGATCGGCTCGCCGATCACCTTGGCGACGAACGGCACCGTGCGCGAGGCGCGGGGGTTCACCTCCAGCACGTAGATCGTGCCGTCCTTGATGGCATACTGCACGTTCATCAGGCCGACGACGTTGAGCGCGAGCGCCATCGCCTTGGTCTGACGCTCCAGCTCGCCCATGGTCTCGGGCGAGAGCGAGCGCGGCGGCAGCGTGCAGGCCGAGTCGCCGGAATGGATGCCGGCCTCCTCGATGTGCTCCATGATGCCGGCGATGAACACGTCCCTGCCGTCGCAGACCGCGTCGACGTCGACCTCGACCGCGTCAGACAGGTAGCGGTCGAACAGGAGCGGGTTCTTGCCGAGCACCGTGTTGATCTGGCCGGTCTTGTCGTTCGGGTAGCGCGCCTTGACCTCCGAGGGGATCAGGCTTGGTAGCGTGTCGAGCAGATAGTCGGCAAACTGAGTCTCGTCGCGGATGATCGCCATGGCGCGGCCGCCCAGCACGTAGCTCGGGCGCACCACGAAGGGCAGGCCGAGATTTTCGGCCACCAGCCGGCTCTGCTCCACCGAATAGGCGATGCCGTTCTTGGGCTGCTTCATCTGCAGCTTGTCGAGGAGCCGCTTGAACTGGTCGCGGTCCTCGGCGAGGTCGATGGCGTCCGGCGAGGTGCCGAGGATCGGCACACCCGCGGATTCGAGGGCGCGGGCGAGCTTCAGCGGTGTCTGGCCGCCGAACTGCACGATCACCCCGTGCAGGGTGCCGGCCTGCCGCTCGGTCTCGATGATCTCCAGCACGTCCTCGGCGGTCAGCGGCTCGAAGTAGAGCCGGTCCGAGGTGTCGTAGTCGGTCGAGACCGTTTCCGGGTTGCAGTTGACCATGATGGTCTCGTAGCCCGCATCCGACAACGCGTAGCAGGCGTGGCAGCAGCAATAATCGAACTCGATGCCCTGGCCGATGCGGTTCGGACCGCCGCCGAGGATCACGATTTTTTTGGCATCCGTCGGTTGCGCCTCGTCGACCACCGCGCCGGCGAACGGCGCCACGTAAGTCGAGTACATGTAGGCGGTGGGCGACTTGAACTCGGCCGCACAGGTGTCGATCCGCTTGTAGACCGGCCGCACCGCGAGCGCCCGGCGCTTGGCCTGCACTTCGGCCTCCTCGAGGCCCGCCAGCACCGCGAGGCGCGCGTCGGAGAAACCCGCCGCCTTGAGTTGGCGGAAGGCGCCGGCCGTGCCCGGCAGGCCATGGGCCTTCACCCGCATCTCCAGATCGATGATCGCCTGGAGCTGCTCCAGGAACCACGGGTCGATCTTGCAGGAGGCGTAGACTTGCTCGTGGCTGACGCCGAGGCGCAGGGCCTGCGCGACCTTCAGCAGCCGGTCCGGGGTCGGGGTGCCGATGGCCGCCTTGATGGCGTTGTGGTCGTCGCCCTTGCCCAGCCCCTCGATCTCGATGTCGTCGAGGCCGGTAAGACCAGTTTCGAGCGAGCGGAGCGCTTTCTGCAGGGATTCCGCAAAGCAACGGCCGATCGCCATGGCCTCGCCCACCGACTTCATGGCGGTGGTCAGCGTCGGCTCGGCGCCCGGGAATTTTTCGAAGGCGAAACGCGGGATCTTGGTAACGACGTAGTCGATCGTCGGCTCGAACGAGGCCGGCGTGGCGCCGCCCGTGATGTCGTTGGCGATCTCGTCCAGCGTGTAGCCGACCGCGAGCTTCGCCGCGACTTTGGCGATCGGGAAGCCGGTGGCCTTCGAGGCGAGCGCCGAGGAACGCGAGACGCGCGGGTTCATCTCGATCACGATCATCCGCCCGTTCTCGGGGTTGATCGCGAACTGCACGTTCGAGCCGCCGGTCTCGACGCCGATCTCGCGGAGCACCGCCAGGGATGCATCGCGCATCACCTGATACTCCTTGTCGGTGAGCGTCAGCGCCGGGGCGACGGTGATCGAGTCGCCGGTATGCACCCCCATCGGGTCGATGTTCTCGATGGAGCAGACGATGATGCAGTTGTCGTTCCTGTCGCGGACGACCTCCATCTCGTACTCTTTCCAGCCGAGCACGCTCTCCTCGACCAGCACCTCGTTGGTCGGCGAGGCGTCGATGCCGCGCTCCACGATGTCGAGGAACTCCTCCCGGTTGTACGCGATGCCGCCGCCGGTGCCGCCCATGGTGAAGGACGGGCGGATGATCGCCGGCAGGCCGACCTCGGCCAACGCGATCAGCGCCTGCCCGATGGCGTGCTCGCCGTAGCGCTTGCGCCGGTCGGTCTCGCCGGCCGCCCAGCTCTTCTCGAAGGCCTTCAGCGCGGTCTGGCGGGCCTCCGGATCGGTATTGGCGGCCTCGATGCGCGCGACCTCGCCGAGATATCTTTCGCGATCCGCCTTCTTGGCCGCCGAGGCGTTGGCCAGCGCCGATTTCGGGGTGTCGAGCCCGATCTTGGTCATGGCGTCGCGAAACAGGCTCCGGTCCTCGGCCTTGTCGATCGCCTCGGCGGTGGCACCGATCATCTGCACGCCGTACTGGGCCAGCACACCCATCTTCTGCAGCGAGAGGGCACAATTCAGGGCCGTCTGGCCGCCCATGGTCGGCAGGATCGCGTCCGGGCGCTCCTTCTCGATGATCTTGGCGACGATCTCCGGGGTGATCGGCTCGACATAGGTCGCATCCGCCATGTCCGGATCGGTCATGATGGTGGCGGGGTTCGAATTGACCAGGACGATCCGGTAGCCCTCCTCGCGGAGCGCCTTGCAGGCCTGGGTCCCGGAATAGTCGAACTCGCAGGCCTGTCCGATGATAATCGGACCCGCACCGATGATCAGGATCGAAGAGATGTCGGTGCGTTTGGGCATCGGGGGCCTTGTCAGGCCAAGCGCGCCCGATCGGGCAGGGCCAGAACCCTGCGCCCGGACGCGCGTGGCGGGATTATCGTTGAGCCCCGCGTTTACACGGGGTGTCCCCGCTTTGGAAGGCCAGGGCGAATGCGCAACCCAAGCGCACACAGGATGCGTGACGCCGCCACCGTCAGCTAAGTCTGGAGGTTTTCCAAGTTCATCTGGCGATCAATTGCGCGCTTGTCGGCCTCGAACGCGATCCGTCAGGCTCGAACGATCGTCATTTCCGTAGATCGACATCATAATAATTCGAGACTGACAATGATCAGGGAATCCGTGGGAGCCGCAGCTTTGCTGATCGGCTCGATCTTGGGGGCGAACACCACGGAAACCATCGTGACGACGTTGAACAGCGACCCCGGCGGGAGGATGGTCTTCGATCCCGCCTACGTGAAGATTCAGCCCGGCGACACGATCCGATTCGTGCCGACCGACAAGGGCCACAACGTCGAACTCATCAAGAGCATGGCGCCGGAGGACGCGCCGCCCTTCAAGACCGTGGTCGGCAAAGAGGTGGCGGTGACCGTCGACAAGGCCGGCCTCTACGGCTTCAAATGCGCGCAGCACGACATCTTGGGCATGGTCGGCCTGATTCAGGTCGGCGACAAGCCGGAGAACCTGGAGGCCGCCAAGGCGGTCCAGCACGGCAAGCTGGCCGCCAAGCGCTTCGAGCCGCTGCTCGACAAGGTGCAATGACGATGGCCGGGGCGCCGCGCGCCGCCTCGTCTTAGAATCCTGCGTAAAGGGCAGCCACGGCCCGGTCGATCGACAGGTAGAACACGCCGAATGCCACCAGTGCGGCGGCGGCGAACTCGACGGCGACGTTCGAGAGCGTCTGCGCCCGGCGCAGGGCCTCGCGGCCGAAATACAGCGACACCCAGGCCAGGGCGAGAACCGCCGGCAGGGCGAACAGGTACGACATGGTGCTCTCGACCCGGTCGAGGCCGCCGGCGGGGTCTATCAGCGCCCGGATGTTGCGCACCCACGGGGCGTAGACGGCCGCGGTGAGGGCGGTGACCCAGGACAGGCCAACGGCGACGCCGAGATGGAACGTGAAGGTGCGGTGCAGGCGGGAGAAGTCGTCGCGCGCCTCGTCGATGGTCATCCGGCATTCCCCTCCGACGGAGCCGGTGCCGGCGGGCGCCAATGCACCGCCGTCCACAGGCCGTCATGGGCGGTCTTAAGCCGGAGGAATCGGCGGATTTTATGGCCCCGGCGGGGCCCGAATGGGATTGCGGCCCAGGACTGTTCCGAGCGCTTCCAGCTGTGGTGACCAAGGCGTCACAGCACCGGACTTACGGTGCGGCGGCTTGATCAGCTACGGGTTGTGCAAGGTGGTCAAAGCATTGTTGCACGACCTCGGATCACGTAAGCGTTGAGACCGAGACCTCTATCGTCATAAGCGGAGAGCATCGTTGTCTTCCTTCGCCGCGGCGAAGCAGCGATACGCCGTTCGGCAGGACGAAGCCCGGCGACTGGCAAGTCGAAATCTTCAGGGCCCGCTCGGAGTGACATTTCATCTGACGGCTTGGGGTGAGCGAGCGCGCCATGCTTATGAAACGCAATGGCTTTCCGCAGCTCGACATCCGGATGCGGGCTGGGACTGGCCGGAGATCCATCGACGCAATCGCAACGAGCCAGACGCTCTCTCGCTCGCCATTTGGGTCGGCGACGATCGGTTGTGCGGACTCGGATTTGCCGTGCCGAGCAGTCGCGCAGTCACGCTTCGTTTCCTCGAAGGCGACCCGCGCCCGGATTGTCCGCTCATCGGGCGGCGGGCGCTCATCGCCTTGGAAGCCTCGGCGCTGTACGCGCAAGGGATCGGACGGAGCCAAATCCGCGTTGAGCCGGCGAACGAGACGCTTGCCGCGCTCTACCGCGACAGGTACGGTTTCGCTCTTGTAAGCCTTGAGGGTGCGCCCGCATATTACGTGAGGAACATCCTATGACACGCGTCCTCGCCAACCTCGCCTACAGTGCTTGTCGCGTGCTGTCCGGTCACGCGCGTCGCCGTGAGCCAGAACAGGTGACCCCGACGCCGCGTCCCATGATCGGCTTCTTCGCGACGCTCTCCGACCAGGAGAAGGGCGCCGCGCTCTCCTATCGCGGTCCGGAGAATCACGGTGCCGAGGAACTGCGCCGCTCCGCAGTCCGATAGCCGACACGGTATGGCGTGGGATGAGCACCACCCTGTCGTCGTTCTACGTCCTGGACCTTAATTGGGACGGATGACGGATTGACCGATCATTCCGCAGGGCGCGAATGCGCCATGCGGTCTTGTTACGCGTGTGACCGAACTCGTAAGCGATGCCGCGGATTATGCCCGCTCCGGCTCGCCCGAACGCATCAGCGTCACGAACCGCTCGAACAGGTAGTGGCTGTCGCGCGGGCCGGGCGAGGCTTCCGGGTGGTGCTGCACCGAGAAGGCCGGGCGGTCGATGAGGGTCAGGCCGCAATTCGAGCCGTCGAACAGCGAGACGTGGGTTTCGACCGCCGTCTCCGGCAGGCTCGCCGGGTCCACCGCGAAGCCGTGGTTCATCGAGACGATCTCGACCTTGCCGGTGGTCTTGTCCTTCACCGGGTGGTTGGCCCCATGGTGGCCCTGGCCCATCTTCACGGTGCGGCCGCCGAGCGCCAGACCCATCAGCTGGTGCCCGAGGCAGATGCCGAAGGTCGGCACCTTCGCGTCGAGCAGCTGGCGGATCACCGGCACCGCGTAGGCGCCGGTCGCGGCCGGATCACCCGGGCCGTTCGACAGGAACACGCCATCCGGCTTCAGCGCCAGGATCTCTTCGGCCGTCGTGGTCGCCGGCACCACGGTGACGTCGCAGCCGGCCTGGGCGAGCAGCCGCAGGATGTTGCGCTTCACGCCGTAATCGATCGCCACGACCTTCAAGCCCTCGCCGGAAGCCCGCTTGCCGTAGCCGTTGCCCAGCGCCCAGACGGTCTCCGACCATTCGGACGGCGCCCGGCTCGTCACCGGCGGCACGAGATCCAGCCCTTCCATCGGCGCGAGCGCGGCGGCGCGGGCCTTCAGGGCCTCACGGTCGAACCGGCCTTGCGGGTCGTTGGCGATCACGGCGTTGGGCATGCCCTGGTCGCGGATCCGGGCGGTGAGCGCCCGCGTGTCGACCCCGGTGATGCCGACGATGCCGCGGGCCTTCAACCAGCCGTCGAGGTGTGAGGACGAGCGCCAGCTCGACGGCTTGGTCACCGCCGAAGCGATCACGGTGCCGCGCACGCCGGAGGCCGGGGCCGCCTCAAGGCTCTCCAGATCCTCGTCGTTGGTGCCGACATTGCCGATATGCGGAAAGGTGAAGGTGACGATCTGCCCGGCATAGGACGGATCGGTCAGGATCTCCTGATAGCCCGTCATCGCCGTATTGAAGCAGACTTCGCCGTCGGCGATGCCGGTCTGGCCGATGCCGAAACCCTCCAGGACCGTGCCGTCGGCCAGGACCAGCAAGGCCGTGGCGACCGGCTCGGCCCAGGGCTCGGGCGCCGGGGCCTTGGGGGCGGGCGCGGCGGCGTCTTGCAGCATGGGGTGGGTCTCGCTTATGTCCGACCGAAGGCGGGCGCCAGGGTGCGGCGCTCTCGGCTTGCGGCATGATCGTGTGCAGCGCTCTTAGCGAGCGGCCCGCGATGGGGTCAATGTGGCTCCGCCTCCCGCCGGGCTCAAGATCCGCAAATCGCAGGCCAGCCCGTATGTCGCCTGTTGGAAGGTTCACCGAGATGCTGCGCGCGCGCTTCACCACCGAGATGAAGGAGGCCATGAAGGCCGGCGACAAGGAGAAGCTTGCCACCGTCCGGATGATCCAGGCCGCCCTGAAGGACCGGGACATCGAGGCCCGCGGCAACGGCAAGGAGCCGATCGCCGACGAGGAGATCCTGTCGCTGCTCCAGAAGATGATCAAGCAGCGAACCGAATCAGCCGGTGTCTACGAGCAGGGCGGCCGCCCGGAACTCGCCGCCAACGAGCGCGCCGAGATCGCCATCATCGAGCGCTTCCTGCCGACGCAGATGGACGAGGCCGAGACGAAAGCGGCGATCGAGGCGGCGATCACGGAGACCGGCGCCGTCGGCCCGAAGGACATGGGCAAGGTGATCAGCGCCCTGAAGGGCGCCTATGCCGGCCGCATGGATTTCGGCAAGTCGAGCGGGCTCGTGAAGGCGGCGCTGGCGTCGAAGGGTTGAGCGAAGCCGGTCACGCTGTCCCCGCAATCCCCGATCCGGGACGCGGCTGGGACAACGATCGGGACTCCGCGGTGTTCGGCGCGCTATAATCGGCGGTCGCGAAACCCACCCAGGCCCCGTGCGCTATCCGTCCCACATCCTGGAAGAGATCCGTGCCCGGCTACCGGCCTCGTCGGTGGTGGGGCGGCGGGTGCAGCTCAAGAAGGCCGGTCGGGAATGGCGCGGCCTGTCGCCGTTCAACGCCGAGAAGACCCCGTCCTTCTACGTGAACGACCAGAAGCAGTTCTACCACTGCTTCTCGTCCTCCAAGCACGGCGACATCTTCACCTTCCTGATGGAGACGGAGGGCCTGAGCTTCCCCGAGGCCGTGGAACGGCTGGCCGGGGAGGCGGGCGTCAGCCTGCCTGCGCCGACCGAGGACAGCCGCGCCGCCGAGACGAAGCGCGCCGGCGCCACCGAGGTGATGGAGATGGCCGCCCGCTGGTTCGAGGCGCGGCTGCTCTCGAATCAGGGCGCGGAAGCCCGCGCCTATCTCGAACGGCGCGCGCTCAGCCGCGAGACCCAGCAGGCCTTCCGCCTGGGCTACGCCCCGAACGACCGCTACGCCCTGCGCGATCATCTCGCCGGGCAGGGCGTCGACAAGGACCTGATGATCGAGATGGGGTTGCTGGCGGCCGGGGAGAGCGTCTCGGTTCCGTACGACTATTTTCGCGACCGGGTGATGTTTCCGATCACTGACACACGCGGGCGGGTGGTGGCCTTCGGCGGGCGGGCGCTCTCGAAGGACGTGCGCGCCAAGTACCTGAACTCCCCCGAGACGCCGCTCTTCCACAAGGGCCGGACGCTCTACAACCTCCACGGCGCGCGCAAGGCCGCCCACGAGCGCAGCTCGATCATCGCGGTGGAGGGCTACGTCGACGTCATCGCGATGACGCTCGCCGGGCACCCCGAGACGGTGGCCCCGCTCGGCACCGCGCTCACCGAGGATCAGCTCGGCCTGCTCTGGCGGCACGCCGACGAGCCGATCCTGTGCTTCGACGGCGACAAGGCCGGCCAGCGGGCGGCCTTCCGCGCCCTCGACATCGCACTGCCGCTGCTGGAGCCGGGTCGGTCGCTGCGAATCGCGCTGCTGCCCGGCGGCCAGGATCCCGACGACCTGCTGCGCTCGGGCGGCCCCGGCGCAATCGATCAGGTGCTGGCGGCCGCCCTGCCGCTCTCCGAATTGCTCTGGCGGCGCGCCGTCGAGGCCGGACCGATCGACACGCCCGAACGGCGCGCGGGCCTGACGCAGACGCTGCGGGCCACCGTCGCCACGATCCGCGACGAGACCGTCCGGCGCTACTACCGCGACGAGATCGAGGAGCGGTTCCGCAGCCTGTCGCCGCGCGGGCGCCGGGCCGCGGAGCCGGGCGCCCGCGGCCGCCCCCGCTTCGTCAAGCCTGGCGAGCCGATCTCCCCCCGAATTACCGGCAGTCCGAGCCCGTCGGTGACGGCCTCGGCGGGCTTCACCGGCGCCGCGTCGGTCCGCGAGGCGATGATCGTCGGCACGCTGCTCGCGCATCCCGAGATGCTCGCCGACTTCGCCGAGGAGATCGCCGAACTCGATTTCGAGGACCCGGATGCGCAGGCGCTTCTGTCGGTCCTGCTCGGCAGCGCCGCCGAGGATCCGCACACGGATCCGGATGTGTTGCAAAATCGCATCACTCGCGCCGGACTCGCCGCGGCCTCCGGGCGGATCCTGGCGCTGGCGCGCTCGCGGGACCGCACGACCCTGGCCCCGCATGCGGATCCGGCACAGCGTACGGACGCCCTCCGGCAGGCGATGATCTTGCACCGGCAGGCAGGAGCGCTACATAGCGAACTTCGCGATGCACGGCAGGCGTTTGAGAACGATCCGACCGATGCCGGTTGGGCATGGCTCTGCGAAGTGAAGGCGAGGCTCGAGACCGTCATCGCCGCCGAGGCTGAGGCCGACCTGCCGGTGTCGAGCGACTCGACGGCCGAGTGACGGCTGTGTCATGGCGTTATGGCTGGCGATCGGGAGCGGCTCGCCATAGTTAACAATCGGTCAAGCCTCAGGCTTGCATACGGATACCGACGACTCAAGGCGACGGAGCAATCCGGCGCCGATCCCGTACCGCGGTGCCGCTGGCGTGGACCGGCCTTTCAGGGGCCTCCGCAGCGCGCCGCCCACGAAACAATAGGCTGATCATGGCGACGAAGGCAACGGAACGGGACGAGACGGACGCTGCCCCCGAGCAGCAGACCGACGGGCCGCTCCTCGACCTGACGGATGCTTCGGTCAAGCGGATGGTGAAGCTCGCCAAGAAGCGCGGCTACGTGACCTACGAGGAGGTCAACGAGGTTCTGCCCGAGGGCCAGTCCGATCCGGACCAGCTCGAGGACGTGCTGTCCCAGCTCTCCGAGATGGGCATCAACGTCGTCGAGGCCGAGGAGACCGACGAGGCCGCGGCCGAGAAGTCCGCCGGCGAGGGTGACGAGGAGGAGGCCGAAAGCGGCGAGGTCGCCGAGGTCGCCCCCGCGCGCGCCGTCACGGTCGCCACCACCACCAAGGAGCCGACCGACCGCACCGACGACCCGGTGCGCATGTACCTGCGCGAGATGGGCTCGGTGGAACTCCTGTCCCGCGAGGGCGAGATCGCCATCGCCAAGCGCATCGAGGCCGGCCGCGAGGCGATGATCGCGGGCCTCTGCGAGAGCCCGCTCACCTTCCAGGCGATCATCATCTGGCGGGACGAGCTGGTGGAGGGCAAGGTCCTCCTGCGCGACATCATCGATCTGGAGGCGACCTACGCCGGGCCGGACGGCAAGAACGCGCCGCAGATCGCCGAGGGCGAGGAGACCGAGGAGGCCGAGGCGCCGGCCCTGCCCGAGGGTGGCGACGACGAGGACGACCTGGAGAACAACGTCTCGCTCGCCGCCATGGAGGCGGAGATCAAGCCGCGCGTGCTCGAGACGTTCGACTCCATCGCGGCGAACTACCGGAAGCTGCGCAAGCTTCAGATCGAGGGGACCGAGCGCAAGGCCGCCGGCACGCAGAACACCCCGGCCCAGAACCAGAAGCAGGCCGAGCTGAAGGACACCGTCGTCGCCGACGTGAAGTCGCTCTCCCTCAACAACAACCGGATCGAGGCCCTGGTCGGCCAGCTCTACTCGATCAACAAGCAGCTGATCGGCCACGAGGGCCGGCTGATGCGCTTCGCTGAGAGCCACGGCGTCGCCCGCGACGAGTTCCTGCGCCACTACCAGGGCTACGAGCTTGATCCGAACTGGATGGAGCGGGTCGGCACGCTGGGCGGCAAGGGCTGGAAGAACCTGGTCGAGAAGGGCTCGAAGCAGGTCGGCGAGCTGCGCGCGCAGATCCTCGACCTCGCCTCCGAGACGGGCCTCGAGATCGGCGAGTACCGCCGCATCGTCAACATGGTCCAGAAGGGCGAGCGCGAGGCCCGGCAGGCCAAGAAGGAGATGATCGAGGCGAACCTGCGCCTCGTGATCTCGATCGCCAAGAAGTACACGAACCGCGGCCTGCAGTTCCTGGACCTGATCCAGGAGGGCAACATCGGCCTGATGAAGGCCGTGGACAAGTTCGAGTACCGCCGCGGCTACAAGTTCTCGACCTACGCCACGTGGTGGATCCGGCAGGCGATCACCCGCTCGATCGCCGATCAGGCGCGCACCATCCGCATCCCGGTGCACATGATCGAGACGATCAACAAGATCGTCCGCACGTCGCGCCAGATGCTGCACGAGATCGGCCGCGAGCCGACCCCGGAGGAGCTGGCCGAGAAATTGGCCATGCCGCTGGAGAAAGTGCGAAAAGTTCTGAAAATCGCCAAGGAGCCGATCTCCCTCGAGACGCCGATCGGCGACGAGGAGGACAGCCATCTCGGCGACTTCATCGAGGACAAGAACGTCGTCCTGCCGATCGACGCGGCGATCCAGTCGAACCTGCGCGAGACCACGACGCGGGTTCTTGCCTCGCTCACCCCCCGCGAGGAGCGGGTGCTGCGCATGCGCTTCGGCATCGGCATGAACACCGACCACACCCTCGAAGAGGTCGGCCAGCAATTCTCGGTGACCCGCGAGCGCATCCGCCAGATCGAGGCCAAGGCCCTGCGCAAGCTGAAGCATCCCTCGCGCAGCCGGAAGCTGAGGAGCTTCCTGGACAACTGAGCCCCCGCCGCGGCACGAGCCGCGGCGCCTGCCCTTCGACCGCGCGACCGCGCGGCATCATACTGGCGCCATGCTCGAACGCCGCCCGCCCACGCCCGGTCTGCCGACGGCCTTCGCGGACGGCACCGAGGCCGATGACGTCCCCTTCGGCGCGATCCAGCCCTCCGTGGGCATCCGCGACTGGCTGCTCGGCGAGGGCGCGCGGCTGGAAAAGGCCGAGGCGATGCTCGAAGGCCTCGCCGAGCGCCTGATCGCCATCGGCGTCCCGGTGGACCGCGCCTCCACGGCGATCGACACCCTGCATTCGGAGTATGCCGGCGTCGGCCGGATCTGGACGCGGGACGGGGGCACCACGGTCCGGCTGTTCCCGCATGGCGCGCGCTCGACCGACGCCTACCTCAACAGCCCGTTCCACACGGTCCATGAGACCGGGGAATGGCTGATCCTCGACATCGCCGAGACCCCGGACGACGCCTTCGCGATCATCCCGGACCTGAAGGCCAGCGGCTACACCGCCTACGTCGTGGCGCCCCTGTTCTTCACCAACGGCACCAAGAACGGCATCACCTTCGCCACCCGGGCCTCGGAGGGTTTCGGGGACGACGACATCGCGATCCTGCGCTTCGTCATGCCGGCGCTGGCCGCCGTGATGGAGATGCGCGTCCTCAACAAGCAGCTCGACCACGTGCTGCGCCTCTACGTCGGCGACGAGCCGCACCGGGCGATCCTAGCGGGCGACATCCGCCGCGGGCAGGTCACGCGGATCCGCTCGGCGATCCTGTTCGCCGACATGCGCGACTACACCCGCACCTCCGCCGACATGACTCCCGAGGAGGTGGTGGGCCTGCTCAACGTATTCTTCGATTGCCTCGTGCCGCCGATCGAGCGCGAGGGCGGCGAGGTGCTGAAGTACCTCGGCGACGGTCTGCTGGCGATCTTCCGTGAGTCCGGCGACGATCTCGGCGGCGCCGCCAAGGGGGCGCTGACGGCCGCCCAGCACGCGCTCGCGGCCCTCGACGAGGCCAACGCCCTGCACCAGTTCCCGGTGCCGGTAGCGGCCGGCATCGCGCTCCATCACGGCGAGGCCGCTTACGGCAACGTCGGCTCGGGCTCCCGGCTCGACTTCACGGTGATCGGCCGGGACGTGAACCTCGCGAGCCGGTTGGCGCAGCTCAACCGCATCCTGGGTGAGCCACTGCTGATGTCGAAGCCGTTCGTCGATTTCCTCTGGGGGGATCCGATTCCCCTCGGCGAGCATACGCTGGACGGGTTCCGGGAGCCGATGGCGGTGTTCCGGCCGAAGTTCCTGCGGCCGCGCAAGCGTGACTGAACTGTTCCGACCTCCGGGTGATCTCTGACCTGCTGCCGATGGCGATGCTTTCAGTTCCGTACGCCGGCACATACGTCGACGCGTAGGGAGCTTGCTGACATCCCCAAACAGGATCGATCATCTTCGCCGTCACCTCCCGCGCCAATGCGCTGACGGTTGCGATGACATCAGTCGGAACGTCCGTTCGCCCCAGGATTTCCAGGCACGCATGGGCACAGACGCCGCATTGGCCGATGTAGTAGGCGTTGGCGGCGTACTCTTCGAGCAACCCATAATTGTAAACCCACGGGTTGAGCGACAATCCCTCGCTCGGAAGTGTAAGGGCGAGGCCCGCTTCGGCATACCGATATCCCTCCGGGAAACGTTTCATCCGCCGACAGAATCGGCTGGCGCCGTGGCGCGCCTCCGCTCGCGCCGGACGGACGGAGGTTGCGCGCTCGTAAAGCTGCAAAACCCTGTCGGCGGGCTCATCGAGGCGCTCCGCGTTGACGGCGGCCATAAGTAAGCTGAAATAGATTTCTTCATCCCAGCCACCGAGATCGGCTCGCTTCAGAAAGCAGTCGAAAGCATTCCGATATTCCATGGCTGCATCATAGGTGGACCCGAGGTACATCGTGTACCGCGCGATCATCATGGGGTCCGTCTCGACCGTCAACGCCTGCTTGAGAATTTCAATGTCCCGTGCATGCACCGTCTTGTCGCGGTGTCGCGCGCCATCATCGCCCCGCCGCATGGCAAGGGAAAGGATAGGCACTTCGCATTCACCGGGACGGAACAGAAATTCATGTAGAACTCCGCGATAGCGCCAGTTCTTTCTACTGTTTACAAGCTGGGTTCGCCAGTATCGCGTATGTTCGTCAATTATTTGGAATTGATACCCGGAATCGCGCAGCTTCGGCATCGTGAAGCCTTCGGGGATAATCAGTTCGTCATCGGCGTCGATGATCAACACGTAATCCGCGTGGCGCCGCGCGAGCTTCAGGGCCTCGTTTCGATTGAAAGCGAAGTCGACCCATGGCCGCTCGACAAGGACGCCCGGCATGTCGGCCATTGCCGCGCGGACGATGTCCTGGGTTCCATCCGTAGACCCCGTATCGACGACGACCCAGTGATCGATGATCGGGCGGACCGAATCCAGACATCGTCGTATAACGTGCGCCTCATTCTTGACGATCATCGACAAACAGATCGTCTGACCGGCTTTCTTTGTCATCGGTCCGCCCTGCGCATTCGCTTTCGAGTCTCACGAAAATCATCGCGAAGCCTAACACGCCGTTCTGACGGAGCAAAATAATAGATATACAGTGGTTTGTTTGAAATTTTGAAAAAGTAATTGCGCGTTTATCGCCATTTGATAGCAGAAATGCCGGAAATAAAGCAAACGAGCATCGGTTCAAGATGGTGCAAGTGACGGGTCTTCGGCCGTGCCTCAGACCGATACATAGCTAACAGGCCCATCGGACCGGGTCGGGTGCGCTCAGCCCCGGAGCGTCATCGTGCTGCCGGCGACGCTGAAGTCGTGCAGTCGCCTGAGGAACGACATCCCCAGCAGGCTGGTCGCGAGGAGCCCCCGCGGGATCACCACGGCTTCCACGTCCCGCACCGTAATCGAACCGATCTGCACGACCGCGATCCGGATCGGCGCGACGCGCACCGGCCCGTTCGCCGTGTTCCAGACGCGCGTGAAATCCGCCGGATCGACCCGGATCCCAATCCGCGCGGCATCTTCCTCCGAGAAAGCGCAGGCGCTCGCACCGGTATCGACCATCATCGGCAGCGTGCGGCCGTCCAGCAGGGCGTTGACGAAGAAGTGGCCGTTGCGGCCCGCCTGGAGCGCCACGCCTGCTGACACGGTGGCTTGGAGGACCAGCTCGGGCGGCGACGCGACGAGCAGGGCGACCGGGGCCGGGCGCAGGCCCTCCCGCAGCTTCTGGACGGCCATCACGCCCAGAAAGCCGAGCGTGCAGACGAGCAGGATGGTGCGCACGCAGGTCCGCCTGTGACGTGGAGAGGCTGCCGAACGGGGAAATACCCAGGGTCCGAGCGATGACACCGCAGACCCATGAAGGGATCATGCGCACAGATCACGGAGGCGGCGTCGAGAAAACCCAATCCCTCGGGTTTGGTATCCAGACCGTGACCGCAATCCCGGATTGTCGCCCGAGACGAGGCCTTATCCCGGAGGCGGGGTTGACCGGCGGCGCGCGGACGCCCAAATCTCACGTGTTCCAGGGAGATCCCCGGCAAGGGGCTGAGAAACCGCTGGCACGTCCGTCAGGACCTGCGGCGCGGAAATCCTTCGAACCTGATCCGGCTCACACCGGCGTAGGGATTGGACCTCGGCCGCCCGCAGGGCAGGCCACAGCTTCTCACCGAAGCCCCGGCCCGATCTCCACGTCGGAACCCTGTGGAGAGACGCGTGTCCCTGGACCGCCCCCCGTCACCGATCGGACACCGCCGCGGCCCCGCAGTCGCGGTCAAGCAGGCCCTTCGACCCGACGCCACCGACATCGCGGTCGTCGGCGGCGGGCTGATCGGCCTGTCGATCGCGTGGCGGCTCGCCCGCGCGGGCCATTCCGTCACCGTGCTGGAACGCGAGACGATCGGCGCGGGGGCGAGCCTCGCCGCCACCGGCATGCTGGCGCCCGCCGCCGAGCACGAGCCGGGCTCCGATCCGCTTCTGCCGCTCGCCCTCGACTCGCTGCGCCGCTGGCCGGCCTTCCGCGATGCCCTGGAGGCCGAGGCCGGCCTGGCGATCGATTACCGCCCGGACGGCACGCTGGTCCTGGCGGTCGGCCGCGATGAGGTCGAGCGCCTGCGCTTCCGCTACGATCTCCAGCGCCGCTCGGGGCTCGATGCGACGTGGCTGCCCGGCAGCGAGGTCCGGCGCCTGGAGCCGGGCCTGCGCCCCTCGGTCACCGCCGGGATCCACTGCCCGATGGATCATCAGGTCGATCCATGCCGCGTGATGGCTGCCCTGGCGGAGGCCTGCCGGCGCACCGGCGTCTCCCTGATCGAGCATGCCCCGGTCACCGCCCTCGACTGGTCGGGGGGCCGCATCGCGGGCCTTCGCGTGGGCGATCACGACCTCAAGGCCGGGACCGTGATTCTAGCCTCCGGCGCCTGGAGCGGGGAGGGCGGGCTGCTCCCCGACACGTTGTCCCTGCCGGTGCGGCCGCTGAAGGGCCAGTCCCTGGCCCTGCGCACTACGGCCCGCACGGGCACGCTCGGCCGGATGGTCTGGACCGAACAGGTCCACATGGCCCCGAAGAGCGATGGGCAGCTCATCGTCGGCGCCACCGTGGAGGATTGCGGCTTCAGCCCCGGCATCACCGCGGGCGGCCTCTACGCGCTGCTCGAAGGCGCGCGCCGGGTGTTGCCCGGGATCGAGGAGATGGAGGTCGCGTCCGTCTGGAGCGGCTACCGGCCGACCTCGGACGACGACGCGCCGATCATCGACACGCTGGCGCCCGGCCTCGTCGCCGCCACGGGCCATCACCGCAACGGCTACCTGCTCGCCCCCGTCACCGCCGACGCCGTGGCCGCGCTGGTGACCGAGGGCGCCTTGCCGGAGGTGGCCCGCCCCTTCACCCGGGCGCGGTTTGCGCGGCCAGACGAGCCCCGGAGGGCGACGGCATGAAGCTGTTCATCAACGGCGAGCCGCGCGAGCGCGACGCCGTGACCGTGGACGCCCTGTTCCGCCAGGAGGCGGATGAGGGGGGCATCGAGAGCCCCCAGGGCGTCGCCATCGCGCTGAACGGCCGAGTGCTGCGCCGCCGGGACTGGGGCGTGACCCCGGTCGCCGAGGGTGATCGCGTCGAGATCGTCCGCGCCATGCAGGGAGGTTGAGCATGGACCACACCATCACGCCGCTGCGCCACGAGACCGGGACCGACAGCTTCACCGTCGCCGGGGTGAGCCTGTCCTCCCGGCTGTTCATCGGCACGGCCGGCTATCCGACGCAGGCGATCCTGCGCGACGCCGTCGAGGCGAGCGGGGCCGAGGTGGTGACCGCCTCAATCCGCCGGGTCTCGCTGCAGGGCCACGGCTCCGACACGGTGTCGATGCTGAAGGGCAAGCGCTTCCTGCCGAATACCGCCGGCTGCGAGACCGCCCGCGACGCGATCATGACCGCCGAGCTGGCCCGCGAGGCGCTCGACACCAACTGGATCAAGGTCGAGGTGATCGGCGACCGCGAGACGCTCTACCCGGACGTCGCCGAGCTGATCGAGGCTTGCCGCCACCTCGTGGATGACGGCTTCGTGGTCCTGCCCTACTGCAACGACGATCCGATCGTCTGCCAGCGCCTGGAGGATCTCGGCTGTGCGGCGGTGATGCCGATGGGCTCGCTGATCGGCTCCGGGATGGGGGTGGCCAACCCGGCCAATCTCGCGCTGATCTGCCGCCGGGCGACGGTGCCGGTGGTGGTCGATGCCGGGATCGGCACCGCCTCGGACGCGGTGATCGCCATGGAACTCGGCGCCTCGGCCTGCCTGATCAACACGGCGGTCGCCAAGGCCGACGATCCGGTTCGCATGGCCCGCGCCATGCGCCGGGCCGTGGAGGCGGGACGGGACGCGCATTGCGCCGGCCGGATCCCGCGCCGCGGCCGGGCCGAGCCGTCGAGCCCGCAGCTCGGCCTCGTCGGCTCGTGAGGGCGCTGCCGTCGCCGCTGCTGGCGGTGACGGACCGGCACGGCCACGCACGGTCGCTTGCTGAGACCGTGCAGGCGATCCTGGACGGTGGCGGGCGCTGGATCTGGTTCCGCGACCGCGACCTGGAGCCGGCGGAGCGGCTTCGCTTGGGTGAGGTCGTGGCCGCACGCGTCAGGGCCGCAGGCGGATCCCTGACGGTTGGGGGTGATGTCGCGCTCACGCGCGTTCTCGGCGCCGACGGGGTGCATCTCGGCGGTGGGTCCGGCCCGGAAGCGATCGCGGCGGCGCGGGACGCGCTGGGGGCGGGGGCGCGGATCGGCGTCTCGGTCCACGCGCCGCAGGAGGTTGCGCAGGCCGCGGCGGCGGGCGCCGATTACGTGACGCTCAGCCCGATTTTTCCGTCCGCGAGCAAGCCGGGCTACGGGCCGGCACTCGGTTCCGGGGGCCTCGTTGCCGCCCGGAGGACTGGGCTGCCGGTGGTGGCGCTCGGCGGCATCGGACCCGACACGGTCGCGAAGTGCCGGAGGGCTGGGGCGGCGGCCGTCGCCATCATGGGCGGGTTGATGCGGGCCGGCGATCCGGCTGCAGCCGCCCGGGCTTTGCTGCAAGCCTGGGGCGAACAAAGCGCGGGCAACCCGGATAGCGAAGGCCCGGTACCGCGGGGATCCGGTCCATCCACCTCATCCTGAGGTGACCGCGAAGCGGGCCACGAGAGAGGGCTGCAGGGATCGCGCGGCAGGCTGGAGGCCTCTTCGAGGCCTTCGCTGTGCTTCGGCACCTCCGGATGAGGGGGGGGTGAATGAGATGCCGCCAACTGAACGCTCCGCACGCCGCGTGATACTTCGCTACTTCTCCGAAGGCCCATAGGGCGGCCGCGGGATCGCCCGGTGCGCCGCCCGCAGAGCCGCCGACCAGCGCTCGCGCAGATCGTGGAAGTAGCCCTCGCCGGCTTCGATCCGGTGGTTCACCTCCGGATCGAGCGCGTTCCGGCGCGCCACCGCGATGTCGATCGGCAACCCCACGCCCAGATTCGACCGCATGGTCGAATCCATCGAGACCAGGCTGACCTTGAGGGCGTCGTAGAGATCGGTCCGGTAGGTCACCGCCCGGTCGAGGATCGGCTTGCCGTACTTGTGTTCGCCGATTTGGAGGAACGGCGCGTCCATGCTGCACTCGATGAAATTGCCCGCCGAGTAGATCAGGTAAAGCCGCATCTCGCCGGTACCGATCTGGCCGCCGAACAGCAGCGAGATCGAGAAACGGATGTTGGCCGCCTCGAACCCGTCCTTCTCGATCATCCGGACCCGACGGATCGCCCGGCCGATGAGCTGCGCCGCCTGGAACATGGTCGGCGCCTCGACCAGCCTCTGGGGCGGCTCGTCCTCCTCGCCCGGGACGCCCTCCTGCAGCAGGCTCAACACCGACTGGGTGATCGACAGGTTGCCGGCCGAGGCCAGCATCATCACCCGCTCGCCCGGCACGTTGAAGTGGTGCAGCTTGCGATAGGTCGAGATGTCGTCGAGCCCCGCATTCGTGCGGGTGTCGGCGACCATCACCAGCCCGTCCTCGACCAGGACACCGACGCAGTAGGTCATCGTCTTCGGGCTCTCGTGCGGCCGGGGCCGGTGTCGGGGGAATCAGGACTGTATTGCGGCCCTGCCTTGCTCGACGCGGAGCTTCACGTCCAGTGTCT
Source organism: Methylobacterium sp. J-030 (assembly GCF_022829545.1). Taxonomy (GTDB): domain Bacteria; phylum Pseudomonadota; class Alphaproteobacteria; order Rhizobiales; family Beijerinckiaceae; genus Methylobacterium. The sequence continues at coordinate 49,805 of NZ_JAKSYM010000084.1, read as the reverse complement.
CGGTGCCGCCGCCGGTACGGCTGCCGCGGATCGGCGCGGCGCTGAGATAGTCGAGTCCCGAGGCGATCCGGATATAGCTGTCGGACGGGCTCATGACGAAGCACGGATCGAACGCGACCCAGCCGAGATCCGGCACCAGCGCCTCGGCCCAGCCGTGCGGCGCTTCGACCGCGGCCTCGCCGTCGTCCCGGGCACGGTAGCCCGCCACGTAGCGCGCCGGGATGCCGATGTGGCGCGCCGCCGCGATGAAGACGTGGGTCAGATCCTGGCAGATGCCCCGCCCCGCCGCGAAGGCCTTGCCGGCCGGGACGGCGTTCGCGGCCGGACCCGGCTCGAACGCCACCGCTTCGGGGACGGCCTCCATCAGGCGGTGGAGCAGCGCCAACGGTGCAGCGTCGCCCGCCGTGGCGACGCGCTCGGCGAAGACGTGCAGCTCGGGGTTCGCCGCACAGAGATCCGTATCGCGCAGGTAGAAGGGATCCGGCAGCCGCTCGATGGTACCGCGCACGACGCCCTGCGTGTCCTCGGTGTCGACCGCGCCGGTGACCCGGATGGTCAGGGCCTCGGCCGGTTCGTCCGGGGTGAACCAGTGGACGAGGTTTCCGAACCCGTCCTCCCGCGCGGTCAGCCGGCCGTCGACCGTGGTGTCGATCCGCCAGGATCGCACGTACTGCCCGTCATGGTCCCGGGGCGTCATCCGCAGGACCTGCACGAGCCCGCGGGCCGGCTGCTCGTAGGTGTAGATGGTCTCGTGGACCACGCGGATGCGCATGCGCCGTCCCGTCCGTGTTGCTCAGCCGACCAGATACTGCTTGGCGATGGCCTCGCCCACCCCGTTGTTCTCGGCGACGAACGCCTGAACGAACTCGTGCAGGCCCGAGGCGAACACCCGGTCGATATCCTCGCCCTCAAGCTTGGCCAGCATGTTGCCCGCGAGCCGCTGGCTCGGTCCCCGGCGGCCATAGGCGTCGGCGATCAGGTCGAGATACTCGACGATCACGCCGTAGCAATTGGCGAAGGAGCGCGGCATTTGCTTGTTCAACATCAGCAGGTCCGCCACCAGCAGCGGCTTGACGCTCTCCCGATAGACCCAGTGATAGGCGTTGAAGGCCGAGACCTCGCGCAGGATCGTGGTCCACTGGAAGTAGTCGAGGCTGCCGCCGACCGTCTCGTCGTGGGGGAGCAGGATCTGGTATTTCACGTCGAGGATGCGGGCCGTGTTGTCCGCGCGTTCGATCGCCGTGCCGAGCCGGGTGAACCAGAACGCATCGTTGCGCAGCATCGTGCGAAAGGCCGAGCCGTCGAAGGTCAGCGAGACGGTCTTCACCCAGTCGAGGAAGCGCCCGAACTCGTCGCGGTTCAGGTCCTTGCCGGCGTAGTTGCGCAGTTCGAGCCACGCGCCGTTGATCGCATCCCACATCTCGGTGGTCAGCGCCGTGCGGACCGAGCGGGCGTTCTCCCGGGCCGCCTCGATGCAGGTGCGGATCGAGGACGGGTTGTGCGGGCTGAAGGCCAGGAAGTCGCAGACCGTGTCGGCGTTGACCGCGCTGTAATGGGTCCGGAACGCCTCCGGGTCGCCCGCCGAGGCGAGGGCGGAGTCCCACTCGTTGCCCTCACCGCCGCCGTAGCTCGTCGGCAGCGAGGCGAAGCGGTGCGCCGCATCGAGGATGCGCGCGACGAAATCGGCGCGCTCGACGTAGCGCGAGAGCCAGAAGAGGTTGTCGGCAGTCCTGGAGAGCATTCTTTTTCAGCCACGTCAGGCGGTCCGGGCCGCGGAGCGTCGGGTCCTCGTGAATCTCAGGCGTCGAGCACCCAGGTATCCTTGGTACCACCGCCCTGGCTCGAATTGACCACCAGGGAGCCCTCCTTCAGCGCCACCCGGGTCAAGCCGCCCGGGACGATGCGGATCTGGTCGGCCCCGCACAGAACGAACGGCCGCAGGTCCACGTGCCGCGGCGCGACCCCCGAGGCCACGAAGGTCGGGCAGGTGGAGAGCGCGAGGGTCGGCTGGGCGATGAAGCCGTCCGGGGCATGCTTCAGCTTCTTGGCGAAGTCGTCGATCTCGCGCTTGCTCGCGTGGGGCCCGACCAGCATACCGTAGCCGCCCGAGCCGTTGACCTCCTTCACGACGAGTTCGGAGAGGTTGTCCATCACGTATCCGAACGCCTCCTTCTCGCGGCAGCGGTAGGTCGGCACGTTGTGCAGGATCGGCTCCTCGCCGGTGAAGAATTTCACGATCTCCGGCATGTAGCTGTAGACCGCCTTGTCGTCCGAGATGCCGGTGCCGACCGCGTTGGCCAAGGTCACCGAACCGCGCTCGTAGGCGTTCATCAGGCCGGGCACGCCCAGCACCGAATCCGGGCGGAAGACCAGCGGATCCAGGAAATCGTCGTCGAGGCGGCGGTAGATCACGTCGACCCGCCGCGGACCCTCGGTGGTGCGCATGTAGACCACGTCGTCCCGGGTGAAGAGGTCGGACGCCTCCACCAGCTCGACGCCGAGCTTGTCGGCCAGGAACGAGTGCTCGTAGAAGGCCGAGTTGTAGCGTCCCGGGGTCAGCAGCACCACGGTGGGATCCCGCGTGGCCGAGGTCGGGGCGAGGCTGCGCAGGGTTGCAAGCAGCGCATCGGGATAGTTCTCCACCGGCGCGACCCGGTGCTTCGAGAACAGGTCCGGGAACAGGCGCAGCATCACCTCCCGGTTCTCCAGCATGTAGGAGACGCCGGACGGGATGCGGGCATTGTCCTCCAGCACGAAGAAGTCGTTCTCGCCGGTGCGCACGATGTCGATGCCGGCGATGTGGACGTAGAGGTCGTGCGGCACCCGGAACGAGCGCATCTCCATGCGGTAATGCGCGTTGCGGTAGACGAGATCGGCCGGGATGATGCCGGCCTTGATGCATTCCTGAGCGCCGTACACGTCCTTCAGGAACAGGTTGATGGCGGTGACCCGCTGCTTGAGCCCGCGCTCCAGGAACGACCATTCCGGTTTGGTGATCACCCGCGGGATGATGTCGAACGGGATCAGCCGCTCGGTGGATTCGTTGTCGCCGTAGACCGCAAAGGTTATGCCGATCCGGCGGAACAACAGCTCGGCCTGGCTGCGGCGGGTGTTGAAATGCTCGGGCGGCGTCGCGTCGAGCCACGCCTTGAGCTGGCCGTAGGCGTCGCGGATCGCGGCCGGATCGGTGCTGGTGCCGAGCCCGCTCATCTCGTCGAAGGCCGTCGCCGCCATCCCACTCCTCCCTTACGCTCCCGCTTCTGAGGCAAGAGGCGCGCCATCCGTTCATGGCTATATGCGCGCTCGACAACGCTCAAGGCGTCCGGAGGATCAGATCAGTTTCAGGCCTTTCAGGCTGGCATGTCCGTTTCGCCCCAGGATGACGTGATCGTGCACGACGATCTTCAGGGGCGTGAGGACGGCGATGACCTCGCGGGTCATCGCGACGTCGGCGGCGGAGGGGGTCGGATCGCCGGACGGGTGATTGTGGGCGAGGATGATGGCGGTCGCCGAGAGTTCCAGCGCGCGCCGGGCGACCTCGCGGGGATAGACGGGGGTGTGATCGATGGTGCCGCGCCCCTGCACCTCATCAACGATAAGGTGGTTGCGCTTGTCGAGGAACAGGATCCGGAACTCCTCGCGCGGCGCGAAGGCCATGGTGGCGCGCAGGTATTCGTGGAGCGCGCCCCACGAGCTCAGCATTTCGCGCTCGCGGATCGCCCCCCGGGCGAGGCGCCTGCCGGCAGCCTCGATCACCTTGAGGTCGGAGGCCACGCCGGCGCTCACGCCCGGCACCTCCATCAGCCGCGCCGGCTCGGCGCTCAGCACCTCGGCGAAGCTGCCGAACCGGGCGACCAGAGCTTTGGCCAGCGGCTTCACGTCCCGCCGCGGGATCGCCCGGAACAGGACCAGTTCCAGAAGCTCATAATCCGGCAGCGCGTCGCCCCCCGCCGCCGCGAATTTTTCGCGCAGCCGGTCGCGGTGGCCGTGATAGTGCGGCTCCTCCTTCGCCAGAGACGCCGCCTCGGCGCTGTCGGCGAACAGCCCCGCCCCGACTTCATCCGGCAGCGGCGCCACGGGCGATCAGACGGCGGGATTGACGGGCTGGTGCAGCCCCTTGGGCGAGAGCGTGAAGATCTCCACGCCCGTCTCGGTGACCGCCACCGTGTGCTCGAACTGGGCGGAGAGCGACCGATCGCGGGTGACCGCGGTCCAGCCGTCGCCCAGCACCTTCACGGCGGGGCGGCCGAGGTTGATCATCGGCTCGACCGTGAAGAACTGGCCGGGCTTGAACGGCACGTCGTAGCTCGCCTCGACGTAGTGTAGGATGGTCGGCGCGTCGTGATAGGTGCGCCCGAGGCCGTGGCCGCAGAAATCCCGCACCACCGAGCAGCGCTCGCCCTCCGCGTAGGCCTGGATCGCCCGGCCGATATCGTTGGTCGAGCCGCCCGGCTTCACCGCCGCGACGCCGCGCATCAGCGCCTCGTAGGTGATCTCGCACAGGCGCTGCGCCTTGCGGGGCACCCCGCCGACATAGGCCATCCGGCTCGAATCGCCGTGCCAGCCGTCTAGGATCAGACAGATGTCGAGGTTGACGATGTCGCCCTCGCGGAGCGGCTTGTCGTTCGGGATGCCGTGGCAGACCACGTGGTTGATCGAGGTGCAGATCGATTTCGGATAGCCGCGGTAGAGCAGCGAGGCCGGGTAGGCGCCGTGATCCATGGCGAATTCGTAGGCGAGCTTATCGAGCGCCTCGGTGGTGACGCCGGGCTGCGTCGCCTCCATGAGCAGATCGAGGGCCTCGGCGGTGAGGCGCCCCGCGCGGCGCATGCCTTCAAAGCCCTCCGGGCCGTGGATCGGGGGCTCGGGGGCGCGGCGCGTCCCCTGCGCGGTGGCCTGTTCCTGCTGCATGGCGTGACTTTTCGCGGGCGTCATCAATCGGGCGTGCGACGTATGTACGGTGCGCGGCGCGACAGGCCAAGCGGCGTCCCACGCACGGGTGAGCGAGGCTTGCGCCGGCCGCGGGGCTGGCGGCATAAGCGGCCGTGAGGCGCCCGGGGGCGCGCGGGCAGATTCGCCGCGCGGTCGGTTGCGGGTCAGGCGAGGGCCGGATGGCAGGCAAGGCGGTACCCCACTTCCACAACGAGCCGGGCGTCCCGGTGATCGCCGTGGGGGTGAAGGAGTTCATGTGCATCGGCGCGCTGCCGCCGTTCGACCATCCGCACGTCTTCCTCGACATGGGCGCCGACACCGAGATCATCTGCCAGTACTGCTCGACGCTCTACCGCTACCGCGCCGGCCTGAAGCCGGATCAGGCGGATCCGCAGGCTTGCGTCTGGCACGACGACGCCAAGCTCGCCGCGGAGTAGGCGCTCCCGGCCGTGTCCTCCGACAGTCGACCTTTGCGGATCGGAATCGTCGGGGCCGGGATCGGCGGCCTGACGGCGGCCCTTGCGTTGTCCGACGCCGGCCACGCCGTCACGGTGATCGAGCGCCGCACCGGCTTCAGCGAGGTCGGGGCGGGGATCCAGATCTCGCCCAATGCCAGCCGTGTCCTCGGCGCCCTCGGCCTTTCGGCGGCCCTGCGCCGGGCTGCGAGCGAGCCGCCGGGCGTCGCGGTGCGCGCCCTCGCCAGCGGCCGCAGCCTCGGCGGCGTCGCCCTCGGCCCGGATGCGCAGACGCGGTTCGGCGCCCCCTACTACGTGATCCACCGGGCCGATCTGCAGACCCTCCTGCTCGACGCCCTGCGCGGGCGGCCCGCGATCCGCCTGATGATGGGCCGCACGGTCACGGGCTTCAGCGAGGCGGAGACCGCGGTGCAGCTCGCGGCCGAGGGGGCGAGCGGCGTGCAGGAGCTGGCCTTCGATCTCTTGATCGGGGCCGATGGGCTGCGCTCGCGCCTGCGCGACCGGCTCGATCCGGCGCGGCTCCAGCCGGGCCATGCGGCGGCGTGGCGGGCCCTCGTCCCGATCGATGCCGTGCCGGACGCCCTTCGCGGGCCGGCGACGGGCCTGTGGCTCGGCCGGAACCGGCACGTGGTGCATTACCCGGTGCGCGACGCCCAGTATCTCAACGTCGTGGCGGTCGTCCCCGAGGCGGTGGGCGACGAGGGCTGGGGCCGGCTCGGTGAGCCCGCCGTGCTGCGAAAATTCTTCCGCACCTGCGCCGAACCGCTGCGCGAGCTCCTCGCCGTGCCGGATTCCTGGCTGGTCTGGTCGCTGGCCGACCGGGCGGTGGCGCGGCCGCTGGCCCGCGGGCGGGTGGCGCTGCTGGGCGATGCGGCGCATCCGGTCCTGCCCTACCTCGCGCAGGGCTCCGCCCTGGCGATCGAGGATGCCGCGGTGCTGACGCACGCGCTGGCCGCCCACCCGAGCGTGCCGACGGCGCTCGCCGCCTACGCTGCGGCGCGCGCGGCCCGGGTCCGGCGCGTCCAGAAGGCGGCCCGCGCCAACGGCCGCACCTACCACGCGCGGGGTCTCATCGCGCTCGCCCGCAACACCGTGATGGCCCGGCTCGGCCCCGACGGCATGCGCGACCGCTACGCCTGGCTCTACGGCTGGACGCCCCCGGCTTGATCGCGGGGGCGGCGCCCGGTACCGAGGAGCCGATGCGGACGTGGCGGAACCGGTAGACGCACGAGACTTAAAATCTTGCGGCCGCAAGGCCGTGCGGGTTCGAGTCCCGCCGTCCGCACCACATGTTGCAGCCGTCCGGATCGGGACCTTGAGGCTGGTTCGAGCCCGCTTCCTTCAGCAAGCCGAAGCACGTTGCGCCAACGCCGGAGTCGCGCTCATACAAAGCCATGACGAATGACGCGCCGACCCCCGAGGACAATCTGATCTTGCGTCAGATGACCGGCCAAAGGGCTTGCAGCCTTTTGGAAACCCAAGATCTGGCGTTCGTGGTGAACTCCGTCTGCGTTAAGACTCAATAACACGCGCTCGACGACAGACGATCACCGATATGCTTTGCATTTGAGCGATCGTCTCAACCCACCCGCAGCACCTTCCTGGCACAAACGGCATTCGGAGGTTCCGCATGATCGACGCCCTTCAGACCGCCTTCACCGGCATGGCCCGCGCCACAGACCGCCTCGGCGCCGCCGCGCAGACTATCGCATCCGCCGGAGCGAGCGCTTCGGGCACCACCTTGGAGCCCGCCACGCAGGTGGACCTGTCCGACGCCGCCGTCGAGCTGCTCGGGGCCAAATCGGCCTTCGCGCTGAACACCGCCGTGGCGCGGACCGCCGACCGGATGACCGGTCAGCTCCTCGACATCAACGCCTGAGCGCCGGCAGCGCCAGGGCGGCCAGGATCGCCGCCGCCGCGAACAGCAGTGCTACGCCCACCGCGCGGTAGGCGACGACGCCCACCAGACCGCCCGCGAGGAACGATCCGACGGTCAGCAGGTGGAGCTGCAGCCGCACTGGGTCGTAGCGCTTGAGCGGCACCCGGTCGGGCGCGCCGCGATCAAGCCAGCGCGCGAGTTCGATGCCGATATCGGTGATCATCCCGGTGACGTGCGTGGTGCGCACCCGTGCCTCCGAGATCTTGGTCACCGCCGCGTTCTGCAGGCCCATCGTGAAGCTCAGGCCCAGCACCAGGGCGTGGCCCCGGATCGGCTCGTCGAGCGGCAGCGCCACGAGCCCGAGGACCACGAGGCAGAGCGCCTCCGCGCAGACGCTGTAGGCGTGGGAGCCTCGGACGGACCTGCGGCGGCGGTAGCGGATCAACAGCGTCGAGGCGGCGGAGCCCAGCACGAACAGCAGGACGAGCAGCAGCGCCTCCGCGGCCAGGGCGACGTCGCCGGTGCCCGTCCGGTCGGAGATCGCCGAGACGTTGCCGGTCATGTTCGAGGCGTAGAGGCCGACCGCGTAGAACCCGGCCGTGTTCAGCGCACCGGCCACCGCCGCCAGGGACAGGCCGAGCCTCCGGTCGGCTTCGGGGGTACGTGTTATGCCTTCGTGAACCAGCATCGGATCGTCTTATGGCGCGGGGCCTGAACACCCGGTTCACGCCCCGCGAAACTGGGCTGACACAACCCGTCTCGGCACCGGGCTCCGAGGGGGACCCATCCCGCAAGACCGGGCCCGGAGACAGCTCACCAGCCGCCGTAGGCGCGATATCCGTCGCCGCGGTAGCCGATATCCCAGTCGCAATCCCGGCGCCAGCGACGGGCCGGGCCATAGCTCACCGGAACGCGCTCGTAGGTCACGGTCCGGCGCGTCGCGTAGACCGGACCGTCCTCCTCGTAGGCCCGGTAGGCCGGCGCCGGCCGCACCACCACGGGCGCGTCGCCGTAGCCGCCATAGCGGTAGCCGTCGTAGCCGTATCGGTAAGCGGGCGTCGCGTGGGCCTGAGTCGCGGCACCGATCAGGGCGCCGGCCGCGAGGCCGCCGATGAGGCCCGCCGCGATGGCGCCGCCGCCGCGCGCCTCCGCGGTCGAAGACACCAAGCTGCCCGCGCCGATCAGCGCGGCGGCCGAAAGCAAAGCGAAGCGTGTCATGATCTGTCTCCGAATGAAGCGGGCGGTCCGAACCGTCCCGGATCATGAACCGGATGATGTCGCCACGCCGCTGCATCGAGCCTGAACTGCGTTTGCGGCAACCGTTCAGCTTGCGGGACTCTGCGCGGAGGCGGGCGATTCGCGGATGTAGCCCCGCGAGATCAGCCGGCTGCGCTCGCGGGTGCGCCGCTCGGCCTCCATCAGGTCGGACAACGCGTCGGCGATCGCGCAGCGCAGGGCGATCCCGGCATCGCCGCCGGCAAAGCCGAGATACGCGCTGCTGATCGCCTCGACGGGACAGGCGTGAGTGTCGCGCACGGCTTCAGCTGCAATCCGCATCGTGTTCTCCTCCTCGCACTCGGAACGGAAAGAGAACGAGCCAGAATGGTTAACGCTTCGTCAACGCGCCCGCGGCGGCCTCGTCGAGGACCGCCATAGCCTGTGGATATCGGGGTTTCGCCTCCCCGGGCGCTGTGGATAAGCCGGCTCAATCCGGCAGGCGGGGCAGGGGCTGGCCGTCCTTGGGAATCGGGTAGCGCGCCGCGTTCAGCTCCATGGCGAGCAGCGTGTAGTAGCCCGAGATCGCCGCCAGATCGACGATCGCCGGCTTGCCGAAGCGGGCCTCGGCCCGGGCGAAGGTTGCGTCCGAAACGCGCTTGGTGTCCTGCAGCTCGGAGGTGAACTCGTACACGATGGTCTCGTCGTCGCTCATCCGGGCCGGGCGGCGCCCGTCGCGGATCGCCGCGATGATGTCGGCCGAGATCCCCGCCTTCTCGGCGATCGGGGCGTGGACGTACCATTCGTAATCCTGGGTCCAGCGCCGTGCGGTCATCAGGATCACCAGTTCCGACAGGGTCGTGCCGATCTTAGGCTTGAAGCGCAGGTAATCGCCCATCGAGCGCGCGAGCGTCATGACCTCCGGCGAGTACATCAGCGGCTGGAAGGGGCCGAAGGGCGGCTTGCCCCGGGCCTGCGCGAAGGATTCGGACGCCTGCTTCTGCTCGGGGGTATAGTCCTGCGGCGGGATCGTCGGCAGCCTGTCCTGCGCGCGGGCGGCGCTTAGCGCGAGGGGCAGGGCGGCCAGGGCCAGGACAGTCCGGCGAAAGCGCATCGTTTCACTCCCGAGTCTTTTGGATACGTTCAAGCTTCGCGTCCGACCGGCTGAGAGGCCAGCGTCCGGCGGCCGAATCGGTATCGAACACGACCCGCCGTCACCGGATGGCCGGGTTGTTGCGCGCGGCGGGACTCCGCGCCATCAGCGGTAACGATGCCCGATCTCCAGACCGCATTGCCGATCGAGGCGGCGCTCCCCGCCCTGCGCGACGCCCTCGCGGCGCGCAACGCCGCCGTGCTGGTGGCCCCGCCGGGGGCCGGCAAGACCACGCGCGTGCCGCTCGCTCTATTGGATGCGCCGTGGCTCGACGGCCGGAAAATCATCCTGCTGGAGCCCCGTCGGCTCGCAGCCCGGGCCGCCGCCGCCCGGATGGCGCAGAGTCTCGGCGAGCCGGTCGGCGGCACGGTCGGCCTGCGCGTGCGGCTCGGCTCGAAGATCTCAGGCCGGACCCGGATCGAGGTGGTGACCGAGGGCGTGTTCACGCGGATGATCCTCGACGATCCGGAACTCGCCGGCATCGGCGCAGTGCTGTTCGATGAGTTCCACGAGCGCTCCCTCGACGCCGATCTCGGCCTCGCGCTCGCCCTCGACGCCCAGGGCGGCCTGCGCGAGGATCTGCGCCTCCTCGTCATGTCGGCGACGCTCGACGGTGCCCGAGTCGCGCGGCTGATGAACGACGCGCCCGTGGTCACCTCGGAGGGCCGGGCCTTCCCGGTCGAGACCCGCCATGTCGAGCGCGACCCGAACCGGCGGATCGAGGAGGCCGTGGCCGAGGTCACGCTGCGCGCCCTACGGGCGGATCCGGGCTCGGTGCTGGTGTTCCTGCCAGGACAAGCCGAGATCCGCCGGACCGCCGATCTGCTGGCCGGACGCGTCGATCCCGGCGTGGTGCTGGCCCCCCTCTACGGCGCCCTCCCGCCGGCCGAGCAGGATCGGGCCGTCGCCCCGGCGCCGCCCGGAAGCCGCAAGGTCGTGCTGGCCACCAGCATCGCCGAGACCTCGCTGACGATCGAGGGCGTGCGGATCGTCGTCGATTCCGGGCTCGCCCGGGTGCCGGTCTACGAGCCCGGCCTGGGCCTGACGCGGCTCGTGACCGCGCGGGCCTCCCGGGCCTCCGTGGATCAGCGGCGGGGCCGCGCCGGGCGGACCGAGCCGGGCCTGTGCTGGCGGCTCTGGTCGGAGGCCGCCACCAACGCCCTCGAACCGTTCGCGCGGCCCGAGATCCTGTCGGCCGATCTGGCGGGTCTGCTCCTCGACTGCGCCGCCTGGGGTGTGGCCGATCCGCGGAAGCTCGCCTTCCTGGACCCACCGCCGGCCCCCGCGCTGGCGGAAGGCCGCGCTATGCTGGCGGAACTCGGCGCCCTCGATCCGGACGGCCGGCTGACGGAGACCGGCGCGCGCCTGCGCGCCCTGCCGCTGCCGCCGCGGCTCGCCCGGATGGTCACGGTCGCGTCCATGTCCGGGCAGGCCCGCGCCGCCGCCGACCTCGCGGCCGTGCTGGTCGAGCGCGGCCTCGGCGGCGACGACGCCGATCTCGATACGCGCGTCGAGCGGTTCCGCCGCGACCGGGGCGGGCGGGCGGCCGACATGCGCCGGCTCGCCGAGGGCTGGGCGCGGATCGCGGGTCGCGGCAAGGACGCCGGACCGGTGCCGGCCGGCCGGCTCCTGGCGCTCGCCTACCCGGATCGCGTGGCGCGGGCGCGGGGCCGCGACGGCGAGTTCGTGATGGCGAGCGGCCGCGCCGGCCGCCTCGACCCGGCGAGCCCGCTCGCCCGGGAGACCCATCTGGTCGTCGCCGACCTCGCCGGCTCGGCCGGCAACGCCCGCATCCTGGCCGCGGCGGCGATCGAGGGCGCAGCCATCGAGGACCTGTTCGCCGACCGCATCGAATCGCGGACCGAGATCACCTTCGACTCCCAGGCCGCCGCGCTCAGGGCCCGGGCGAACCGGCGGCTCGGCGCCGTCAGCCTCGGTGCGCGGCCCCTGCCGGTTCCGAGCGATCTGGACAGCGCGACGATCCTGGCCCGGGGCATCGCCGGCCTCGGGCTCGACCGGCTCCCCTGGACGCCGGCCCTGTCGCAATGGCGCGCCCGGGTGCGCTTTCTCCACGCGGCGGAGGGCGATGCCTGGCCCGATCTGGCGGACGACGCGCTGGCCGGGACCGTGGAGACGTGGCTCGCGCCCTTCCTCGTCGGGCGCGCGTCCCTCGCGTCGGTCACCGCCGACGACCTCGCCGCCGCTCTGCACGGCCTGCTGCCCTGGGAACTCCGCACCCGGCTCGACGCGGAGGCGCCGACCCATGTGGACGTACCCACCGGATCGCGAATAGCGGTGGATTATGCCGCCGACGAGCCCGCCCTTTCGGTGCGGGTGCAGGAGCTGTTCGGCCTCGACCGGCACCCCCGGGCCGGCGGCCGGCTGCTCGTCCTGCACCTGCTGTCGCCGGCCCATCGGCCGATCCAGATCACCCGCGACCTCCCGGGGTTCTGGCGCGGTTCCTGGGCGGCGGTGCGCGCCGAGATGCGTGGGCGTTATCCCCGCCACCCCTGGCCGGAGGATCCGCTCGCCGAGGCGCCGACGCGCCGGGCAAAACCCCGGGGAACCTGACGGCACCCGCCGGTTTCCAGAGCCGCACGGAGACGGACGACACGATGACCAGCGAGAGCGACCCCTTCGACCCGGACGATGCGGGCTGGACCTCCATCGAGAACGCGGGCTTCATCGGGCATGTCGGCCCGCTGCACTGGCGCGCCGACGACGGCGCCTACGCGTTCCGCGCGGAGCAGAAACACGCCAACCTGATCGGCGTGGTTCATGGCGGCATGCTGATGAGCTTCGCCGACCGCGCGCTCGGGGAGGCGGCCATGCGGGCGGCCGACGGCGCGAATTGCGTGACGATCCAGCTCGAGATGAAGTTCATCGCCGTCGGCCACCTCGGTGACTGGATCGGCTTCCGTCCGCAGGTGGTCAAACGGACCGGCTCGCTCGTCTTCATGCGTGGCGACGTGCGCGCGGGAAGCCGGCTGCTGGCCTCGGCGGACGGGGTGTGGAAGATCCTTCGGCGCCGGTCGAGTTGACGAGAACAGGATTCCTGTCTCAAGATCGGACACAGCGCGCCGGAGAGGCACGCGAGGGCGAACCGGGGGGATCGCATGCAGGGGATGAGCAAGAATTCGGTGGCGTTCGAAGAGCCGCGCGGGCTCGCGACACCGTCGCGCCGCTCGCTTCTGGCCGGGTTGAGCCTCGCGCTGGGCTCGGCCGGTCTGGCTGCGGCCGAACCCGCGCCGCCCAGCACCATCACGAACCCGCCGCGGGACTTCCGCCCCAATGCTGCCCCCACCATCTACTTCACCGATCCCGACGTGCTCGCGGTCGATCCGGCCTTCGAGGCCTACATCGTACCCAACAGCGCGATCCGCCGCCTCTGGACCGGGGCGCTCTGGGCCGAAGGGCCGGCCTGGAACGCGGTCGGCCGCTTCCTGGTCTGGAGCGACATCCCCAACAACCGCCAGCTCCGCTGGCTGGAGGAGGACGGGCACGTCTCGACCTTCCGCATGCCCAGCAACTATGCGAACGGCAACAGCTTCGATCGGCAGGGCCGCCAGCTCGCCTGCGAGCACGCCAGCCGCCGCGTGGTCCGCTACGAGCTCGACGGCTCGGCCACGGTGCTGGCCGATGGCTTCGAGGGCAAGCCGTTCAATGCACCCAACGACGTGGTCCAGCACGCGGACGGCGCGTACTGGTTCACCGATCCGCCCTACGGCGCGCTGCTTTACGAGGGCCTGCCGGACGAGGCGGGCGGCCCCTCGAATCCGCAGGGCCATCTCAATCCGCGCCTCGGGGAGCCGGCCGGGGTCGCGCTGAAGCGGCGGGCGCTGCCCAACGCGGTCTACCGGATCGACCCGTCGGGCCGGATCGACCGGGTGCTGACCGACGAGCAGGTGCCGGATCCGAACGGCCTTTGCTTCTCCCCCGATGACCGGATCCTTTACGTCTGTTCCACCGGCAAGGGCCCCGGCGATACCGGCCCCGGCGGCAAGGGTGAGATCTACGCGTTCGACCTCGCCGATGGCGGCAGACCCTCGAATCGGCGCCTGTTCGCGGATTGCGTGGTGGACGGCATCAAGTGCGGGCCGGACGGCCTGCGGACCGATGTCGACGGCAATGTCTGGGCATCGAGCAACGCGGGCCGGGCGGTCGGCTACAACGGGGTGACGGTCTGGAGCCCGGCGGGCAAGCTGATCGGGCGGATCCGACTGCCCGAGGTCTGCGGCAACCTCACCTTCGGCGGCCCGAAGCGGAACCGCCTGTTCATGGCGGCCAGCCAGTCCCTCTACGCCGTGACGGTGAACACCCAGGGCGCCGGGCCGGCGTGAGTTCCGGTCGCGATCCTGGGTATCCGAAGGGCTGAAGCCCAGCCCTTTGGCAGGTTCTCAGGACGGAGACTCGCGATCCCGACCGGGCTTCGAATTCTCCGCGCGACGCGGACCGCCCGGCGTCCCCGTGAATCACGCGCCGATTGGTCGCGCCTGGAATTCCCCCGGGCTCGGTCGGGTCCGTGCCATGGCTGTCGGGCCGGTCGGACGCTATCTGTAGCGGGCATGAGCGAGGATTCCGCCGACCCGACCCTGAACCGCCTCAGCGCCGCCCTCGGCGATCTGCCGACCCGGGGGCCGCCGCCTGTGGAGCGCTGGAACCCGCCCTATTGCGGCGCGATCGACATCCGCATCGCCGCGGACGGAACGTGGTACCACACCGGCACGCCGATCCGCCGGCCGAAGCTCGTCCGCCTGTTCTCCAGCATCCTCCGGCGCGAGCCGGACGGGCGCATCGTGCTGGTGACGCCGGTGGAATGTGTCGGCATCACCGTCGAGGACGCACCGTTCGTGGCGGTCGAGATGGCGGTCGACGGGTCCGGGCAGGGCCGGCGCATCGCGTTCCGGACCAACGTCGACGACCTCATCCCGGTCGATGCCGAGCATACCCTGCGCTTCGCGGAGGCGGCGGACGGGGCCTTGAAGCCCTATCTCCATGTCCGGGCCGGTCTCTGGGCGCTCGTCACCCGGGCGCTGACCTACGACCTCGTGGATCTGGCCGAGCAAGGCATGCTCGACGGAGAGCCCTGGCTCGGGCTCTGGGCCGGCGGCCTGTTCCATCCGATCGCGCCGGCCGCCGCGTGAGCGACGCCATCGCCGATTTCCTCGCCCGCGCCGCCTCCGGCCTGTCGCCGCACCCGCCGGGGCCGGACGATCAGACGTCCAATCCGCGGGGCGATCACAGCCTCGATCCGGATGGTTCGGCGGTGATCCCGCCGCCGCCGCACCGACGGGCCGCCGTGCTGGTGCCGGTGGTGTTCCGGCCTGAGGGGCCGGGCCTGATCCTGACGCAGCGCGCGGCGAATCTCCGCGATCATTCCGGCCAGGTCGCGTTGCCGGGGGGCAAGATCGACCCGTCCGACCCGGATCCCGCCGCCGCGGCGCTGCGCGAGGCCGAGGAGGAGATCGGCCTCGACCCGGCTTCGGTGCGCCTCGTCGGCTACATCGATCCCTACCTGTCGGGGACCGGCTTCCTGGTCACGCCGGTGATCGGGCTCGTCGCCCCGGAGGCGACGATGCGGCCGAATCCGGCCGAAGTCGCCGACCTGTTCGAGGTGCCGCTGCCGGTGCTGATGGACCGGGAGCGCTACCGCCTGCGGTCGCGCGTGTGGCAGGGGCGAACCCGCTACTTCTACGCCCTGACCTTCGGCGAGCGGCTGATCTGGGGCGTCACGGCCGGGATCCTGAACAACCTCCGCGAGCGGCTCTATCCGGATTCCGAACCGGACCGGATCCGCCGCTCGGCCGGGTAGGGACGAACCGCCATGCTGCGTCGCGTCCTCGAAGAGTTCGGCCTCTTCCTCATCCCCTTCGCGCTGTTTCTGGTCTATCTCGTCCTGGCCGGCCGCAACCCGCTGCGCCGCGTCCACTGGGATGCCCAGATCTTCCGCCTCGTGCTCGCCGGGTTGACCATCGTGATCGCGACCCTCGTCTACGAAGGCCTGTTCTCCGAGCGCCGCGCCGGCGGCTACGTGCCGACGCATATGGAGAATGGCCGTCTGGTCCCCGGCGGCTTCCGGTGAGGCGAAACCTCGACCATGGCGGACTGACCGCGCTCCTCGCCCGCCCGGGCGTGCGTCAGACGCTCGCGGCCCTGGACGAAGCGGGCTCCGAGACCCGGCTGATCGGCGGCTGCGTCCGCGATGCCCTGCTCGGGATCGCCGCCGCCGATATCGACCTCGCCACCACCCTGTCGCCTGAGGCCGTGATGGCGCGGGCCCGCGCAACTGGCCTCAAGGCGGTGCCGACGGGGATTAAGCACGGAACCATCACCCTGATCACCGGGGACGGGCCGATCGAGGTCACCACGCTGCGCGAGGATATCGAGACCGACGGCCGCCACGCCGTCGTTCGGTTCGGCAGCGATTTCACCAGGGATGCGGAGCGCCGCGACTTCACGGTCAACGCCCTCTCGCTCGGGCGGGACGGGCAGCTCCACGACACGGTCGGCGGACGGGCGGATCTGGAGACCGGGCGGGTGCGCTTCATCGGCGACCCGGCGACCCGGATCCGGGAGGATGCCCTGCGGATCCTGCGCTTCTTCCGCTTCCACGCCCGATTCGGCGGCGGGGCGCCCGACGCCGCAGCGCTGAGCGCCTGCATGGCCGCACGGGACAGTTTGGCTCGGCTCTCGCGGGAGCGGATCCGCGACGAGTTCTTGAAGCTGCTGGCGGCCTCCGGCGGCCCCGCGATGGTCGTGATTCTGAGCGGGACCGGCTTGCTACAACGGATCACCGGCGGCGTCGGCGAACTCGGCCGGCTGCGGCGGGCCGCCGAGGCCGGGCTATCGCCCGTGCTGCGTCTGGCAGCGGTAGCCGTCGGCGCGCGGCACGATGCGGATCGGCTGCGCGACCGGCTGCGACTCTCGAATCTGGAGCACGGCCAGCTCACGGGCTACGCCGACGCGCTCGCGGCCCTGCACGGCCGGGCGATGGTCGATGGGGCGGCGGCCAGGGCCCTGGCCGCCGAGCACGGCGTGCCGATGCTGAACGGGGCGCTCCGGATCCTGGCGGGCGAACCCCGGCCGGAACTTGCGGATGACGTGCGGCCGGTGCTGCGGTCTTTGGAAGAAGCCGGGGGCACACCGATGTTCCCGTTAGCCGGCGCCGATCTGCTGGCCGGGGGGCTGAGACCGGGTACGGCGATCGGCCGCGGGCTTGCCGCAGCACGCAAACTCTGGCTGGATCGCGGCTGTCCAACGGGCCCGGATGCGCGGTCCGACTTGCTGGCCCTTGCACTCGCCGCGGCCCGAGAAGCGACGAGCGACCCGTAGCCGCACTGCGTCACCGGAGGAGATTATCCTCCGGACAAGGCAATGCGATCCGGAACGGTCTTAGAGCTTGAGCAGCGCCTTGGTTTCCTTGAGCTGGACGATCTGGCCGTTCAGCTCCTCGCGCTTCTGCAGATCCTCGGTGGCGTCGCGCTGGATCTCGACGGCCTCGATGTCCCGGTCGAGGGAATCCTGCGTCAGCTCCTCAATCGGAGCGGCGCGCTCGGCCAGCACGGTCACGGCGGTCGGGCCGATATCGGCGAAGCCGCCGCGGACATAGATCCGCTTGCCGCTGCCCTGGCTCTCGGTGACCACGATGACGCCGACCCGCAGGGAGGTCAGAACGGGCGCATGGCCAGGCATGACGGTCATCTCGCCCTCGGTGCCGGGCAGCTGAACGGCGGTCACCTCGCCGGAATACAGCGTCCGCTCGGGGCCGACGAAATCGAAGTGGAAGGTGGCCATCGGTCTCTAGCTTCCCGAACCCGCAACGCGCGCTCCTCCCCCTCGCGGGGAGGCGTTGGAGATGGGGGTGGTGCAGACGGCACCGCAACGCTCAATCCTGAAGCACCCCCACCCCGACCCCTCCCCGTAAGCGAGAGGGGAGGGAGCGGCCTTACGCCGCCTTGAGCTTCTTGGCCTTCTCCTGGGCCTGCTCGATCGTGCCGACCATGTAGAAGGCCGCCTCGGGCAGGTCGTCGTAATCGCCGTTCACAAGGCCCTTGAAGCCCTTGATGGTGTCCTCGAGCGGCACCTGCACCCCCGGCGACCCGGTGAACACCTCGGCCACCGAGAAGGGCTGCGAGAAGAAGCGCTCGATCTTGCGGGCGCGGGCGACTGTCAGCTTGTCGTCCTCGGACAGCTCATCCATGCCCAGGATCGCGATGATGTCCTGAAGCGCCTTGTAGCGCTGCAGGGTCTGCTGGACGCGGCGGGCGACGTCGTAGTGCTCCTCGCCGAGGATCGCCGGCGAGAGCATGCGCGAGGTCGAGTCCAACGGATCCACGGCCGGGTAGATGCCCTTCTCGGCGATCGAGCGCGACAGCACGGTCGTGGCGTCGAGGTGGGCGAAGGAGGCGGCCGGGGCCGGGTCGGTCAGATCGTCGGCCGGCACGTAGATGGCCTGCACCGAGGTGATCGAGCCCTTCGTCGTGGTGGTGATGCGCTCCTGCAGGGCGCCCATGTCGGTGGCGAGCGTCGGCTGGTAGCCCACCGCCGAGGGGATGCGGCCGAGGAGCGCTGACACCTCGGAACCGGCCTGGGTGAAGCGGAAGATGTTGTCGACGAAGAACAGCACGTCCTGCCCCTCGTCGCGGAACTGCTCCGCGATGGTCAGGCCGGTCAGCGCCACGCGCGAGCGTGCGCCGGGCGACTCGTTCATCTGGCCGTAGACCAGGGCGCACTTGGAGCCCTCGGCCGAGCCGTTATTCTCCTTCGGGTCCAGGTTCACCTTGGACTCGATCATCTCGTGGTAGAGGTCGTTGCCCTCGCGGGTACGCTCACCCACCCCGGCAAAGACTGAATAACCACTATGCACCTTGGCGATGTTGTTGATCAGCTCCATGATCAGCACGGTCTTACCGACGCCGGCGCCGCCAAACAGGCCGATCTTGCCGCCCTTGGCGTAGGGCGCCAGCAGGTCGACGACCTTGATGCCGGTGACCAGGATCTGCGCCTCGGTGGACTGATCGGCGTAGGACGGGGCCGGCTGGTGGATGGCGCGGTAGGTGTCGCAGACCACCGGGCCGGCCTCGTCGATCGGCTCGCCGATGACGTTCATGATCCGGCCCAGCGTGTTCATGCCGACCGGAACCTTGATGGGCTCACCGGTGTCGGTGCATTCCTGCCCGCGGGTCAGGCCCTCGGATGTGTCCATGGCGATGCAGCGCACGGTGCTCTCGCCGAGCTGCTGGGCCACCTCGAGGACGAGGCGGGCACCGTTGTTCCGGGTCTCCAGCGCGTTCAGGATCTCGGGCAGGTGGCCCTCGAACTGGACGTCGACCACGGGGCCGATGACCTGGGTGATCTTGCCGGTCTTGTTGGAGCCGGCGCCGGGGAGTGCGGTGTTCGCCATCGTGTACCTACCCTTCAAGCTGTGCGGTCAGGTCGCGGTGCCTCAGAGGGCTTCCGCACCCGAGATGATCTCGATCAGTTCCTTGGTGATCATGGCCTGACGCGTCCGGTTGTAGATCAGCGTCTGCTTCTTGATCATCTCGCCCGCGTTGCGGGTCGCCGAGTCCATGGCGCTCATGCGCGCGCCCTGCTCGGAGGCGGCGTTCTCCAGAAGCGCCCGGTAGATCTGCACCGTCAGGTTCTTCGGCAGCAGAGTCTCGAGGATCGCCTCCTCGGAGGGCTCGAACTCCAGGGCGGCGTTGCCGGCGGCGGACTTCGCGGTCGCGTCGGTTTCGGGCAGCTCGGCCGGGATCAGCCGCTGCCCGGTCGGGATCTGCGAGATGACCGAGCGGAACTCGGAGTAGAACAGCGTCGCGACGTCGAACTCGCCCGCCTCGAAGCGGGTCAGGATCTTATCGGCGATCTCAGCCGCGAACGGGTAATCCACCGGCCGATTGCCACGGATATCCATGCTCTCGATGATCTGGTCGCGGTACTGGCGGCGCAGGACGTCGTAGCCCTTCTTTCCGACCGTCATGATCTTCACGGTCTTGCCCTCGGCCATGAGCTTCTGGGCGTATTCGCGCACCGCCAGCCGAACGATCGAGGAGTTGAACGCGCCGCACAGGCCGCGGTCGCCCGTGCAGACCACCAGCAGGTGCGTCTGCTCCGAGCCCGTGCCGGAGAGCAGCTTCGGCGCGCCGACGCCGCCCACGAGGTTGCCGGCGAGGTTGCCGAGCACCGCCGACATCTTCTCGGCGTAGGGACGGCCCGCCTCGGCGGCCATCTGCGCCCGGCGCAGCTTGGCGGCGGCGACCATCTGCATGGCCTTGGTGATCTTCTGCGTCGCCTTCACCGAGGTGATGCGGTTGCGCAGATCCTTCAAACTCGCCATCGGGTGCGGTCCAGGTCCATTTGAAAGGGCCTCTCCTCCCCCTTGCGGGGAGGAGCCGGATGTCGGGGTGGTTCAGAGCGGAGCGGCCGGTACCTCCTGCACCACCCCCACCCCTTACCCCCCCGCAAGAGGGAGGGGTAGGTTCTTGCGGATGCCCGAGAGCCGTTTCCGATCGCGCTGTAATCTGAAACGGCTCTAAGTCTTTGTTGTCACGCGCTCTTTAGTGCCGAACCGCCGTCCACTTCGGCGGAGAACGCTCTAGCTGATCGACTTGGCGACGCTCTCGACGACGCTCTTCAGCTTGCCGGCGTTCTCATCCGACAGGTCCTTGGAGGCGGCGATCGAGTCGAGTAGATCCTGATGCTTCGAGCGGAGCGTGCTGAGCAGCGCATCCTCGAACGGGCGGACCTTGCTGACCGGCATCTTGTCCAGATAGCCGTTCACGCCGGCGTAGATCACCGCGACCTGCTCTTCCATCTTCAGCGGCGAGAATTGCGGCTGCTTCAGGAGCTCAGTCAGCCGCGAGCCGCGGTTCAGGAGCTGCTGGGTCGAGGCGTCCAGGTCCGAGCCGAACTGCGCGAAGGCGGCCATCTCGCGGTACTGCGCGAGCTCGCCCTTGATCTTGCCGGCGACCTTCTTCATCGCCTTGGTCTGGGCCGACGAGCCCACCCGCGACACCGACAGGCCGACGTTCACCGCCGGGCGGATGCCCTGGTAGAACAGGTCGGTCTCGAGGAAGATCTGGCCGTCGGTGATCGAGATCACGTTGGTCGGGATGTAGGCCGAGACGTCGTTGGCCTGGGTCTCGATGACCGGCAGGGCGGTCAGCGAGCCGTTGCCGGCGGCGTCGCCCATCTTGGCGGCGCGCTCGAGCAGGCGGCTGTGCAGGTAGAACACGTCGCCCGGATAGGCCTCGCGGCCCGGCGGGCGGCGCAGCAGCAGGGACATCTGGCGGTAGGCGACCGCCTGCTTGGACAGGTCGTCGTACACGATCACGGCGTGCATGCCGTTATCGCGGAAATACTCGCCCATGGCGCAGCCGGCGAACGGCGCGATGAACTGCATCGGCGCGGCGTCCGAGGCGGTGGCGGCGATGACGATAGAGTATTCCATCGCGCCCTGGTCCTCCAGAACCTTCACGAACTGCGCGACCGTCGAGCGCTTCTGGCCGATGGCCACGTAGATGCAGTAGAGCTTCGACTTCTCGTCACCGCCCGCGGCATGGCCCGGCTTCTGGTTCAGGATCGTGTCGAGGGCGATGGCGGTCTTGCCGGTCTGGCGGTCGCCGATGATCAGCTCGCGCTGGCCGCGGCCCACCGGGATCAGGGCGTCGATCGCCTTCAGGCCCGTGGCCATCGGCTCGTGCACGGATTTGCGCGGGATGATGCCCGGGGCCTTCACGTCGACGCGGCGGCGCTCGGTCGACTGGATCGGGCCCTTGCCGTCGATCGGGTTGCCGAGGCCGTCGACCACGCGGCCGAGCAGGCCCTTGCCGACCGGCACGTCCACGATGGCGCCGGTCCGCTTGACGGTCTGGCCCTCCTTGATCTCGCGGTCGGAGCCGAAGATCACGATGCCGACGTTGTCCTGTTCGAGGTTCAGGGCCATGCCGCGCACGCCCGACTCGAACTCGACCATCTCGCCGGCCTGAACGTTGTCGAGGCCGTAGGCGCGGGCGATGCCGTCACCGACGGACAGGACCTGCCCGACCTCGGAGACCTCGGCTTCCTCGCCGAAGTTCTTGATCTGCTCTTTCAGGATCGCGGAGATCTCGGCGGCGCGGATGTCCATACTCGGGCCTCTGTCGCTGATGCGTCTATGCGTTTTCGGGTCGGATGGGGGCGCTTACCGCGCGGCCCGCATCGCGAGGCGGATACCGTTGAGCTTGGTCTTGAGCGAGGCGTCGATCATGCGCGAGCCCATCTTCACGATGAGGCCGCCGATGAGGCTTGGATCGACCACGAGGTCGAGGTCGACCTCGGCCTTGGCGACGTCGCGCAGGGATGCCTTGATCTCCTCGACCACCGTGTCGGAGGGCTTCTCGGCCACCCGCACCTCGGCGCGCACGATGCCCTTCGAGTCCTGCACGAGCGCGCGGAACGCGGCGATCATGTCGGGCAGGGCGAACAGCCGGCGGTTCGAGGCCGCGAGGCGGATGAAGTTGCCCGCGAGCCCACCGATCCCGGCCTTGTCGAGCACGGCGCCGATGGCGCCCGCCTGCTCCTCGGCGCTGAAGACCGGGCTGCGGACGAGGCGGCGCAGATCCGCGCTCTCCTTCAGCAGCCCATCGAACTGGTTGAGGGATTGCGCGACGGCGTCGACCTGGCGCTCGTCGCGCGCGAGCTCGAACAGGGCGGAGGCGTACCGGCCCGCCACGCCTGCAACCAGGGGACCAGCCTCGGAACCGTTCTGCGCCACCCGTCGCTCTCTTCTCTGGTTGCCCGCCCGTTCCGCGCGCTCCGGCGGGGAGCGCGGTGCGAGACCGTTCGGGACGTGGGATCGCGCCGACGGGGGACAGGATCGAGAACCGTCCTTCCGGCGCGGCGACCGCCTAGCATGTCAGCATGGCCGCGCGCAACACGGACCGAAGCGCCGCTGCGCGATAGGACGGCGGAAGTGTGACGCAGTGCGTGCCTCAGCAGGCCAGCCGGTCGCAACGGCGAACGCTGGCGATCATCTTGGCCAGGGCGCGGGCGCCCGGATGGCCGAGGATCCCGCTGTTTCCGAGTACGTAGGACGGCGTGGCGTAGAGACCGAGGTCGGCGGCCATGCGCATCTGGCTCTTGAGCGCGGCACGGACCTCGTCGCTGTCGGCGATCTCCTCAATCTCCGGCTGCGGGATGCCAAGGGCGGAAGCGGCGGCCAGGGCACCGGGCCCGTCGATGCGGCCGGGCTTGCCGAGCAGCGTCTGGTAGAAGCCCCAGGCCGCCTGCGCGCCGAGCCGGCGCTGGACCGCCAGCATCACCTTGGCGGCCTGCGCCGATTGCGGCGACAGGATCGGATTGTGGACAAGGCCGATCCGCAATTCGCCGTCGCTGTCGTGCAGCGACACCACGTCGGCCGCGGCTTTCCGGCAGAACGGACAGTTGAAGTCGAAGAACTCGTAGAGCGTGGTGCCAGACTCGCGCGGTCCGGCATAGGTGACGCCGCGGAGCGCCGGGATCTGGCCGGTGATCTCACCGGGCAGAATGGAGTTGGCCACCGCCTTGCCGTCGTCCCCCGTGACGGCGACCCGCTGTCCGTAGGATTGCGCATCCGCGCGGCTCAGGCCCGTGCCGAGCAGGGCGCCGGCGGCGGTGAGGAGGAGACGTCGCGAAACGGGCATGGGACTCGTCCAGGCATCGATGTCCGGCTTCAGCCGCGGGGCCGGAGCCTGACCAAAGGGTGGAATCGGATTGATGGTCGAGCGGCGTGAACGCGGCCCTACCGCAGGCCCACTTACCGCAGACCCTTCGGCCGCTCGCCCGTGGCCCAGGCCAGGGCCTGCTCCAGGCGGTCGTTGCCCCAGAACAGCTCGCCGTCGTCGGCCAGGAAGGTCGGAGCCCCGTAGATGCCGCGGGAGCGCGCCTCCTCGACGCTCACCCGCAGCTTGGTCTTGTTGGCCTCCGCGGCGGCGGCGCGCACGGTCTGCGTCCCGTCGAGGCCGAGCGAATCGAGGATCTCGGCGACCGCGGTGGGTTCTGCGATCGAGCGGCCCTCGGCGAAGCTCGCGCTGAACACCGCCTTGGAGAACGGCACCAGCCAGTCCTGATCCTGGCCGAGGATTGCGACGCGCACGGCGCTGAGACTGTTCTGCGGGAACTGCGCGGGTCTGGTCAGCGGCGGCAGGCCGAGGCGGGCGGCCTCGCGCTCCACGTCCCGCCACATGTTCTTGCCCTTGGCCGGGTAGAGGTTGAACGGCGAGGTGGTCCAGCCCTGGGATGCGAAGAGCGGCCCGACCAGGAACGGGCGCCACCGCACCGCCACATCGGCTTCCGCGGCCGCCGCCTCGACGCGCATCGCCGCGAGATACGAATAGGTCGAGGCGAATTCGTACCAGAACTCCAAAATCGGCTGGCGCGCCATAGACTTCGCTTCTCCGAATGCACTCTCGGGCGCGGATGACAGGCAACGCCCGCGCCGTTTCTTTCACACCCGCAAGGCCGCCGTGAGGCGAAACGCGGCCGGTCGCGCGGCAGCAGGGCTACGCGCCAAACGGCACGCCGGTTGCAGGCCAATCCCACCCGCGATAAGCGGCACAGGCCCTGTCCCAGTTCCGGAAGCCGCATGTCCGTCCCCGCGAAGAGCCCCGTGAAAAAGGTCGTGCTGGCCTATTCCGGCGGCCTCGACACATCGATCATCCTGAAGTGGCTGCAGACCACCTACGGCTGCGAGGTCGTGACCTTCACGGCCGATCTCGGTCAGGGCGAGGAGCTGGAGCCGGCCCGGCGCAAGGCGGAGCTGCTCGGCATCAAGCCCGAGAACATCTACATCGAGGATCTGCGCGAGGAGTTCGTCCGCGACTACGTCTTCCCGATGTTCCGGGCGAACGCCGTCTACGAGGGCGTCTACCTGCTCGGCACCTCGATCGCCCGGCCGCTGATCGCCAAGAAGCAGATCGAGATCGCCGAGAAGGTCGGGGCCGACGCGGTGTGCCACGGCGCCACCGGCAAGGGCAACGATCAGGTCCGGTTCGAACTCGGCTACTACGCGCTCAAGCCCGACGTGACGGTGATCGCCCCCTGGCGCGAATGGGACCTGCGCTCGCGCGAGCAGCTCATCGCCTTCGCCGAGCAGCACCAGATCCCGATCGCCAAGGACAAGCGCGGCGAGAGCCCGTTCTCGGTGGACGCCAACCTCCTGCACGCCTCCTCGGAGGGCAAGGTGCTGGAGGATCCGGCGGTCGAGGTGCCGGACTACGTCTACTCGCGCACCCTCTCCCCCGAGGAGGCGCCCGACCAGCCGACCGTCGTCACGATCGGCTTCGAGCGCGGCGATGCGGTCTCGATCGACGGCGAAAAGCTGTCGCCCGCGAACCTGCTGGCGAAGCTCAATGAATTGGGCCACGCCAACGGCATCGGCCGGCTCGACCTCGTGGAGAACCGCTTCGTCGGCATGAAGAGCCGCGGCATGTACGAGACCCCGGGCGGCACGATCCTGCTCCCGGCCCACCGCGCGATCGAGTCGATCACACTGGACCGGGGCGCCGCCCACCTGAAGGATCAGTTGATGCCGCAATACGCGGAGCTGATCTACAACGGCTTCTGGTTCTCGCCGGAGCGCGAGATGATCCAGGCGCTGATCGACAGAAGCCAGGAGAAGGTGACCGGCACGGTGCGGCTCAAGCTCTACAAGGGCGGCATCCACGTGATCGGCCGCGAAAGCCCGCACTCCCTCTACGACCAGGATCTCGTGACCTTCGAGGAGGGCGCGGTGGCCTACGACCACCGGGACGCGGCGGGCTTCATCAAGCTCAACGCACTCCGGCTGCGCACCCTGGCGCAGCGCAAGAAGCGCGAGGGCTGAACCGTCAGGCCGGCTCCCAGATTCCGGACGATCCCGAGCGCCGGAAGTCGCCCGGCCCGAGATCAGCGTACCGCAAGAAGATCTGAAGGGCCGGCTGCATCTCGCGGTGCAGCCGGATCCGGTGCGTCTCACCGTCCTCGTCATCGTTGGCGGCGGCCTCCGGCACGGCCGCGAGAAGGCGGGCCATGACGGCGGTGTAGGCTCCCTCGCCGCCATAGGGGCGGGTCGGGTCCACCCGCGGCACGTCCCCCGCCGGGTCCCAGCCGTAGGCGAGATGCGGGATCAGCGCGAGGTGCTGCGGGGTCACCGCGAAGGTGATGTGCTCCGGCGTCTCGCCGGTCCGCGCGTCGCGGAAGACATCGCCCACGGTGCCGTGGTCGAGCTTGGCCAAGCCGTTGTGATACTGGTAGCGGCCGGGCTTGAGCCGCGCGTTCCGGGCGAAGACCGCCAGCCCCTGTTCCAGGGACCGGTGCTCCTCCTCTGCGCCCTCGTCGTCGCCGGTGACGTTGGCAATATCGCCGTCCCGGTCGAGACTGCCGTAGGGCGCCTCCGGGTGAATGGTCGGCGCCCCCGGCTCGCCGCCGCCCCAGGCGACGACCATCCGGCGGATCAGGGCGATGCGCTCCAAGGTGAGGTCGTAAACGGCATCGCTCATCGTGTGTCGGTCCCGGATCCAGCGGAGTTTTCGCACCTCTTACAGACCGGTCTCGACGGCTGCTACCATCCTGCGACGGCTTGCTCCGCGAACAGCTCGGGCTTAGGGATATGCCAGTCGCATATCCCACGCTGGTGAGGAGGCTGAACCATGACCAGTTCCACGGTCTTTACCAGCAACCGCAGTCAGGCGGTTCGCCTCCCCAAGGCGGTCGCCTTCTCGCCCGACGTGCATCACGTCGACATCCTGAAGATCGGTCGCACGCGGGTGATTGTACCGACGGGGCAAAGGTGGGAAGATCTGTTCCAGGAGGGGCCGCGCCTCAGCGAAGATTTTCTTACCCATCGCGAGCAGCCGCCTGCGGAGCAGCGTGAGCCTTTCTGATGCTGATCTACATGCTTGATACAAACATTTGTATCTACGTCATGAAAAACTATCCGATCAGCATCAAAGATCGATTCAACGCGCTGGCGGATCAACTCTGCATATCCAGCATCACGCTGGGAGAATTGCATTACGGCGTGGAGAAATCGGCGCGCCGTGCGGAAAATCTGGCTGCGATCACACAGTTCGTGGCGCGCCTCGATGTCCTGCCCTTCGGCGAAAAGGCAGCGGTTCACTACGGCCAGGTTCGGGCCGAACTGGAGAAGGCCGGCACGCCCTGTGGTGTGCACGACATGCAGATCGGCGGTCACGCCCGGAGCGAGGGGTTGATCGTCGTCACCAACAACCTGCGGGAGTTCACTCGCATGCCCGGGGTCCGATCGGAAAATTGGATCTCGGCCGCGTCCGGGCAGGCCGGCTGACACGGCGATGCATCTGATCGACCGCTACCTGCCGACCTATCACTTCAGCGAGACGCATGCCCGTCTCGTGTCGGCTCCGCCGGCGGCGATTCTGGCAGCCGTAGCCGCCTATCGTGCGGAAACCGATTGGTTCTTCCGCGTGATGATCCGACTGCGCGAGTCGCCGGCGCGCCTCGTCGGTCGACGCGACGCCGGGCGCGCACCCTTCAACCTCGACGCGTTCACGCTGCTCGCCCGGAACGAGGGTGAAATCGTCCACGGGCTGATCGGCCGGTTCTGGAGACTCGATTTCGGCCGCGCACCGGTCGCCGACGGTGCCGATTTCCTGGCCTACGACCAGGGAGACGCCGCCAAGCTCGCACTCACCTTCCGGACGCATCCGCATTCGGACGGCCGAACCCGGCTGGTCACCGAGACGCGCGTGGCCTGCCCGAGCCGATCCGCGCGATGGAAATTCACGCCCTACTGGTATGGGATTCGCCCCGTCAGCGGACTCTTGCGGCGGCGCACGCTGGCGGCGGTCGCCCGGGACAGCGAACGATCCGCCTGTCCGGCTCGGGCCGCTACCGCCGCAGGCAGCCCGTGAGACCCTCGACCTGGCCCATCAGCGCTTGGATCCGCGCGGCGCGGCGGCGCACACCGGTGGAGGGGCGTCCGGCGCTGCGGGTGATCGGGTTCGGCAGGACGGCGGCGAGGAGCGCCGCCTCGCCGCGGGTGAGCCGGCTCGCATCCTTGCCGAACCAGTGCTGGCTCGCGGCCTGCGCGCCGTAGATCCCGTCGCCCCACTCGGCAACATTCAAATAGATCTCCATCATGCGCCGCTTGCCCCAGAGCGTGTCGAGAGCGAGCGCCAGCGGGATCTCGATCGCCTTGCGGATGTAGGAGCGGCCGGGCCACAGGAAGACGTTCTTCACCGTCTGCATCGCCAGGGTCGAGGCGCCGCGGCTCGGCGAATCCTCATCCTCCACCACCTCGCGGATGGCACCGAAATCCACGCCGTGATCGAGGCAGAAGCGCTGATCCTCGGAGGCGATCACCGCGAGCGGCAGGGCCGGCGCGATCCGCGCGAGCGGGACCGGATCGCGGCTCACCGGCTGAAGCGTCAACCACCGACCCAGCATCAGGGTCGACGGCGGCATCACCGCGCTATAGACGAGCGCCAGACCCAGAACGAGGACGAAACCGATGGCGGGGAGCAGCAGCAGCATCCCCACGATCCGCCGGACCGGACGGGGGCGCCGCGGGCGGGCGCGCGGGAGATCGCGTTCCGCCGCCTCCGCCATGCGTCCGACCCCGCTCACCCTGATTTCGTTCCCGTACAACTGACACGCGATTGGTTTTCGCAAGGCCAGGACCGGACGCAGCGCCCGATGACCACGACCTCCTCAACGCAGGCACCGACCGGTTCGGTCAAGGCTGGCACGCCGGCCGTCGAGTTTACCCACAGGTTGACCGAGGTCGCCGGGACGGTCGAGACCTTCCTGGTCGAGCGCCTCGGACCGGAGGTCGGCCCCGGCGAGATCGCCCGGCCGCCCCGCCTGATGGAGGCCATGCGGCATGCGGTGCTGGGCGGCGGCAAGCGCCTGCGGCCGTTCCTCGCCATCGAGACCGCCCGGATGCTCGGCGGCTCCGAGGCGGCAGCGCTCGCCGCCGGCGCCGGGGTCGAGCTGGTGCATTGCTACAGCCTCGTCCACGACGACCTCCCCGCCATGGACGACGACGACATGCGCCGCGGCAAGCCGACGGTGCACAAGGCCTACGACGAGGCCACCGCGATCCTGGTGGGCGACGCCCTGCAGACCCTGGCCTTCGAGATCGTGGCCGACCCGACCTGGCAGCCGGAGGCACGGATCCGGGCCGACCTCGTTCTCGGCCTCGCCCGGGCCTCGGGCCTCGGCGGCATGGTGGGTGGCCAGCTCCTCGACCTCACCGCCGAGGGCCGGTTCGGCGCGGCCAACATGGATATCGACGACACCCTGCGGATGCAGGCGATGAAGACCGGCGCGATCCTGGCCTTCTCGGTGGAGGCCGGCGCGATCGTGGGCGGCGCCGACGCGGGCCAGCGCGCGGCCCTGCTGCGCTACGGCCTCGCCCTGGGGCAGGCCTTCCAGATCGCCGACGACATCCTCGACCGGGAGGCCTCTTCCGAGGCCATGGGCAAGGCCACCGGCAAGGACAAGGATGCCGGCAAGGCGACATTGGTCGACCGCCTCGGCATCGCCGGGGCGCGGGCCGAGTGCGACCGCCTCGTCGGCGTCTGCGAGGACGCGGTCGGTGCCTGGGGGGAGGGCGCCCGCATCCTGCGGGACGCGGCGCGGTTCACGGTGGCACGGAAGACCTGAGTCTTCGGATCACATCATGGTTTCGAAAGGGCGAGCCCTTTCGCGGGTCCAGGGCAGAGCCCTGGAGACCATCTCAGGGCTCTGCCGTGAACACCCGCCAAAGGGCTAATAAGTACTTGGGAAACCCGAAATCGCCGTCAGAGCGTCGTCCGCCCGATCAACCCTTATTCTTGTTGTAGACGTCGAGGCAGACGGCGGCGAGCAGCACGATCCCCTTGATCACCTGCTGGTAGTCGACGCCGATGCCCATAATCGACATGCCGTTGTTCATCACCCCGATGATGAACGCGCCGATCACCACCCCCGAGACCTTGCCGATGCCGCCGGAGGCCGATGCGCCGCCGATGAAGCAGGCCGCGATCACGTCGAGCTCGAAGCCCACGCCAGCCTTCGGGGTCGCGGTGTTGAGCCGGGCGGCAAAGATCATGCCGGCGAGGCCCGCCAGCGCGCCCATATTGGCGAAGGTCAGGAAGGTGAGCCGCTCGGTCTTGATACCGGAGAGCCGTGCCGCCTTGATGTTGCCGCCGAGCGCGTAGATCCGCCGCCCGATCGTCGTCCGGGTCGTGACGAAGCCGTAGAGTATCACCAGCACGAACATCACGAGCAGCACGTTCGGCAGGCCGCGATAGGCACTCATCTGGTAGGCGAAGGCGAGGATCACGATCGTGGCCACGCCGTTGCGGAGGATAAACGACGCCCCGGACTCGACCTCACCGCCGTTGCGGACCCGCGCGGCGCGGCGCCGCCAGTTCAGGCCGACGAATGTCAACGACAGGGCGAGCGCGATCAGCAGCGCGGTCCAGGGGCCGGCGACGTTGGCGAGGAAGCCTTTGGCGAGGAGCTGGAATACCTCGGGAAAGGGGCCGATCGAGGCGCCCTGAAGAAGGGCCAGCGTCATGCCGCGGAACACCAGCATGCCGGCCAGGGTGACGATGAAGCTCGGGATGCCGAGATAAGCGACGAACCAGCCCTGCAGCCCGCCGATGGCGGCGCCCACCGTCAGGCAGATGAACGTAGCGGTGAACGGATCGAACCCGAACCGGACCATCAGCAAGGCCGCGAGCGCACCCACGAAGCCGACCACCGAGCCGATCGAGAGATCGATGTGCCCCGCCACGATGATCAGCAGCATCCCCAGCGCCATCACCACGACGTAGCTGTTCTGCAGGATGAGGTTGGTGAGGTTCAGCGGCTGGAACAGCACGCCGCCGGTCGTGTACTCGAAGAACAGCGTGATGACCGCCAGCGCGAAGACCAACCCGTAGTCGCGCAGTTGCGCCATCGGCAGGAAGCCGCGCTGGGCACGCGGCGTGTCTGCAGCCAGGATGCCGGAGCGTCCTTCGGTGGCGGGAATCATGGGCTTGCTCACTGGGATATCGGTCATCCGTTCAGGTCCTTGGAGCGCATGATCGCGCGCATGATCGCTTCCTGGCTAGCGTCTTCGCGCAGGAACTCGCCCACGAAGCGCCCCTCGTTCATCACGTAGATTCGGTCGCACAGGCCGAGCAGCTCGGGCATCTCGGACGAGATCACCAGCACGCCCCGGCCTTCCTCCGCCAACGCGTTGATGATGCTGTAGATTTCGTATTTCGCGCCGACATCGATGCCGCGTGTCGGCTCGTCCAGAATCAACACCTTCGGGCCCGTGAACAGCCACTTGCTCAGCACGACCTTCTGCTGATTGCCGCCCGAGAGATTCATGGTCTGCTGCGCCACGCCGAAGGAGCGGATCCGCAACTTGCTGCGGTAGCTGCTCGCGACCCGGTACTCGGCGTCCTCGTCGATCACCGCGGCCCGGGAGACGCCCGGCAGGTTGGCGAGCGTCGTGTTCTTGGCGATGTCCTCGCCCAGGACGAGGCCGAGCTGCTTGCGGTCCTCGGTGACGTAGGCGGTTCCCGCGGCGATCGCCTTGTCGATCGTCGAGAGGTCGACCTCCGCGCCGTCGATCCGCACGGTGCCGCTGATGCCCTGCCCGTAGGAGCGGCCGAAGAGGCTCATGGCGAGCTCGGTCCGCCCCGAGCCCATCAGGCCGGCGATCCCCACGATCTCGCCCCGGCGCACGGTCAGGTTGACCCCGCGCACCATCGTCCGGTCGGGATGAATCGGGTGATGGACCGTCCAGTCGCGCACCTCCATCAGCAGTTCGCCGATGTTCGGCGTGCGCACCGGATAGCGATTCGCCATCGTGCGCCCGACCATGCCCCGGATGATGCGGTCCTCGTCCACCGCCTCGCGCCGACAGTCGAGCGTCTCGACGGTGGTGCCGTCGCGCAGGACCGTGATCCGGTCGGCGACCTTCGAGATCTCGTTGAGCTTGTGCGTGATCAGGATCGAGGCGATGCCCTGGTCCTTGAAGCTCAGGAGGAGCCGCAGCAGCGCCTCGCTGTCCGTCGCACTCAAGGACGCGGTCGGCTCGTCGAGGATGAGCAGCTTGACCTTCTTCGACAGCGCCTTGGCGATCTCGACGAGCTGCTGCTTGCCGACGCCCAGATGCGTCACCAGCGTGTCGGGGCTCTCGTCGAGCCCCACGGTGGCCAGCAATTCGCGCGACCGGGTGTAGACTTGATCCTGATCGATCACCCCGAACCGGGCCGGCTCGTTTCCGAGGAAGATGTTCTCGGCGATCGATAGGAACGGCACCAGAGCCAGCTCCTGGTGGATGATCACGATGCCGAGGCGCTCGCTGTCGGAGATGTTGCGGAAATGGCCGGGGCGGCCCTCGTAGACGATCTCGCCCGCGTAGGAGCCGTGCGGATAGACGCCGCTCAGCACCTTCATGAGCGTCGACTTGCCGGCGCCGTTCTCGCCCACCAGGGCGTGAATCTCCGCGGGCGCGACGGTGAGGTTGACGTCGTCGAGGGCTTTGACCCCGGGGAACGACTTGGAAATTCCCCGCATTTCGAGGACGGGCTGCATGCGACCCCTTGCGGCTCGGTCTTTGGAACGGGCCCCGCGCCGACGGAGAGCCGGCGCGGTCTCGGAGGGGCCGGCATCCGGCCCCGCGGCGCTCACTTGAGCTGGTCGAGGGTGTAGTAGCCCGAGTCGACCAGGACCGGCTTCCAATTGTCCTTGGTGACGATGACCGGCGTCAGCAGGTAGGACGGCACGACCTTCTTGCCGTTGCTGTAGGTCTTCGCGTCGTTGACCTCCGGCTGCTTGCCGGATTCGATGGCGTCAATCATCGCCACCGTGACCTTCGCGAGTTCACGGGTATCCTTGAAGATCGTCGCGGTCTGCTCGCCCGCGATGATCGACTTGACCGATTGCAGCTCTGCATCCTGGCCGCTGACCACGGGCAGCTTCTGATTGCCGGAGCCGTAGCCGACGCTCTTCACCGAGGAGATGATCGCCGTGGAGATGCCGTCATAGGGAAAAGCTATAGTCCACCGAAGCTCACTGCGCGGTGCTGGCGTTTGTATCTTAGCTTGCTGCAATCCTCTCTTGTTCACTCAACTCCACGCCCGCATATTGGACGCAAATTGGACAGGATCTGATCCATGGCCAACCGAGTACGTGACGCCGTTCTGGACTCGCCTACGGCGCGAGCGAAACTGAAGTCACAGGCGAAACCTTATTTCCGGTCCATCGATCGAGGACTTCACCTCGGCTACCGGAAGGGCAAGACCGGCGGGACGTGGGTCGCCCGCCGATATCTCGGCAACGAGCGGTACGTGGTCGAAGCGCTCGGCCGTGCCGATGATCGGCAGACTGCCAACGGGACCACCGTGCTGACCTTTCAGCAGGCGCAGACGCGGGCGCGCGGCAGGATCCGGGAGGTCGAGGAAGCCGAGCGGATCGCGGCGCTCGGGCCGACGATTACCGTGCGCGACGCCGTCAGTGCCTACATCGAGAGCTGCGAGACCAAAGAAGCGAAGATCAGGAACGGCCTGCCTCTGCGCCGGCACACCCGGTCCCGATTGGCACGGCACGTGCTGACAGCTGATCTCGCTGACAAGGCTCTTCAGGCGCTCACCGTCGACGACCTCCATGGCTGGCGAGCCGCTGCTTCGGCTACGCTGACGGACGCCAGCGTGAGACGAATCACCAACGACTTCCGGGCAGCCCTGAACGCAGCAGTCCGGCGATATGCCCCGCAGCTGCCCGCGGCGATTGGCATGACGATCCGCAACGGGCTCGCAGCTCAGACGGCGTCCGCGCCGGTCGCCCGCGAAGCCCAGATCCTTCCGGATGCCGATGTTCGGCGCATCGTGGCCGCTACGGCCGAGGTGGACGCGGAAGGGGGCTGGGAGGGGGACTTGCACCGGCTCGTCATCGTGCTGGCAGCGACCGGCCTCCGGTTCTCGCAGGTCACTCGGATGACCGTTGCGGACGTGCAGGTCGAGCAGAACCGGCTCATGGTCCCCTTGAGCCGGAAGGGCACTGGCAGCCGCCAGACTTCTCATATCGGGATCCGTGTCGCCCCGGACGTAATCGCCACCCTGCGACCCATCTTAGTCGGCCGCCGCGGAACGGAGACCCTGCTCCTACGTCCGCGGTGGCAGACTGTAACCGTGCGGGTTCAGCAGAAGGTCGGCCGAGTACCGTGGGGAAATGCCACTGAGATGGCCCGGACATGGAAATCCGTACTTGAGAAGGCCGGACTGCCAGGCGACCTCGTGCCCTACGCGCTGCGCCACAGCAGTATTGTCCGCGGCCTGCGAGCCAACCTGCCGGTTCGCCTTGTGGCCGCGCTTCATGACACCTCCACCGCGATGATTGAGGCGCACTATTCCGCGTACATCGTCACGGCCCTGGACGAACTAGCTGCGCTCGCGGCCGTCTCCCTGATCACGCCGGCTCCGACTCAATTCCGGAGCGCTGGATGAGCATCACAGCAAAATCCAGACTGCCTTGCGGCATAGACCTTATTGCCTCCGTCGCTCCGATGAGGAATGAATGCTCGAACCGCCTGCTAACAGACAGGCGTCTTGACGATGTTTGGCCTTCACTCAGAAAGCTCTCCGTCCACCGACAGCATTTCGACACGTCAATACCTTACTATTTCCGCAGCTACGGCCGGCTGTCCGCCGACCGGCTTGGAAATCTAACCTTCGGTGATCCGCTAGCTCAACTAGGTCTACCAGAGCCATTGAAGGCCACAATGCTGAGCATTCCCGGCGGCTATTCATGGCTGGAATACGATCTGGACACTGCAGAGCTGACCGTCTTCGACCACCTTGCGGCGGCATTGTTCTGCGAGATCGTGACCGAATTCGCCCAGAACCCGCCACACGGAACCCAATCATCGGTGAACTCCTGGGCTCAGCAGTGCTTCGACGCGGCAGAGTTATGTGGGATCTACAAGGAAGGCGACATCACAATTCAACACAAGCCGGACCTACAAGCCGCCCTCGCAATGGTTCACGACTATCTTCGCCAAAAGGGCGAAGAGCGCCTAATGAAACATAACCCGCGCATAGTTCAGAGAAGTAGTGGCAAGCGCGGAGATGACAAAATTCGCGGCACAGCTCGAAAAATAACGACGTTGGTTCAGGATTATTTTGGACCTTTTCCAACCGACTTTCCGCACGCTGCCGTCGCCCGGCTGCTACTTGTCGGATGGGGCCTCGACACCGATGCAAAGAGACTCACCAAGAAGGTGTCTGAATGGTGCGAGGATCTTATTGATCCGAGCGCGCAAGCGGAATGCAACCTACCCGAATAAGTACCGACCCTAGTTCGGGGATCCCGATCGGGCCGAGACGCAGGCATCTCTACTCCACCGCGCATTTCGCCGGTTCACGGAGTTGGCCCGATGCCTCGCAAGAGTGTTCAGGTTCAGGCGGATTAGACTGCGACCGCAGTCCCCCGCACTATTCAGATCGTCCGATCTGAAGACACCAGCGCAATCAGCGTTCCGGAGTTCTGCGCCCGAAACAAGATCGGCGAGAGTTCTTACTTCTACCTGAAGGCCATCGGCCGCGCGCCCAAGTCAACGCGCGTCGGCCGGCGCGTGATCATCTTCCCGCAGGATGAGGCGGCTTGGCGCCAGAGCATCCAGGACCACCCGCTTCCAACCTCGCTCCGGCGAGCCGCCGAAGCTGTCGCGAAGAGGGAGGCCGCGTAGCACGATGGCCCTGAAAATAGTTGAGGGACGGAGCGCCGGCCAGCGCTCACGTCCCTCAGAAGATGTCGCTCGGCAGACCGACGCTTCTGAAATAGCACTCAGCCCGCTCGAAATCCAGACCGCGCGGCTCCGAGCCCGCTACGATTTCAGCCCCAGCCTTGCCGCAGTGATCGCGGCCCACGCCTATTCCGTGGCGGATCGTTGGGGGCGCGCGTGAGCGCCCCCTCCGCGAACCCGCTTTATCCAGCTAGCTCGATAAAGCGCCAGCGCCGCTCTAAGATGGAGTTGGCCGTTATGCGCCGCGCTATGGTGAACACTGTGGCGTTGCAGAAGCCGATGACGCTGAGACAGCTGTTCTACGCGCTCACGGTCCAGGGCATCGTCGATAAAACCGAGCAGTCCTACGCCATGGTCGGCCACCAGCTCCTGAAGCTGCGCCGCGACGGCGTGATCCCTTGGGCCGATATCTCCGACAACACCCGGTGGGTTCGCCGGCCGCGCACCTACCATGGGGTTGAGCACGCGTTGTACCTCACCGCTGAGACCTATCGCCGATCCGTCTTCTCTCAGGTGGAGGAGCGGGTCGAGGTCTGGTGCGAGAAGGATGCGCTGGCTGGTATCATTATGGACGTGACGCAGGTCTACGACGTGCCGTTGTACGTCTCCCGAGGCTTCGCTTCCGACTCCTACCTGCACGAGGCCGCCGAGGGCATCTGCGCCGACGGTCGCCCGTGCGTGATCTACGAGTTCGGCGACCATGACCCGAGCGGGGTAGCGGCCAGCGCCGCCACGCAGCGGAAGTTGTTCACCTATATCAATGAGATCGCAGCGGACTCTGTCTACGCCGAGAACGTGACCTTCACCCGTATGGCGGTCACCCCGGAGCAGATCCGGATCCTGGGCCTTCCGAGCCGGCCGACGAAGCGGGAGGGCAACTCCCACGCGATTGGCTTTGAGGGCGACAGCGTCGAGTTGGATGCGCTGCCGCCTGATGATCTCCGCTACCTCGTGGAGGCGGCGATCAAGCAGCACATTCCAGACACGATGTTGGCGGCGCTGCAAGTCGCCGAAGCATCAGAGCGCGACGCGCTGCGGGCCTTCGCCCGAACTTTCGATGGAGGACGGGCATGAACGCGCCGATCCGCAATCCGGAGCGGGCGGCTATGCTCGCCCATACCTTTGAGGCCATCGTGGAGGCCGCCGGCATCGCCGAGACCTACGCCCGCACGGCGGCGGAGTTGGCTGCTATCGGGGACAGCAGAGGCGTCAACTACGCCCTGCGTCAGGCCGCCATTGCCATCGCCAGCGCCGCGGATACCGCCGCAACGCTCCGCCCGACGGGCTCGCGCGGAGGAGCGTGATGTCAGAACGCGCGTTCAACGGCTCCTCGCTGGACGATTCGGACCGGTTTCACGGCTGGCCCGGCCCGGACCCTGACGCCGTGCCGCGGAGCAAGGGTCGTGACAATGTCCCGCCCCACTCCCGAACGGGCATCAGCATCCGCTGGCACGGCGACGCGGATCCGAACGCCGACCGAGCGTGGCTCGTGCGGGATATAGTATTCGAGACAGGCAAGGGCCTGCTCGCTGGCGTGTGGGGTGGCGGGAAGACGTTCGGCGCCCTCGACCTCAGCGCGTCCGTGATGACTGGTAGCCCCTTCGCGGGGAAGCGGGTGATGCGGCAGGGCGGCGTCCTGTTCATCGCGCCGGAGGGATCCTTTGAAATCCCGATCCGGCTTCGAGGCATCGTTCAAGGCAAGCTCGGGCCAGACGCGCCGGATCGGTTGCCGTTCGCCTGGATTGAGGAATGCCCGCGCCTGCTCGATGCCGATGCCGTGCCGCAGCTCGCCACGGTGGCGAAGATGGCGGCCGAGCACTTGGCCAAAGTTTTCGACCTGCCGCTCGCATTGATCGTGATCGACACCGTCGCCGCCGGTGCGGGTTTCACGGACGAAAATTCAGCTGCTGAAACGCAGCGCGTGATGAACGCCATGGAGGCCTTGAGCCACCAGACCGGCGCCTTCGTCCTGGGCGTGGATCACTTCGGCAAGGCCGT
The DNA here is from genome assembly GCF_022829545.1 of Methylobacterium sp. J-030. GTDB lineage: Bacteria > Pseudomonadota > Alphaproteobacteria > Rhizobiales > Beijerinckiaceae > Methylobacterium. The sequence goes on along the minus strand of NZ_JAKSYM010000084.1, from coordinate 12,384 downwards.
AGAGACCGGCACACGGGGCAGCTCGGCGAAGGAGGCTGCCGCCGACGTGGTGCTGGCCATGCTCGCCAGCCGGGACGAGGCCGGCACGATCAGCAACACTCGCATGGCGATCCGGAAGGTCCGGGGAGGGCGCTGCGGCTACGAAATTCCCTATTCGCTGGAGGTGATCACCGTCGGTGAGACCTACGACCGCGAGCCGATCACGACGTGCATCGTGAACTGGCAGACGGATCAGATTTCCGCCACGGCCGTCACGGCAGCCAAGGAGCGCTGGCCCACGTCGCTGAAGGTCTTCCGAGAGGCGCTGCTCGCCAGCCTCGTGGATCACGGTAGCCGCGCTTGGCCGTTCGGGTCGGAAGGTGCCGAAGTTCGCGCTGTCCCCCTGCAAACCGTCAGGACCGCTTTCAGCACGATCTATCCGGCCGACGGTGACGACGACGCCAAGCGGGCTGAAGCCAAGCGCAAGGCCTTCAAGCGAGCCGTCGAGACCTGCCTCGGTCGCAGCCTGATCGGCTCCGTCGCCATCGGTGGCATCGACCACCTCTGGCTCAAGCCGGACACGGACTAACCGGACATCCGGGACCGGACAGACAGGACACTTCCTAGTGTCCTTGTCCTGTCCGTCCGGAAACGGACAGCCGGACAGCTGGGACATTTGTCCGCTTTGTCCGTTTTGTCCGGTCGATTGAGAGGGCAGGGGAAACCGCCGGAATGAGACGCGTCGATCCAAGCAAAACTCGCCGATTAAAGCTGCATCCGCGGAGAAATTGCCGTCTCACGGCAAACAAACACTGCAGTGGAGCGCAGTGAACCGTTACATGCCAATGACTTAGCACAATATTAGCGCTATCTTATCCAACCGATGTTCAATAAGGCGCGCGGATCGGTGGCAGATAGCCCGACCATTGCAGTTCAGAAGCCGTCGCACCGGAGCCGCGTCACCAACGGCAGCGTGCTGCTGCAGAACGTGGACGGGCGTTCGGGCTGGGCTCGGCGCATGCGGGACCTCATGGCCCTGCACCTGTCTGACCTCGGCGGGGAGGGCGCGGTGTCGGCTGCCGAGAAATCCATCATCCGCCGGGCTGCGACACTCACCGTCGAACTGGAGCGGATGGAGGAGCGGTTCGCCACGGACGGCGAGGCCGATGCCGACGCACTGGATCTCTACAGCCGCACCTCCGGCAACCTCCGCCGGCTGCTGGAGGCCATCGGCCTGCGGCGTCGCCCCCGCGACGTGACCCCCGATCTCCGGGACTACATCGACGCGAGGCCGGCCGCATGAACCTGCTTCAGGCCATGTCCGACCCGAAGCTGTTCGGGCCCTGGTTCAAGGATGCCGACACCTGGGCAGCCTGGAGGGGCTTCGTGGGCGCCCTGTTCGGCCTGCCGCTGTCCGAGACCGAGGCCGAGACCTACCGCGCCTGTACGGGCCGTACCGAGGCTCCAGCGGATGCCCACAGCGAGGCGTGGCTGATCTGCGGGCGCCGGGCCGGCAAGAGCTTCGTGCTGGCCTTGATCGCCGTCTACCTCGCCTGCTTCCGTGATTACCGGCGGTACCTTGCCCCGGGAGAGCGGGCGACCATCCTGATCATCGCCACCGACCGCCGGCAGGCCCGGACCATCTTCCGGTACATCAAGGGTCTGCTCACCGAGGTGCCGATGCTGGCGCGCATGGTCGAGCGGGAGACGGCGGACGAATTCGACCTCACCAACCGGGTGACGATCGAGGTCGGTACCTCCTCCTACCGTGCCGTCCGCGGGCGCACCCTGGCAGCGGCTCTGTGCGATGAGCTGGCCTTCTGGCCCTCCGATACCTCGGCCAGCCCCGACTACGAGATCCTCGACGCCCTGCGCCCAGCCATGGCGACGATCCCGAACGGGATGATGCTGTGCGCCTCCTCGCCCTACGCGCGGCGTGGTGCCCTCTACGATGCCTTCCAGCGGTATCACGGGCGGGACGATGCCCCGGTGCTGGTGTGGCGTGCTGCGACCCGCACCATGAACCCCAGCGTGCCGCAGCGGGTGATCGACGAGGCCTTGGCGCGGGATCTCCCGAGCGCCTCGGCCGAGTACCTGGCGGAGTTCCGCAGCGACGTGGAGACCTTCGTCTCCCGCGAGGTCGTTGAAGCCGCCATCCCGCGCAGCGTGATCGAGCGCGCGCCTCTGACGGGCCTCACATACCACGCGTTCGTCGATCCCTCGGGCGGGGCATCGGATTCCATGACGTTGGCGATCGGCCACCGGGAAGACGAGCGTGTCGTCCTGGATGCGATGCGAGAGCGCAAAGCGCCGTTCTCGCCCGAGGCGGTTGTGTCGGAGTTCTCGGACCTGCTGAAGCGCTATGGCCTTAGCAGGGTGGTTGGCGACCGGTATGCCGGTGAGTGGCCGCGGGAGAGCTTCCAGCGGCACGGCATCACCTACGAGCCATCCGAGAAGCCCAAGAGCCAAATCTACATCGACCTGCTGCCGAAGCTGAACTCCGGCGAGGTCGAATTGCTGGATGTGCCGGTACTGGCCACGCAGCTCATCACTCTGGAGCGGCGCACGGCCCGGGGCGGGCGGGACAGCATCGACCATGCTCCCGGGGCTCACGACGACGTGGTGAACGCTGTAGCCGGCGTGCTGGTGCTGGCAGCGATGGATCAGCAGCGGGTTATCGAAGTCCCACCGGAAGCCATGGACTGGGCCCGCAACTTGGCGTTCAGCCGCAGGCGCCGCGGCGCATTCTGACACGACACCTCGACACCACGACCGACTGAGAAATCATCCTCGACGAAACACATACTCTCAATCGGAGCACCACCATCAAACACCCAGCACTCGCCTACGACCGCATATCATTCCGAGAAGATTTGAGATCGACCATGGACCAGAAGGCAATCGAGATCATCCTGCGCTACTACATGGAGAAGCTGCCGGAGGGCGACCTTCGTGAGTTGGACGCCCTGCTTGAGGGCACGTCCCTCGACACGCCCCAGCCTGAGCGCGCCTCGACGCCCGCGATGGATACCGCCCTCGGGGACCGGGCACGGCAGGAGTTCATGCGGCTCGGCCCGACCGCCCGTAAGGCGATCCGTGCGGGCAGGACGGTCGGCCTCCGCGGCATGGCCACCGATAGCGCCGAGGCGAAGGAGTACCGGGAGCGGTTTCCCAACGCCGGCCGCCTGACTGGCACCGGCTACTGAGGAGCGGGACCATGCCGAAACAGTCCCCGCAGTCGCCGCTTCGCGTAGTCGATCCGTCCGTCGAGCCCGAGACGCAAGTTGCAGCCCTGGCCGCATCAGCCTTGCTGCCCGTGAACTTACACGAGGCAGCCCGGAAGAAACTCGCCGATGCCATCGCCAATGCTCATCGGCGCCGCGAACACATCGCATCTCTAGAAGCTCGGCTGGGGCGCGCTCACGACGTTCTCTATGCCGCCATGGGCCGCCAGCAGGCCGCGGAAAAGGAACTGACCGACGCGAAGCGGCAGAGCCTATTCAACGCTCCAGATGAGAATTGGCGTGAGAGCTTCGGCGTTGTGCGTGCTCAGGAGGAAGCCTCCCGAGCCGGGGAGGAGGCCGACCTCGCCCGCGGCGTGCGCGACGAAACGGCGTTCGAGCTTGAGGGGATCAAGAACGGCATCGACATGACCGCATGGCTTGTGTGCGATGCGGTGGCGGAGGTTGCCCGCACCCATCCGAAGGTGCCCGCCCTCATTGCGGAGGCGAAGGAACGCTATCGGGCGTGGCGGGAGATCGAACAGGTCTTGGACGTGTTCGAGGGTTTTTACATCCAGAGCGCGCTTCCGGGTTGGAGCGCGATCGGCGACAGCGACGGCCGAGCTGCCGGCACCGATGTCCGTGCCCGCCAGTATCGCGAGACCATTGCTTCCCTGCATCTCGATGCGGCCGCCGAGTTTCCGAGCTGAACCGCCGATTGTGCGGCTCACTCCATCGGCGATGTGCGCGCCGATCGCGGCCAGTCGGGCGGTGCCGCGAGAAGTAACACCCGACAGCCGGCGCGGGGCTTAGCCATGCCCTGGTGGCCGGCGACACAGGCTCCCGATGCCGCGGGGCTGCCGAGTGGGCCGCTGTCCAGCCTTCTCGGTCTCGCGGACAGCACGGGGCGCGTCCCGTGCCGCGGGTCTCGGCACCGCGCTCAAAATCGCCGACGCGGCTCGCTGGCGGCGTTCGTCGCCGTCTCAGCCCACGACACCGTCCCCGGCGCGCATGTCCGTGCCGGGGGCCTCTGAGAAGGCACCGGGATGACGTTCGCGCGCAAGAACATCGACGTGCAATTCAGCTTGTCGCTCGGCGAGTTTGAGGGCGGTGGAAACACCGCGTACCTGACAGGGCATCGCGTCTCGGTTGCGATCGAGCAGCCTGGCAGCCCCGACATGGCCAGGGCGGGCATCGGCATCTTTGGGCTGTCGCTCTCGACGATGAACCAACTCACAACGTTGCCGAGCGACCTCACGACGGTCGGCAAGAACAACGTGTCGGTCTTCGCCCATGAGGAGGGTCTGGCGCCCAGCTTGGTTTTTCAGGGCACGATCATGAGCGCGTATGTGGACGCCCGCGCGCAGCCAGAGGTCGGCTTCCGCGTCGAGGCTTTGGCGGGCTTGCTCGCGGCCGTCAAACCCGCGATGCCCACGAGCGTTCGAGGCTCGGCGGACGTGGCTCAGACGTTCGAACAGATCGTCAAGCAGTCGGGCTTCAGGTTCGAAAACAGCGGCGTTAATTGCCGGGTGCAAAACCCGTACCTGTGGGGCTCGGCGCGGCAGCAGATGCACAGGCTAGCCAAAGCAGCCGGCATTCAGTGGGTGATCGATAGAGATGTCGTTGCGATCTGGCCGAAGGGTAAGGCCCGGCAGGACGATGCCATCAAGATTTCAACTGCGACTGGCATGCGCGGCTATCCCGCGTTCAACTCCGGCGGCGTTGAGGTGACGGTTCTTTTCAATCCTTCGCTACAATACGGTGGCACTATCGAGATTGAAAGCGAACTCAAGCCCGCGTGTGGCAAGTGGATCATCTACAATATCGCGCATGAACTTGAGTGCGAGTCACCGGCAGGGAAGTGGTTCACGACCATCTCCGCGTCCAGGGTTGCGGCGTGAGGAGTGACATGGGCGAAATCGATCATCTGCTCGCCGATCCTGCTGTGCAGGCCGCCATTGAGGCGCAACGATCCGCACAGCGCTGGTGGAAGGAGTCCGACGACCCGGACCCGGATCCGGAATTGTACTTCGCCATGTGCACCCTCGCCGCATTCGCTAGGGCCGGCGGCAGCGTCGAGAAGTTCCGGAACTTGGCTGAGCCCGCCCTGGCCGAAGCGCGCCGGGAACGTATCCACCTCCGCATCGTGAAGGACTAGCCATGGCGACGATGATCGACGCCCTTTATGTGGGTCTCGGCTTGGATCCTTCGGCCTTCATAAAGGGCCAGAAGCAGACCATGGCGTCCCTCGCCAAGACCCGCGAGAGCGCGGTCAAGGAAGGCAAGGAGATCGAGCGTTCGCTGGATAGTGCCGGCGAGGCCGTCGAGCGGCTGGCCCGGAACGCCCTCAAGTTGCTCGCCATCTTCACGGGCGGCAGGGCCATCGGTCAGTTTGTCACCGACATCGGTCACGCCGATGCGGCCATGGGACGGATGGCGGATCGTCTCGGCGTGGCGCCCGGCCGGATCGCGGCCTTCGACAACGCGGTGAAGCGGATCGGCGGATCGGCCGGCGAGGGCGCTGCCTCGTTCCAGCGGTTATCCGACACCATCAACGAACTGCGCACGAGCGGCAACAGCTCGGCGTTGCCGGCCTTCGCCAAGCTGCAGGGCATCTCCCGTCAGCAGATCCGGTTGAACGGCACGCTGGAGGAATCCTTCGGTGACCTCGCGGAAGCCGCCAAAGGAACCGCCGAGAAGGTCGGCGCCTCGCAGGCCAGCTATTTGCTCCGGCAGGCCGGCTACAGCGAGGCCACCATCAACCTGCTGCTCAAGGGCCGGGCGGCTGTCGAGAAGGCTCTCACGCGCTCGCAGCGGCAAGGGCTGGTGTCCAAGGCGGATGCCGACGCCGCGCAGCACCTCGGCGAGCAGTACGAGGACCTATCCGACCGGATTACCGACTTCGCCCGGAAGATCAGCACCGCTTTGACGCCGGTCCTGACCGACCTGATGCGCCGGTTCGGCGATTGGCTGGACCAGAACAAGGAATGGTTGCGAACCGAGATCGTGGCCAAGGTCGAGGAGTTTGCTCAAGCTCTCCGATCCATCGACTGGGAAGGGATCGGCAAGGGCGTCTTGGCCTTCGCCCGTGGCGCAGACGATGCAGCCAAAAGCATCGGCGGCTGGAAGATCGCCGCGGAGGCGTTCTTTGGCCTCTGGGCCGCCAGCAAGATCGCCACGCTGTTCACGCCACTGTTCGCGCAGCTTGCCCTTGTGAGGCTCACCTTGCTGCGTATGGGGCCGATCGGGTGGGGACTGCTGGGGCTCGGTGCCGTAGCCGGCGCTCTTGCATCGGCCGACCCGTCAAAGAACATCGTCTCGGGCGGCGTGCCGGGCGGCAGCATGAACCCTGGCGATGAACTGCCGGGCGTGAACAGCAGCGAGAACCGGCCCGCCCGCGGCGGCATCTTCGCCCGCGCACGTCATGCAGTCGTGAGCCGATTGCAGCGGGGCCGAGGTGGGACGAAGCTCCCGGGCAATGTCGGTATCGGCGGCTGGTGGACGGCCGAGCGGCAGCAGCACGCCATCGACACGCTGGTGAAAGGCGGCGTCTCCGAACTCGGCGCACGCGCGCTCGTGGCGCGTTGGTCGGCCGTCGAGGCGCCCGGCGGCCCCACCTCCGTCAACCCGAGGAGCGGAGCCTACGGTATCGGCCAATGGCTCACGGCTGACCGGCGCGTGCCGATCCAGGGCAACCCAGACTTTGATGCTCAGCTCCAGCATGCCCTGAAGGAACTACACGGTCCTGAGGGACGCGCTCTGGCGGCATTGAACGCGGCTAAGACGCCGATGGAGGCGGCGCGTGGCGCCTCGATCTACGAGCGTGCCGAGGGCTGGAACGCGGCGGCTGGTACCGACAACTTCACGGGCCGTACCGCGGCGGCGATGGATAAGCTGGTGGGTGGTGGTGCTTCGGCCAGGACCGCGGCCTCTGCGACAGGCAACCCGGACGGCTCGCCGTTGCCGACCGATGGCACGGGGGTGAACAACGACCTGATGCGGGTGGTGAAGCGGGCGCAGGAGATCAGCGCGGTTCGCTTCCACATTCACGAGGGGCTCCGCACCCTTGAGCGTCAAAAAGAGATGGTCGCCCGCGGCTGGTCCAAGACGTTCAGTAGTAAACACCTAACTGGTCGAGCCGTTGACCTTCGTGCAGACGGAGATCCCGCAGTCGGGGATCTCGACTCTGCGAAATATGCCAAGATCAACGACGCCATGAAAAAGGCTGCAAGTGAACTTGGTGTGCCGGTACAATGGGGTGGCGACAGCTTTGGCAAGTTCAAAGACGTGCCGCATTTCCAGTTGCCCGATGGCTACAAGAGCAACGCAGGCGCCTATGGGGCCGATCCCGCCAAGACATCGGCCCTGCAAGCCCGACAGGCTGGGGCTATGGCGGCCGTAGCCCAAGCCCAGGCCGCGCAGTCGGCAATGGTGGCCAACACCACCAACGACAACCGCAGCTCCAGGACGTCGAGCGCTGAGACCCACTTCCACGGCGACTTCAACATTCAGACCGCCGCCACGGACGGGCCGGGGCTGATGTCCGATCTGAAGCGGAGTTTGCGCGGTCGTGCCGGCGCAATGGTGTCCAACACCGGGCAAGCGTAGTTTTATTGAAGATCGGTCGTGAAATACGATCCGTCTGTGCAACGGTGCCAGTCGAACTCAGCTCGCCCTTGGCCCTCTTTTCCGAGGCACCATCCGATCTGATTGAGCCGCGAGTTAAGGCGAGTGCGCCGCTCGCATTCTGGTGTGCCGGTATCACCCGGCACGCCCCGGCAGCCTTCATCGGCTTTCATGTACGCGGCGATCAATCGCTTGACTGTCGGCGCGTGCGGTGCGGAGGCTGCGGACACTGTGGCGGTCGCGAGGATTACGGCGGCTAGGGCGTAGCGCATACTGCACAGGTGGCATTGCCCCTTCAGGTTGTCGAGGGGCGCACGGACGCCTAGAGGCTTTCTATGGCCTTTGATCTGGGGCGCTTCGTCTTCAACCTAGATAGCAGCTTCCAGCAGGGCGGGGCGCACGCTCTGCGCGCCTTCATAGGCCGACATCTGACCGCGGACAGGTGGATCATCGCCAGCGACTTCAATACCGCCACGCGGGGGACCGGGCACGATGTCTACTCCTTCGCGCTGTACCCGGTTTCGCAACAAGGGCTCGACCCGGTTCGGGCGGTTCTGAGTCAATGCTTCCCGCGCGATTTCAAGCAGACGGGACGCTTAACATCTGAGCAGAAGCGGTTCTTCGAGACCGGGACATGCTTCTGCTTCGTGTTTCTGGTCTCACGCGACTCCCGCTTTCTGCGCAGTGACGACCGTCAGGCCGACCTAATCGCGGTGTGGGACTTATTCGAGAAGACGCTCTCCAGCATAAAGTGGGCTGGCACGCCGGATCGCTTCGTCCGCCACGTGCGCAAGCTCTACAACGAAGCACGCAAAAAGAATTTTAGCATCTACCTGCTGGAGCGCGTCCTACTTCTCAGCCTTTTCAACGCATATGTCAGTTGGAAGCTCGTCGCAAACACGCCGACCCAGCTGTTTTCGTGGTTTCCAGACGACGACGACATGACCAATTACTGCGACGGGGCCTTCTACGCCTGTACGACGTTGAATTTCAATTGGCTTTGGCAGACCAACCGTCCCGGCCAGCCGATACCAATTATCGGTATGAAGCACCACGCCAACGCAGATGCGAGCCTCGCGGCGCTCGTCGATGATCTCATCCGTGTGCCCGATTTCCTTTCGGCGGTGTTGTCGCGTTGGCGCGTCGAGGACAACAGGCTTCTCCCACCGCCCGGGGCGAAGCGTCCTGCTATTCGTCGCTACATGCAGCTCATGCGAGCATGGCTAAACGAGAACGACAATCTCTGGATCGGGAACTGCCGCCTGCGAGATGCCGACCTCTACACGACGAGGGTCATCAGCGCTCGGTCGCCCAAGCGCCTGCTGCGCTATCGTGAGCGTCTGACGGCGCGTTAGCCGCCACGAGACCAGAGTAGGACGGCGGTTGCCTTGGCTGACGCCGCGTTCGCGCTCTCCTTTTCGCCAGGACGAGCAAACCGCTTGAGATGCACATCGTGTTGGATCACGTCTGTTAGGTCAGCCTCCCACCGGTCACCGAGCGCCTGATAGTTGCCCTCCGGCCAGTCGTGCCCCGGGTCGCCTGGGGCTCCAGGCACCAGCACCAAGGCAAGATCGACGTCGCTGTCTGGTCGCGCGGTGCCCTTCGCTCGGCTCCCGAACAGCCAGACCTCGGCGACGTTCTCATTGCCAGCGGCCCACGTGCGAATGGCGTCGACCGCGGTTTGATGAAGATCCATCGAGCCTTGTCCTACGACGCCCGCAACAAGCGTTGCACCTCGGCCTCAGGCTCCGGCTCGACCCGCTTCCGGTTCAGTCGGGCCTGCATCCCCTTGCCGGCCTTGAACTGGATGTGCGCTCTCGCCGGGATGGCTACCCTATCGCCGGTTCGTGGGTTCCGGCTGGCGCGGGCTTACGGTCGCGCTGGCAGAACGTGCCGAAATCGCGCAACTCAACCCAGTGGCCGCGGGCCAGCGCTTCGGAGATGGTGCTGAGGACCGCGCGCACGATACCGCACCAGCGACGATTCGGAGCTGCGCGCTGCCAACCGCGGTGGGATCACCACCCTCTTCGCCGATGCCGGCTTCAATCGAGGCGGGTCCGCAGCCATGTTCATAGGTATGAGCGAGCACACTGCGGATCACATCTCCCGCTACCTCCGGGGGCGCGAGCGGACCAGGAAACCCGAGCAAATGGGTCGACCTCGCGGCCCCCAAAGATCAGCGGCTGAAAGCGAGTAACGGGAGGAGTGCCCAGGGCAGAGATCAGCAGGTGATCGAGAACGGCTTTACCTCCGCCCTCGACGATGACCCCGACCTCCCGTTCTGACGCCTCGCGCAGGCGTTCGACATATCGGTCTGCCGCCCGCGCCTACCGCATGGCTCGGACTAATCTGCGAGCGATCGACCTCAAAGAGGTATGCGCTGATCAAGCTCTCATTGCCCGCCCCCGTGACACTGCAGTGGGGACACATCACGCGCGATCGACTGTTCCCCACGCCCACAGCCGAAAGAACCCTATGACCAAGCTCATCCTCGCCGCGGCGTTTGCCGTGGCGCTTGCGACCCCTGTGTCTGCACAGGTCTTCGAGACCCCGACCACCACCACCGTGATCGTGCCGCCAGGCGCCCCGGGTGTCGTCACGCGCCAGTCCGGTTCGACCGGCGATGAGGGTGCCACCACCTACTCGCCGACGGGCCGAGCAGCCGATGGCATCTCGGAGGACTCGGCAGCGGCTGGCAACGAAGACCAGCCCTCGCGTGTCGGTTCGACGGGTAGCGGTGGCGCTGGTGGGAACGGTGGCGGCGGCTGAACGGGTTTGCAACCGAAGCCCGTCACAGTGAAAGCCGGATCGGCTTGATAGCGTTTGGGTGGGATAGCCATCAGCGCAGGAATATCCAGGATACGAGCCTCCGCGCAGCCTAAGGTGCGGGGGCTATTTTTGTAGTTCGTAGGTTTGGTCGTGCTGCGCGGGCATACACTCGAGATGGCGAGCGGCGGGGTCGGTGTCGAGGCTATCGTTCGAATTCGTTCACGTACTGAAAGCGCCAATCGGCCAATTTGTAGGGCCTAGCGAAATGCGGTCTTACAAAATACAAGCCCATGCCACAAAATACAGCATGTACATATTTTGATCAATTTGCGGATATTCCTTAGGCAATTTGTGGAAGCGACTATATTAAAACTATAAGCTCGCGTCGTCTAATTTTAATGAGATCGAGCATCCTAAAGAAAGATATGAAATGACTGTGAAATCTTCTCATGGGTTGCCCGCAGTCGCTGAGCGCCTCGCGGAAATTATGACGATCGCTGGAGGTCTTCGCCACGAGAACAAAGCTGTGGCTTTAAAGCCCAAGCCGGAGCAGATCGTTTCGACTGAATGTGGAAGCGGCTGGTATCACGACGCTGCGATCCAGCGCCTCAAGGATGTTCACTGAAACTAGTTTCGCCTGTTCAAACGGCATAAAAAACGGAGGCCGTTCTTTCCAATTGAGGGGAGGGGCGGCTCCTTCTGCGTTTGACGAGCAGAATTGAGCGCACGGGGGGATGCAAAAGCCCCTATCGTTGCGAGCTGGATCGCCAAGGCTTCAGGTGCCCGTGTCAGCTGATAATCGGGAACGGCGTTACCTACCCGCTTTCTGTCGCTTAACCGGCCAGCCTTAGATGAGCGTTCCAGGACCAATCGGGTCCCCTGGCACGAGATCTGGTCCGACCGGATCACCGGGCACTGGATCAGGTGCGGGAGCCGGCATCGGCGGATGGCCAGGTACGGGTTCGGTCGGCGGCGACTCGTCGGGTGCCGGCAGATCGGGACCGCCGGGATCGGGCATGCCAGGGTTGGCCATCGGCATCATCTCCGCGTCGCTAGTATCTATGGAACACAGACCGCCGCCGACTTGGTTCCCCTGATCAACCTCACCCCGGACCGGAGAGCAGATGCGGAGCAAGCTGCAGCCACCGCCTTGCTCAGGGTAGTTCGCTACCTGCAGCCACTGGTGCGAAGCGTCAGACCTAAGCCAACGAACAAGCCAACGCCTCACCGCTACGCTTTCTTCACGGCCGGTGGCACAGTCAGGCCCCCATGCCGATCCGGCCCGAGCACCGCTTCTTCTACCCTATCGACTGGGTGCAGCTCTCGGCCGTGATCCGGTTCGGCCGGGCGAGAGGCTGCTGCGAGGGCTGCGGGCGGCCGCATGGGCGGATGGTCTACCACCTCTGGGCGATGGGCGCTGGTGGGACACCGACGCCGGACGCTGGCGCGATGGCTGGGGCCGCCGGATCCAGATAGCGGTAGGAGCCGACATCCTCGGAAGGTTGCGCCGGACGCGGGTGGTCCTAGCCGCAGCTCATCGAGACCACGACACCTCAAACAACGCGGACGCCAACCTCGCGGTCTTCTGTCAGCGGTGTCACATGATCCACGACCGGCCGGAGCATCAGCGGCGGCGGTGGCGCACGCTGTTCCGGCGGAAGGCGCTCGGGGACCTGTTCGGCGGCCCCTATGCCTGATCGAACAGAACACTTTGAGCCGCGGTGTATGCAGCTCAAGCGACCGCGCGATTTTGCGCAGCATCCATATCCTGCCCGATCATGGCTTCGGC
>NZ_JAKSYM010000032.1 GCF_022829545.1 Methylobacterium sp. J-030 | reverse complement strand
AAGCGGCGCCCGGTGACTGGAACGGCCGAGATGGGCGCCAAGCCGAACAGCCGGTTTTGCGCCCATTGGCAATTCGGCATGACGCAGTCTGGCCGAGAGCGGCCTGTCCACTTCGGAGAAGGTGTGCTGGAAAAGCAGACTGCCTCTCATCGACCCAGTTCAGCCATGCGGACCACCGTCGGGGTTTCCCGACAGCCGACATTGTTCGTCCGTCTGGCGCTGGGCGCTTGGGGCGGCGTCCCACCGCGTTGGTTTGGTCGAGGGATACACAATACGGGCCGGCGCAGAGGTGCCGTAGAATAAACCAGCCGCCTCCTGGCGTCGTGCCGTCCCTCGGTTCTGGTCTGTCGCTTTGTGGTGCGGTAGCAGCCCTTGAGCGGGAGTTTAGGATGCTGATGCAATCCATCCTTGGGATGACACGGCGGCGCTGGCAGGCGGAGCGGGCATTCGAAGGGCACACGAAAGAAAGTCTTCGACGTAAGCTTCAGAGCCCAGCCGTGCGCGATGCCGTAAAAGAGCAGGTGCGCCAGGAGCTGGCCCGGCGCGAGCGCTGAGGACGATCGCTTCGAGCAAGGTCCGACACAGTCTGAACCGCTCGCACAGCACGCAGCACAAGGAACGCTGACGAACCCGTGGCCTGACCGGCCGGCTTTGGACCTGCGGCGCGGTCAGACGAACGCGGAGCAGGTCGTGCTCGAGCGGCGCCAGATCGCGGTGCAGACCGCCCAGGGCAAGAGTTGGGCCCTTGCAGGCAGGGAGGCGGAGATCTCCGGGCAGAGTTACTACCGCTGGCGCACGGAATGCGGTGGTCTGAAGCTCGATCAGGCCAGGAAGACGAACGATCTTGAGCGTGAGAGCGCTGGCTTGCGGCGGCTTGTGGC
>NZ_JAKSYM010000027.1 GCF_022829545.1 Methylobacterium sp. J-030 | reverse complement strand
CGCGATCGGCAACGGAGACATCGTCTGGGGTAGCCGCTGCCTGTGGACAACGTTTGGGATTCCTGTGGGTGGCGAGGGGTTGCGTGACCGAACAGCGCGGTGGCGGCGACCACGGATACGGATCCTCCCATCCACCACCTCATCCTGGGGGGCCGGAGCGCAGCGGAGGCCTCGAAGGAGCCCTCCAGCCAGCCGCGCGAGCCCTGGAGGCCTCCGTCGAGGCGGCTTCGCCGCACCTCAGGATGAGGGGGTGGATGGGATCACCCCGTACCCCCTCCGGTGCGGCAAAGGGAACTTTGCCGTAAGCCTGGGCGTCGGCAACTTGCCTTTCTAGCTTGGAATCGCTTGAGACGGCAG
>NZ_JAKSYM010000018.1 GCF_022829545.1 Methylobacterium sp. J-030 | reverse complement strand
TTCGACTACCAGCGCGCCGACGCCACCCGCACCGCCCATGACGGCTTCATGCAGCGCGAGGGCGTCTGCCGCGACTTCGCCCATCTGGCCATCACGCTCTGCCGCTGCATGAACATCCCCGCCCGCTACGCCACCGGCTATCTCGGCGACATCGGCGTGCCCAAGGACCCCGCGCCGATGGACTTCTCCGCCTGGTTCGAGGTCTACCTCGACGGACCGTCCGGCCCGCGCTGGTACACGTTCGACGCACGCCACAACTGCCCCCGCATCGGACGCATCGTCATGGCCCGCGGACGCGACGCCACCGACTGCGCGATCTCCACGAACTTCGGCTATGCCCACCTCGCCCGCTTCGACGTGCACACCGACGAGGTGGTCTGATTAACCAGCACGGACGAAAGGGCCTGCGTATTCCGCCGCCAACCAAAATCGTGGCGGTTGTGTGGAACTGGTTGCCTATGCTCACGCTTGTAATGGCAAAGGTTATTGCACAGGTAGGCCACCCATGAAGACCACGGTCACCGCACTCGCCGCGCTGCTGAGCGCGACTGTTCTTGCCGCCACGCCCGTCCTCGCCGCTTCGTCCTACGATCCCTTCGGCACGGAGGACGGCAACGCCTATAGCGCGGACCAGGGCCCGTATGGGTACCAGGGCACCTACACCCCGGGCTACGGCCAGGGCGTGCAGGCCGCGCCGCAGGCGCAGGTCCAGCCAATCCCACGCGAGGTCGTGGCGTTCGATGCGCCTTACGCCCCGGGCACGATCGTGGTCTCCACCGCCGAGCGCCGGCTCTACTACGTGTTGGGCGACGGTCAGGCGCTCCGCTACGGGGTCGGCGTCGGGCGACCGGGCTTCAGCTGGAGCGGCAGCAACACCATCACGGCCAAGCGCGAGTGGCCGTCGTGGACGCCGCCCAAGGCGATGATCGCCCGCCGCCCCGACCTGCCGCGCTACATGGCCGGTGGCATCGAGAACCCGCTCGGCGCCCGCGCCATGTATATCGGCCACACCGAGTACCGCATCCACGGCTCGAACGAGCCGGATACGATCGGCCAAGCCGTGTCGTCGGGTTGCATCCGGATGACCAACGATGACGTCACCGACCTGTACGAGCGGGTCAAGGTCGGCGCCAAGGTCGTCGTGCTGAACTGAGACAGGCGGCCCGGTCGCGGCTGGGCCCTTCCCGTTGAGACCGGCCGCGTCCTCTGCAACGGAAGGCGCGGCTTCGACGTGTCTACGGCACGACGCGGCCGACGGCGGTCTGCGCGGGGCTGAACGAGGCGATCGGCAGATCGCAGAAGCAGCGCACGCCGAGCGGCCGGGCCCCCGGCAGCGGGCATGAGAACGGCTTGGGCCCGGTGAGGCCCTGCTGGACGGCATCGCAATTGAAGCCGACCGGATCACGCTCCACCCGGCGCGGCGGGCGGCGGTCGCCGCGCCCGTAGCCCAGATCCCCGTAGGCCGGGCCGTCGATATACTGCGCCCGGGCGGCCGTGGCGGGTAGGGCCGCGGCGAGCGCCAGGGCGGCGATCGTCATACGAAGAGCGTCACGCAGGCGCGTAGGGCTGGAGACAGCGAGGCGCATCCTTGTATCCTTCGCTCGATGCGGACGTGAGCCGGTCCGCCGGGCGGCTCTCGGCGGGAATACCGGCGAAAACGAGACGGCCCGCCGCCGGAGACCGGAGGCGGGCCGCAAGGCATCACAGCGAACGTGTCTCAGTGCGACGCGCGCTCGGCGGCGTCCTGCGCGTTCTGCGCCGTCTGCTTGGCGGCGTCCTGGCCCTGCTCCATGGCCTTGCGGGCTTCGTCGGCACCCTGCTGCATCGCCGACTTGGCGCGCTCGGCACCCTGCTGCATCGCGCTCTGCGCCAAGCCGCTGAACTCCTTGGCCTGCGCCTGGATAGCGGCGAACTGGCTGCGCACGAACTCGGCCTGGTGCTGCATCGCTTCCTGCATGTCGCGGGAGCGCACGAGCTTCTGGGCGAGGTCGAAGGCCGCGTTCACGTTCTGCTCGGCATACTCGAAGCCGCGGCTGGAGACGTCGCGGGCGTTCGTGCGCGCGAGTTCCGTAGAGCCCTGCACGGTATCGGCCGTGCGGCGGGCCGCGCCGATGAAGCTGTCGAAGGCCTTGCGGGCCTGCTCGACACTTTTCTCGGCCATATCGCGCATTTCGGCGGGGACTTCGTAATTCGGGGGGTTGGCCATGTGTCGTCTCCTCTCGTGTCTGCCTGTGGATGGCTCTTTGTGCACTGCACAATAACCGATTCGCAGCCATATGCCAGCCGCGCCACTGGCGTTAAGGTTGACATAACGTAAACGTGTGACGGTCGTTGCGAACTTTTAGCGCCTGGACGAGAGAGCGTTTACAAAAGGGGCTTGGTCGTCGTCGTTTCTCATCGCGGGGAACGCCGGATTGCGTTGGGGTTCGAGGTCGCGGGTTTTGGAGACGACACTGACACCGGCGGATCCGGAGCGTGAGCACGGCCTTGCCGCGGCGTTCACGGCCTGGAGGCGGCTGCCCAGCCTCGCGGCGGCCCTCACCCTGTCGGACGCGATTCATCTCGTGATCGACGCGGAGGATGGCGGGATCCTGCACGCCACCCCGGCGGCGCGCGCCTTCATCGAGGCGCGTTCCCGACCCGGCCTCGCGGACTTGGTCCGGGAGATCGCCTCCGCAGCGCCCAGCAACGACGCCCCTCGCCTCGCGCGGCTGCGCCTCGATCCCCGCCGGCTCGCGCCGCCGATGCTCTGCTGGTTGGCCCGCGGGTATCGCGAGGACGGGAGGACGGTGATCCTGCTGATCTCCACCGCTCCGGTGGTGTCCCGGACGCGCCAGCGCTCGACGGAGGCCGCGTCGGCGCCGAAGCCGGCGCCCGCCATCGTCCGGGAGGATCGGTTCCTGTGGCGGCTCGACGCCTCGGGTGCGGTGATCCAGTTCACCGGCCCCGACCTTCTGGCGGGCCTCATGGGCCAGCGATGGCAGGATCTCGCGGCGGCCGGCCGTGTGTCCGGCGCCGACGGGGTTCTGGCGGCCCTACGGGAGCGCCGGACCTTTCGCGGCGAGCCGGCGGTGCTGGATGCCGGCGCCGGTCCGTGCCGCGTCGAACTCTCGGGCGCTCCGCTCGGGCGGGGTGAGGCCAGCTTCTCGGGCTTCGCCGGGTTCGGCCTGATCCGAACCCTGCCGACCGCCCGACCGGCAAACCTGCCGGAGGAGTCGCCCGTCGCGAGCGCATCGCCCGAACCCTCCGAGACACCCACCGTTTCGCAGCGCGCAGGGGGCGACGGCGAATCCGGGGCCCCGCACGCTGCCGAGGGCGAGCTTGTATCGGCCGCCCTGTCCACCGACGAGCATGCCGCGTTCCGGGAGATCGCCCGAGCCCTCGGAGCGCGATACGCCGGCGACGAGACACCGTCCGATGGTGCGGCGTCGAGACCGGGCGGCGGCGCGATCATGCCGTTCCCCGGGCCGCAGGCGGGTTCCACGGACCCCCGCAGCGGCCACGGCGGTGCGGCCCCGTTCGCCGAGGTTCTGGCCGGACTTCCGCTCCCGGCGCTGGTGCATCGGGATGGCGTGATTCTCGCGGCGAACCGCCGGCTGCTGGAGCTGACCGGAGATGCCGACGGGGCGGCCCTGTCCACGCGCGGGCTCAACGGCCTGCTTCCGGGCGCGCCGCGGAAGGAGGAAGCGGATCCGGCACCGCGCCTCACCGCGATCACGGAAGCCGGAGGGCAGACCCGGCCGGTCGAGGTCCTACGCAGCGCCTGCAGCTGGGCCGGGGAGGCCGCCACCTGCCTGATCCTGCGTCCGGTCGATGTGGCCGACGCGGCCACGTCCCTCGCCGCCGAGCGCCTCGCCCGTGCCGCGCAGGCCGAGCGGGCCGCCGGCGCCGAAGCCGCCCTGGACGCCCTCGATACCGGGATCGTCACGCTCGACCAGGCGGGCCGGATCGTGGCGGTCAACCGCGCCGCCGCGACTCTATTCGGTTGCGAGCCGCGGGAGATCGTCGGCGGCAGCTTCGTCGCCCAGTTCGATCGGGACTGCGTGCTGACTGTGGCCGATGTCCTGCGCGGTGTGGTGCGGGGACCGCGCCGTGTGAGCCTCGCCGGCGCGGCCATGACCCTGGAGGTCAAGGCGACCGAAGGCGCTAGCCGTCTGTTCGCCCTCCTCGCGCGGACGAACCGGCTCCCCGCGCATCCGCGATCGGAAGCCGCTGATCAGCCGATCCCCGCCGGCAACGCCCTCGCGCGCCTGGATCGCGCCTTCCGCGAACCCCTCACCGGGATGATCGACCTCGCCGACGCGATGCTGAAGGAGCCGTTCGGCACCCTCGGCGACGCGCGCTATCGCGCCTGTCTCGCCGAGATCAAGGTCTCCGGCGACGGGATGCTCGAACGCGTCGGAAAGCTCCTCGACCTCGCGGCCGTGGAGGCCGGCGCCCTGCATCTCGAACCGCGCGCCCTCGATCTCAATGACGTCGCGGCCGGATGCGTGGCGCAGCTTCAGGCGGAGGCGGCCCGTGGGCGCATCGTCGTGCGCACGAGCTTCTCCACCGATCTCGCCGAGTTGGAGGCCGACGAGCCGTCCGTGAGCCGCGCCGCAGCGCTGGTGATCGAGAACGCGATCCGGCGTTCGGCGGCCGGAGGCCAGATCATCGTGTCGACGGGGGCGGCCGAGCGGGCGGCCGTCGCCCTGCGGGTCCGCGATACCGGGGCCGCCGCGCGGGCCGCTGCACTCACCGACGCGGATGTCGAGGAGGGCCTCGCCCTGCCCCGCGCCCTGGTGGAGGCCAACGGCGGCCGCCTCCAGCTCTCGACGCCGGCCGAGGACGGAACGCTGGTGGAGATCATCATGCCTGCGCGGCGGGCGGCGGGCGGCTGAGCGCGGTATTCGCGCGGATCGATACGTGTTTTCGGAACTCTCTACGGGTTCGGCTTGACAGCCCACCGCCAACCCTTCACTCACCGAGTTACATTGCGCCCAATTTATTTAGCAGAATCGGGAGCGCGGCGAGTGGAACGACGATCCTATCGGCGGCGAAGAGTGTAGGCTACGTGACTTTGGAAGACCTGGCTGCGCGGTAGAGACCGCGATACGATCGGGCGCCAAGCAGGGATGGAAAGCCATGGACGGCAAGGTCATCGAGGTACAGGCGGCATGGCGTGAGGGTGCTCACGTCGACGCCGCCAAGTACGAAGACATGTACAAGGCGTCGATCTCCGATCCCGACGCTTTCTGGGGCGAGCACGGCAAGCGCATCGACTGGATGACGCCGTTTTCCAAGGTCAAGAATACCAGTTTCGAGCCGGGCAAGGTCTCGATCAAGTGGTTCGAGGACGGCACCACCAACGTCGCCCACAATTGCATCGACCGGCACCTCGAGACCCGCGGCGACCAGACCGCGATCATCTGGGAGGGCGACAACCCGGACGAGTCAAAGCACATCACCTATCGCGAGCTGCACGCCCAGGTCTGCCGGATGGCCAACGTCCTGCGCAACCGCGGCGTCGGCAAGGGCGACCGCGTCACGCTCTACCTGCCGATGATCCCGGAAGCGGCCTACGCGATGCTCGCCTGTGCCCGGCTCGGAGCGATCCACGCCATCGTGTTCGGCGGATTTTCCCCCGACTCGCTCGCCTCCCGCATCCAGGGCTGCGGCTCCAAGGTGGTGATCACCGCCGACGAGGGCCTGCGCGGCGGTCGCAAGGTGCCGTTGAAGGCCAATGTCGACGAAGCGATCAAGCGCATCGGCGACGATCTGGTCGACCACGTCGTGGTGGTGCGCCGCACCGGCGGGAACATCGCCATGGAGGCCGGCCGGGACGTCTATTATGACGAGGCCGCCGAGCAGGTCACCGACGCGTGCCCTGTGGAAGCCGTAGAGGCCGAGCACCCGCTGTTCATCCTCTACACGTCGGGCTCGACCGGTCAGCCGAAGGGCGTGGTCCACACCACCGGCGGTTACCTCGTCTACGCGTCGATGACCCATCGATACGTCTTCGATTACCGCGAGGGCGATGTGTATTGGTGCACGGCCGATGTCGGCTGGGTCACCGGTCACAGCTACATCGTGTATGGGCCGCTGGCGAACGGCGCGACGACGCTGATGTTCGAGGGCATCCCGACTTACCCGTCGAACGCCCGCTTCTGGGAGGTGATCGACAAGCACAAGGTCAACATCTTCTACACCGCCCCGACCGCCATCCGCTCGCTGATGGGCGGCGGCGAAGGCCCGGTGAAGAAGACCTCGCGGGCTTCGCTGCGGGTGCTGGGTTCGGTCGGCGAGCCGATCAACCCGGAGGCCTGGGACTGGTACTACAACGTCGTCGGCGACAAGCGCTGCTCGATCGTCGACACGTGGTGGCAGACCGAGACCGGTGGCATCCTGATCACCCCGCTTCCGGGGGCCACCGCCCTGAAACCGGGCTCGGCGACGCGGCCATTCTTCGGCGTGAAGCCGGAAATGGTCGATGCCGAGGGCAAGGTCCTGGAAGGGCCCTGCGAGGGCAATCTCTGCATCGCCGATTCCTGGCCGGGCCAGATGCGCACCGTCTACGGCGATCACGAGCGCTTCGAGCAGACCTATTTCTCGACCTATCCCGGAAAATACTTCACCGGCGACGGTGCGCGCCGCGACGCCGACAGCTATTACTGGATCACCGGCCGGGTCGATGACGTCATCAACGTCTCGGGCCACCGGATGGGTACGGCGGAAGTGGAATCCTCACTGGTTGCTCATCCGAAAGTTGCAGAGGCTGCCGTCGTCGGCTACCCGCACACCGTCAAGGGCCAGGGCATCTACGCCTACGTGACGCTCAACGACGGTGAGGAGGGCGACGACGCCCTGCGCAAGGAGCTCGTGACCTGGGTCCGCAAGGATATCGGGCCGATCGCCTCACCCGACCTGATCCAGTTCGCGCCGGGCCTGCCCAAGACCCGCTCGGGCAAGATCATGCGCCGGATCTTGCGGAAGATCGCCGAGGACGATTTCGGATCGCTCGGCGACACCTCGACTCTGGCGGAGCCGGCCGTCGTGGATGATCTGATCGAGAACCGGCAGAACCGGGCCTGATCGTGTCCGCGCCTCCCAGACGGCGGCGCGGGACTTCATCGAGGCGGATGCCGGTGCGGCGCCCGCCTCCAACAAGAACCACGAACCACAACCGCGATGAACCCGAGGGCCGAAGAACCCTCGCGGGAGGAAAAGCCATGAGCAGCGGCACGTCAGTCAACCTGCGGGGGCGCCCTGCGCCCGCGGGGACAGGTACTCTCACGACAGATCTCGACCCGCAGGTCGCGCGGATCGCCCGGGCTCCGGAATTCCAGGACCTGGTGAGCGAGCGCACCCGCTTCGGCTGGATCCTGACGATCCTGATGCTGGTGGTCTATTTCGGCTTCATCGGCCTGATCGCCTTCGACAAATCGCTGCTCGCCGTGAAAGTCGGCGGCACCGCCTCCCTCGGGTTGTTCATGGGCGTGTTCGTGATCCTGTTCGCCTTCATGCTCACCGGCATTTATGTGGCCCGGGCCAACACGCGCTTCGACGCGCTGAGCGACGCC
This sequence comes from Methylobacterium sp. J-030, assembly GCF_022829545.1. Classification (GTDB taxonomy): domain Bacteria; phylum Pseudomonadota; class Alphaproteobacteria; order Rhizobiales; family Beijerinckiaceae; genus Methylobacterium. The sequence goes on along the minus strand of NZ_JAKSYM010000018.1, from coordinate 13,669 downwards.
CTGAAGCGGAGCGTGGCCCGATGAACCGCCTCCTCCTCGGCCTGACGCTCGCCGCCGTCGCGGCGAGCGCCGCCTACGCTGCCGGCCCGGACCTCGGCGCCGTGCAGCAATCGGCCACGAACTGGCCCGCCATCGGCATGTTCCTGTTCTTCGTGCTGCTGACGCTTGGCATCACCTACAAGGCGGCCAAGGGCACCAAATCGGCCGCCGACTTCTACGCCGCGGGCGGCGGCATCTCGGCCGGCACCAACTCGCTCGCGATCGCCGGCGACTACATGTCGGCCGCGTCGTTCCTCGGCATTTCCGGCCTCGTCTACACGTCGGGCTTCGACGGGCTGATCTATTCCACGGGCTTCCTGGTCGGCTGGCCGATCGTGCTGTTTCTGATCGCCGAGCGGCTGCGCAACCTCGGCAAGTTCACCTTCGCGGACGTGGCAAGCTTCCGCCTCGACCAGACCGCGATCCGCATCATCTCGGCGGTGGGCACGCTGGTTGTGGTGGCCTTCTACCTGATCGCCCAAATGGTCGGCGCGGGGAAGCTGATCCAGCTCCTGTTCGGCCTGCCCTACCTCTACGCGGTGATCATCGTCGGCGTGCTGATGATCGTCTACGTCGCCTTCGGCGGCATGAAGGCGACCACCTGGGTGCAGGTGATCAAGGCCTGCCTGCTGCTCGGCGGCGCGACCTTCATGGCCGGCGCCGTGTTGTACCGGTACGGCTTCAACCCGGAGACGCTGTTCGCCGCGTCCGTGCAGGTCCATCCGAAGGGCGATGCCATCATGGCACCGGGCGGGCTCGTGTCGAACCCGGTCGAGGCGATCTCGCTCGGCGTCGGCCTGATGTTCGGTACCGCCGGCCTGCCGCACATCCTGATGCGGTTCTTCACGGTCTCGGACGCGCAGGCCGCGCGCAAGTCGGTGTTCTACGCCACCGGCCTGATCGGCTACTTCTACATCCTGACGTTCATCATCGGCTTCGGCGGCATCGCGCTGCTGATGTCGGATCCGAGCTACTTCAAGCTCGGTGCGGCCGGAACCTTCGACAAGCTGAAGGACATGATCGGCGGCACCAACATGGTGGCGGTGAACCTCGCCAACGCGGTGGGCGGCCCGTACTTCCTGGGCTTCATCTCGGCGGTGGCCTTCGCCACGATCCTCGCGGTCGTCGCCGGCCTGACCCTCGCCGGCGCCTCCGCGATCAGCCACGACCTCTACGCTCAGGTGATCGCCCGCGGGCGCACCACCGAGAAGCATGAGGTCAACCTGTCGAAGATCTCGGCGGTGGTGATCGGCCTCGTGGCGATCTACCTCGGCTACGTGTTCGAGAACCAGAACGTCGCCTTCATGGTCGGCCTCGCCTTCGCGGTGGCGGCGAGCTGCAACTTCCCGGTGCTCGCCATGTCGATCCTGTGGCGCGGCACGACCACCTGGGGGGCGCTGGCCGGCGGCCTCGTCGGCCTAATCTCGGCGGTCACCATGGTGGTGCTGTCGAAGGCCGTCTGGGTGACGACGTTCGGCCACCCCGCCGCGCTGTTCCCCTACGACAACCCGGCCCTGTTCTCGATGCCGCTGGCCTTCGCGACGATCTGGGTCGTGTCGCTGATGGACAAATCCCGGCGAGCACAGCGCGAGCGAGCGGCGTTCGAGGCGCAGTTCGTGCGCTCCGAAACCGGGATCGGAGCGGCCGGCGCGCACGCGCACTGATCATAGCGCCGAACATGGCAGGACCGGAGGGCGCGGCGATAGCCGCGCCCTTCCTGTTTTCGGGTCGGTTCGGACCACGGTGCGCGACAGGGCCATGTCTAAGGCCGATCGAACCAACCCCCTCATCCTGAATGGCGAACACAGCGAGCCTCACGACAAGAAGGTCGGATGGGATGGCCGTTCCAACGCACCGGACGTGTGTGGTCGATCAGGGATTCGGACATTCCGCGGCCGGCCATGTTGATGGGCGCGATCACGAACGCTTTACCAATTGACCCGAGCCGGACTTCCTATACCGCATAGGTGATCTGCAACGCGCGCAAGGCGGTGACGCGCGGTGCGTCCCGCGCCTCCGGTCAAACGCCGGCGGGCCGATGGTGTTGGGGAGGGTTAGCCATGGCTGTCGCAACCGCGGTCCCGCGGGCGGATGAAGCGGTACGGCCGATGAGTTCGGCCGAGAAGCGCGTGATCTTCGCATCCTCGCTCGGCACCGTATTCGAGTGGTATGATTTCTATCTCTACGGCTCGTTCGCCGCGATCATCGGCGCACAATTCTTCTCGGCCTATCCGCCCGGGACGCGCGATATCTTCGCCCTGCTGGCCTTCGCGGCGGGCTTCATCGTCCGGCCGTTCGGCGCCCTGGTGTTCGGGCGCATCGGCGACCTCGTCGGGCGCAAGTACACCTTCCTGGTCACGATCCTGATCATGGGCCTGTCGACCTTCGTCGTCGGCGTGCTGCCCAACGCCGCCACGATCGGCATCGCGGCGCCGATCATCCTGATCGCGCTGCGGCTCGCGCAAGGGCTGGCCCTCGGCGGCGAGTATGGCGGCGCGGCGACCTATGTGGCCGAGCATGCCCCGAACGGCCGCCGCGGCTTCTACACGAGCTGGATCCAGACCACCGCGACGCTCGGCCTGTTCCTGTCGCTGCTGGTGATCCTGGCGACCCGCAGCTTCACGGGCGAAGCCGCCTTCGCCGAGTGGGGCTGGCGGATCCCGTTCCTCGTCTCGGTGCTGCTGCTAGGCATTTCCGTTTGGATCCGGCTCCAGCTCTCGGAATCGCCCGCCTTCCAGAAGATGAAGGAGGAGGGCAAGACGTCGAAAGCCCCGCTCACGGAGGCCTTCGGCGAATGGCGGAACGCGAAGTTCGCGGTCATCGCCCTGTTCGGCCTCGTCGCCGGCCAGGGTGTGGTCTGGTACACGGGCCAGTTCTACGCGCTGTTCTTCCTGCAATCGATCCTGAAGGTCGATGGATACACGGCCAACCTCCTGATCGCGTGGTCGCTGCTCCTCGGCACCGGCTTCTTCGTGGTGTTCGGCTGGCTGTCCGACAAGATCGGCCGCAAGGTCATCATCCTGGCGGGCTGCGCCATCGCGGCGACGACGTTCTTCCCGATCTTCAAGGGCATCACGGCGACCGCCAACCCGAAGCTCGAGGCGGCGATCGAGTCCGTGACGGTCACCGTCAAGGCGGATCCGGCGAGCTGCGGGACGCTGTTCAACCCAGTCGGCACCCGGGTGTTCTCGGCACCCTGCGACCTCGCCCGCGACTTCCTGTCGAAGTCCTCGGTGCGCTACGCCACCGCCGCTGGAGCACCAGGCCAACCGACCACGATCCGCGTCAACGACACGGAGATCCCCTATCCGCAGGGGGGCAACGCGGAGGCCAACAAGGCCACCTCCGCCGCGCTCCAGGCGGCCGGCTACCCGAAGGCCGGCGACCCGGAGATCGTCAAGATGGCGAATCCGTTCGACGTCTTCCGGCCGCAGGTCGCGCAGGTGATCGGCCTGCTGTTCATCCTCGTGCTGTTCGTCACGATGGTTTACGGCCCCATCGCTGCGATGCTGGTGGAGCTGTTCCCGACGCGGATCCGCTACACCGCGATGTCGCTGCCCTATCACATCGGGAACGGCTGGTTCGGCGGCCTGCTGCCCGCCACCGCCTTCGCCATGGTGGCCCAGACCGGCGACATCTATTTCGGCCTCTGGTATCCGATCGTCATCGCCGTCGCGACGGTGATCATCGGCGTCTTCTTCGTGCCGGAGACCAAGGATCGCGACATCTTCTCGGACATCTGATCAGCCCGAGCTGGACGAACCCGCGAAAGACGCCCGGGCCGCACACACGGCGCGGGCGTTCTGGTGAATAGGGCATGCAGCTCAGTCGGACGGATGCGGCTCGTTCACCGCCCCCCCTTGCGCCTCGCGACATCCTGCCGCGCCGATAGGCGTCGACGCTCGAACGCGGAAATGTTCGATACATCTGCATTCGCCGACGAAATTATCCTGATGTACAATACGGATAATCATCTATATCCTGATACTGGTATATTTTATGATCAAAATCATTTTTACAATATAACCAATACAGCGACCCAGGAATGGTGCTGGCCTCGGCAGTTTGCTGCGTTGACTGCCTTTCGCGATCCCAAGCAAAAATTTCAGGGAACCTTGTTCGGTTTCCGCCCGTAAATGGCACTCCCAACGAACGGAATGTCAGGATTCAAGACGTGATCAAGAGCGTGACCAAGCTGCGCCGCGATCCCGGCGCAAAGCCACCTCTTCTACTTGTATCATCGTGGTCCTTGGCAACATTCATGTTATGGTTGTTGATCAATATCTACGCAGGACATCCGATCTGGTGGTGGTGATCGCTGGGCTCGAGGTCAGTTGTCCTGCTGGTACCCGTTCATGAAGGCACCGAACAGGTAACCGGATTGATGTGCACCGAGGTAACCCAGCGCGATCAACAGGTGGAGCACATCGAGCCCGTATGTCGTGATGAACAGAGCCATGGACGTGAGCATGATGACCGAGGACGTCATGGCCAGGACGACGACCGTGTAGGTACGTCCAACGAGCCAACCGACCACGAACAACATCACGGCAACCAGCATCTCGTCACCCAGATCGGATCCGTTTGAGGAGATGCCCTGCGCAATCATCCTACAGCTATCCCGACGATGATGACGCGATGAAGTTCTGACTTCAACCCCGGGCTCGACTGCGCGGCAAAGGCCTATACCGTTGGCAGGATGCTCGCAGAGATCGCTCAGACACGGCGTCATTCCGCCGAATCATTACCAATTATACTATCAATAGCGGCGGGACCACTAAACCCTCATTGCAGGCGGCACCCGCCAGGGGCGTGAAATTCGATCCGCGCCGGCCAATCTGCCGGGATCGTTAACGTGGCGGCGCGAGGACAGCGCAGGCGCGGGGGATACGGCCTCGACCGGTTCGGGGGGCAGGTTGGCCGGGTTCGCGTTCGGCTGAAGCCGGCACCGGTTCGGGGCAAGAGCGCGCGTCACGACATGGGCTTAGAGCCGCGCGCGATGGCAACGCCATCGGGCCCGGCTCCAGCCCGGCATGGCCATCAATGCCGGAAGTGGCGGTGACCGGTCAGGACCATGGCGAGCCCGGCCGCGTCGGCCGCATCGATCACGTCCGAATCGCGCATGGACCCGCCGGGCTGGATCACCGCCGTGGCGCCCGCCTCGGCCGCCGCCATCAGGCCGTCCGCGAACGGGAAGAACGCGTCCGACGCGACGACGGATCCGACAGCGAGGCTTTCGGACAGCCCGAGGCGGCTGGCGCCCTCCGCGGCCTTCCACGCGGCGATCCGCGAGGAATCGACCCGCGACATCTGCCCGGCCCCGATCCCGACCGTGGCGCCGCCTTTCGCGTATACGATCGCGTTGGACTTGACGTGCTTGGCGACGCGATAGGCGAAGCGGAGGTCGGCGAGTTCCATCTCGCTCGGCGCCCGCTTGGTCACGACCTGGAGGGGCATGTCGTCGACCACGACTGCGTCCCGGCCCTGAACCAGCAGCCCGCCAGCCAAAGACCGCACGACTTCGCCGGGGGCCCGCGGATCCGGCAGGCTGCCGGCCAGCAACAATCGCAGGTTCTTCTTGCCCGCGACGATCGCGGCGGCCTCAGGCGTGGCGTCCGGGGCGATGATCACCTCGGTGAAGATCGCAACGATTTTTTTCGCCGCCTCGGCATCGAGCGTCCGGTTGAGCGCGACGATCCCGCCGAAGGCGGAGGTCGGGTCGCAGCTCAGGGCCCGCTCGTAGGCTTCGAGCAAGCTTGCGCCCTCGGCGACACCGCAGGGATTGGCGTGCTTGATGATCGCCACCGCGGCCGTGCGGGTGGGATCGAATTCGGCGACGCATTCGTAGGCGGCGTCCGTGTCGTTGAAGTTGTTGTAGGACAGGTCCTTGCCCTGAAGCTGGCGGGCGGTCGCCACGCCCGCGCGGGGCTTACCCGGGGCGCGATAGAAGGCCGCCGCCTGGTGCGGGTTCTCGCCGTAGCGCAGGGCCTGCGCCAGGCTGCCCCCGACGGCACGGAACGGGGCCGGCTCATCGGCACCGAAACGACCCGCCATCCAGTTGGCGATGGCCGCGTCGTAGGCGGCCGTTCGGGCGAAGGCCTTCTGCGCGAGGCGGCGACGCATGTCGGCCCCGACGGCACCGTCATGAGCCTCAAGCGCGGCGAGCACGACGGCATAATCCGAGACGTCGGTGACGACGGCGACGTCTGCATGGTTCTTGGCCGCCGCACGGATCATCGCCGGGCCGCCGACATCGATGTTCTCGATGCAGTCGGCATCGGGCTGGTCGGCCGCGATCGTCGCCTCGAATGGGTAGAGGTTGACCACGAGCAGGTCGATCGCCCCGATCCCGTGGGCGGCGAGCGCCGCCTGATGCTCCGGGTTGTCGCGGATCGCGAGAAGGCCGCCATGCACGGCCGGGTGCAGGGTCTTGACCCGCCCGTCCATCATCTCGGGGAAACCCGTCAGGTCGGCAACCTCGGTCACCGCGAGGCCGGCCTCCTGCAGCGCCCGATGCGTGCCCCCGGTCGAGACCAGCGTGATCCCGCGGGCCTGCAGCGCCCGGGCGAAATCGACGAGACCGGTCTTGTCGGAGACCGAGAGGAGCGCGCGGGAGACCCGCACCTGATCGTGCGCCATGGTTTCGTGCCGAAAGGTTGTGGTTTTTTCGCGCGGTAGCACGGAAACGGGGAGCCGGGCCAGCCGCCGTTCACGCCGGCGCCACGCCCCGCAGCGGCGCCGAGGCGAGCCGCGTGAAGCTCCAGTGGACCTCGACATCGTCGGACACGGTGAGGTGGAGCACGATCTGATCGGTGCGGCGGGGGCCGGTCAATCCGGAGAAGTAGACGCTCTCTTCCAGGGCGATCTCCGCGTTTTCCGCCTGGAATTGCCAGATCTCTCCGAGTGCCGATGCGAGTTCGAGCCCCTCCGACACCCCGCGCACGGCGATGCCGGGATGGAGATGGAAGCGGATCGCCACGTCCTGGGCACGGCGGCGCCCCCGGCTGCCGGCCTTGCCCTGGCGCAGAAAGACGTCGCGGCCCTCCAGGCGCGCCGTCAGGGGGAAGAGCTGCCAGCGGCGCTGATGGACGATCCCGAAATTCGGTCCGAAGCCGTCGTGCCGAGCCGCGAGCAGCACGCTGTCCGGCTCCTCGGCCCGCTCGGCCTCGACCTCGGACGGGCCGCTCAGGACCACGGCCCCCCGCCGCCGGATCAGCCAGTCGGCGACCTGGCGCTCCCCCCACCAGCCGTCGCGCGTCAGGAATTGGCACGACGAGGCGTGGGCTACGGACGCCGTGGAATGGGCCGGCGTCGACCGGGCCAGCAGGCGCAAATCCGGCCCGCTCGCCGGCAGACCGCAATTGACCACGATGCGCTGCGGCCCGCTCGACATCTCGAAGGCGAGGCAGCCAGCCCCGGCATTGACCGAGTAGGGCAGCGGCGGGCTCGCGCCGACATCGGCCACGATCACGATCCGGCCGCCCTCCAGGCGCTCGTAGCCGGAATTCGGCGCGTGCATCAGCGGCTGGGCGAGCGCACCGTCATAGACCAGCAGGGTCGCGAGGTGGTCCGCGTCGGTCGCGCCCATGCCGTTGAAATGACTGAGCGAGGCGTCCGGATGGCGCAGCAGCCGCAGAAGCGGTAGCATCCGGTCGATGGCGCGCAGCAGCGCCAGCGGCGGCTCGACGCTGCGGCTGAGATAGCTCTGGCGGAGCGGCAGCAGGTCGAGCAGCAGCTCCATGGCGAAGCGCGGATCGCGCGAGCGGTGTCCGCCATCGGTCAGGATCTGGCGGTCGAGTTCCCGCGACAGGACCCGGGTCGCCCGCCTGAGGATCGGCTGGATGCCGTCGCAGCACAGGCCGGCATAGCAGAGCGCCACGGCGGCGTTCAGGCGCCATTGCGGCGGCACGCCCCGCCGCAGATCGCGCTCCAGTTGCTGGGCGTTGCGGGCGATCGCCTTGAGGAAGCTCTGATAGAAGGCGTGGTCGGCGCCCTCCAGCACGAGGGGCGACTGGCACAGGAACGAGATCAGCCGCCGGGCCGCCACCGGGGTCTGGCGGGCCAGAGCCGGATCGCCCCGGCCAGCGATGAAATCGGCCACGAAGGCGCGGGCGTTGGCCCGGGCGAGCGCCGTGTCGGCGGCGCGCAGGTGGCGCAGCCAGCCGAAGCCGTAGAGTTCGTCGGCCCATTCCGGGGAGGGCGCGGCGTAGTCGAACGGCGATCCGCCGCTCGCCGCCAGCGAGCGCCCGGCGAACACGAACAGTCCGGCGTAGATGTCGTCCGCGAAGGTCGCGTCGGAGGTGCGCAGGTCCTGGGGGGCGATCACCAATCCGGTCACCCGCATCCGGGCGAGGATATCGGGGGACGCCGTCAGCCTAGCGCCGGCCGCGCGGATCGACCGCGCGACTTCGCGCGCGACGAGCCGATAGAAGCGCCAGCGGTCAGGCCCCCAAGCCACGCGATCTCCGAGCTGCGCGATCTCACAAGGCCCCAAGGCCTCGAGCCCCCGCGGACGAGGATCGGCTGGCACCCGTTACGTCAGGCTAGAGGGGGCCTCTTAACCGCCGGTTTACGCTATGTCATGCCCATCGCTCCGCCGGCGAGGCTCAGTCGCGTCCAAGGGCGGCCGCGAAGGCACGCAGGTTCGAGCGCATCATGTCGAGATAGGTCGGTGCCGGGCCGTGCGGCCCCGAGAGCGCGTCGGAATAGACCCGGCCGCCGATCCGCGCGCCGCTTTCCCGGGCGATCTGCTCCATCTGGCGGGGATCGCTGATGTTCTCCAGGAACACGGCCGGGATGCGGTCCTGACGGATCTGCCGGATGATCGCCGCGACGTCGCGCGGGCTCGCTTCGCTCTCGGTCGATACGCCCTGCGGCGCCACGAAACGCAGGCCGTAGGCTGCGGCGAAGTACCCGAAGGCGTCGTGGGTGGTGATGATCCGGCGCCGCTCCGGCGGGATGCCGTCGATCGTGGCGCGCACCTCCTTCTCCAGCCCATCGAGCTTAAGGAGATAGTCCGCGGCGGCGTTCCGGTAGCCCTCGGCATGCGCCGGGTCGACCTTGGCGAGGCCGTCCCGGATGTTGGCGACGTAGATCCGCACGTTGGCGACGCTCTGCCAGGCGTGCGGGTCGACGGCTTGGTCACCGTGATCGTGCTCGCCTGCGGCGTGGGCATGCGCGTCCTGGGCGGGGATCGGCGTCACGCCCGCAGAGACGACCACGACCGGCGCGCGGGTGCCCGAGGCCCGGATCAGGCGGTCGAGCCAGCCCTCCAGCCCCAGGCCGTTGACGAACACGATGTCGGCCTCCGCCAGCTTGCGCGCATCGGCTGGAGACGGGCTGAAGCCGTGGGCATCGGATTCCGGTCCCACCAGGGTGGACACCGTCACACGCGCTCCGCCGACCGCCCGGACCAGATCCCCCAGGATCGAGAAGGTCGCGACCGCCCGCACCGGACCTCCGTCGGGCGCCGCCTGAGCCGAAATCGTGAGGCTTAGGCTCAGGATCGCGACACCGACCAGCGCTCGGACCGCCGTCCGAATTCCTCCCGCTTCCCGACGCACCGATACCCCTCCCTGACAGACAGAGCCCCGCCACTAATGTAACATTGTTACATACACAAGCGGGATACATGCTTAAGGTTGGATCAGGGCGTCGGGCGCCGTCGCGGCCGGTCCGCCAGCGTCCCGAGCGTAAGACGGAGGTTTCCATGTCCCGACCTTTGAGAGCCGCTCTCCTCGTCACCGGTGCCCTCGGCCTGGGGTTGGCGGGCGCGGCGGTGGCGCGCGATCACGGGCCCGAGGGTTTCCGCGGCCACGGTCGGTGGAGCGCGCTGAGCCCCGAGGATCGGGCGGCGTTCACCGATGCGCGGATCGCCGCCCTCCATGCCGGCCTGAAGCTGAACGCCGATCAGGAGAAGCTGTGGCCACCGGTGGAGACGGCCATCCGCGACATGGCCAAGCTGCGCCAGCAGCGCCGTGAGGCGATGCGCGACCGGCCCCGGTTCGCCGACGATGCCCCCGCGGCCATCCGGTCGATGGCGGACGCCGCGACAGCCCGCGGCGAGGCCCTGCGCAAGCTCGCCGACGCGTCGCAGCCGCTCTACGCCAGCCTCGATCAGGACCAGAAGCGGCGCGCCATGATCCTGGCCCGGCCGATGGGACGGATGGGCGGTCGGCACCATGGCCAGGGCGACGAGCATGGGCCGGGCGGCGACGATCGCTGAGCCGAAAGCCTTGATCCGGAGCGCGGGCGGCGGCACACCGCTGCACCGCCCGCACGAGGGCGGCGCTGATCCGACCCGGTAGGTCTCATGGCGCGCCTTCCCGGCGACACGGTCCCCCTCCTCGCCCGGCTCTGGCGCATCTGGCTCTATCCGCACCGGGCCACCCTCGCTGTCGTGCTGGTGCTGATCGCGCTGGTCGGCGCCTCGACCGGGCTTTATCCCGCACTGATCAAGGCCGCCTTCGACGCCTTCGACCGCAAGGACGCGGCGGCGATCGCCTACGGGCCACTGGTCGTGATCGTGGTGACGGCCACGCGCGGCTTCGCGCTCTACGGCCAGACGGTGCTGACCAACCGGGTCGTCACCCGGGTCGAGGCCGACATGCAGGCGGCGCTCTACGGCCACCTGATCGATTCCGACCTCGCCCAGCTCGGCCGCGAGAGCCCGGCTGCACTGACCCAGCGGTTCACCACCGACTTCGCCTTCATTAAGGAGGCGCTGACGCGCATCTCGACGGTGCTGCTGCGCGACATCGCCATGCTGATCGGCCTCGTGGCGGCGCTGCTCTGGATGGATCCGGTCCTGACCCTCGTGGCCGGGCTGACGGTACCGTTCGTGGCCGGGCCGATCGGGCGGATCGGCAGGAAGCTGCGGCGGGTCTCGACCTCGACGCAGGAGCAGATGGGCGCCACCGCCAGCCTGATCTCCGAGAGCCTCCAGGGCGCCCGCGTCGCCAAGACCTACGCGATGGAATCTTACCTCAAGGGCCGCGCCGCCCAGGCCCTCGACGAGGTGCGCAGCCTCAAGATGAAGGCCGCCAACGCCCGCGGCCGCCTCGACCCGCTGCTCGAGATCGGCGGCGGCATCGCGGTCGCGGGCGTGCTGGTGCTGGTCGGCCAGCGGGTGCTGGCGGGGGAGAAGACGGTCGGCGACTTCACGGGCTACGTGGCGGCCCTGCTCCTCGCGGCCCAGCCGGCGCGGGCGCTCGGAAACCTCAACGCCATCCTGCAGGAGGCGGCGGCGGCGCTGCGACGCTACTTCGATGTGATGGACGAGGCCCCCGCCATCCGCGAGGCGCCCGACGCCCGGCCGCTGACGGTGACCGCCGGGGCGATCCGTTTCGAGGGGATCCAGTTCCGTTACCGGCCGGATGCGCCTGCGCTCGAAGGCATCGATCTGGACGTTCCGCCCGGCTCGGTCACGGCTCTCGTCGGGCGCTCCGGCTCCGGAAAGTCCTCCCTGCTCAACCTCGTCCCGCGGCTCTACGACGTCACCGGAGGCGCCGTGACCATCGACGGCCAGGACGTCCGCGCCGTGACGCTCGCCTCGCTGCGGGCCGCCGTGGCGGTCGTCTCGCAGGAAATCGTGCTGTTCGACGACACGATCGCCGCCAATATCGGTTTCGGCCGGCCCGACGCCGCCCGCACGGAGATCGAGGCGGCCGCCCGCGCCGCCGCGGCGCACGGGTTCGTCTCCGCCCTGGCGGAAGGCTACGACTTCCGGGTCGGCCCCGGCGGCGGCCGGCTCTCGGGCGGCGAGCGGCAGCGGATCGCCCTGGCGCGCGCCTTCCTGAAGGACGCGCCGATCCTGCTCCTCGACGAGGCGACCTCCGCCCTCGATTCCGAATCGGAGCGGCTGGTCCAGGAGGCGCTGACCCGGCTGATGCGGGGCCGGACCACCCTGGTGATCGCTCACCGGCTCTCCACCGTGCGTCAGGCCGACCAGATCGCCGTCATGGAGGCCGGTCGCGTCATCGAGACCGGGCGTCACCAAGACCTGCTCACGGCCGGTGGCACCTATGCGCGCCTGCACAGGCTTCAGCTCTTGGAGCCTGCGGCGGCGGAATAACGCGCCTGTGCGGCGAGGCCGTCATGCGCCGGCTCCGTAGATTCGCGCGCCGGAGCGCGCCATAAGAGCCTCAGCCGATGAGGACCACACCGTGAGCGACCTGACGTTCGAGATCAAAAGCCATCCCAATCCGCGAAGCGCTGACGAGCGGGCCGCGCTCATGGCGAATCCCGGCTTCGGCAAGGTGTTCACCGACCACATGGTGATCGCGCGCTATTCGGCCGGGCGCGGCTGGCACGACGCGCGGATCCAGGCCCGCGAGGCGATCCCGCTCGATCCCGCCGCCGCGGTGCTGCACTACGCGCAGGAAATCTTCGAGGGCCTCAAGGCCTATCGCACGGCCGGCGGCGGCGCGGCCCTGTTCCGGCCGGACGCCAACGCCCGGCGCTTCCGCCATTCGGCCGAGCGCCTCGCGATCCCGCCCTTTCCGGAGGATGCTTTCGTCGAGGCGATGCGCAAGCTGGTCGAGATCGACCGCGCCTGGATTCCGGATACGGCCGATGGCAGCCTCTATCTGCGCCCGTTCATGATCGCCACGGAGGCGTTCCTGGGGGTCAAGCCGGCTTCCGAATACCTGTTCCTCACCATCGCGTCGGCGGTGGGCTCGTACTTCAAGGACCCGAACAGCACCGTCACGGTCTGGGTCTCGGAGCACTACACGCGCGCCGCTCCGGGCGGCACCGGCGCGGCCAAGTGCGGCGGCAACTACGCGGCGAGCCTGGCCGCGCAGTCGGAGGCGACCGCGCAGGGCTGCGAGCAGGTGGTGTTCCTCGACGCGGTCGAGCGCCGCTTCATCGAGGAACTCGGCGGCATGAACGTGTTCTTCGTGTTCGCGGACGGCACGCTGGTCACGCCGCCGCTGTCGGACAGCATCCTGCACGGCATCACCCGTGATTCGGTGCTCACCCTGGCGCGGGAATCCGGCCTCACCGTGAAGCAGGAGCCCTACGCGATCGACGCGTGGCGCGCCGATGTCCGCGAGGGCCGCCTGACCGAGGCCTTCGCCTGCGGCACGGCAGCGGTGATCACGCCGATCGGCACCGTGAAGGGCCGCGAGGAGAGCTTCACCATCGGGAACGGCAAGGCCGGCCCCGTGGCCCAGCGGCTGCGCAACCTGCTCGTGGATATCCAGCGGGGCAACACGAATGATGCCCATGGCTGGTTCCAGAAGGTTTTCTGAGACTGTCCATCCGCATGAATGGGTGGCGGGCGCTGGAGGTTTGCCCCTGTCGTGCGTACGGCCCACCGCGGGTTCTCCCTCCCCCCTCTGCGGGGGAGGGTGGCCCCCGCAGGGGGGCGGGAGAGGGCGATCCGGAGTCAGATAGCGAAGTGACTTACATGCGGGGTTCAATCCAGTTCGGCACCGCGGCTCCCAGCTACCGACCGGGCCTGACGGCCGGTACACCCTCCCCCGCAGAGGGGGTAGGGAAAGACGCGCGCCGCAGCCTGGGCCCCCGACAAGCACCGGCCCCCCCCTCGCCGAGACCGACGGCCTCGCAGCTAACTGGGAAGAGCGTCGTCTAGGTAAAGAGTATAGGTGTGGGTGAGAAGCGCTTG
>NZ_JAKSYM010000322.1 GCF_022829545.1 Methylobacterium sp. J-030 | reverse complement strand
CGGAGTGGCGACCGGCCGCATGATGAGGAGGCGGGGTGGGTTCACGACGGGCGTACCGCCTTCCCGCCCACTCTGCGGGGGAGGGTGGCCCGCGCGTCAGCTAGAGTCGGGAGAGGCGGGCGACGGTGCAGAATGAAGCGATGAGCTTCATGAAGGCCACGTCTCGTCCGGAAGCCGGGCGCCCCGCTCCCAACCCCCGTCGGCGGCCACCCTCCCCCGCAGAGGGGGGAGGGGGTGAAGCGGCTAGCGCGCGCCAACCCCGAACTCACTCCGCCTGACGGCGCCGGTGCCGACGACCGCCCTCCGCTGTCCCCTGCGCATCCGCCGCGGCCTCGGCCGGCTTCGCCTCACCCTTGCCATCGGGCTTCGACTCCGCGGCCTTGCCGTCGCCCGCGGCCGCCTGCGTACCCTCGGTGATCCGGACCGGCGCGCCGTCCTTCAGCCGATCGGTGCCGTCGGTGACGACGCGATCCCCCGCCTTCAGCCCCGAGACCACCACGGTGGTGGTCCCGTCGGTCTCGCCGGTCTTGATCGGCCGGACCGTGACCTTGTTGGCCCCGTCCATCAGGTAGACGTAGGTGCCGGGCGTGCCCTGGAGCAGGCCGGCATTCGGCACCAGCGTGGCGTTCCGCACCGTGTCGACGGTGAGCTTCGCGTTGACGAACTGGTTCGGGAACAGCTCCTCGTCGGCGTTGTCGAACAGCGCGCGCAGCTTCACCGTGCCGGTGGTCGTGTCGATCTGGTTGTCGACCGTGTCGAGCCGCCCGGTGGCGATCTCGTGGGCGTCGCCGCGGTCGTAGGCCCGCACGGTGAGCGTGGCGCCCGCCCGCACCTGCCGCATCACCCGCGCGACGTCGTCCTCCGGCAGGGTGAACACCACCGAGATCGGGTGGAGCTGGGTCACCACCACGATCGCCGTCGAGGCCGCCGAGATGTAGTTGCCCTGGTCGACCTGCCGCAGGCCGACCCGGCCGTCCACCGGCGACGTGATGTGGGTGTAGGCGATGTTGAGCTTCTGCTGGTCGACCAGCGCCTGGTCGGCCGCCACCGTGCCCTCGTTCTGCTTCACCAGCGCGGCCTGCGTGTCGACGTTCTGCTTCGAGATCGAATCCTGCCGGTTCAGCGTCTGGTAGCGCTGCAAATCGAGCTTCGAGTTCTGGAGGAGCGCCTGGTCGCGGGCGAGCTGGCCCTGGTACTGGGCGAGCAAGGCCTCGTAGGGTCGCGAGTCGATCCGGGCGAGCTCGTCGCCGGCCTTCACATTCTGACCTTCCCGGAACTGCACCTGCGTGAGGTAGCCGCTGATCTGCGACTTCACCGTCACGGTGGCGAGCGGCGTCACCGTGCCGAGGCCCTGGAGTACGACCGGCATGTCGCCGGTCGTGACGGAGGCGATGCCCACCGCCTGCGGCATGTCGGCTCCGCCGTGCCGGCCGCCGCGTCCGCCGCCCTTGTGGGCCATGGCGGGCTCGGCCCCCTTGTCGGTCCGGGCCTCGTACAGGCGATGGCCGATCGCCCCGGCGCCGGCGAGCAGCACCAGGATCAGGAGCCAGCGGATCGGCCGGAACCGCCGCCGCCGGACATCGCGCACGGGTGCCTCGCCGGGCTGGTAGGCGCGGGCCGTGTCGGTCCGGATCGGTGAACTCTCGTTCATGGCTGACTCATGTCTGACGGGAGCCGAGGCGGTCGCTCCGATGGAAGGCCCCGTTTCCGCGTATCCGAACCCCTGTACCGGCCCCCGCGACGCCGGTCCCGGAGACTGGGTCTGAGACCGTTTCCGTCCCGTATCGCACCGGGGCGGAAACGACCCCCGGCGTGAAGCCTAAGCCCATAACGTTATCTGGGGCCTGTACGGCTCATGACCGCGGCGACATCTTCGCCGCCCGGTCGGCGTGCGATCGGTGCCCGCCCAATGCGCCGTCACTAGGGCGGCGAGGTTTCAGTCGTGTTGCTGACGGTCCCCGGATCCCGGAGGGGCCGCGGATTGCGGGGACGCGTAGGCGCGCAGCACCGCCCGGAACGCGCCGTCCACGGGCGTCACCGGCAGGGCGCCCCGCAAGGCGACGCCGAGACCCGCAATCAGCAGGGCGAGGAGAAGGCAGCGCGAGACCGTCGGCATCGTCGGCTCCGGAACGGCCACGGGCGATCGAGCGGGGGCGGCCCTGCCGGAAGCGTGGCCCCGAAACGTCGAAAGGACCACCGACCCGCAAGTCGATGGTCCTTCACGAGGACCGGAGCGGCATCCTGATGACGGGGCGAGGGGGCGAAGCCCCGTCAGAGGATGTGCCGTTCCGGCCGTGAGGGAAACCTACGATACGAGTGATGAAAGTCAACATTCGTCAGCCATCCGTTTCCGGCGGCACGATGCGTCTGTGCGGCGGCGCACATTCCTCATTCCCGCGCGCCCGTGCTACAGCCCGGCCATGCTGAGCCCGTTCCGGCACGACCGCCCGTTCCGTCCCGCATGAACCCGGCCTTCGCGACGCTGCCCACCACGGTGTTCGAGACGATGTCGCGGCTCGCCCGGGCCCACGGCGCGATCAATCTCGGCCAGGGTTTTCCGGACGATCCCGGACCCGCCGACATCCGCCGGCACGGCGCCCGGGCCCTGGTGGACGGATGGAACCAGTACCCGCCGATGATGGGCGTGCCGGCCCTGCGCGCGGCGGTGGCGGCGCATTACGAACGGCACCAGGGCCTCGCCCTGGATCCCGAGACCGAGGTGATGGTGACCTCCGGCGCCACGGAGGCGCTGGCCGGCGCGCTGCTGGCCCTGATCGAGCCCGGCGACGAGGTCGTGCTGTTCGCACCTCTGTACGACGCCTACCTGCCGCTGGTCCGGCGCGCGGGGGGCGTGCCGCGGGTCGTGACCCTGACGCCGCCGGCCTTCCGCCTCGACGAGGCCGCCCTCGCGGCGGCCTTCGGCGACCGCACCCGGGTGGTTGTGCTGAACAACCCGCTCAACCCCGGCGCCAGCCTGTTCGCGCAGGACGACCTCGCGCTGCTGGCCTGGTACTGCCGTCAGTTCGACGTGACCGCGGTCTGCGACGAGGTCTGGGAGCACGTGGTGTTCGACGGCGCGCGCCACACGCCGCTCATGGCGCTGCCCGGCATGCGCGAGCGGACGGTGAAGATCGGTTCGGCCGGAAAAATCTTCTCGCTCACCGGCTGGAAGGTCGGCTTCGTGATGGCCGAGGCCCGGCTGATGCAGGGGTTGGCCAAGGCGCACCAGTTCCTCACCTTCACCACGCCGCCGAACCTTCAGGAGGCGGTGGCCTACGGCCTCGCCAAGCCGCCGGACTGGTTCGACGCCATGCGGGCGGGCTATGCCCGGTCCCGGAACCGGCTGGCCGGCGGCCTGCGGGCGCTGGGTTTTTCCGTGTTGCCCGCACAGGCCACGTGGTTCCTCAACATCGACATTGCGGGCCTCGGCCCAGAGAATGACGCGGCGTTCTGCGAGGCGCTCGTCACCCGACACGGCGTGGCGGCGATCCCGGTGAGCGCCTTCTACCCCGACGCCTCCGTGCGAACGCTCGTGCGCCTCTGCTTCGCCAAGGACGACGCCACCCTGGACGCCGCCCTCGACCGGATGAGCGGGCTCGCTCCGAGCCGGCCATGAGGGAGGCACGCCTCTTCCTTGCGGGGATCCGACCGGGGGGCCACATCGTTGAACGCGATGGCTTTCCCACGGACCGCAACCATGGATTTCACCCAGGCCCCCCCGACCGGACGCTTCGCCCGGGCCGAGACCTCTTCCGGCGGCCGGCCGCCGTTCCTGTCGGCGGATCTCGGCCGCGAGGCGAGCCTCGCCCGGCTGGAGACGCTGGCCCACCTGATGGACACGGCCTTCGTGATCCCGGGCATCAACCGGCGGGTCGGCTTCGACGCG
Source organism: Methylobacterium sp. J-030 (assembly GCF_022829545.1). Classification (GTDB taxonomy): domain Bacteria; phylum Pseudomonadota; class Alphaproteobacteria; order Rhizobiales; family Beijerinckiaceae; genus Methylobacterium. The sequence goes on along the minus strand of NZ_JAKSYM010000322.1, from coordinate 82,041 downwards.
CTGATCGGCCTCGTGCCGGTGATCGGCGACGTGGCCGGCATGGTGATCTCGTCGTTCATCGTCTACGAGGCCCGGCGCCTCGGGGCGCCGCGCTGGCTGCTGACCCGGATGGGGCTCAACGTCGCCTTCGACGGGCTGATCGGCGCGGTGCCGATCGCGGGCGATCTGTTCGACGCCGCCTTCAAGGCCAACCGCCGCAACGTCCGCCTGCTGCGCCGCTGGATGGAGCGCAGCGGCGGCCTGCGCCCGAGCGAGATCGAGGGCACCGCGACTCGGCTCGACGTCTGAGGGGGATGGCAGCCACCGGCCTCCCGGTATGCGGGGAGGAATCCCCGCGCCCCGCTTGCGGGGAGAGGGCCGCGTCTCCCCCTTGTCGGGGAGCGCGGCGAGGCGGCAGCCGACGGTGAGGGGGCCTGAACGGACCAGTCTCTTCCGGAGCCGCCCCCTCACCGTCGCTCCGGCTTCGCCTGCGCTTCCCGTACGGACGACGAGGTCCGTACGGGCCTCTCCCCGCAAACGGGGCGCGGGGAACCCGCGCTTGAGCTTGAGATGCGCCGAGCGCGCGACCCGCCGCGCGGGCCGGACGCCCCCGCGCCAGCCCGGGAGCCTCCCGCGATGAACGAAGTCGCCCGCCCAGGCGAGAGCACGGCCGTGCCGGCGCCGATGCCCGGTGCCCAGCCGATCCTCCTGCGGCCGGACGAGGGCGCGCCCCCGCCGCTCGCCCCGGCGGGACGGCGCGGCCTGTCACCGCTCAACCGGCGCCGCCTCGACAATTTCCGCCGCAACCGCCTCGGCTATGTGTCGTTCCTGATCTTCACGACCCTGTTCGTCCTCAGCTTGTTCGCCGAGTTCATCGCAAACGACCGGCCGATCCTCCTGTCCTACAAGGGCGAGTGGCTGGTCCCCGTGCTGGTCGACTATCCGGAGGAGAAGTTCGGCGGCTTCCTCGCGCAGACCGATTACCGCTCCTCCGAAATTCGAAACGAAATCGCCGGGAACGGTTGGGCGCTCTGGCCGCCGATCCCGTTCTCCTACGACACGATCAACGAGGATCTACCGACCCCCTCGCCGTCGCCGCCGACCTGGATGCTGACCGACGCGCAGTGCAAGCCGGTGGCGGAGAAGCTCGGCGGCGCGACCTGCGCCGACATCCCCTGGCACTGGCTCGGCACCGACAACACCACCCGGGACGTGCTGGCGCGGGTGATCTATGGCTTCCGGATCTCGGTGCTGTTCGGCCTGATCCTGGCGGCGGTCTCCTCGGCGATCGGCGTGGTGGCGGGCGCCGTGCAGGGCTATTTCGGCGGCTGGGTCGATCTCGCCTTCCAGCGCTTCATCGAGGTCTGGGGCGGGATCCCGACCCTCTATCTCATCATCATCATCTCGGCCTTCATCGCCCCGGGCTTCTTCGTGCTGCTTGGGATCATGCTGCTGTTCTCCTGGGTGGCGCTGGTGAGCGTCGTGCGCGCGGAGTTTTTGCGCGCCCGGAACTTCGAATACGTCCGCGCCGCCCGGGCGCTGGGCCTGTCGAATCTTCGCATCATGACCGTGCACCTGTTGCCGAACGCCATGGTGGCGACGCTGACCTTCCTGCCGTTCATCCTGAACGGATCGATCACGACGCTGACCTCCCTGGACTTCCTCGGCTTCGGCCTGCCGCCGGGCTCGCCCTCGCTCGGGGAACTCTTGGCGCAGGGCAAGGACAACCTCACGGCCCCCTGGCTCGGCCTCACGGGCTTCTTGGTGATCGCCGTGATGCTGAGCCTGCTGGTCTTTGCAGGCGAGGCGGTGCGCGACGCGTTCGATCCACGCAAGACCTTCGCGTGAACCCCCGCGATGGGATGACCTGAGGTTGGTGGCGCGCGAATCAATCGATCGCGTGATGGCACCGAATGTCGCAGCCACGCAGATTTTTCACGAAATCTTGCGCGCGGGCTGCAGTTCTTGCCGACAGATCGATAAACCCGGTCGCAGGACCGCCCGAGACTAGGGCGGCCCTTGGGGGTAAAGGTCTCTCCCATCAACGAAAACTTGCTTTCCGGATCCGCGCAGCATTCGGCCGACGGACCGCGATAAAGCGGCCGGGAAGTGCGGTCCAAATGTCGCCAATGCAACCGCACCCTGTATGTATGGACGGTGGATGCATACTTAGACTTTTGTTTAGGCACGGAGCGATATCAGGATGACCTTGCTTTTTCCGGTCGGTGTCTTAACTCGCGAAAAGAGGGGACCCAACCAGGTTTTAAGGCAAGGAAAGAGAGAATGTCCGACGCTGCGCCGACATCCCAACTGGATTTTATCGAACGGACCGTGGACGTCGTCGCGGCCTACGTCTCCAACAACTCGCTGCCCTCGGCCGAATTGCCTGCCCTGATCACGAGCATCCACAGCGCATTGAATTCGATCGGATCCGGTCCGGCCGCTCCGGCCGCCGACACTGTCGAGCGGCCGACACCCGCCCAGATCCGCAAATCGATCCGGCCCGACGGGCTGGTCAGCTTCATCGACGGCAAGTCGTACAAGACGCTGAAGCGTCACCTCACCAAGCACGGCCTGGACCCGCAGAGCTACCGCGACCGGTTCGGACTGCCGGCCGATTACCCGACCACGTCGGCAAATTACTCGGCGCAGCGCTCGGCGCTGGCCAAGAGCCTCGGCCTCGGTCAGCCCGGCCGCGGCCAGCAGGCCGATCAGGACAACGAGCCCGCGGACGACGCCGCCACCTCCGGCGCCCCGCAGGGCCGGCGTCGAAATGCGGCCGCCGGGGGCCGCGGGCGCAGCCGCAAGGTCGAGGCCGCCTGACGCGGCCCCGCGGAGCCTGTTTGGCGGGATCACGAGAAGGCCCGCGCCGCGCGGGCCGCTCACCTCGTGGTTTCGAAAGGCCGAGACCCAGCCCTTTCAAGCTGTTTGGCCGGGCGCGCGGCACAGGATCGGGGTCCCCGGGCTGATGGTGCGCGCCCTATCCCGGATAGGTGAAGCGACGCGGAACCTGATCCGGGATCCGGCGCACAGGGCGCCGCGCCCGCGGCACAGGGTGATCCCGGTATACCCTTCGGCGGCGTCGTGGGCTGGGTCCCGGGGCGCATTCCGCGGGCGCTCCATGCGCCCGGGAAGGGGTCGGTGCGAACCTGCCCGACGCCATGGTGTCGGATCGCTCAACACCCTGAAGGGCGGGGCTGAGCCCTTTGGAAACCCAGCTCAGGCCGCGAGCCGGCCCTCCAGCGGGAAGACCTTGGCGGGGTTCAGCATCCAGTCCGGATCGAACACCGCCTTGACCCGCATCTGCTGCTCGAGATCGACCTGATCGTACTGGAAGCGCATCAGCTCGCGCTTCTCGATGCCGACGCCGTGCTCACCCGTGAGGCAGCCGCCGACCTCGACGCAGAGCTTCAGGATCTCGTCGCCCGCCTCCTCGGCCTTCTGCAACTCGCCGGGCCTGTTGATGTCGAACAGGATCAGCGGGTGCAGGTTGCCGTCGCCGGCGTGGAACACGTTGGCGACGCGCAGGCCCTTCCCGGCGCAGATCGCGCCGATCCGCTCCAGCACCGGCCCGAGCTGGCCGGTGGGGATCGTCCCGTCCATGCAGATGTAGTCGGAGATCCGGCCGGTGGCGCCGAAGGCCGACTTGCGGCCCTTCCAGATCGCGGCGGATTCCGCCTCCGAGCGCGAGACCCGGATGCTCGTCGGGCGGAAGCCTTGCGCGATCCGCTCGATCCGCGCCAGCATGGCGTCGCACTCGGCATCCGAGCCCTCGACCTCGATGATCAGCATCGCCTCGGCGTCGCGCGGGTAGCCGGCTTTCGCGAAATCCTCGGTGATCAGGATCGCCTCGCGGTCCATGTACTCGATCGCCACCGGGATGATGCCGGCCGCGATGATCGCGGCGACGCAATCGCCCGCATCCTCGACCTTCGAGAAGCCGACCAGCACCGGCCGCGCGCCCTCGGCGGCCCGCAGGATCCGCACGGTCGCCTCGGTGACGATGCCGAGCTGCCCCTCCGAGCCGCAGACCAGGCCGAGCAGGTCGTAGCCGCCGCTGTCGAGGTGCTGGCCGCCGAGCTCGACCACGGTGCCGTCGTTGAGCACCAGGGTGACGCCGAGCAGGTTGTTGGTGGTCACCCCGTATTTGAGGCAGTGGGCGCCGCCGGAATTCATCGCGATGTTGCCCGCGATCGTGCAGGCGAGCTGGCTCGACGGGTCGGGGGCGTAGAAGAAGCCCTCGTGGGCAACCGCCCCGGAGATGGCGAGGTTGGTGATGCCGCTCTGCACCCGGGCGGTGCGGTTGGCGAAGTCCATGTCGAGGACCTTGGTCATCTTGCCGACGCCGAGGATGATCGCGTCCGCCTGCGCGATGGCGCCGCCCGCGAGGGATGTGCCCGCGCCCCGGGGCACCACCCGCACGCCCTCGGCGTGGCAGTAGGCCATCACGGCCGCCACCTCCGCGGTGGTGGAGGGCAGCACCACGGCGAGCGGCATCTGCCGGTAGGCGGTGAGCCCGTCGGTCTCGAAGGCCCGGCGCTCGTCCTCGCTCACCACCAGCGCCTCCGGCGCCACCAGGGGCGCGAGGCCGGCCAGGATCGCCTCGCGCCGGGCGAGGATGGCGGGATCGGGTTCGGGGAAGCGGATCGACATGGGGCGCGTGCCCTCGTGGCTGGTGTGGCGTGCCGCCAGCATGGACCCGGGCGGGCGCGGCTTCAACCGGGTTGCGGACAACCGACGTGCGGCCCTGCGTCGTCCCGGCGTCACATTTCAACCACGACGGCTGCCTAGCGTCGGTCCTCACGCTTCGCATTGCCGGGTTCAGAACGGAACCGATGAACGCTCCCGCTTCCAGCGCCCTGCGCGACGATCGTCACGACGACCGCTACGACGCGCCGTCGCCGCATCTGGCCACCACCCGGGACCTTGGGATCCGCAGCCTGCAGCTCGGCATCGCGGCCCTGCAGGAGGCGAGCGCGGCGTTCCAGGGGCGCCTCGGCGTGGCCTTCGAGGAGGCGGTGCAGACGATCCTGCAGAGCAAGGGCCGGGTGATCGTCAGCGGCATCGGCAAGAGCGGGCATGTCGGGCGCAAGATCGCCGCGACGCTGGCCTCCACCGGCACCCATGCGTTCTTCGTCCACCCCACGGAGGCGAGCCACGGGGACCTCGGGATGATCGCCCGGGACGACGTGATCATCGCCCTGTCGTGGTCCGGCGAGACCGCGGAACTGTCCGACCTCGTGGGCTTCAGCCGGCGCTTCTCGATTCCCCTGGTCGCCATCACCCGCAACGGCGAGAGCACGCTGGCCAAGGCCGCCGACGTGCTGCTGGAACTGCCGCGCGTGCGCGAATCCTGCCCGCACGACCTCGCGCCGACCTCCTCCAGCCTGATCCAGCTGGCGCTCGGCGACGCGCTGGCGGTGGCGCTGCTGGAGCGGCGCGGCTTCACCTCGGCGCGCTTCCACACGCTGCATCCCGGCGGGACGCTCGCCGCCCGCCTCAAGACCGTGCAGCAGGTGATGCACGGGCCGCAGGACATGCCGCTGGTCCACGAGACCGCGCTGATGTCCGAGGTGCTGATCGAGATCGCGGCCCGGCGCTACGGCTGCGTCGGCGTCACGGATGGGGCCGGGCGCCTCGTCGGCATCGTCACGGACGGCGACCTGCGCCGCCACATGGGTCCGGCGCTGCTCGACACGCCGGTCTCGACGGTCATGACCCGCGATCCGATCACCGTGGAGCCGCACAAGCTCGCCCAGGCCGCCCTGGAGCTGATGAACCGCAGGCTCATCACGGCGGTCTTCGCGGTGACGGACGGGCGGCCGGTCGGGATCGTGCACGTCCACGACCTGCTCCGCGCCGGCATCGCCTGAGCCCGGCCTCGCAAAGCGTCGGAAAGTCCGGGTTTCAAGAAGGGCGAGCCCTTGTGCGGGTGCAGGGCGGAGCCCTGCTGTGTCGGGCCGCGCCCGATCGGCCAGGGCTTCACCCTGGCGACCCACCGAAGGGCCGAAGCCCTTTGGAATCTCCGGTGCGGCGATCGATCCCTAAAGCCGCGCCAGCAGTTCCGCCTTCTTGTCGGAAAATTCCCGGTCGGTGAGCACACCCCGGGCGTGCAGCGCGGCGAGCCGCTCGATGGTGGCCAGCACGTCGCCGGGCGGCGCGGGATCCGCCACGGGTGCCTGCGCGGGATCGGCCTGCCGCGGGGCGGCCGCCTCCGCCTCGATGCGGCGCAGCCGGGCGACGTCGACGGATCCCGCCGGCCCGGTGAAGCCGAGGCTGCCGTTCGCTTGCGAGACCCCCGTGATGGGATGCTCGCCCGTGTCGTAGACTGCCACGCCCGAACCCGACTCGACGGCAAGCCGCCGGGCCTGCGGAAAATAGGCGTAGCGCATCCCGTTCTGCGAGCCGGTGCTCGCCGGGGCGCCGAGATCCGCCGGCCACCACTCGCCGCCGCCGTGCCCTGCCGCGGGCGACGCCACCGAGAAGCCGCCCGCCGGCAACGCGGCGGCCAGCTCCGTGCAGAGGGCGTCGACCCGCGTCTTCAGCGCGTCGTCGAACATCCGGCCGACCATCACCATGCCGCCGGAGAACCACTGGCCCATCCCGCCGAGATCGGGATGGTCGAACTGTGCCATGGTGCCGTGGCCGCGCTCCAGCGCCTGCACGAGATGGCGCACGGCGTCGAGGCCGACCCCGTGGCGGTCGGCGATACTCTGCAGCCCCGAGGCATGGTCGAACCGCCCGTCGTCGAGGAATTCGGCGGCCGTGGCGCCCCTGTCGGAAGAACCCATGAGCCAGCTCCCGAATCGTCGCAGGGCGGACCGGATAGGTCCGGGACCGGCAATTCGCCCACCCGGAACCCGGTTCGGAGGCGGCGAGCGCCGGAGCTGTGACGGCTTTGCGATGCGGACACAATCCCCGGTCGAAGCCGCTGGTTCCGACGCGCCTCAGTCCGCGGCGGCCGGGAACGGCCCCGCGATGGTGAAGTCCGTGATCGGCCGGCGGCCGTTCGGGGTCTCGCGCGGTCGCTGCTCCTCGGTGAGGTCGGCCTCCGGGGTCTTGCGGCCGACCGCGAAGGCGGCCTCGATCCGGTGGTTCTCGGGCAGGCGCAGCACCTCCGGGGCGCGGACATGGTCGAAGCCGACCATGCCGTGGGCGTGCCAGCCCTGGTGGATCGCCTGGAGCTGGAACGCCAGGGAGGCGGTGCCGGCATCGAAGGAATGGCTGTAGGAGGGCTTCAACTCGTCCCCGACCTTCATGAGGCCGTTCGAGACCAGGAACAGGATGGCGCCGGTACCCGAGACCCATTTCTGATTGGCGGGCACCAGCAGGCCGAGGAAGGTGTCCCAGTGGGCGTCGCCCCGGAGCGCGTAGAGGAAGCGCCAGGGCTGCGAGTTATAGGCCGAGGGCGACCAGCGCGCCGCCTCGATCATCCGCATCAGCTCGGATTCCGGTACGGCCTCGCCCGTGAAGGCGCGGGGCGAGTGCCGCGCGACGAAGACCGGATCGATGGCGTGGTCGGCGCGGCGGGGCGGGGGCAGGCTCACGGGATTCGTCTCCGGCAGGGCGCGGGCGCCCGGGCGGCCGAGCTTGCCCGAAAGGGCGGGCCGGAGGCAAACCCGGGATCGGCGCTTACGCCTAAGGCTGCGGAAGACCCGAGCCTATTGTCCGTCGGCTTATCGGTCGGCCTTCTTGACCTGCTGGGCTTCCATATAGCGGCGCAGCACGGCGTTCATGCGGGTCTGATAGCCCCTGCCACCCTGCTTGAAGAACGCCACCACATCCCGGTCGAACGTCGCATGGATCGCGGTCTTGCCCGTGGGGACGTAGACGGTCGCGTGCGCCCATGCGTCGTCACTGACGGTGGCCGGGTTGTCCGCGTCCTCGACGGCCATCCGCTCGATCTCGTCCTCGGACATGGCGCGGAGGGCCACCCAATCGGTCTGGCCTTGTGCGGGCTTAGCGACTTTGCCCGGCATGGTAGATCCTCCTTTCCTTCCGATTGGCGAGACGGGCGGACACGATCCGCTGCTTGCCGCCGCGCGGGGTGAAGGTGATGTTGAAGATGATCCCGTGCAATTCGACGATCATATTGAAGCGCCGTTCGCCGTAATCCTGCCGCTGATCCTCGTTGACCAGGGCAAACCGCCCGTCGAAGGCTGCCTCCAGATCGGCGAAGTCGATCTTACGCCGCGAGATGTTCGAGGCATTCTTCTCGTCATCCCACGCGGTCAGTTCGTTCTCACCCACGGCGCAATGTACATCAGTATGGACATCGTTGCACAGGCGATGACGGCGGGGGCGCCGTCAACGGATCTTGGCCGGAGCGGAGCTCGGGGGCTCGCCCCGCCTCACGCCACGCTGCGCTCGATCTCCTCCTCGTCGCAGATCACGCCGGCATTGCCCTCGAACTCCGCCGCGAGGTCCACCGGGGCGTGAGTCGGCGCCGGGGAGACCCGGTCGCGCGCAAAGGTCGCCAGGAACAGGCGCATCACGTGGCGCACGCCCGCGTCGTTGATGGTGCGCTGGTCCTCGTTGTAGTAGCGCCCGGCATTCACGTTGCTCGTGACGATGTCGTAGGCGGGGAAATACACCGCCCGCGGATCGCCCCGGCCGACCACCTCGCCGGCCGCCACCCGCAGCACCGACTTGGAGTAGCTGTTCGACTCCATCACGTGCCGGTCCATGTAGGTGGCGATCATCGGCACCGGCGAGACCGTGAAGATCACCCGCGCCTTCGGGTTCACGCTCCACAGCCGGTCGAGGAAGCCGTTGAGGTCGCCCAGCACCTCGCCGGCGCCGGCATTCACGCATTCGTAGAGCGCGGGGTCGAAGGTGCCGCCCGCAACCCCGGGGGCGAGCGGCAGGGCCGCGCCGTCGGCCCGCCAGCGCCAGCCCTCGGTCAGGCCGAGCGTCAGCACGAACACGTCGAGCGTCTCGAACAGGCGGCGCACCTCGGCGAGATGCGCGTCGCGCGCCGCGATCACCTCGGCCTCGCTGGCGAAGCCCGCCGGCTCGACGGTCGGGCGGAACGGGTCGACGTAGCGGCCGTCGTCGCGCAGCCACGCCTTCAGCTCCGGCTCGAACCGGCCATAGGCCCGGTCGAACAGCTGCACGAACTGGCGCGTGTAGTAGAGGTTGCCGTAGCGCGCCGAGAACGTGCCGAACTGCCGGGCATTGGCCTCCTCGGGGCTCATGCCGGGGAGCGGCGGCTCGGTCAGGTAGTAGTTAAACCCGGCGCCGCGCACCGCCTCGGCCACCCGCTGCGCGAAGCAGGAGCCGCCGGTGGCGACCTTGTCGGTCGGCGCGATCACGAACGTGTCCTTCGGGTGCGGATTGACCGCGAAGGGCGGCACGTTGGTCACGACCTTGCGCCAGAATCGCTCGGCCGGTAGACCCGTATACGGATTCAACGCCATCTTCGAACCCTCTTCCTCACGACGGCGACGGCCCTCGGGACCGCCGAACCGTCCGCTGATACCGGCACGCGACGTGGCCCTGAACGACCTGCCCCGGCGCGCCCGCAGCGCGTTCACCCTCTCGGTGCCCAGTTGGGCCCCCGTCAGTTGGGCCCCCACCTGGGCGACACCATGGCGGAACCGCGCCCGCGCCGCCACCGGCCGCGACGGGCCGAGCATCGCGGTGCTGGGCAATTGCCAGGCCCGCGGCGTCGCCCGGGCGATGCGCCTGCTCGCGCCGAGGAGCCCCGTGCGCTACCTGCCCATGGGCTCTCTGAAGCGCGACCACGGCCATATCGACGGCCTGGTCCGGACCCTGCTGGCCCACGACCACGTCTTCGCGCAGACGTTTCCGGCCGGGCTGATCCCGGGGGGCGACGCCGCCACGCTGCGCGCCGCCGATCCGCGGCTCAGGCTGTTCCCGTCGATCGTGTTCTCGGCCTTCCACCCCGATATGGTGTATGCCGGGCAGGCCTCGGACCTCGCCGCGCTGAAGCTCGCGCCCTCGCCGATGGGGCAGTACCATTCGGCGATCGTGCTGACCGCCCACCGGCTCGGGCTCGCGCCCCGGCACACCGCCGGCCTGTTTCGCGAGGACGTGTTCCGGCGCCTCGGCTATCTCGACCATTGGGATCCGGCGGTGCGCGAGCTCGTCGGCGCGGCCGAGGCCCTGGGCTTCGGCCTGGAGCGCGAGCTGACGCGCTGGGCGCGGCGCGGCGCCTTCATGCACCTGATGAACCACCCGAAGGCGCACGTCATCGGCGACATCGCCCGGCGGCTGCTCGCGGAGAGCGGGATCGCCCCGGAGCCGGTGGAGATCGAGGATTACCTCGGCGACGAGCTGACCCAGGACGTGATCTGGCCGATCTATCCGCCCGTGGCCGAGCTTTTCGGGGTGACCGGATCGTACCTGTTCAAGGCCAAGGCGTTGAAGTCCAAGGTGTCCGGCGACGAGTTCCCGGTGCTCTACGATCTGCCGGGTTTCATCGCGGCGAGTTTTTCCGTCTACGAAACTCTGCCGGTCGGCGACCTCACCTGTCCGCGGGTGGAGTCCTGGCTCGCCGCACCGGAGATCGTGGCGCTGTTCCGGGTTGGCTGAGCCTGCTCAACCCGCTGTGCAGAGCGGCGCGCCGAGATGCGCCTCACCCAGTCCCTCGACCATCATCCGCACCAGCCGGTTGACCTCCCGCACCTGGAACGGCTTGCGCAGGAAGAGGCTGCCGGGCACGCCGTTGCGGCCCGTCGCGTCGGTCGAGGTGTAGACCACCGGCCGGTCGGGATGGATCGCCCGGAAGGCGTGGGCCACCGTCCAGCCGTCGATCAGCCCGGGCAGGTGGATGTCGGTGAACAGCCAGTCGATCGCCGCGCCCCGCGCACGCAGGAGCGTCAGGGCCGCCTCGCCGGTGGAAGCCTCGACCACCCGGATGCCGTGCGTCTCGCAGAGGCTCGCGATGATCTCAAGGAGCAGGTAGCTGTCCTCGACGATGAGGACGCTCTGGGCGGGGCGCATGGCGGGATATCCGGAGTTCGGCCCGCCGATTTAGGGATCGATAGGGTTGATGATCTCTTAATCGGCGCCCGGGGTCCGTTACCGGACGGTGCGAAATCCGGATGATCCTGTTGCAGCGCCGCAACCGACCCGCGTGAAATCGCCGGTCCGGCTCCTCCGCCCCGCGACCGCCGCATTCCGGGCGTGTCCCGGGTGTGTCAGCGCACGCCGCCGAGACGACGCGAGCCCCATCAGCCGCCCGGCGGAACCGTCGCTTAACCATCCGCGCCTACAGACGGCGCTCAAGGACTACGCGGACCCGCCTCGAAGACCCGCAGCCGGCCTTCGGCCCCGCGCGAGGAGCTTTTTGATCATGACGCAGCGTTTCCGTGCCGCCGCCCTCGGCCTCGCCCTCGTCGCCGGCCTCGGCCTCGGCGCCTGCAGCAACGACAAGGACCTCGCCGACGCCTCCGCGTTCGGCGCCGGCGCCGCGACCCCGGGCAGCGCTCAGGACTTCGTGGTCAATATCGGCGACCGGGTCTTCTTCGAGTCCGATTCCACCGACCTGACGCCCACCGCCACCGCGACGCTGGACAAGCAGGCCGCGTGGCTGCAGCGCTACCCGCGCTACACCTTCATCATCGAGGGCCATGCCGACGAGCGCGGCACCCGCGAGTACAACTTCTCCCTCGGCGCCCGCCGGGCCCAGGCGGTGAACGACTACCTCGCCACCCGCGGCATCGGGGCGAGCCGGATGCGGACCGTGTCGTACGGCAAGGAGCGGCCGGTGGCGGTGTGCAACGACATCTCCTGCTGGTCGCAGAACCGCCGGGCCGTGATCGTGCTGGACCGCGGCGCCGGGGCGTGACATCCGAACGGCCGCGCCGGAGGGCGGGAACACGCCTCGCCCTCCAGTCCCGCCCCAGTTTTGCCGCGGACCGGCGCATCTGTTAGGGCCACGCGCCGCCATCGGACCGTAACCTGATCCATGCCCGTCCGCCTTCGCACCCGTCTCACCCTCGCCACCGCCCTCGGTGCCGCGCTCCTCGGCCACCCGGCCGCCGCGCAGGACGCCTCCGAGCTGGTCGTGCGCCTCGGGCGCATCGAGAACCAGTCCCGCGTGATGGCGGGGCAGATCGAGACCCTTCAATACGAGAACCGCCAGCTCAAGGAGCAGCTGCGCAAGTTCCAGGAGGATGTCGAGTTCCGCCTGAACGAGGGCAAGGGGAGCGAGGGCAAGGGGAGCGGCAGGCCCGCCCCCACGGCCGCGCCGTCCTCAGGCCCGGCCGGCACCGTCAACGGCGTCAATCCGGGTTCCGGGCGGCCGGGCAAGCGCGGCGACGCGTTCGACCCGGCGCAGGCCCCCGGGGCGCCGGGCGCGCCGATGCAGCTCGGCAGCACCCAGCCCTCCGCCCCGCTGCCGCCCCGCGAGGCCGTCGAGGCAACAGAAGCGGCCGAGGCCGCGCCGCGGCCCCAGCGCCTGCCCCAAGGCGCCCTGGAGGGGGCCATGGAGAGCGAGGACGAGGAGGCCGGGGCCCCCGGCTACGACCAGCCGGTGGACCTGCGCCCGCCGGCCCGGACCGGGGCGATCCCGGCTCGCCCCTCCGAGAGCGAGAGCGTCGCCGCCACGCGGACGGGCGATCCGGCCGCGGACTACGAGGCCGCGGTCGAGCTGTACCGCTCGAAGCAGTACGAGCAGGCCGAGATGGGCCTGCGCCAGTTCATCCAGTCGCATCCCCGCGACAACCGCGTCGCAGGCGCCACCTACTGGCTCGGCGAGAGCTACCTCGCCCGCGGCCGCAACCGCGAGGCGGCCGAGCAGTTCCTGAAGGTCTCCACCGACTACGCCCGCTCCACGCAGGCGCCCGACGCCATGCTGAAGCTCGGCGTCACGCTGGCCGCCCTCGGCGCCCGCGAGCAGGCCTGCGCGACTCTGGCCGAGCTGGACCGGAAGTTCCCGAATGCCGGTTCGGGGGTCCGCCAGGGCGTCGCGCGCGAGCAGAAGCGCGCCCGCTGCGGCGCCTGACCTTTCCGGGTTCCCGAAGGGAGAGCCCTTCGGCGGGGTGTCGGGGGGGAGCCCCGATATCGGGTGACGACCGACAACCGGGCTTCGCCCGGACCCATCAGGGCTCCGCCCTGGACCCGCAAAAGGTCACGGACCTTTTGAATCCATGACGGACGCTTCCGACGATCCCGTTCTGCAGGCCCTTGGACCCTGGCTCGGTCGGGGCGTCCTGCTCGCCGTCTCGGGCGGGCCCGATTCGCGCGCGCTGATGCACGCCGCCGCGGCCCTGGGCGCGCGCGTGCAGGTCGCCACCGTCGATCACGGCCTGCGCCCGGAATCCCGCGCGGAGGCCGAAGGCGTCGGCGCCGCCGCCCGGGCGCTCGGCCTGCCGCACGCGATCCTGGCCTGGGCGGGGCCGAAGCCGCGGACCGGCCTGCAGGATGCGGCCCGCGCCGCCCGCTACGATCTGCTCGCCGCCGAGGCCCGGCGGGTCGGCGCCGACCGCGTGCTGACCGGCCATACCCGCGACGATCAGGCCGAAACCGTGCTGATGCGGCTCGCCGCCGGCAGCGGCCCGGCGGGGCTCGCCGGCATGCCCGCCGAGCGGGTGCTGGTGCCCGGGATCACCCTGGGGCGGCCGTTCCTCGTCCTGCCCAAGGCCGCTTTGGTCGCGTGGTGCGAGGCCCGCGGCATCCCCTACCTGCGCGACCCCGGCAATGCCGACCCGCGCTTCGCCCGCGGCCGCCTGCGCGAGGCCTGGCCGATCCTGGAGCGCGAGGGCCTGACCCCCGCCCGCCTCGCCCGCCTCGCCGAGCGCGCGGCCCGCGACGCGGCGGCCCTGCGAATCGCCGCCGCGCAGGCTTTTGAGACCGCGCGGATCCCGGCGGCGGACGGCACCCTGCGCCTCGACGGAGCCGTGCTCGCGGCCCTGCCGGAGGCGGTCGCCCTGCGCTGCCTCGACCAGGCCCTGACTTGGGCCGGGGCGGCACCCCGCCGGCTCGAACGCCTCGAAGCCCTGGTCCTCGAATCGCTGCTGCCGGCCCTGCGGCGTCGGGCGGCGATCCGGCGCAGCCTCGCGGGCTTCATGATCGCCGTCGACGCCGCCGGCACGGTGAGCCTCGTCCCCGCGCCGCCGCGCCGGCAGAGGGCGGCGGATGCTGCCCTCGCCGCAGGGGCGTCGCGATTACTTGGCAAGGGAGAGCCCCCCGCTTACATTGGCGCTGTGTGCACGGATGGACCGGCCGAGCCGCGCGACGCGTCCGTCCCGGGGGTCGCACACGCCAAGGATTGATCGATGAACCCGAATTTTCGCAACTTTGCCTTGTGGGTCGTCATCTTCCTGCTTGTGCTGGCCCTCGTCACCCTGTTCCAGAACCCGGGGCACCGGGGCGGCGGCAGCGAGATCGCCTACAGCCAGCTCCTGAACGACGCCGATGCCGGCAAGATCCAGTCGGTGGTGATCTCGGGGCAGGACGTGTCCGGCACCTATGTCGGCGGCGGCAATTTCTCGTCCTATGCGCCGAACGATCCGGGGCTGGTCTCCAAGCTCCAGGGCAAGGGCGTGCAGATCACCGCCCGTCCCCCGTCCGACAACACCCCCTGGTTCATCCAGCTCCTCGTGAGCTGGCTGCCGATCCTGGTCTTCATCGGCGCCTGGATCTTCCTGTCGCGCCAGATGCAATCCGGCGCCGGCCGCGCCATGGGTTTTGGCAAGTCGAAGGCCAAGCTCCTGAACGAGGCCCACGGGCGCGTCAGCTTCGACGACGTCGCGGGCGTGGAGGAGGCCAAGGAGGATCTGCAGGAGATCGTGGAATTCCTGCGCGACCCGCAAAAGTTCCAGCGGCTCGGCGGACGGATCCCGCGCGGCGTGCTGCTCGTCGGCCCGCCCGGCACCGGTAAGACCCTGATCGCCCGGGCGGTCGCGGGCGAGGCCAACGTGCCGTTCTTCACCATCTCGGGCTCCGACTTCGTGGAGATGTTCGTGGGCGTCGGCGCCAGCCGCGTGCGCGACATGTTCGAGCAGGCCAAGAAGAACGCGCCCTGCATCATCTTCATCGACGAGATCGACGCCGTTGGCCGCCACCGCGGCGCCGGCCTCGGCGGCGGCAACGACGAGCGCGAGCAGACCCTGAACCAGCTCCTCGTGGAGATGGACGGGTTCGAGGCCAACGAGGGCGTGATCATCATCGCGGCGACCAACCGCCCCGACGTGCTCGACCCGGCCCTGCTGCGGCCCGGCCGGTTCGACCGCCAGATCATGGTGCCGAACCCGGACGTCACCGGCCGCGAGCGCATCCTGCGCGTCCACGTCCGCAAGGTTCCGCTGGCCCCCGACGTCGACCTGAAGACCATCGCGCGCGGCACCCCGGGCTTCTCGGGCGCCGACCTGATGAACCTCGTGAACGAATCCGCGCTGCTGGCCGCCCGTCGCGGCAAGCGGATCGTGACGATGCACGAGTTCGAGGACGCCAAGGACAAGGTCATGATGGGCGCCGAGCGGCGCACCCTCGTGATGACCGAGGACGAGAAGCGGCTCACCGCCTATCACGAGGGCGGCCACGCCATCGTGGCGCTGAACGTCCCGGCCACCGACCCGGTGCACAAGGCGACCATCATCCCCCGCGGCCGGGCCCTCGGCATGGTCATGCAGCTGCCCGAGCGCGACAAGCTCTCCATGAGCTTCGAGCAGATGACCTCGCGGCTCGCCATCATGATGGGCGGCCGCATCGCCGAGGAGATGATCTTCGGCCAGGACAAGGTGACCTCGGGCGCGCAGTCGGACATCGAGCAGGCGACGCGGCTTGCCAAGATGATGGTGACCCGCTGGGGCTTCTCGCCCGAGCTCGGCACCGTCGCGTATGGCGACAACAACGACGAGGTCTTCCTCGGCATGTCGATGGGCCGGCAGCAATCGGTCTCGGAATCGACCGCCCAGAAGATCGATGCCGAGGTGCGCCGTCTGGTCGAGACCGGCCTGGAGGAGGCACGTCGCATCCTGGCCGACCGCAAGGACGACCTGGAGGCCCTGGCGCAGGGGCTCCTCGAGTACGAGACCCTCTCGGGCGAGGAGATCCGCAACCTGATCAAGGGCCAGCCCCCGATCCGCGACGGCGGCGACGTGCCGCCGACCCCGGCCCGGGGCTCCTCGGTCCCCTCGGCGGGCCGCGGCCGGCCGAAGGAGAGCGACGGCGGCCTGGAGCCGCAGCCGCAGGCGTGAGCCTGGCCGGATGAGCGAAAGGGGCGCCGCGAGGCGCCCTTTTTTTGTGCCGGCTACCGCGGGACCTCGCCGTCGACCGCAATCGCCCGCTGGGCTTTCGCGACGATGCTCCCGGAATGGGGCAGGCGGTCGTCCCGTGGAGCCGCGTCGGAACCGAAGCCTGCCGCAACGCGGGCCCGTGCGGTCGCAGCCGCATGAGCCACCCTCGACCCTGGGCGCCGTCGCGTCCGGCCCCGCTCGCGGGACATGCACGTCAAAGTCCTGGGGAAGATCGACGTTGCCGCAGCGTCCGCGTGCACCGGCCGATCCGTGACAAGAGTGATGGTCATTCAGTCATGTTGTTTGTTGCAACGCATAAATCAGATCTCACAGTTTGAAGTTAAAACGATCATTGTCGCGCATAGGATACCGGCGCATTGCGATACCACTTCGAGTGGACGCCGTTTCAGACTTCAAGAATGCTCCAAGCTATGTTTCTGTGCGAATCGCGCAGTCCGTGATTCACGCACATGCATTTCAGCGGAGATCTCATGCTTATAAAATTCCGTCATTTCGAAAAAGAAAACTACATTGCAGCGATATGGGCCGGTGTTATCGGAGGAAATCTATCCAGTTTCGTCAAATGGGGATCGGAAATACCGTTCCCGCCCCGCGAAGCCGGACGCATCTCACCGCCTTTCGCCATCCTCAAGGCCCTGGGGCTCAACGCCGAGGCCATGACCTACCTGTTCACGGGCCACGTCATCAATTACGGCGTCGCCCTCATGCATCAGGCCTTCTCGATCGTTTTCGGCGTGCTCTATTGCGCGCTCGCCGTGGCGGTCCCGATCACGACCCTCGGGCAGGGCCTGGCCTTCGGGTTGGCCGTCACGATCCTGTTCCACGCCGTCCTGCTGCCCTTCGGCGGCTGGGCTCCGCAGGTGTGGGAGATTTCCGCGCAGGAGACCTTCTCCGAAGTCCTCGGCCACCTGCTCTGGGCCTGGACGATCGAGATCGTCCGACGCGTCGCGATGGACGTGTCGCCGAGCCGCACCGCCTGAAACGGAGGCCGATCGCGGCCGCCGGCGCACCGCGTGGTCTGTGCCCCGGCAGCGGGAAAGGCGTTGATGGATCGTCCCGGCCTCCGACGACCGGGGCGAGAGGCGGCCGGCGCGGCCGTTCTCGCGTGACAGCTTGGGCCGCTCGGTTATGAGTCGGCCCGGTCGGCGTGATCGCGCGCTCCGCGCCTCAGGATCGGAAATGCGGCACCGACGGGCTTTCCACGTGCCGCAAAGGCTTTCACATGCCGGTCTCGACCTATCTCGTCGTCGCCCTGGGCGCGGTCGTCGCCGGCTTCGTCCAGGGGCTCTCGGGCTTCGCCTTCGGGCTCGTCTCCCTGTCGTTCTGGGCCTGGGTGCTCGACCCGAAGCTCGCCGCCTTCCTCGCCGTCTCCGGCGCCTTCACCGGGCAGGTCGTCGCCGCCCTCTCGGTCCGGCGCGGCTTCGATCTCAAGCGCCTCGCGCCCTTCGTGCTCGGCGGCCTCGCGGGCGTCCCCCTCGGCATCCTCCTGCTGCCGCGCCTCGACGCCGACTGGTTCAAGGTGATCCTAGGCCTGCTGCTGCTCGTCTGGTGCCCGACCATGCTGTTCGCCCAGAACCTCCCCCGCATCACCGTGGGCGGCCGGTTCGCCGACGCCCTGGTCGGCCTCGGCGGCGGCTTGATGGGCGGCCTCGGCGGCTTCACGGGCGTGCTGCCCACCCTCTGGTGCACCCTGCGCCGCTACGAGCGCGACGTGCAGCGCGCCGTGATCCAGAACTTCAACCTCGCCATGCTCACCGTCACGGCCGGCACCTACGTCGCGTCCGGGCTCGTCACGCGGGCCATGCTGCCGATGCTGGCCGTGGTGCTGCCGGCCATGCTGATCCCGACGTTCCTCGGTGCGCGGATCTATCTGGGCATCAGCGAGGCGTCGTTCCGCACCCTGGTGCTGAGCCTCCTGACCCTCTCGGGCCTCGCCCTGGTGGGCGCGTCGCTGCCGCGGATCCTGTAGCGCCCGTCAGGGGCGTGGCCCCATTTCGACCGCCTTTGTCGGGGAGCACCCGATTGCCTCCGCCGGCGGCTCGGCATCCGGCGTAAACGATTGTCTGCTAAGATCTGTCCGGCCGGTGAGACCGGCCCCCGGAGACGACCTCGTGCGCAAGTATTTCGGAACCGACGGTATCCGCGGCCGGGCCAACGGCGTGATCACCCCCGAACTCGCCCTCAAGGTGGGCCAAGCGGCGGGCCTCGTGTTCCAGCGCGGCGACCACCGCCACCGGGTGGTGATCGGCAAGGATACCCGCCTGTCCGGCTACATGATCGAGACCGCCCTGATCTCGGGCTTCACCTCGGTGGGCATGGACGTGCTGCAGCTCGGCCCCGTGCCGACGCCGGCCGTCGCCATGCTGACCCGCTCCATGCGGGCCGATCTCGGCGTGATGATCTCGGCCTCGCACAACCCGTTCGAGGATAACGGCATCAAGCTGTTCGGGCCCGACGGGTTCAAGCTCAACGACGCGATCGAGCACGAGATCGAGGGGCTGATCGACGCCGACATGCACAAGCGCCTGTCCGCCTCGCACGACCTCGGCCGGGCCAAGCGGATCGAGAGCGTGCATGCCCGCTACATCGAGTTCGCCAAGCGCACCCTGCCGCGGCACGTGACCCTGGAGGGCCTGCGCGTCGTGGTCGACTGCGCCAACGGCGCCGCCTACCGGGTCGCCCCCGAGACGCTGTGGGAGCTCGGCGCCGAGGTCATCGCCATCGGCACCGAGCCGGACGGATTCAACATCAACCGCGACGTCGGCTCCACCGCGCCGGCGGCGCTCGTCGCCAAGGTGCGCGAGCGCCGGGCCGATATCGGCATCGCGCTGGACGGCGACGCCGACCGGGTGCTGATCGTCGACGAGAAGGGCCACGTGGTCGACGGCGACCAGCTCATGGGGGTGGTCGCCCGCTCGTGGAAGGAGGACGAGCGCCTCACCCAGCCGGGGCTGGTCGCCACGATCATGTCGAATCTCGGCCTGGAGCGCTATCTCGGCGGCCTCGGGCTGACGCTCGCCCGCACCGCGGTGGGCGACCGCTACGTCCTGGAGCATATGCGCGAGCACGGCTACAACCTCGGCGGCGAGCAATCCGGCCACATCATCATGTCGGACTACACCACCACGGGCGACGGCCTCGTGGCGGCTTTGCAGCTCCTGAGCGTGGTCCAGCGCCAGAACCGGCCGGTGAGCGAGGTCTGCCACTGCTTCGAGCCGCTGCCGCAGATCCTCAAGAACGTGCGCTACAAGGCCGGCGAGCCGCTGCGCCAGGACAGCGTGGTGAGCGCGATCGAGCACGCCCGCGAGCGGCTGGGCAATGCCGGCCGCCTCGTGATCCGCCCCTCCGGCACCGAGCCGGTGATCCGCGTGATGGCCGAGGGCGACGACCGCGGCCTCGTCAGCGCGGTGGTGGACGAGGTGGTCGACGCGGTGACCCGCGCCGCGGCCTGACGTTCGGGATTCCAAAGGGCTCAGCCCTTTGGTGGGGTTCGGGGGCGGAGCCCTGATATCTCCACCAGGGCTCCGCCCCGGACCCGCGAAAGGTCTCCACCTTTCGAAACCAGGACCTGGGCGCTCAGTCGTAGGCGGCGCTTAAGTCCGGCGGCGCCGTCATGCGCCATGCCGCCAGGAGGGCCGTGCGGAGCGTCTCCTCCTCGCAGAGGTCGAGATCGAGGTTGGTCCAGCCGCGGCGGCCCCAGGCCCCGTCGAGCGGCGTGAACAGGTCCGGCTCGGCCGCGCACAGGGCGGCCTGATCGGCGGGCGCGAGCCGCAGCACCACCCGCGTCTCCTCGACCCACAGGGTCGCGAACACCCGGCCGCCGACGCGGAAATCCGGGTTGCCGCTATGGGCGCCCGCCACCGTCTCCGGCAGCATCAGCGCCAGGATGCGCACGTCCTCGGGGAGCACGGGCGCCTCAGCCGGCCTCGCTCCGCCGGAGCCTGATCCGCGAGGCCGGGCGGTGCAGGTTGTTCATGCCGATGTCCTCATGGGTGTGCCGATACTGAACACGTGACGGCACATAGCCGCGGGACAAACCAATATTGGTCCAGCAACGGTTTGCCCCGGTGGATCGAAAACCCGCAAGCCTAAGACTTAACGTTAAGCTGGATTTAAGACGTTGCGCGCATTCTTCACAGGGTAACCACAGAGCACGCACGCCGAGCGTCGGGCTCACGAATCCAGTAAAGGAATTCTTATGGCCCGCTCCAAGCTCAACGCTTTGGTGCGTAGCCTGACGCTCGCGGCGAGCGTCGGCGCGCCCTGCCTCGCCGCTGCGGCGGACCTGCTGCCCCCACCTCCGCCTCCGCCGCCCGTTCCGATCGAGGTCGGTGGCGGCTGGTACCTGCGCGGCGACGTGGGCGCTAGCGTCTACAACCGCCCGAAATACAGCGAGGCCTACGACTATACCGGCTATCCGGACGCCAACCGCTCCTTCGGCAACGAGATCGGCGGCGGTGGTTTCGCGGGCGTCGGCGTCGGCTACCAGTTCACCCCGTTCTTCCGTGGTGACATCACCGGTGAATACCGCTACGCTACCGGCCTGCGCGGCAGTGAATACTACCGTGGCCCGGATTACGATGATGGCCTCGGCTCATACGGGGTCAACAAGTCGAGCGGCAATTTCGACTCCGCGGTGGTGATGGCCAACGCCTATTTCGACCTCGGCACGTGGTACGGCATCACGCCGTTCATCGGCGGCGGCGTCGGCTACGCCTTCAACCACATCTCGTCCTACTCGACCAACCAGCAGTTCACCAGCCCGACCTACGGCTACGATTACGCCAACCCGGTCTATGGCTGCAGCTGCGGCGCGCCGTCCTACAACTACAAGCCGGTCTACGACTCGAACGGCAACCCGGTCTACAACACCAACAGCGGCAGCAAGTTCTACAAGGACAAGTCGTACGGCAGCTTCGCCTGGGCGCTCCACGCCGGTCTCGCCTACAATGTGACCGACGCGCTGAAGATCGAACTGGCCTACCGCTACCTGAACCTCGGCAAGGCCGAGACCGGCGCCGGCTACGTGCCGTGCTGCACCGGCAGCCTGCAGGCGATCAAGGTGAAGGACATCGAGGCGCACGACGTGAAGATCGGCCTGCGCTACTACCTCGGCGGCGTCGTGGCGGCCCCGCTGCCCCCGCTGATGCCGGAGCCGGTCGGCCCGCTGGTGCGCAAGTACTGATCGCAGCCAGAGCGCCCTCCGCCGGAGCCGACATCGGTTCGGCGGAGAGCGCGTCAGACCAGATGCTTGGAGCCGCGCCCGATCGCACTGCGACCGGGCGCGGCTTTTTGTGATCGTGCGGTGCCATTGCTGGGGCGGTCGTCCCTCCGCGGGTGTCGCAAAAGGCTGCGGGATTGCAGGGCCTGCACGCGGCGAACCGACCTGCGGGCAGCCTATCGGCGCACGAAGAGCAAACCAGTCCTTGCAAGGTATGCCGCGCCTTCCGCTTCGGCGAGCTTGCGGATCCGGTTGGTGTCCGCCACCACGCAGTCGTACCCAGCCTGATTGATGACGTTGAGCCAGTAGCTCGTGTCATTGCAGTTGACGTGGTGATAACCGTGCTGCCCGGGCACAGCATGGGTCATGAGGATGATCTTGCCGCAGGTAAGCGAGCGCACGAAATAGTCGAGGTGGCGCTCTTCCACATGCTCGGCTACTTCCTGACACCACGTCAAATCGACGTGACAGGCGAACGGCCCCTTTGTGAAGTCGGTCTGGACGACCGGATAGACGTTGTGAGTAATGTTGCGCGTCAGTCCATCGCAGGCGATCGCGATCACCCCCTGGCGATGAAACTGGGCGGCGACATGCCCCTGGCCCGAGCCGAGATCAAGCATCGAGCGCAACGCGAAGCGCTCGGTGACGTATCTGACGACCGATGGGGCAAAGGAATAGGGGTCGCCGTGATTGGCGTTGCCGCCGAGATGCGGTGTCTCGGCAACTTCAATGGAAGCAACACCTGCATATTCAAGAGTCATGAGCGGTCAGGCTTTCGCAAGAGTATAGCTGAATCGCGGTGAGTAGTGGGGGTTCTGAGACTGCGTGGCGCGGGCCTCTTGCATCCAAGCGATTTCTTCTGCGAATGCACCGAGTGCGAGCCCGAGCCGACGCAACTCGGTGGTGTCACTCGGTTCCGGCAGTCGATCCTGCCAGTATTGGAAGAAATCCTTGCCTCCGCTCGCCGCAAGCTGCGCGAAATAGGCACCTGTGACCACAGCGTACATGTCCTTGACGTGTTCCGCTTCGGGTGTGTTCGCCTTGCGGCCGTGGTCGTGATACACCTTGGGTCCGCGCAGCATCACGCCCGTGTACCCGGCCTGCGAGGCAAGGTGTGCCGTCATGGCATCGTTGCTATCGATCGGGCCGACTTTGCGGACGCCACCCGTCGCGGCGAGGACTTCGCGCAGGAAGAACATGTTGGCCCCCTGGATAAACCCGGGGCTGATGAAGCTGCGCGGCCGCAGGATCGCTCCTTCCTCTTTGAAAGACCACCATTCCGTGTGTGCGACGCCCCAGTCGTAGTCCCGTGAGGCCCTTCCGATCTCGCCGCTGCCATATTGGAAGACTTTGGGATCGAATTTATCGTGGAGAATTGTCAGGTAATTTTCGTCCATGTAACAATCATCATCAGTGAATACGATAAGATCCCCGTCGCTCATACTGATGCCAACGTTCTGGGCGTGGACGAAACCCGGATCCGAAGCCATTGCCCATTTGACCGGAAACGAAACGGTGTCACCGTACTGCTTGAAGACTGCGGCGGTCGCGTCATCGGGGGCCGACCCGACCAGAATCAACTCGGCGCCAAAATCCTGCATCGGCTTCACGGGTAGGCGTCGGAGAGTCACCGCGAGCTGTGCGGCCCGTTTGTAGGATGCGATGATGATCGATGTCTTCAGCATCACATTAGTTCCAGAAAGCGTTCACCGCGTGTGGATTTCGAATAAATGTGTCAAACATTTCGAACAGATGCTGCATATCAAATGATGTATCGCACAATTCAATTTGCAGCCGGGAGTATCTTGCATGTTGGAAAGAAAACTTCAAGCCTGTGACGATCACAGAAAAAGTTGCGAGGTTTTATTGGCGGTGCTATGAAGAATGGAATTGTGATTCGCGCAAATAATACGTCTATAATATTTAGAATTTTCATTGTTCGGGAAGGAATGTTTGTAAATAAGTTTATGTCTCAAGACGTGCTATAAAAATGAGGTATGAAAACTGCGGCTTACGACCGAAGACTTGGATCCGAGAGATCCTCCGGAAATTTCAACTCCCGAAGCGGAGTTCATGGCCGCCCGAGTCGTAGGCGTCGCAGCGCCAGACCGGGGGCTGAGCGTAACCGCACCGACAACTTGAATTCCGCTTGATAGCTTGGGGAACAAAATGACAGATTGGTCAAGAGTGATCATGAATTTATGCAATAGTGAAGTGGTCAAACGCCTACCTCATTCGCAATTGAATGCCCTGGAACTCTCCGGCAATTATTGGCAAACGTTTCCTTGGAAGTCCTTCAAAGCTTTACATTACCCGCAGTTCGATATCTGTTTCGATGTCGATGGTTCAAATACATACGACGTGATATTCGCTGAACAGGTCTTCGAGCATCTGAAATATCCGTATCGCGCAGCTCGAAATGTATGGCGCATGCTTAAACCAGGCGGTTTGTTTATCATTACGACCCCGTTTCTCGTGAAAATCCATGGGCACCCTTTGAATTGTTCGCGATGGACATCGACGGGCATGAAATATTTTCTGGAAGAAGCAGGGTTTGATCCCGAAACGATTATTGCCGACAGTTGGGGTAATCGCGAGTGCGTCGTCGCGAACTTCGATCGATGGGTCACCTTCTCTCACGGTATGAATCTGGACAACGAAGCTGATTTCCCCGTTGTCGTTTGGGCTCTGGCCCGCAAGTCGGCGGCGTAGCTGCGGCGGCCTGCGGCGAACCGAGGTGATCGATTCCGGAGCAAGATGCCCGGGGGGCGAGAACTGCGATGCGGTTGTGAGTCGTTCTCGGACCGCTTCACCGGAACCGCTACGGTGCGCGATGTGTCATCCTCCCGTGCCGCCGTGAAGGGCAGGTGACTCCCCCCGTTCAGGTCGTCGTGCTGGGCTCGATCATCGGCCCGACTTGGCACCGGACGCGTGTCGACGGGCGCATACGAAGCCGGTACACCCGTCCGGCTCCGATGAGAGACGGCGCGACCGCTGTTCTACGCGCCCTATACGCCGCGCAGGCGACGACCTGTGGGATGCATCAGACGCCATCCTTGAGCGGACCCCACTGGGAGCCGAGCGGGTTCAAAGGCTCGCCGATCCCGCATGGAAGGAGCTGCAAATCTGATCGCGGCTTCTGATGGGATGCTAAGCAGACTTGCGTTGGC
Source organism: Methylobacterium sp. J-030 (assembly GCF_022829545.1). Lineage (GTDB taxonomy): Bacteria > Pseudomonadota > Alphaproteobacteria > Rhizobiales > Beijerinckiaceae > Methylobacterium. The sequence goes on along the minus strand of NZ_JAKSYM010000322.1, from coordinate 57,442 downwards.
AGGCCCAGGCTTCATCCGCTTCGCTCCTCGATCTGTCGCAGGTCTTCGTCGCAAAACCGGTGACCACTTCAGCGAAACCTGCTTAGCCGCCCATGCCAAGGGTCGATCGACCAGGGGGAATCGTTTCCTCCTGGCACGCGCCGGCGCATCCGATGCGGCCGCCACGGCGGTTTTCCTTCGATCCTCTGCGACCCAAGCCGCGAAGGGGAGCGGAAATCCGGCTTTCGATCCGATTCATGCGCGCGTCTGACAATAAAGGTGCGCATCGTGCGGGCGGGCCATGCGACGGCGAGCGATGCTTCGTTCCTCAAATGGCTGCAGGCCGTATCGTGTCTCGGTGAATCCGGCTGTATTCAGGGCCTGATCAAGTTTCTCTCGGTACCATCCGGACTTGTGCTCATCGCCCGGCCAGCGCTGCCAGCCGTATAGAGTGCAGAAAACGTGATCGATGGAGAACGGGATCGGCTTTCCGTCGAAATGGTCGACGACGTATCGACACCAGACCGGAATATCCGGGACGTCGAACAGGAAAATGCCGCCCGGCTCCAGCAACCTGCGTACCTTGTCGAGCGTCATGCTGAATTGCTGGTAGGTCAGATATTCCATCAAGCCGAGCGCAATGACTTCCTTCATGGAATGATCCGGAAGATCGATGTCCCAAGGATTTCCTACGATATCGACGCCGTCAAACGGGTTGATGTCATTGTGCAGATATCCCGGAGTTTGGTTGACTCCACATCCAAGCTCGAGCCTGTCCAGATGTTTTTCGGTCAAAACCTGCTCCTCCTCAGCACATTTGAAGCGCGAATCCCGGCAAACGATACGGTGTATCCCCAGAGCGAGCGGTCCCGCGCGAAACCGAATCCGTCAGCAAGGCGTCCATCCGCGCCTGTGCCTGAAATTGCCCGCGCGTCGCGGCCACGAACGACCTCAACCGTCGGCCCGGCAGAGCGCCTGCATGACGATGTGTCCGAAGATGGCGTGGACATCTTCGGCGATCTGCATGTCGTTGACCTCCACCCAGACGACATGCTTGGCCAGCGGCTTCACCTTGCCCCCGGAATAGCCGACCAGGCCGAGCGTCTCGCAGCCGAGCGCGTTGGCGTAGCGCACCGCACGAACGACATTCTCCGAATTGCCGCTGCCCGAGATCGCCACCACGAGATCCTGGGGCGTTGCGATGTTGCGGAGCTGCTCGACGAACACGTCGGCGTAGGAGACGTCGTTCGCGTAGGCCGTCACGATGCCCATGTTGTCGATCAGGCTCCGACCGCGGAAGGGTCGCCGCGTGGCCTCGAACACGCCCTTGCTCCAGTCGGTCGCGAAGTGGAGCGCCGTGATGGCGCTGCCGCCGTTGCCGAGCGTGATGATCTGGCCCCCCGCATGCCAGACGTCGCGGATGACCGTGATCGCGCGATCGATGTCCCGCGCGTTCAGCGCCCCCAGTATCGTCGTCAGGCGCCCGAGATAATCGGATGCGAAGGAACACGTGGGCGCGGCGTCGTGCTGGATCATCCAACAAGTCCTGTTCGGCAGAGAGGGCCGGCCAGAAAGCAAGGCTCCGCAGAACGCACGGCTTGATTCCCGGGCGCACAGATTCGAGCACCCGCCAGCTCAAGAAAGCTTTAGAGCCTCAAGCGTCCACAAATCAACCGCTTCGTTTCGGACGAAGAACGAGAATGTCAAATCAATGTCGCTCAGTTATCAGTCGATTTTGAACGGATTGCGCATCAATAAGCTCTGAGACTGCCATATTAATCCTCCATTATCTGAGTTATATCATGAAGCATAGACATTTGGATTGTAGAAAATGATCCGGCTGCCGAGCTGTTCGAAGCCGAAGCGGACCGGCCGCAGGTGGCTCAGCGCGTCCGTGATCGCCGGGTGCCGATCCTCGGGCGCGTAGAACATCAGGAAGCCCCCGGAGCCGGCACCGAGGATCTTCCCTCCGATGGCCCCGGCCTGCTTCCCCAGCGCGTACCACGCGTCGATCTCCGTCGAGCTGACGCCGCTGCTGAGCGTCTTCTTCAGGTTCCAGTTGTCGTCCAGGATCTCTCCGAAGGAATCGAGGCTGCCGCGCTGCAGCTCGTCCCGCAGATGATAGGCGAGTTCGACCATGCGAATCAGCGCCCCGCGCTTGGCCTGGTCGCTCGCCACGGCCTGCGCCTGCGCCTTGAGGATGCCGGAGGCGCTGCGGGTGATGCCGGTGTAGAACACGATGATGCGGCGCTCGAGGGCTCGGCGTTGCGTCGCCGGCATGATGACCGGCGACACGTGCACGCTGTCGTCGGCCTTGAACTCGATGAGGTTCAAGCCGCCGTAGGCGGCCGCATACTGATCCTGCTTGCCGATCGGCTCACCGCAGCGCTCGATCTCGATCTCCGAACTCAGGCGCCCCAGATCGTCGGGCGAGATGTGCCGTCCGAGATAGGCGCTGACCGCGTTCAGAAGACCGACCGTGAACGTGCTCGACGAGCCGAGGCCGGTTCCCCGCGACGGGATGTCGGCGATCGTCGTGATCTCGACCCCGCCGGTGACGTTGAGGCACGCGAAGGCCGCGCGCACGAGCCGGTGCTCGATCTGATCGACCGACTCGACCTCCTCCGTCTTCGAGTAGGCGAGGCGGATGCCGCCGTCGAACTTGCGATTGATGTTGACGTACACGTACTTGTCGATCGCGGTGCTCAGGACCGCGCCCCCGTGCCGGCGGTAGAAGTCCGGCAGGTCGCTGCCGCCGCCGACGAAGCTCATGCGCAGGGGGGTTCGGCTGATGATCATGACGGCCCGGTCGCGGAGTCAGGGGAAGCAGTGATCGAGGGCGAGCCGCAGGCCGGCGCCGCGGCCCGCCCGCTCGACGAGCGGAAACTCGTCGCGCTGGCGTGCCTCGTAGACGGCGGCAGCCTCGTCGCGGCCGGCGAGCCCGCGGTCCATCAGGTCGGCGATCACGCGCGCCTGGCGGCCAGCCTCGTCGGTGCCGAGGTGGATCGTCAGCACGCGGCGGCCTGTCCGGAGGGGCAGCATCAGGGCCGGCATGCCTTCGAGGATCGCCACGGTCTCGGCCCGCAGGCGGAGCGATTCCCCGGGACAGCGCAGGCGCCGCCGCCTGTCGTAATCGGGCAGGTCGATCGCGGTCGCGCCGCCCTTGAGCCAGGGATCCAGGGCGGCGGCGGCGGCTTCGACATCGAAACGGCCGAGCACCCCCTCGGTCCGCTCCGCCTCCGGCCTGATCCAGGCATCGAGCGGCAGCACGGCGGCGTCGCGGCCGGCACGGCGCAGCGCGTGCGCCAGCACCGCGGCGACCGTCGACTTGCCCGCGCGGGCCGGGCCGCCGATGCAGATCAGATCCCCCGGCCGCACCCCGTCCATGAGGGGGGCCGTTTCCGCCACGAGCCGGGGATGGATGTCGAGGACGAACGCGGCGGCGGCGGCGATGTCGGGTACGGTGAAGTCCGGACGGACACGGTACTTGCCGTCGCGCCCGCCCGCACCGGTCAGGACGAGGATCGACCGGACGCCGGCATTGCGGGCTGCCAGGAGATCGCTCGTGCTGTCGCCGATCATCCACGAGCGCGCGAGGTCGGCGTTCAGATCCCGGGCGGCCTGGAGGATCAGCCCCGGCTCCGGCTTGCGGCACGCGCAGGCGACCTTCAGCGCGCGGACCTCGCCCGGGAAGCCGGCGTCCGGGTGATGGGGGCAGACGTAGAGGCGGTCGACATAGGCGCCGGCTTCGCCCAGCGCCATGTCGAGCTTGGCGTGGATCGCGCGCAGGCCCTCCATCGAGCATTCCCCGCGCGCGATCACGGGCTGGTTGGTCACCACGGCGATCCGGTACTCGGCCGCGTTGAAGCGCCGCGCCGCTTCCGCCGCGCCGGGCAGGAGGACGAGATCCTCCGGCCGGCGCACGTAATCCCGCAAGACGTTGAGGGTGCCGTCCCGGTCGAGGAAGACGCAGGCCTGCGGCGTGCGGTGGCGCGCGCGCGCCACCACGCCGCTCCGGAGGTGCGCGCACGCCGCGTCGAGCCGCTTGGGCGTCCCGAGGTCCTTGATGTATTCGAAGCTGTTGAAGCCCTGGAGGAACGCCCCCCGCTCCAGCAGGGCGGGAAACAGATCCTGCCCGAAGTCGGCCGGCGTCGGGAAGTCCCGCCAACCCTCCAGGGCCCGCTTCTCGACGACGTAGAAGGCGGCGTTGACGAGGTTGGGCCGCAGCGCGCCGGGCGGGTGCGGCTTGGGCAGGAAGGCGGTGATGCGGCCGTCCTGCACCGCGACCAGATCCGAGTCGAAGGGATGGTCGTTGGGGTGGAGGAACAGCGTCGCGTCGGCCCCGGCTTCCGCGTGCGCCGCCAGGAAACGGTCGATGTCGATGTTGAAGAGCGTGTCGCCGTAAACGACCAGGAAGCGGTCCGCGAGCCGATCCAGGCAGGCCAGTACGGCGCCGGCGGTGCCCCGCGGCGCGCCGTCGTCCACGAGCGCGAGCCGGGCGAGGCCGAAATTCTCCCGCGCCGCGCAGAATGCCGCGATCTGGTCGGCCGCGTGGTTGACGAGGAGGACGACCGCGTCGACCCCGTAATCCCGCAGGGTGCCGATCTGGCGCTCCAGGAGGGGAACGCCCGCGACATCGACGAGCGGCTTCGGCCGGCCCTGGAGCCGTTCGGCCAGGCGCGTGCCCTTGCCCCCGGCGAGAATGACCGCCTGCATCGCGGGCGCCTCAGCCGCGGCCGCGTTCTTGCGCGGCGATCTGGTCGACCGCTCGCCGCACGGCCCCGATCGAGTCGTGGCGCGGCCGCCAGCCCAGGGCGGCGAGCCGGTCCGTCGCGTAGCGGAAGCGCGGCACGTCGCCCACCCAGCCGCGTCCGCCGGTCCCGTAGCGGATCTCGGCATCGGGCGCGACGCGGTCGCGCACCGTCTCGGCGATCGCGCGCACCGTGACCCCCTGATCGGGCGGCCCGACGTTGAAGACGTTGTACCGGCCCTGCGCATGGGCGGCGATGAAGAGCATCGCGTCGACGAGTTCCTCGACGTGCAGGTACGCCTTCCTCTGCGTGCCGTCGCCGAGGACGTCGAGGGTGTGGGGCGTGGCCTGGAGCTTGTCGACGAAGTCGACGATGACGCCGTGCGTTGCCGGCACGCCGACGACGTTCGGGAAGCGGACGACGTTGGCCTTGGGCAGGAAGGCCTCCACCGCGGCGCGGATCTGCGCCTCGGAGGCGAGCTTCATGGCGCCGTAGTTCGAGATCGGCTCCAGCGGCCCGATATCCTCGTGGATCGCGGTCTCGCCGTGGTCCCCGTAGATCGCCGAGCTCGACGCGAAGTGCAGCGTGGGAATCGCGAATTCGCGCATCAGGACCAGCGTGTTGAACGTGGTCATGAACGTCCGCTGGAGGTCGATCCGCGGATCCGCGATGCCGGCCGGGATGTCGGAATTGGCAGCCAGGTGCCAGACGGCGGCGATGTCGCCGTCGCCGACGGCGTCGCGCAGCGCAGTCCGGAAGGCCTGAAGATCCGCACAATCGACGATCGCGGAACGGAAGCGCGGTCGACCCTGAAACGGCGCCCAGAAATCCGGCCGTCCGCGCGACAGATCGTCCAGGACGAATACGGTTTCTCCGAGGTCGATGAGCCGATGAATTAGATTACTTGCAATAAAGCCAGCGCCGCCCGTCAAAACATGAAGAGTCATATCTTCTATTCCTCGAGGTCGATCCGCATTGATTCGTTCGACCGGACGCAACTTCAGAATCAGATCGGTCCGATGTTCACATGACATCATACACACACCGTACCGACGGCGGCCACTTACTGGCAAACGGTGACGGACTCAACGGGCGGCATGGATAACGCGGCCGGTGCGGGTCCCGATCGGACGCGGACGGTGCGAAGGCGCCTCAAGGCCGTCCGCATGTCGGGGCCGCCCTGCGGGCCCGGGACGCCGCCGGAGACACGTCGGAGGTTGATCGATGTAAGCCGAGAGATCGCCGACACTACCACCCGAGCAGAATTGGGACCTGGAAACTCGTATCGGGCAACGGACGGTTAAGGTTACTCGACTATCACGGTGTCGAGGCTCGATCCGCCGCTTATCACGTCAGTTCCAGGACGATCCCGATGCGTACCGTCACCTTGCCGCTGCTGGCGGTTCTCGGCTTCTGCGGTCTCGACACCGCCCGGGCCGCCGACCTGGATTACGATTACCTGCGCGGGGCCGAGTACGACCCGGTTCCGGCGCCCATCCGGGTGATCGACTGGAGCGGCGTCTATGTCGGCGGCCATGGCGGCTACACCTCGGCGACGCTGGGCAGCAAGGGCGCGCTGCAGCCCCTGATCTATCGGGATTCGCACAACACGACGGGCGAGTCCGACTTCAGCGCCTCGACCCTGCTCAGCCCGGGATCGAAGCGGGTCGGTGACGTGAGCTTCGGCGCCTTCGCGGGCTATAACGTCCAGTTCGATCAGTTCGTCTTTGGTGTGGAGGCCGATTACACGTATTTCGGCCGGATGGGCGTGTCGAACGACAGCCTCGGCCGCAGCCAGACCACGGCCGCCGGCGTGTACGAGGTCGTGAACCTGAGCGGATCCACCGCCACCCGGGTCAACGATTACGGCACGCTGCGTGCACGGATCGGATACGCGTTCGAGAACTTCATGCCCTACGTGACCGGCGGCGTTGCCGTCGGACGGGCGCGCATCGCCGATTCGACCGCCTACCAGAATTACGGGTTCAATCTGAACGCCTACAACGCCACCCTGTCCGGGACGCCGACCGCCGTGAACAGCTTCGGCTACGCGAGCTTCGATCAGAGCGCGCCCTACAGCGGCACGCCGGGCACCTCGCTTCAACAGCAGTCGCGGACAAAGGTCGTCGCCGGCGTGGCGGGCGGCGTCGGCATCGAGTACGCGATCACCCCGAACATCCTGCTGCGCGCCGAGTACCAGTACGTCCTGTTCAGCGACTTCGACGGCCACAAGGTCAACCTGAACACCGTCCGCGCCGGCGCGGCCGTCAAGTTCTGATGCTGCAGATGCCGGTTCTGGTTACCGGCGGGAGCCTGTCCATGCGTGGTCGCCGCCGTCTCGCGCTCGCCGCGGCCCTGCTCGCCGCGGGGCCCGTCCTGGCCTCCCCCGCCAACTGCCCCGGGGACCGGCCCGAGCGGCGCGTCATCCGCCACAGGGTTTTGGTGCGGCCCGTCCCGGTCGCGCCGGTCGTCCTCCCGCCCGTGCTGGTGCGGGACTACCTGCCGCGCAACCACGCCGTCCCGATGTACAACGTGCCGCCCCGCGCCGCGCCGGCTTGGTGAGGCGGTCGCCGATCCCGGTTCCGCGCGTCGATCAGGCTGCATCGTAATCGACCACGGCGACCTCGGGCTCCGGCCCGTAGCCGCCCTGCTTCCCCCTCCCGGCGAGGATGGCCGGCGGCCATGGGAACGCGATCCCCGGCCTCTGCGCCGCGTAACAGCTGGCGTCGCGGGTCCCGAATGCGGCGTTCGAGAGGTTCTACAGGTTCGTGGCGATGACGTTGTGCGCCAACCGGGGAGGCGTCATCATCACGGGAACCCCTTCGATCAGGTCCCGGCGCTCGTGATCTGGCCGTTCGGCCTGGAAGGCGCGGAACGCCGTCCCCGACCTGCGGGGCTCGCTCCGATGGCGAGAGGCATGCTGGGCTCCTCCTCACGTGGGGCCGGGAGCTTCGTCGTGTCGAGGACCTGCTGCGGGCAGGCCCGCTTCAGCTCTCCAGCTCGCTGTCCCAGTACAGGTAGTCGAGCCACGTGTGGTGATACTGCCGGTGGTCGAACTCGGGCTGCCGGTGGTGCAGTTCGTAGCGGGTCGGCCGGCGGGGGGCGTTCATCAGCGGCATGTCGGCCTCGTCCGGCGTCCGGTTGGCCTTGCGCAGGTTGCAGGGCGAGCAGGCCGCCACGACGTTCTCCCAGCTCGACAGGCCGCCCCGGGAGCGCGGCACGACGTGGTCGAAGGTCAGGCCGCCCGAGGGCAGCCGCAGGCCGCAATACTGGCAGCTGAACCCGTCCCGCAGGTAGATGTTGTAGCGGGTGAAGGCCGGGCTGCGGGCGAGCGCCACGTAGTTCTTCAGCGCTACCACGCTCGGCACCCGCAGCGACCGCGACGGCGAGCGCGCCTCGACATCGTAGCTCGCCACCAGGGTGACCCGGTCGAGGAACAGGGCCGTGAACGCGTCCTTCCACGACCACAGGGAGAGCGGATTGTAGGAGAGCGGCCGATAATCCGCGTTGAGGACGAGGGTTTGGAGATCCATCATCGGCGCGACTCTTCGGACTCTTGCGTGCGCGGATAACGCGCGGGACCACGCCGGCGCCCCACCGGCCCGTCCGATCCGGCCCGAGGCCGATCGAGAGCGGGCCGACATGCAGGGCACCGGCTTGGCGGGAGAGGCGGAGGGAGCAACAGGGCGGCGGGCCGGCGCGCAGGGGCGCCAGTCGAGGCGGTCGGATCCGGAACGCGGCCGGGCCAAGCCGGCGCGATCACCGGCCGTGCCCTTTCGCGTGAAGACGAAAAGGCCCTGTCCATCAGGTGTTCATCTAATCCCAGCGTGACACCCTTGTGAAGCTTTTCCGGGCGGGCCGAGGGACGCACCCACAGGACGCACGCGCAGGCTGTCTCGCCGGGCCGGAAAGCAACCGGATCGGGTGCAGGGTGGGCAGGGGCACGGTTTCGCCCTATTGCTCCCCCAGAGCGCCGGGCCGCCAGGAGGCCCGCCCGGTCCCCAATCGCCGCCGATTCGCCGATGCCGGACGACGACCGGACGTCCGGCGCGCCCGACGAGAGGTCGCCCATGACTCGTACGCCAGCGCGTACCCCCAGGCCGGATGGCGGCGCGCGCCCGTCCCGCCTGCCCGCCCTCCTCGCCGCCCTGATGCTGAGTCTCTCGACGGCCGCATGCGGGCCGGCCTTCGCGCAAGCTCCGGCCCCGGGACCCGCGCAAGCGCCCGCCCAGGCACCGGCCGGCAAGGCGACGGCCAAGCCGACGGACGCCAAGCCGACGGACGCCAAGCCCGCCGAGGCCAAACCCGCCGAGGCCAAGCCGGCCGACGCGAGACCCGCCCCGGTGCAGACGGAACTCCCGGAACAATTCAAGGCGGTGCGGGCCAAGCTCGACGCCGCCAAGGCCGAGCTCGACGCCCGCGAGAAGCAGCTCGGGCATACCGACCTGACGGTGGCCGACCTCACCGCCATCCGCGACAGTGCCGCCACGGTCACCGACGAGATCCGCGCCCTGGTCACGCGGCTCGACGCACCGCTCGAGGCCGCCCGCGAGCGGCTGACGCAGCTCGGGCCGAAGCCCAAGGACACCCAGGAGAGCGCCGAGGTCGCCGAGCAGCGCGCCGAGCGCGAGGCCGCCGTCACCCGGATCGACGAGACCCAGCGGCTGGCCCGCTCCCTGGTGGTGCAGGGCGACCAGATCGTCGACCGCGTCTCGAACCGCCGCCGCGAATCCTTCACCCGCGACCTGTTCCAGCGCTCGCAGCCGCTGATCGGCCCCGGCCTCTGGACCAAGGTGATGGCCGACATCCCCCGGGACACGCGCGCCCTGCAGAGCGCGCTGTCCGACATCGGCCTGCTGTTTTCCCGCAACGGCAGCCTCGCCAACCTGCTGTTCCTGGGGCTGGCCTTCGGGATCTCGGTGGCGCTGTATTTCGGGCGGCGCAACATCGCCCCCCGAGGCGCCCACCGGGACGCGGGCAAGACCGATCCGTCGCGGCGGGCGCGGCTGCTCGCCGCGTGGCGGGTGATCCTGCTCGGGACGGTGCCGGCGGTGGCGGGCTCCTACGCGGTCTACTACGCGCTCGACGCCACCAACCTCCTGCCGTCCCGGCTCCTGCCGGTGGCGGCCGCGATCTCCGGGGGGCTCGCCTTTATCGCCTTCGTGGAGGCGCTCTGCGACGGGCTGCTCAGCCCGGAAAAACCCGCGTGGCGTCCCGCCCCCGTGAGCGACGAGGCAGCCGCGCGCCTCACGCGGCTGGCGGTCGGCATCGCCACGGTGGTGACGATCGTGAAGTCCGTGGAGGCCCTGAATTCCGGGATCTCGGCCGCCCTGCCGATCTCCATCGCCACACGCGGCCTCGGCGCGGTGGCGACCGCGCTGATCCTGGCGATCGGCCTGCACCGCTTCGCCGATACCGAGCAGGAGGAGGAGGCCTGCTTCGGCCCCTACGTGCCGACCAAGACCACCACGGGCATCGGCGGGCCGGCCCGGCTCCTCGGCTGGGCCGCGGTGGCGGTGATCGGGCTCGGCGCGCTGGTGGGCTACGTCGCCTTCGCGACCTTCCTGATCGACCAGCTGACCTGGGCCGCGGGCGTCCTGGTGCTGCTGTACCTGCTGGTCCAGAGCGTCGACGTGTTCGTCGGGAAGGCGCTCGCCGGCGAGACGCGGCTCGCCACCGCGCTCCAGGCCAATACCGGCCTGCGCAAGCGCTCGCTGAACCAGATCTCGGTCCTGGCGACCGGCGCCGCCCGGGTCGTGCTATTCCTGACGGCCGCCCTGCTGGTGCTGGCCCCCTGGGGGCTCGATTCCACCGACATCGTGTCGTCGGTCCGGCAGGCCTTCTTCGGCTTCAAGGTCGGGGACGTGACGATCTCGCTGTCGAGCATCGCGCTGGGGATCGGCATCCTGGTGGTCGGCGTGTTCATCACCAAGGGCATCCAGCGCTGGCTGGAGAACACCTACCTGCCGGCCACCGACCTCGACGCCGGCCTGCGCAACTCGATCACCACGGTGGCGGGCTATTGCGGCTTCCTGCTCGCCCTGGCGCTCGCCTTCTCGTATCTCGGCCTGAGCCTCGAAAAACTCACCCTGGTGGCCGGTGCGCTCTCGGTCGGTATCGGTTTCGGCCTGCAATCGATCGTCAACAACTTCGTCTCGGGCCTGCTGCTCCTGTGGGAGCGCCCGATCCGGGTCGGCGACCAGGTGGTGATCGGCGATTCCGAGGGCATCGTGAAGCGGATCTCGGTGCGCTCCACCGAGATCCAGACCTTCGACCGCTCGGCCGTGATCGTGCCGAACTCGAACCTGATCTCCGGGGTGGTCAAGAACCGGGTGCGGGGCGACCGCTCGGGGCGGGTGAGCATCACGGTCAGCGTCCTGCGCAACCAGGACCCGGTCCGGGCCGCCGAGATGATCACGGCCTGCGCGCAGGCCCATGCCGACGTTCTGCGGGATCCGGCACCCCGGGTGGTGTTCAAGAAGATCGGCGATCCGTTCCTCGAATTCGAGCTGCTGGTCTGGATCACCGACGTCAGCCTCGGCCAGAAGGTGCTGACCGACCTGAACTTTTCCGTGTTCGCGACCCTGTCGCAGGCGGGCTTCATCCCGCCGCTCGGCCCCGGCGCCAGCATCGTGACCGTGCAGGGCCTCGACGCGATGCAGAGCGCCATGGGCGAGATCGCGAGCCGGTTCGGACTGGGAGCGCCGGCCGGGGCACCCGCCGCCGAGGCCGGGGAGGGGGCTCGGGCCCAGCGGGACCGCGCGCTGCGAAGCGCGGGGGGCTGAGGGGGCGGATGCGGATCCGCCGAACCCTGCCTATATGGCTCAGGCATCCGAGCCGGATGCCGCAGCAGGGACCTTGAGACCGTGGGCGGACGAAGCGTGAGACGAAGCCTGCGGCCGGCGCTCTGCGTCCCGGTCCTGGCGGCCCTCCTCGGGGCCTGCGCCGCCCAGGCGCCGGCCTCCTCGGCGCTGCCGAGCATCTACCTGCCGCTCGCCAACACCAGCGCGCATATCGATGTCGAGGCGGCCCGCGACATGATCTCGTCCTATCGCCGCAACCGCGGCGCGGCACCGCTCGCGGTCGATCCGGAGCTGCAGCGGCTGGCCGAGGCCGAGGCGGCGTCGATGGCGCTGGCCGACCGGCCGAGCCGGGCGCAGACCGTCAAGGCCGCGGTGGAGCGGCTCGGCTACGCGGACGTGAACGCCAACCTCTCGGCGGGCTACCATACCCTGGCCGAGGCCTTCTCGGGCTGGCGCGAGAGCGCCCCGCACGACGCCACCATGCTCGACCCGAAGGCGACCAGGATGGGCATCGCCACCGCCTACGCGCCGGGCTCGAAGTACAAGGTCTACTGGGCGCTGCTCACCGCCAAGTAGGCCGCCCCTACGGCAGCCCCCTCACGTTCGGCACCGGCGGCGCCTCCTTGAGCAGCGTCACCGTCACCCGCCGGTTGGCCGGCAGGTAGGGGTTGTCGGGGAACATCGGCTCGGTGTCGGCCTTGCCGGTGACCGCGGCGAACCGGTCGTCCGGGACCCCGGACCGCGCCAGAATCTCCCGGACGCTGATCGCGCGTCCGGCCGACAGCTCCCAGGGCGGGGCCGCCGGGCGCTGGCCGGGCCGGTCGGTGGCGGTGAAGCCCGTGACGGCGATGCGGTTCGGCATGCGGCGCAATGCCGGGCCGAGCTTCTCCAGCAGGCGCCGCGTGCGGTCGTTGGGCCGGGTCGAGCCATCTGGGAACATCGAGCGCCCGTCCTGGTCGACGATCGACATGTCGAGCCCCCGCTCGGTCCGGGCGATGACGATGTTCTTCGACAATTCGGCGAAGTCCGGCATGCTCTGCAGGGCCTGCCGCAGGGAGGTCGCCGCGAGGCCGAAATGCTCCGGCTCGCCGATGTCGGTCGGGCCGAACGCGCTGCTCGTCTCGAGCCGCGGCGGCGTGGTCCGGTCGGTGGCCTCGTCCGGTGGAATGTCGCGCAGGTTCTTCACGTGCTCGGCGGCCGGGAGACCCTCCGACTCGATGATGCCGGCGAACTTCGAGTCCTTGTTGACGCCGAAGGCGTCGCGCATCGAGCCCGCCACCAACTGCATCTTCTTCTGGTCCTGCGTGGAATACGCCGCGACCATCACGAAGAAGCTCATCAGGAGCGCCATCAGGTCGGCGAAGGTGACGAACCAGCCGTGGCCGCCATGCGCGCCGCCGCGCTTCCGCCTGGCCATCTCAGGCGGCTTCTTCCATCAGCGCCTCGCGATGGGTGTGCGGCAGATAGGCGACCAGCATCTCGCGCACCAGGGTCGGGCTCTTCTGATCGCGGATCATCAGGATGCCGTCGATGATCAGGGAGCGCGACACGTCCTCCTCCTCGAGCTTCACGTGCAGCTTGTCGGCGAGCGGCAGGGTGATCAGGTTGGCGATCACGGCGCCGTACAGGGTGGCGAGCAGCGCGGTCGCCATGGCGGGGCCGAGTTTGGAGGGGTCGGACATGTTGGCGAACATCGCCACCATGCCGAGGATGGTGCCGATCATGCCCCAGGCCGGCGCGCAGTCGCCGTAGGCGCGGTAGACCTTCGAGCCCTCGTCGAGATGCATCAGGAAGTTGTCGCGGTCCCGCTCCATCGTGTCGCGGATGAACTCGCGGTCGTAGCCGTCGGCGATGTAGCGCGCTCCTTGAGCCAGGAACGGGTCGGAGATCTCCATGTTCTCCAGCGCGATGGGCCCGTTCCTGCGCACCATTTCGGCGATCCTGGTGATCTCCTCGATCAGCGTCTGCGGCTTCACCGAGCGCATCATGAAGGCGTAGCGCAGGCCCATCGGCAGGCCGTGCAGGATCACCGAGAACGGGAAGCGGATCATCGTGGCCGCGGTCGCGCCGCCGAACACCACCACCACGGCGTGCTCCGACGCGTAGGCGCCGAAATGCCCGCCATCGAGCATGATCAGCCCGACCACGACGCCGAGGCCCGAGAGTAGGCCGAGTGCGGTTGCGAGATCCATGAGGCGGGCGCCCGATGCCGAATCGTCAAGAGAAACCGGAACCCTGCTCCGAAAACGGCCCGATAGGCCAAAGGGTTGGGAAACCTTGCTGAACGAACGGTAAAAAGGTCATTTCGACCCTGTGTCGGCCCGTCATCGCGCGTTCAGGCAGAGCCTGGCATACCCCTGTCGTACGAAGGGTTTGGCGGCAGGGACGGCGACGCCGCCGGCCGGGCGAATCTCCTTAAGATCGGCGCAGGACCCGGGTCACACGGGCCGCGCCAGGGGTGGCGGAGCGGTCGTGATGGTTCGTCTGTACGGGCGGGTCCTGGGTTTCCTGAAGGCGGAGCGGCGGCTCGCCATCGGCTTGGCGTTGACCAACGTCGTGCTGGCGGTCGCGGCCTTCGCCGAGCCCCTGCTGATGGGCCGGATCATCGATCAGCTGAGCCATCTCAAGCGCGGCGGCGACGCCATGGGCACGATGCTGCCGCTGCTCGCCGCCTGGGTGGCGTTCGGCTTCTTCACCATCGCGGCGGGCGTGTTCATCGCGCTGCACGCCGACCGGCTGGCCCACCGCAACCGGCTGTCGTCGATGGCGGGCTACTTCGAGCACGTGCTGGACCTGCCGCTCGCCTTCCACTCGGCCAACCATTCCGGCCGCGTCCTGAAGGCGATGCTGGAGGGCACGAACGGCATGGCGTGGCTGTGGCTCGGCTTCTTCCGCGACCATCTGGTCGCCCTGGTGTCGCTCGGCGTGCTCCTGCCGATGACGCTGTTCATCAACTGGCAGCTCGGCGCGATCCTGGTGGTGCTGGTGCTGGCGTTTACGGCGCTGACCACCTTCGTGATGCGCCGGACCGAGGCGCTCCAGGGGCAGGTCGAGGAATTCAATTCGGGCCTCGCCGCCCACGCCTCGGACGCGCTCGGCAACGTCGCGGTGATCCAGTCCTTCACCCGCGCCAAGGCCGAGAAGGAGGCGATGCGCGGCATCATCACCAACCTGCTCGCCGCGCAGATCCCGGTCCTGTCCTGGTGGGCGCTCGCCAACGTGGCGACCCGGGCGTCTGCGACCATCACCATGACGGCGATCTTCGTCACCGGCATCTGGCTCTATCAGGCCGGCACCACCACGGTGGGCGAGGTCGTGGCCTTCATGAGCCTCGCCACCGCCTTCGTGGCCCGGCTCGACCATGTGGTCGGCTTCGTTAACGGTCTGTTTCAGCAGGCGCCGAAGATCGCGGAGTTCTTCGAGATCTACGACACCGTCCCGGCGGTGGCCGACCGGCCGCATGCCCGACAGGTCGCCCGCTTCGAGGGCGCGGTGACCTTCGAGGACGTGACCTTCTCGTATGACGGCCAGCGTCGGGCGCTCGACGGCGTGTCGTTCACGGCGCGCCCCGGCGAGACGATCGCGCTGGTCGGCACCACGGGCTCCGGCAAGTCGACGACGCTCGGCCTCCTGCACCGCAGCTTCGATCCGGCCTCGGGCGCGATCCGCATCGACGACATCGACGTCCGCGACATCGGCCTCGCGAGCCTGCGGCACAATATCGGCGTGGTGTTCCAGGAGCCGATGCTGTTCGCCCGCTCGATCCGCGAGAACCTGCAGGTCGGCCGCCCCGACGCCACGGATGCCGAGATGCTCGACGCCCTGGAGCGGGCGCAGGCCAGCGCCTTCCTGGCGCGCCAGCCCAACGGGCTCGACACGGTGATCGGCGAGCGCGGCCGGTCGCTCTCGGGCGGCGAGCGCCAGCGGCTCTCGATCGCCCGGGCGCTGCTGAAGAACCCGCCGATCCTGATCCTCGACGAGGCGACCTCGGCGCTGGACGCCGCCACCGAGCGCAAGCTCCAGGGGGCTCTGGAGGCGGTGATGGAGGGGCGGACCACCTTCGTGATCGCCCACCGCCTTGCCACGATCCGCGACGCCGACCGGATCCTGGTGTTCCACGAGGGCCGGATCGTCGAGGCCGGCACCTTCGACGACCTGGTGGCCGAGGGCGGCCGCTTCGCCGAACTCGCCCGGGCGCAGTTCATGGCGACCGAGGCGGAGGCCGAGGAGGGGCTGCCGCTCGCGGCGTGAGGCGCGCGATCACCGCGCTCGGTCGGGACGGGTTCCCGAAGGGCTGAGCCCAGCCGTTTCACGGTGTCGTCGGACGAGCCGGGCATCACCGGTCGGTCGGTACGGCAGGTCGAAGCGACCACGCGCCCTCCCTCGCAGAGGGGGGAGGGTGACACGCGGGAATGGCATCGACTCGGATGGATGAACATCGCAGCCACATGGGGAAGTGGAAAATCGTGTTCCCTGTCATCAGGTCATGACCACACGCGGTGATCCCCGCCCCCAGCCCGGACACCGTGAAACGGCTGCGGCCGGAGCCCTTTCGTGAATCGCCGGGGCGAAGGTCTGGGGGGAATTTAATGCTTCGGTTGATTCCTCAGACGTAGTATCAACCTGACATACGAAGGTATCGAATGATTCCAATCATAATCTTTTAGATCCGTCTCGATCAAGGATTGAAGACTCAAAACAGGGTTGGAGACGGCCGCGGCACCGAGATTTTCATGGTCCGCGCCTGCCGAAATGTATCAATTTCAAACTTTACATTTATCGAACCGATCGAAAAACCGACCGTATTTGCGAAGTCTGATCGCGTGCCGGTCGCCGGCCTCGTGGTCCGGCCCTGGGAGGCGGTCGCGCTCTACGGCAACTCCGTCGAGGGCCTGAGCCGGGGCGATCTCGCTCCGACGGTGGCCAGGAACTCCGGCGAGATCCTGGCGCCCGCCGTGGCCCGGCAGGTCGAGACCGGGGTGAAGCTCGATCTCGGCCGCTTCGGCGCGACGCTCAGCGCCTTCCGGATCACGAAGCCCGGCGGCGAACTCGGCCCGCAGAACCGCTTCGCCGCCACCGGAGAACAGCGCGTGAGCGGGCTCGAACTCAGCCTGTTCGGCGAGATCACCCCGCAGGTGCGGGTGCTCGGCGGCGTGACGCGGCTCGACGGGCGGCTCGTCCGGACGGCGCTCGCCGCCAATCTCGGCCACTGGCCGATCGGAGTGCCGGCGGTGCAGGCGAGCCTCGGCGCCGAGTGGGACCTGCCGGGACTGTCCGGCCTGACCCTCGACGGCGCGGCGCTCTACACCGGGCGCCAGTTCGTCGATCTTGGGAACAGGCAGGCGCTGCCCGATTGGGCGCGGCTCGATCTCGGCCTGCGCTACGCCACCGCGATCAACGGGCGCCGGACGCGGTCCGGGCCAGCGTGCAGAACGTGACGGGGACGCGCTCCTGGACCGGCGTCGCCTCGTTCGGGACCTTCTTCCAGGGCGCGCCGCGCACCTACCTGCTTGTCGATGGCGATGGATCTGTGAGCAGGCTCGGTGGGCCCCGAGGGCTCGGCGCCCCGCACTCGCCGCGCGACCGCGATACGGGTAAGCGAAGGCCCCACCCGTCCAGCCGAACCGACCGCCCATGCCGGCCCGCCCCCTCGTCCTGTTCCCGGATCCGCGACTCGCGCATCCGGCCGCCCCGGTCGAAGCGTTCGGACCGGACCTACGGGCGCTGGCCGAGGATGTCGAAGAGACGCTCCTGGCCGCGAGCGCCATCGGCCTCACCGCCCCGCATATCGGCGTGTCCGCGCGGGTGATGGTGATCCGGCTCGAGCCCGGGGCGGAGCGGCGCGTCTACGTGAATCCCGGCATCCTCTGGGCCTCCCCCGAGACGGCGACCCACGACGAGGGCAGCGTCAGCATGCCGGGGGTGCGGGAGCGGATCACCCGGCCCGCCCGGGTGCGGTTCGGCTATCGAGACCTAGACGGCGCGGCGCACGAAGAGACGGTGGAGGGGTTTCCCGCCGCGGTCGTCCAGCACGAGATCGACCAGCTCGACGGCGTCTTCTGGATCGAGCGCCTGTCGCGCCTGAAGCGCGAGCGTCTGCTCAAGCGCTTCGGCAAACTGACATCATCCTGATCCCGCGGTCGTCCGACCGGGCGGCCGACAAGCGTTTCAGCGCAGCGCCAGCATCTGCACGGCGTGGGCGGCGACGTCCTGCACGGCCGGCATGTCGTAGGCATAGATGCGCCCGGCCAGGATCGCCAGGGCGAGCGTCCAGAACACCGCACCGCCGACCCGCCGGGCCGTCCGGTCGCCGGCAGCCTCCGGGCAGGCGCGCGCGACCCCGTCCGTGACGGGCTCGCCGAACGGATCGAAGGCGGTCGGGCGAATTTCGGAACGCGTGCTCATGGTAGGGAATGTCGCCCCGGACCCCCCCATCGGCAATGGAGGCGTCTTTCGATTTTCCCGGCGCCGGGAGACTCTTGTTCTCTCTTCCGGTGCCAGCGCAGACAGCTTCTTCTCAGGGGCCTGCCCGAGGCCCGGGAACGCGCGAATCGTCTTCCCGGAACCCGCCGCAACCGGCCCTCAGATCCCGCCCGAACCGTGCAGCCGGACGGACTGCCCAATGCGCGCCCCGGCCGCGTCGGCCCGGGTCCGGCAATCCGCGACCGTGGCCCGGGCCGTGTCGATCGCCACCGAGGCCGCCGACAGGACCGGCGGGTCCGGCGCCCGCTCCCGCGTGTAGCGGACCACGTCCATGGCGAGCGCGTCGACCTCGCGGGTCAGCGCCTCGATCGCGGCCGGGTCGCGCAGAGCCCGGGCCTGGCCGGCGATCTCCAGGAGCCGGTCGATGATCTCGTCGATCCGCTCCCGGCGCAGGCTGGCGAGCCGCTGGCGGATCCAGGCCAGCACCGAGACGAGGCCGCCCGCGAGCGCCCCGAGGAGGTAGAGCGTGTCGCCGTAGCGCTCGATGAAGCCGTGCTGCTCGCGCTCGTAATAGTCGAGCGCGCCGGGATGGATCGGGACGCGCGCGCTGGTCGCCGCCACCGTCGTGTCGTAGGCCGGGGCCTGGACGTATTCGGCCGCGACGGTTCCTTGCGCGGCGGCGGTGCGCTTCTCGAACAGCTGCCGGGTCACGTCGGCCACCACCACGCGGCTCAGGGAGGCCCGGGCCATGAGCCGGTAGGAGGCGCCCACGGTCTTCACGTCGTCGGCCGGCAGCTTCGGGCGGCCGCCGAACAGGCCCCCCGGGATCGTCACCGCCTGGAGCCGCGGGAAGCGCTCGATGATGGCGTCGTCGTCCTCGACCGCGACGAACGCGACCTTGCCGCCGCGGGCGAGCCCCTGCACGGTTCCCACCAGGGCCAGCGCCTTCGGCGCCGATGGCGCGATGATGCTGACGAAGGCGTCGATCCGCTTCTCCCGGAAGGCGCCCGCCACCGCCTCCTGATCGACCGGGACCAGCAGGACCGTCGAGTCCCGCGCGGGGCCGCCCGCCTCCTCCAGGGTGAGGCCGTGATAGCCGAGGATGTTGCGCAGGAGCCAGAGATCGGCGTCCCGGTGCGCCGCGATGCCGAGGCGCTTGCCGGCGAGCTTCGGAAAGCTCCCGATCCCGGTCTGCTCCGGCGAGGCGATGATCAGGGCCTGATCGCGCAGGATCGCCACGGTCAGACCGTTGGTCGGCAGCAGCACGTCGGGGCGGACCACCGCGAGGTCGGCGCGCCCATCCTGCAGGGCGGCGGCGCTCTCGCGTACGTCGTCGAAGGGGAGGATCTTCAGGCGGACGGATTCGCGGCCGGAATCCAGCGCGTCGGCATAGGCCTTGATCAGCTCCGGCTCGGTGCCGTCCCGGGGGGCGACCGCGATGGTCAGGACCGTCGCCTGGAGCAGGTACCACGCCGCCGCCCCACCCGCGCCCAAGAGGGTGGCGCCGGCCAGGAGCAGGACCTCCCGGCGCAGCAGCCAGGCGGGGAGGCTCCCCATCAGAACAGCGAGATCAGGACGATGCCGCCGACCATCAGCGCGGCGCCGATCAGGCGCGGCGGGCCGGCCTTGACCTGCCGCATGCCGAACCAGCCGAAATGGTCGAGCGCCACCGAGGTGATCAGGTTGGCGGTGATCAGGAGGCCGTTGAAGGCCCCGGCCCCGACCTTGTCGACGAAGAGCAGCCCGGCGAACACGGCCACCGCCCCGGTGATGCCGGCGAGCGGCATCCACCAGCGGACGCCCGCGATGTCCTCGCGATTCGGCAGCGGCGAGAGCCGCAGCAGGAATATCAGGGCGAACACGAACACCACGGGCACGAAGGAGACCGCGGCGGCGAGCCAGGGGTTCTCCAGGGCGCCGCGCAGCTGCGCGTTCCACACCACGCCGATCGCCATGAGGGCGCCCGCCACGAGGATGAACGGGTAGAGCAGCTTGCCGCCGACGCCCTTCTCGCCACCCTCGCTCTTGCCGCCCGAGCGCGCGATGAAGGTCACGCCCACCGCCATCAGCAGGCCGCCGAGCCAGGCCATCGGCTTGAAGCCGGAGGCCTGCAGGCCGAACAGGCCGAGCGCGTCCATCGCCAGGGAGGTGAGGATGTTGGCGGTGAGCGTCAGGCCGTTGAACGGCCCGGCGCCGACCTTGTCGATGAAGGCCAGCCCGCCGAACACCGCCACCGCGCCGGCCACGCCCCCGAGCGGCGCGTACCAGGGCATCTTGCTCAACGACGCGAGGTTCGGCAGCGGCGTCGGCATGGTGAAGAACAGGGTCGTGAACACGAAGACGATCGGCAGGAACGACACCGTCGCGGCGAGCCAGGGATTGACCAGCTTGCCGCGCAGCTGCGCGTTCATGGCGTTGCCGATCGCCTGCAGCGCGCCGGCCACCAGGATGAAGGGATAGAGGAGGGCAGCCGTCACGCGGGGACCTTGGGTTCGGGGTTCAGACGAGGAGCAGGCCGGCCAGCGCCAGCACGAGGGCCGGCGGCATCACGAGCAGGCCAAGCTTCAGGAAGGTCCAGGCGCCGACATCCTGGCCCTCGCGGCGGATGGCGGTGAGCCAGAGGATCGTGGCGAGCGAGCCGGTCACCGAGAGGTTCGGGCCCAGATCGACGCCGACCAGGATGGCGCCCGCCACCGTCTCGGACACGTCCGCCGTATGCACGGCGGCCCCCGCGATCAGGCCGGCCGGCAGGTTGTTGACGAGGTTGCACAGCACCGCGATGAGCGCGCCCGCCCCCCAGGCGGTCTCGGTCGGGGCGGCGTGGGCGTAGCCCTTGAGGAGGTTGGCCAGCATGGCGAGCACGCCGGTCTTCTCCAGGGCCTCCACCAGCACGAACAGCCCGGCCACCAGCGGCAGCACGCTCCACGACACGTCCTTGGCGACCTCGACGAGGCCGCCGCGCTTGATCAGCAGCACGACCAGGGTGGTGGCGAGCCCGGCCACGAAGGTCGGCAGGCCGAGGTCGAGGCCGAGCGCGGACGCTCCGATCAGCACGCCGCCGGTCGCCACGATCCCGAGCCCCGCCACGAGGCCGGTGCGCGAGAGCGCCTCGGTCTCCACATCGGTCGCCACGGTCTGATCGCGCAGGGTCTTCGCCTGGGTCAGGCGCAGCACCGCGTAGGTGGTGGCGATGGCGAGCACCGAGGGCAGCGCGAACAGGGCGAGCCAGCGCACGAGCGGCGGCATGTGCTCGGCGAAGACCACGAGGTTCGCCGGGTTCGAGATCGGCAGCACGAAGCTCGCCGCGTTGGCGATGAAGGCGCAGATGAACAGGTAGGGGAGGGGGTTCTCCACCTTGGCGGCCTTGGTGGCGGCGTAGACGGCCGGCGTCAGCACCACCGCGCAGGCGTCGTTCGACAGGAACACCGTGACCACGGTGCCGACGAGGTAGACCAGGGTGAACAGCCGCGCCGCCGAGCCCTTGGCGGCACGCACGGCGATCGAGGCCAGCCAGTCGAACAGGCCCTCCTTCCGGGCGACCTCCGACATCAGCATCATGCCGATGAGGAACAGGTAGACGTCGGTCCCCTTGAGCACGCCCTCCCAGGCGGTGGCGGGGGCGAGCAGCCCGAGGGCCACGAGGGCCCCGGCGCCGAGTACGGCCCAGATCGCCTCCGGCCACGAGAACGGCCGCAGGATGACGCCGAGCGTCGCGAGGGCGGCGATCGCCCAGGTGGTGATGTTGGGGGTCAGCGCACCCATCGGTTCCGGAAATCCTCTGCGGTGAGTCGGGACGGAATCTTGTGAAGCGTTTCGGGTGCGGCCGGCTACCAGCCTCGGCCGGTGCGGTTGGGGCCGAGCTGGTCGCCGCGGATGCCCTTCTCGGGCCAGGCCCCGGTCCGGAACGCGTCGCTGCCAGGCTTGTCCGGGGTGAGGGGCCGCACGAAGGTCCGGCTGACGGGCTCGATCGTGTCGGTGTCGGTGTTCGCGTCCCGCTTGCGGATGTTGAACGTCGTGTCGGTCACCGTCACCGAGAGGCGGCGCGACCCGTCCGGCCACGGGACCCGCGCCTGAACGACCCGAGGGCCGGCCGGACGCATCGGATAGGCTGGGCCGTCATCGACGCGCGCCACGCAGCACCAGTCCGCCTGCGGGGCGTTCGAGAGCACGAGGGCGCGCACCGCGATGTCTCGCCCGGGCGCAAGGGCCTCCGTGGCGAGGCGCCGGTCGGCCGGGCTCGTGATCATCACGATAGGCAGATCCTGGTCGAGGGGCTTGAAGCGCCAGCTCGTGACCGCGCCATCGATCGCCGCCACGGCGTAGCCCACCGAGCCGTCCTCGTTCTGGCCGACCGAGCGGGCCGAGGCGTAGAGCGTGCGCCCGTCATGGGCGAGCTCGTTGTAATGGGTGTGGCCCATCTCGACGAGGCGCACGCCGTGGCCGCGGATCAGGCCGGCGAGGGCCGCCTTCTCGGAGCCCTCCAGGTCGTCCGGATAGGTGTGGGTGAAGACCGCGCGGGGCAGGCCATCCTCGGCCGCCGCTGCGAGTTCGCCCCTGAGCCAGTCGAGCTGGTAGGGGCCGAGCCGGAAATCGAGGCCGAACCCCTTCCGGCCGTAGCCGGCGCTGATCATGTCGAGGAACAGGCAGCGCACGCCGGCGATCGTCTCGGCGTAGTAGTAATGCGGCACATAGGCCGGGGTCTGCGGCCGGGGCAGGTCGTGCCCGCGGGGCCTGTGCCCGCCCCCCTGCCGGCTGCCCATCACCCGCGCGAACAGGGCGTCGAACTCCGTCATCGTGCCGTGCTGACGGTCGTGATCCCCGGCGATCAGCCGGATCGGAAGCGTCGGATGGGCCGCCAGGGCCCGGATCAGGATCTCGTACTGCGCCGCCCGCCCGTCCTCGGCGAGATCGCCCGGCAGATAGGCGAAGTCGAGGAGGCCGTGCTTGTGGAGGCCGTCGACCTCGGTGAGGATTTCCCCCAGGTCGATGGCGTTCCGGTCAGCCGGGTGTTCCAGGTGCAGGTCGCCGATATGCGCGAAGGCGAACACGCCGCGGGTCCCGCTCATGGGGCCGCCGCGCCGCGGGGACCCGCGTACGCCCGCCCGATCGATCCGCCTGTGCCGCCCGCCATCGCGCCCTCTGGATGGGCCCCCGGGAGGCGGCCGCACATGTTGTGACCGGCCCGACGCCGCGGACGCCGCCGAGTTCCGCGATCGGACCGGAGGCTTGGCGGGGCGGAACCGAATTTTTCGTGATCGCCGTCGGGGCGTCGGATCGGACAGGGAAAGTGTCGTGAAATCGGACGCCCTATGTCTGCTTGCTGGACACATGCCCGATCGTGGCAACGACAGGAACCGGCCAGCCGAATCTTACCCTCGAACGGCGCCGATCGCGGATCTTCCGCCGTAAGACGGGATCTCGACAGGACGCGCGCGTCGCCCCGGGGCGGCGCAATCTCCGGGGTTCAGAGGCTGTCGATCCAGTCGCGCAGGACCGCCCCCGCCGCGCACTGCGCCTCTGGGCGCTGCGGCGCGGTGCTGGGCACGAAGCCGAATCGGCGCTTGAACGCCCGCCGGAAGGTCCGCTCGTCCGAGAAGCCGACCGCGTAGGCGACCTGCGCGATGCGGGCGGCTTGCGGACGGTCATCCCGCACCAGCATCCGCATGGCGGCCATCAGGCGGCGGTCGCGAATGTAGGCGACGATGCCATGCGGTGCGAACAGCCGGTACAGGGTCGAGCGCGACAGGCCGAGCCGCGTCGCGATCAGAGCCGGCGACAGCTTCGAATTGGCGAGTTCCGCCTCGACGAGCCGGCGGATCCGAATCCGGACGTCGGGGTTGTGGGGCGGCCGACCCGCCTCCTTGCCCCGCAGCCAGGTCGCGCAGAGCTGGGTGATCGCCGTCGAGGCCGCGAGAGCCTCGCGCTGGTCCAGCAGGTCGCCGCAGGCGACGACGTTGGCCACGACATTATGGACCAGGCGCCCGAACGGGTCGCTGTCATGGTCGAGGGGGTGGCCGTGCAGGGCATCCGGGTGGCAGCCCAGTGTCTCCAGGCGGGCGCGGGGAATCACCACGTTGGTGGCGTCGACCGGGTCCGCGACGATGCGCACGGGCTGTGCGAGGTCGAACACGATGCACTGGACTTCGGAG
This sequence comes from Methylobacterium sp. J-030, assembly GCF_022829545.1. Taxonomy (GTDB): domain Bacteria; phylum Pseudomonadota; class Alphaproteobacteria; order Rhizobiales; family Beijerinckiaceae; genus Methylobacterium. The sequence continues at coordinate 33,337 of NZ_JAKSYM010000322.1, read as the reverse complement.
ACCGTGTCGGCGCGCAGGCTGGTTTCCACGCGACTCCGCCCCCGGCGGTAGAACTGCAGCAGGATGTGGTCGAGGCCCTGCTGTTCGATCATCGCCTGCGACCGCACGAGGATGTGCGCCGGCGCGATGACATCGCCGACCAGGAGGTCGCCCAGGTGGTAGCTGCGCATCGCGATCGGCATCGTAAGGTCGGTCTCGGGCCGGAAGCTCGCCGCGAAGATGGGGGCGAGGTGGTCCTGCCACGCCCGGCCGAGGGCCTCCGGATCCGCGGGCGGCTCGAACCGCAGGCAGGCGATTCCAGCGCGCTGGGCACCGTCATCGGATTGCGACGGGTCGGGACCCGGATCTATGTCGTCGAGAGACATCGCTGAAGCCTGACGTTTATTATTGCCCGATTTGATGAATATTTCGTGTCTCGGGATAAGATGATCTGTCGTCTCGAATTCATGGCGCGACATGGGACGTGCGGAACCGGCAGGGCGATTGCCGGATCTGTCCTGTCGCAGTGAATGTCCTAGACCATCGCGATGCGTTGAGAACGTGTGATTCTGCGCCGACAGGGCCGAATCACGGCGCCGGCCGCCCGGCCGCCCGGCGATCGGGCGGCGGGAGCACGGGACTCTCCGTTCCAGAAGAGGGTACAGCAGTTTCAAATGGACGCGTGGGGAGCCGCGTGTCGTAGCTAGGATACAGTGCGTTTGTGTTGCCCTTGCTAACTCGATTGGAAGTGCTCGATGCGAGTTCTTCGGAGGCAACACGATGGTTCATCAGTGCGGCGGGGCAGGCCAGGGCGTCTCGGTGGGTAGGTACATCGGATCTCGACGCGTCGCCGCGATGTGCCACGGATCGGCGCGGGCGGGATTACTGATCGGATGCTCGCTCGCCGCGCTGGTGGTGGCCCTGGGGCCGGTCTTCGCAGAGGACGACGGTCTGCGGCCGCAACGGTCGCCTTCGACTTTAGACGCCGCCGGCCACCCGCTGACGGCGGCGGACTTCCGAGCGTGGGACGCCTACAGCGGCGATTGGGGGCTCGGGGCCATCGACGCCGCCGGAGCCTATGCGCGCGGCTTCACCGGTCTCGACGTTCCGGTGGCTGTCATCGACAGCGGTATCGATCGGGATCACCCGAAGTTCGCCGGTCGCATCTTGGACGCATCCCGCAATTTCTGGACCCCAAACGGACTGCTGGACAGCAACATCCTGTTCGACCCCAACATCCATGGGACGCATGTGTCGGGGACTGTCGGGGCCTCGCCGAGCGGCGGCCGGATGATGGGCGTCGCCTTTGACAGCAATATTTTGAACCTCGGCGCCATCATATCGATCGACCGCGACCCGAGAACCCCCGCCAAACCGTCAGATGCAGAGGTCATCGAACAGACATATGGAGCGAAGCCGACCGGAACGGACATTAACGGGGCCGTTGACTATGCGGCCGCGAACGGCGCGCGGATCCTGAACGGCAGCTATGGACCGGATTTCAGCGAAACCACGACGGTTTATCAAGGATATAACTACCTAGAATCCTCTGTGGAGTACAAATCTCTCAAGCGAGCTGCGGACAAAGATGTGCTCATGGTTTTTGCCGCCGGCAATGAGCATTCCGCTATAAACCAATATAACTGGAAAAACGCGTCTGGTGCCGCTTTGTACCCGTACATACGGCCTGAAAACGCCGATACGAATGTCTACCGACTTGTCGACGAAAACCGAGCTGTGCGCAAAGATGCGGATTTCTCGAGCCTGAACGGCTATATTATCGCGGTCGTGAACATCGATCGGAATCGTGACGTCGAGGATTCCAGCAATCAATGTGGCGTCACCGCGAACTGGTGCATTTCCGCTCCCGGCACAGCGATCCTGTCAACGATTCCGGGCGGCAAATATGCCGAAGAAACCGGCACCTCGATGGCGGCGCCCCACGTGGCCGGTGCGGCGGCGGTGCTGCGCCAAGCCTTCCCGTTCCTGAAGGCGCCGCAGATCGCCCAGACGATGTTCACCACCGCCACCCATCTCGGCGACGGACCCGCCAACGCCCCGAACGACGTCTACGGCTGGGGCCTCCTGAACCTCGGCAAGGCGATCAACGGTCCAGGCCAGTTCACCGACACGTGGACGGTCGACACGACCTATAACCGCCAAGGCTATTACGGCACCTTCGCCAACGACATCTCCAGCGTCGGCGGCCTGATCAAGATCGGTGCGGGCACCCTCGAACTGTCCGGAAGCAACACCCACGCGGGCGGCACCCGCGTCTACGGTGGCAACCTAGCCGTGTGGCGCGACGCCAATCTCGGCGCGGACGGCACCGGCCTCACCCTCGGCAACGGCGGCCGGTTGCGCGTTCTGGCGGACGGGTTCGTCACCACGCGTCCGGTCACCCTCGACAGCAACGGCGTCCTGCGCATCGACACCGGCACCTCGAGCTTCGCCGGGGTGTTCGCCGACGGCACGCAACCCGGATCGCTGACCAAGACCGGGGCCGGCACCGCCCAACTCACCGCCGACAACACCTACACCAGAGGCACCAGGATCTACGGCGGCGTCCTGGCGGTGACGCATGACGCCAATCTCGGCGCGGCGAGCGGCGGCCTTTCCTTCGCCAATGGCGGCGCATTGCGGGTCCTGGCGGATGGGTTCGCCACCGCGCGGCCCGTCACCCTCAATGGCTTGGGGGTACTCGGCATCGCGGGCGCCGCCGCGACCTTCGCGGGCGTGTTCTCCGACGGCGACCAGTCCGGCACGCTCGTCAAGGCCGGGCCCGGCACCGCAATCCTGACGGCGGCCAACACCCATACCGGCGGCACCGCAGTCGCGGCCGGCACGCTGGCGCTGACGGCGACCGGCCGCCTCGTATCCCCGGTGTCGGTCGGCCTGGGCGCAAGCTTCGCCAATGCGGGGCGCGCCTCCGGTGGTGTGACCAACGCCGGCACGGTGAACAACAGCGGCGCCATCGCCGGCGGGGTGACCAATGCGGGCCTGCTGCTCAGCAGCGGCGCGATCGCGGGCGGGCTGACCAACACCGGCACCGTCACCGCCAGCGCCGGCTGGATCAACGGCACCCTCCGCAACGACGCCGGGCTCTTCACGGTTTCCGGATCGGTGGCCAGCGCCGGCACCTTCGCCAACGCCCCCGGCGCGACGCTCGCGGTCGCCGGCGCCTACAGCCTCGCCGGGCCGCTCACCAACGCCGGCACCCTCACGGTCGCCCGGGCCGTCAGCCTCACGGCGCCTGCCGGCCTCGGCAATGCCGGCAGCCTGACGAACGGCGGCACGATCACGGGCGCGGTCGCGAACACCGGCATGCTTACGACGAGCGGAACCATCGCCGGCAGCCTCGCCAATGCCGGCGTGACGATCAACGGCGGCGCCATCGCGGGGGGCACGAGCAATTCCGGCCTGCTGGCCACCAGCGGCACGCTCGCGGGCGGGCTGACCAACACCGGCACCGTCACGGCCAGCGCCGGCCGGATCGACGGCGCCATCCGCAACCAGGCCGGCACCGTCGCCGTCGCCGGGGCGGTCGCCAGCGCCGGCACCTTCGCCAACGCCGCCGGCGCGACGCTTACGGTCGCCGGGGCCTACAGCCTCGCCGGGCAGCTCACCAATGCCGGCACCGTCGCGGTCGGCCGGACCGCCAGCCTCACGGCCCCCGCCGGCTTCGGCAATGCCGGGCTCCTGGCCAGCGACGGCATCCTCACCACCGACCTCACCAACACCGGTACCGCCCGCCTCTCGGGCCAGCTCAACGGCGCGCTCGTCAACACCGGAGCCCTCCAGTTCACCGGGCCGCTGTCCGGCCTGACCAGCCTGACCAATGCCGGCCCGCTCGACCTCGCCGGCAACGCCCTCACCCTCGCCAGCCTGGCCGGCACCGCCGACGCCGTCCTGGCCAATGGCGGGATCACCGTCACGGGCTCGGCCAATTCCACCTATGCCGGCGCCATCCTGCAGAGCACGGCGCCCACCAGCCTGACCAAGGCCGGATCCGGTACCCTCACGCTCACCGGCACCGGCCGCTTCTCCGGCCCGACCAGCGTGCAGGCCGGCACGCTCGCGCTCAATGGGCTCTGGGCCTCGCCCGTGACGGTGGCCGCCGCCGGCACCCTGCGCGGCATCGGCACGATCGCGGCCCCGGTCACGGTGGCGGGCGCCCTGCGGCCAGGCAACTCCCCCGGTACGCTCACCGTGCTCGGCCCGGTCGCGTTCGCGCCCGGCAGCCTGTTCGGCCTCGACATCGACGGGGCGGGCACAGGCACCGGCGCGGGCAGCTATGCCCGCCTGCTGGCGCTCGGCCCCACGGGTGCGGTGGCGGCCAGCGGCACCCTGCAACCGGTGCTGCGCGGCATCACCGGCAACGCCACCAACGGCTTCACCCCGGCGCTCGGCCAGCGCTTCGGCGTGCTGACCGCCCAAGCCGGGCTGACCGGCGCCTTCGCCGGCCTCGCCCAGCCGGGGGCGGGCCTGGCGGCGGGCACGCGCTTCGACGCGCTCTACCGCGCCACCGGCCTCGACCTCGTAGTCACGCCCTCCGCCTACGGCAATCTCGCCGGGCTCGGACTGCCTCAGACCGGCAACGCCCGAGGCGTTGGCGCGGCCCTCGACGTCGCCCGCCCGGCCGCCGGCACGCGGCCGGACGCGGACCGGGCGCGGGTGTTCGACGGGCTCTACGCGGCCGACCCGGCCACGCTGCCGGGGAGCCTGGCGAGCCTGTCGGGCCAGGCCTACGGCGACGCCGTGATGGCCGATCTCACCGCGCGCCGGCTGGTGACCGATACGATCGACCGGCACCTGCGCGGACAGGGCGGCGGGGCGGCTTCGGTCAGCGCGGGCGATCCGGGGCTCGGCCCGAACCGCTCGGCGCTGCAGCTGCGCGGGGCCGCGGGCGCGCCGGACCAGCCGCTGGCTTCGGGCGAGGGCCGGGTCTGGGCGGAGGCGCTCTACGGGTTCGGATCCCGCGCGGGCGACCGGGCGGCGGCCGGCGCGGATCTCGACGCGGGCGGCCTGCTGCTCGGCGTCGACCGACAGATCGGGGCCGACACGCTGGTGGGCGGGGCGTTCGGCTACCTGCGCGAGACCGGCACGGGCAACGGCCGGGGCACTGGCCAGGGCTCCGGCTTGGGCTTCGGGCCGGGCCGGACCACCGCCGACAGCTACGGCGGCACGCTGTACGCGAGCACGCGGCTGGGTTCGGTGATCCTGCGCGGCACGGCCGGCGCCTCCTACGTGGACGGGCGGATCGACCGGACGGTGGCGCTGGGCTCGCGCGTGTCGCGGGCGAGCGGCCTGGCCTCGGGCTGGGACGCGGGGGTGTCTGGCTTGGCCGGCTACGCGCTGGGCCTCGGCCTGCCGGTCGAGCTCGTGCCGGAGGTGGGCTTCAGCTACGACCGGCTGACCCGGGGGCGGGTCGCGTAGCGGGGCGGGCCGGCGAGCCAGAGTTTTGCCACCGCCGACCTGAACGCGGCGCGTGTGCTCGCGGGCGGGCGTCTGGCGAGCCTGGCGCTGGACGACGCGGCGGGCCTGCATCTGGAGGGCCGGGCCTACTGGGCGCACGAGCTGGGCGACACCTCCGCCATGGTCCGCTCCAGCCTGTTCGGGGTGCCGTTCGCGAGCCGGACGAGCGCGCTCGGCCGGGACGGGGCGGTCCTGGGGGTGAGCCTGACCGGCCCGGTGGCGGAGGGCGTGCTGCTGTCGCTGAGCTACACCGGCGACGTGCGGCCCGGCGCCAACGACCAGGTGGTTTCGGCCGGCCTGCAGGCCCGCTGGTGACGGGCGACGGGGCACGGTCGCGGCCGGTCGCGCCGTCCGACGGGCCCGAGCGGGCCCCGTCCCGTTGGCGCTCCCGGCTGCAGAGATTCGAGGATTGGGTCGACGATCTGCACCTGCTCGGCTTCGCGGTCCGGGGGGCGTGGTGGCTGCTGAAGGCCCTGTGGGACGTCGCGGGGGCGCTCGCCCGGCTGATCCCCCGCGGGTGAGGCCGGCGCCTCAGCCGAACAGGATGCGCGCCACGGCCCGCGGGTCGATCGGCTTCTGGCAGAGGGCCACGGCCCCGTGGGACGGCGGCACGGCGGCCGGATCGTAGCCCGTGGCGAACAGGAACGGCACGCCGCGGGCGCGCAGCGCGTCGGCGACGGGGTAGACGAGTTCGTCCTGCAGGGTGATGTCGAGCACCGCCGCGTCGATCGCGTCCGTGCCGGCGATCAGGGCCAGTGCCGCATCCACGCTGGGCACCGGGCCGAGCACCTCGGCGCCGCCCGCCTCGAACCACGACTTGAGGTCGACGGCGATGAAGTAATCGTCCTCGACCAGCAGCACCCGCCGGCCGGTCAGCGCCTGGACGGCCGGACTCATGGGAGGGTCCCTGCGGTTTCGCCCTCGGGGCGGGGGATGTTGATCGCCCATCGGAGCGCCGTCTCGCTCAAGGCAGAGCGGGTCCGGGCCTTCAGCGCGCAGGGCAGCGCCCGCGCGATCCGTCCGCGCCCGTTGCCGCCCCGCCGGGACGGATCCTGGGGGCCGGACGGGCCGACCAGCCCCTCCTCGACCCAGTCCATCAGGAGGCGCCGCCCCTCCGCGATCGCGCAGCTCCGCTGCGTCACGCTCAAGGCGTTCTCCGGCGCGGTGAAGGCGCCGTATCTGAGGGCGTTGGTGGCCGGGCTGCGACCCGATGGACCGGCCCCGTTCATAGTCTCGCCGTGTTCCGGGCGCCCCTTGGGGCGGTCGGCCCCGCGGGGCAGCCCGATGCCGGGAGAACGACCCCCATGCTGAACTCTGTCCTCGCCCTCCTGACGGTCGCCGCGGTCCTGACGGTCCGGGCGCTGCTCAAGCTGCCGCTCCTGCCGTTCCGACTCATCGGCCGCCTGCTGCGCGGCCGCCGTCCCGCCGCCGCCTGAGCAGGCCGGTCACGCCGCCGCGTCGATGGTGAAGGCCATTCCGCGGCCCGGGCCGTGGTCGGAATAGTCCACGAGCGCGAGGCCGCGCTCGGCCAGCGTCGCCGCGACGGTCTCCCGCTCTTTGCGGACCATCTGGCCGACCGCGAGCGGCGTCAGCCGCGGGCTCGCCTGCCGCAGCCGGTCCACCCCGATGCTCGCCGGCAGCCCTTCGCCCTCGGCGATCCGGGCCAGGGCGAGACCCAGATCCCGCGCCTTGGTCTCCGCGGCGGATTTCGGCTTGAAGGCCATGACCAGTCTCCCTCTTTCCAAGCTCTACGCCGCTTACGCGGCCCGCGCATCGACGTTCACGTCTGGGAAGGCCCGGATCCAGACCCGGCGCCCCCGCGCGTCGTAGACCTCGACCTGCCAGCGCGACCAATCGAACCGCTCGACCACCCGCTCCATCAGGGCCAGGGCCACGCGCTCGGCATGGACCCGCATCTGCGCGGCGTTCGGCAGCCGGCTGCCCACAAGGTCGGTCACCAACGCGTGGCCGTCCGTGCAGTGGAAGCGGTAAAGCCGTGTCGGCATTGATCTTTTCCTGATCCGTCCACAGCGATCCACCGCAATCCGGAACTGCAATCCATCGATGGTTGAACCGCGCAGGCCGATGCGCTTTGTTCATGAAATGTTCTAGACGGATCGGAGCCGCGATGCACGCAGATCCTGAGACGGTGCCTGTGGAGATTCGTCCCAGGGATGCAGCCATGGCGGTGACCAGGGAGGCGACCAAGGAGGCAACCAAGAATCTGGCCAGGGAAGCCGAGGTGATCGCCTGCGCGTATCATCGGGCCGCCCGGGGCGACCTGTGGGGGGCGCTCGTGGCCGCGATTACGGACGCCCTGGTCGACCTCGACGCGGCGGAGCGGCGCATCGCCCGGCAGGACCAGTTGATCTCCCGGGGTTACGCCCGCGGCTGGACCGGCGCGGCGGCCGGCCGGCCGGGATCGGGGGCGGCTCTCGCCTCCTGTCCCCACCCGCTCCCCGACGAGCCGGCGTCCGCCGCGGCGGAAAGCGCGCACGGGTAGCCTCGGGATCGAACCGCCCGGCGGGACGGGCAGTCCACGTCGCGCACGCGCCCTCCCGTGCGGGGCTACGATGTTCGCGCCTCGCCGACGCGCTCGCCTCGCACGGGCTTGCCGAAAAAGGGCGCGCGCCGCATCGCCCGAACGGACAGCGCCGGTCTTGTCACGCGACGGGTCTCACCGGGACCGGGCGTCGCCCTAGGTGCAGCCCCGACCAACCAGGCGCTGCGCCGCCCAGGGAGAACGCCCCATGTCCCTCTTCGCCAAGCTGCAGCGGCGCGCGCAGGAAGGCCGACCCGTCCGGGTGGGCCTGATCGGGGCCGGCAAGTTCGGCTCCATGTACCTGTCGCAGGCACCCCGCACGCCGGGGATCCACCTGACCGGCCTCGCCGACCTGTCACCGGATCGGGCCCGCCAGTCCCTGCGGCGGGTGGGCTGGGACGATTCCCGCTTCGCGGCCGCCGGGATGGAGGAGGCCGCGCGGGACGGCACCACCTTCGTCACCGAGGATGCCGACGCGATGATCGCGAGCCCCTTCGTGGACATCGTGATCGACGCCACCGGCAGCCCCGCGGCCGGCATCCGCCACGCGCTCAAGGCCTTCGCGGCGGCCAAGCACATCGTGATGGTCAACGTCGAGGCCGATGTGCTCGCCGGGCCGCTGCTCGCCCGCCGGGCCGCCGAGGCCGGGGTGATCTACTCCATGGCCTCGGGCGACCAGCCGGCCCTGATCGCCGAGCTGGTCGATTGGGCGCGGACCATCGGGCTGGAGGTGATCTGCGCCGGCAAGGGCACCAAGTACCTGCCGGCCTACCACGCCTCCACGCCCGACACGGTCTGGGGCCATTACGGCTTCAGCGAGAGCCAGGTCGCGGGGGGGGATTTCAACCCGCAGATGTTCAACTCCTTCCTCGACGGCACCAAGTCGGCGCTGGAGATGGCCGCGGTGGCCAATGCCTGCGGGCTCACCCCCCCGCGCGACGGCCTCGCCTTCCCGCCCTGCGGCGTCGACGACCTGCCGGGCATCCTGAAGCCCGTGGCGGATGGCGGCTGCCTCACCGAGCGTGGCACCGTCGAGGTGGTGTCGTCGGTGGAGCGGGACGGCCGGCCGGTCTTCCGGGATCTGCGCTGGGGCGTCTACGCGGTGTTCGAGGCGCCCAGTCCTTACGTGCGCGACTGCTTCGCCCAGTACGGCCTGAAGACCGACGAATCCGGCCGCTTCGCCGCGACCTACAAGCCCTATCACCTGATCGGGCTGGAACTCGGGATCTCGGTGGCCTCCATCGCGGTCCGCGGCGAGGCCACGGGCGCCACCGGCGACTGGCGCGGCGACGTGGCGGCCACCGCCAAGCGCGCCCTCCGGGCCGGCGAGCGGCTCGACGGCGAGGGCGGCTTCACGGTCTACGGCAAGCTGATGCCGACGGCGGACTCCCTCGCGCAGGGCGCGCTGCCGATCGGCCTCGCTCACGACATGGTGCTCAAGACCGACGTACCGGCCGGCCGGGCCGTGCGCTGGAGCGACGTCGCCTTCGATGACGGCCAGGAGGCGATCCGCGTCCGGCGCGCGATGGAGGACGTCTTTCGCGGGGAGCTGGGACTCGGCAGAGCGGCGCGGGTGGTGGGCTGAACGGGCCCCAGGTTGCCCGCCCCACCTGCGGGCTCCGATCCTCATAGATCTGGGTTGGACATCGATGGTCGTGACGGAGCGCAACCGGCCCCCTTCCGACCGGCCCGCCTTCGCCCGATCACCCCTGCCGGGGCGGATGACCGGCCGACGGCCGCGTGCCGAGATGCCCGCGCAGGGCCCGCCCCGCGTCGTTGGATCGGACGCGTCGAACCGGCCTCAAGCCCTTCCCGCATCCGCATGCGGATAGGGTGATCCGTTCCACGGGATAGCGATACGCGCGAACCGGATACCGAGGTACGATTTGAAACCATTCTGAATTCGGTGCAGTCTGTGCCCGCACCGAGCCGCTCCCCGCACGACAAGAAGGCGGAACGCTCGCGCGGGGAGGAAACATGAACGAGATCGTCAAACCCGAGGCTCTCCTCGACGGCAAGACCGAGACGTTTTTCGGCGGCTGCCCGCACGATTGCCCGGACACCTGCTCAATGCTGTTCGAGGTCAAGGACGGGGAACTGCTCGGCGTGCGGGGCAACCCAGACCACCCGATGACCCGCGGCGGTCTCTGCGTGAAGCTGAAGGATTACGAGAAGCGCCACTACCACCCCGACCGGCTGCTCTATCCGATGAAGCGGGTCGGGCCGAAGGGGTCGAAGCAGTTCGCGCGGATCACCTGGGACGAGGCGCTCGACACGATCGTCACCCGCTGGAAGGCGATCATCGACGCCCACGGCCCGCAGGCCATCGTCCCCTACAGCTACCTCGGCAACCAGGGTCTGGTACACGGGCTGAACGGCGGCGACGCCTTCTTCAACCGCATGGGCGCGACCGTGACCGAGCGGACCTTCTGCGGTGAGGGCTCGTGCACCGCGTGGCTGCTGACGGTCGGCCCGACGGCCGGCCTCGATCCCGACAGCTACATCCACTCCAAGTACATCGTGATCTGGGCCTGCAACTCGGTCAGCACGAACCTGCACCACTGGGCCATCGTGAAGGACGCCCAGAAGAAGGGCGCCAAGGTCGTGGTGATCGACGCCTACGCGTCGCGCACCGCCAAGGCGGCCGACTGGCACATCGCGCCGAAGCCCGGCACGGACGGCGCGCTCGCCATGGCGCTGATCAACTCCATCATCGAACAGGGCCTCGTCGATCAGGACTACGTCGACACCCACACGGTCGGCTTCGCGGAGCTGAAGGAGCGGGCGAGCACCTGCACGCCCGACTGGGCCGCCGAGATCACCGGCGTCCCGGCCGACGACATCCGCAAGCTCGCCCGCGAGATGGCGACCGAGCAGCCGGTGGGCATCCGCCTCGGCGTGGCGCTGGAGCGGCACTACGGCGGCGGCCAGACCATCCGGGCCGTGACCTGCATCCCGGCGCTCACCGGCGCGTGGCGCCATGTCGGCGGCGGCGTCACGCAGTTCGGCGTCTGGGAGCACCCCTACAAGTTCGACGTGATGTGCCGGCCCGACCTGATCCCGGAGGGCACCCGGGTCGTCTCGAACCTGCAGATCGGCCGGGCGCTCACCGGCGAGATGCAGCTCGACCCGCCGATCCTGTCGATGATGTGCTGGAACTCGAACCCGGTCACGCAGGCGCCCGAGACCGACAAGATCGTCGAAGGCCTGATGCGCGAGGACCTGTTCCTGGTCTCGGCCGAGCATTTCATCTCGGACACGGCCTCCTACGCCGACATCCTGCTGCCGGCCACGATGGGCGCCGAGATGGAGGACATGATCCTGTCCTGGGGTCACCTTTACCTCACCTACAACACCAAGTGCGCCGACGCCCCCGGTGAGGCGATCCCCAACAACGCGATCTTCCGGCAGCTCGCGGCCCGGCTCGGCTTCGAGGAGGAGAACTTCAAGTGGAGCGATGCCGAGTGCCTTGAGCATTACGTCGACTGGAATGCCCCGGCCTGCGAGGGCATCGACCTCGCCTACATGCGCGAGCACGGCTTCGCCCGGCTGAAGGTGGGCACGCCGGACGACCGGGCTCCGCATAAGGACGGCAACTTCCCGACGCCCACCGGCAAGTGCATGCTCAAGGTCGAGGGCGCCACGAACTTCGTCGCCCCGCCGTTCCGGCAGATGTACGAGGGTTTTCAGCCCGGCGAGCCCCTCGATCCGCTGCCGGACTACGTCGGCGCGCGGGAGACGCACGCGAACGATCCGGCGCTGGCCGCGCGCTACCCGCTCAACATCGTCTCGCCGAAGAGCCACTATTTCCTGAACTCCTGCTACGCCAACATGGAGGACAAGCAGAAGGGCCAGGGCGAGCAGTTCGTGATGATCAGCCCGCACGACGCGCGGGCGCGCGACATCCGCGACGGGGACCGGGTCCAGGTCGCCAATGACCGCGGCGCCTTCAAGGGCGTGGCCCGCGTCACCGACGACGTGAAGGCGGGCATCGTGGTGGCGACGCTCGGCTACTGGCGCCAGCTCAACGAGGGGACGGTCAACAGCATCTCCTCGGCGGCCTTCACCGACATGGGCCATGCCCCCTCGTTCTCCGACAACCTCGTCGAGGTCGCCCGGGCGAATTGAGGGGTTTTGGGGTGGTGCGGCGTGGGATCGGCGCACCGCTGCTCGTGGTGTGCACGCCCTGTTCCCGGACGGGTGGGGCGCCCGCGGAACCTGATCCGGGACCCGGCACACGAAGTGCCGCGCCGGCGGCACAGGTTGTTCCGGATCGACGCTGCGCGAGGTGTCGTGCCGAGTCCCGGGTCGCGTTCCGCTGCCGCGACATACGCCCGGGAAGCGGTCGGTGCAGAACGGGTTCGACGCGATGGCGTCGGATCGCTGCTGGCACCGAAAGGGCCGTCCCTACGGCCGCAGCGGCTCCGGCTTCTGTCCGTCGGGGAGGATCTCCCGCAAATGATCGTGCACCATGTCGGCGGTGAAGGGCTTGCCGATGAAACGGGCCCCGTCGGGCATGTCGCCCGGTCCCGGCTGGACCCGTCCGGACGCCACCACGATGGCGATGTGCGGCCAGCGGCTGGCGGTCTCGCGCGCCACCGCGAAACCGTCCCGCGAGCCCGGCATCTGCACATCGGTGAACAGCAGCACGATCAGGGCGTGTTCCCGGCCGAGCAGCGTCATGGCCGTGTCCCCGTCGCTGGCCTCGAAGGTACAGAACCCGGCCTCCGCCAGGATATCCATCGCATCCATGCGGATGAGACCGTCATCGTCGACCACGAGGGCGTAGGGTGCCGGGGGCTGGGCTGATCCGCTCATCTCCCAATAAGTCTTGATCCAGGTGAAAGGTTCGCAGGCGCGGTCGCCGTCAGTCCTGGTCCGTGATCCCCGGGCGGTCGCCGATCCGATCGAGCAGATCTTCGAGCCGGAACACCGACCGCTCGGCCAGGAAGGCCCTGTGCTCCGCCTGGATGACCCGGAACTCGGCCTCCATGCAGCGCATGACCACGCGCTCGTAGTCGGACGAGATCTCCGCGAGGGCGCGCTCCAGGTCGGCGTTGCGCCGGTCGAGCCCCGACAGGTCGGATTCGAGAGCCCGGATCGTCGCGTCCTTGTGGGTGCGCTCCTCGTAGACGCGCCGGAACAGCCCGCTCGCCCGCTGCTGGATCACGGCACGCCACCCCTGGAACCCGCGAATCTCATCCGCAGCCTGCCGGATGAGCGCGAGGGTCAGGCGCGGATCGATGACGCGGAAAGCGGCGTGCGGATCCTGCACCAGAGGAAGGGTCTCGGCGATCCCATCCGCCCCTATGGTCGTCGACTGCGCCATCGTCGCATGCGGACCGGTGCTACTCGGTCTCTTCGGGGGCACCGGTCACGGGCGCGGGCTTGGCACGGTTGCCGAAGGCCTCGATCGCCGCATCGTGCAGGCGGACGAGCCATTCCTCGGCCTCCGAGGCCCGCGCCTCCGCCAGCCGGACCCGCTCCTCGGACCGCGCCAGGTTCTGCACGCCCGTGGCGACCTCCTGCTCCAGGCGCCGGATCTCCAGATCGGCCTGCGCGACCACCTGGGCGAGCTGCGCCTCCAGCTCGGACGCCCGCTCCTCGCCGACCCGGATGGCCTCGCTGGCCTCCCGAATCAGGTCGACGGCCGAGGACCATTCCCGGGTGATGGTAGGGCCGCCATCGTGCGCGCCGTCACCGGTCGGGAAGGCCCCGTTCCGGCTCTCGATACCCATGAAGCTGACCACCTTCTCGGGGGACGCGTCCGCCTTCGCCTGCCACGCGCGCATCATCACGTTCGGGCTGCCGTTGTAGCCCGCATCGATCGAAGCCCTATCACTCATCGTTGGAACCCCTCACAGGACAGCATCGGATCAACCGGCCGTGCCGGGAGATGCGAACGGGTGCACGTTGCTCGGCTCGTCGCGCTCGGCGTGTGGCGCCGGCTCGTGCGGCAGGCCCTCGCCCGCCCCGTCCGGCTTGCGCCAGCCGCGGCCGGAGCGCTTGAGCGCCTCGTACTGCTTCTGGAGCGTCGCCCGGGTCTCGCGGGCGATGTCGAGGGCGCCCTGCACCAGGGCCCGCTCCGAGCGCTCGTTCTGGAGGTCCTCGGAGAGGCGCCGGTTGGTGGCCTCGAACTCGATCCGGGCTGCTTCCTGGCGGTGGGTCAGCTGCTCGATCCGCTCGGTCAGGGCGGCGTTGCGGGAGCCCGCCTGCTCCAGGGCCGCGTCCTTGGCGGCGAGGGCCTTGGCCAGCATGTCGCAGCGCGCGTCGAGGTCGCCGCGGGCGCGCTGCATCTCGACGAAGCGCTCCGTCTGCCGGGCGAGATCCTCCTGGATGGTCTCCAGACGCCGCTCCGCGGTGACGCGGGCGATGTTGGTTTCCTTGTAATTCCGCTCCGCGAGCCGATGGGCGTCGTCCCGGTCGCGCAACTGCACCCGGGCCTGCGCGAGGAGCTGCTCGTTCGTGTCGGCCCGGTTGACGGCGGCCTCCAGCTTCATGGCGAGCGCCGAGCGCTCGCTGCGCAGGGCGGTCGTGTCGGCCTCGAACTGGGCTTCCAACCGGACGCGGTTCGCGACCTCGGCGGCGAGCAGGCCCTCGGCGGCCCGCGCCTTCTGACGCTCGACCTCGACCGTGCCCTCGACGGTCCGGCACCGGGCCTCCAGCTCGTCGAGGCGCAGGGTCTGGTCCTCGTTCTGGGACCGCAGCCGCCGGTTGTCCTGTTCGAAGGCCGCCAGGGTCTCCCGCGCCGCCAGCAGGTCGTGCTCCGTCCGCGTCAGCGCGCTGTCGGCGGTCTGGGCCTCCGTGCGCAGCGCCTTACCCTCGGCGACCAGCGCCTTGCTCTGCTCGATCTCGGCGGCCAGGCGCCGCTCCAGGTTCTCGAACGCCAGCACCCGGTCCCGGAGCTCGATCGCCTGCCCGGCCAGGGCGGCGTCGCGGGCGTGGAGCTGCTCCTCCGCCCGGGCGACCCGCGCCGACGCCTCGGAATACTCGTTGGTCAGGATCGAGATGCGGGCCGAGAGCTCCGCGGCCTCCAGCCGGATCGCCTTGCCGGTCTGGAACTCCTGGGCCAGCGAGGTCTCCAGCTCGGCGATGCGCATGCTGGCGCGCGGCAGCTCGTCGCTGATGCTGACGATCGGCTCCAGGATCGACACGAAGTCGTCCTGCAGCGAGCGGATGTCCTCCAGCCGGTCCACCATGGCGTCGATGCGCTGCCGCAGCATCTCGTCGCGCTTGCCGATCGCGTCGAGGGAGGAATGGGTCCGGTCGGCTTGGGTGACCCGCTGCATCGGCGCCTCGGCGTTCAGGCGCGCCCGGACCTGCGGCATCGCCGGCTCGGCCGCGGGCCGGGATGCGGTCGGGGCCGGCACCTGGGTCGGCGGCTGCGACTCGGATCCCCCCTCGGACGAGGAGAGCATGTTACGAAAAGACGTCCACGCCATGAAACGAGCTCGCGCGCGCCCACAATCCGGGCGAATTAACTAAATCTTAAAGCTATATGACTGTCGAGCGATATTTTGCCTTCTACTTCGTAGTTCACAGGCTGAGACTGCCGGTGACTCCGCGCATGGCTTTCGGGCGCCCGAAGGACTTCGGGCGGCGGGTTCGCGGCCCGTCGCCCGGTGCCGCTCGGCGGGTCGCGGCGCAGATCGTTCTACCCTTGCCGGCGGGTCGGCGCCGACGGGGCATCGCGCGCGCCGCGCGCGCCGGAGCCGAGGCCGGATCAGCTATTAACGCATCGTTAACGATTTACCGGACGTTAATAAACCGGTCCATGGCCCGATACTGAGAAATCCTCGATCTCGGGTGCCCGGTGTAGCGTCCGGGTGACGAGAACTGTGTTCAGGGCCCCGGGGCCCGCGACAGCGCGAGGAGGGTTGAGGTGACGGCGATCGTTCTGGCTGTGCCGGCTGTCGAGCTTCCGCGGGAGGGTCGGCGCTCCTACGCGCCTCAGATCCTCCTCGCCGCGGGTTGGGTCGGTCTGTTCGCCTATTGCGCCACCTACCTGACCGAGGACATGCCGTTCCGGAACTCGGCCCCCCTGGCGGTCGGGGAACCGTTGTTCGATCAACCGGAGGATCTGCCGCGCCGCGCTTTGGCGATGGCCAAGTCGGAGGAGCCGGCGCCGGCCGCCGCGAGCGTCGCGGCCCCGGCGGCCGCGTCCGCCGTCGAAGCGGCACCCGCATCGGCCCCCGCGGCTCAACCGGTCGTGCCGGCCTCGGCCCCGCGCCCGGCCGCCGAGTATGTCGGGACCTGGGGCCCGACGGCCGAGGCCTGCGGCGCCCCGTCGCGCCGGCAAGGCTATCTGCCCGCCATGATCACCCCCGAGCGCGCCAGGGCGGGCGCCACGCTCTGCACGTTCCACGACACGCATCGGTCCGGCAACGCCTGGACCATGGCGGCCGATTGCGCCGACCGGGACCGCCGCTGGTCCTCCCGCGTTCGCCTCGTCGTCGAGGGCGACCGCCTGACGTGGTCGAGTGCCTGGGGTAGGTCCGACTATATCCGCTGCGGCCGCCGCGCCGGGTGAGGCGCGACGGCCCCGTTGCCTGGCAGACACGTGTTGGCGGGCCCCACGGTACACGACACGAGACTGCCAAGCCGCATGTCGGCCATCCGATCCCCTCATCCTGAGGTGCCGGAGCGGAGCGCGGACCTCGAAGGAGCCCTCCAGGGATGGCGCGGCTGGCTGGAGCCCGCCGTCTCGAGACCCGCGGACACGGGCTCCTCTGGATGAGGAGGTCGGGTGGGATCACCCGATGACGCTAACCACAGGTCACTGTCGTGGACCGTGGGCGGGCCAGCGCTTCATCCGCCGAGCTCCTCGGCGTGTCGCAGGGTTTCGTCGCCAAACCGGTGGCCACGTTTGCGAAACCCGCCTGGAGCCGTGCCCGATCGTGCACGGCTCCCAGTCTCCGGTCGGACGCGCACCCTGCGCCGAACCGGCGTCCACTCCGGCGCAGAGCGCTCCAAGTCGGGGAAGGCGCGCGTCTGTCAGGCGGCCTTCAGCCGCCGCCGCCGTTGCCGCCGGCGCCGCCGCTGCCCGTGGAGCCGACCCGCGACGGTTGATCCTCGTTGCCGGCGGCGGCCGAATCGGTCTCGATCCCGTCGGCGGCGCGGCCGGTCGGCGAGTATGTGAAGGCGTCCGCGTCGCCGGTCGTATTGTTCTGGCGCGTGATCACGCCGGGAGCCCCGGGCGGTATGACGACCTGGGTGCGGGTGGGGGTCTCCACGACCTGCGCGATGGCAGGGGTCGCCAGGGCCGCCATGACGGCGGTGGCGAGGGTCAAGCGAGTCACAGCGTTCTCCGGGTAGAGCCTACAGGCCGGATAGGTCCGGTTGTGTCGATCAACACGAGCCCCGCCCCAGGGATCCGCAACGCGTATGCAACGGTATGCAGAACGTGCGCTGCAACACCTCATTTACTTATAGAAACATGGTGTCTCGATTGTAATAACGAGATCTTTATTGCATTTCAGTCCAGAGCATCGGGAAAATGTCTTGCCGGCCCGCAAGCCCGTGGTGGCGTTTCAGCGCGGTTCAGCCGAAACTGCGCGCCGCTTTCGGGACAGCGCCGGACCGGCTCGACTCATCGCCGGCTAACCATGGGGCGCAATTCCGCATCGCGAGTCGCTCCGACGGACGGCGCAGGCCGGTTATCCGGACGTTCCCAGCGGAGCGGACCAACCCAACGCGTCGAGGCGATATCCGATGGCCGATCAGAACGGGCAGCAGCTCTCCGACGAGGAACTCGACCGCCTGGCCCGCAAGCTGTTCGCGGAGGTGCGGGCAGAGAGCCCGGAGGCGAAGGAGGGGCGTGCCCTGGAGAGTGCCGGCGCGATCGCGGGCGAAGTCATCCCCGGCCTGCCCGACTGGCTGGTGTCGGACGACGGCGATGCGGAGGCGGGCGAGAGCGGCGATTGATCGGCATCCGTCAGGCTCGGCCCGGTCGAGGGAACGGCGTCAGGCGCGATGCTGCGCGCTCCCGGGCGCGCGCGGATCGGACGCGGCATCCGGGCTCTCCAGGCCCCGCGCCGTCAGCACCGCCCGCAGGGCCTTCGCGAGCCCGTCCGCGGTGAACGGCTTGCGCAGGTAGCCCGCCCCCATCGGCACCTCCCCCTCGGCCGGCCAGACCATCCCCGACACGATCAGGATCGCGCGCTCGGGCCAGCGCGCCGCCACGGCCTTGGCGAGGGTGAAGCCGGTCAGGGGCTCGCCCCCGAGGTCGACATCCGCCACCATGGCGACGAGTTCGGGCCGGGCGGCCAGATGCGCCTGCGCGGCCTCGACGGTGGAGGCCTCGGCCACTTCGTAGCCGGCCTCGCGCAGGGCCGTGGCGGCCTCCATGAGCTGCACGGGATCGTCCTCGACCAGCAGCACCGCGGGCTGCGGCGCACACGCCTCCGCCATAGGGATCTCCAAGCGACAGATGCCGCATCAACGCGGCTCGGGCCGGTCGCGCCCGTCCCCGCCCGGTCACGTTGCCGTGGCGGGATGGAGATGGTCTTCCGGGGCGGCGAACCAGAATGCGGGATCGCGAGTTGGTGCACCTCGCGAATCGGCCGTGCGGCGGGAAGCCCGCCCGGAGGCGTCGCGGAGCGGCTCCGCGGGAGCCGGATCGCTGAGGAGCATCGGCATGCGGCAGGTCAAGTACAGGCTGAACGAGCCGGGCCTGCGCCCGCGCCGCACGCGGCTCGAGATCCCGGGCTGGGCGGGGCAGCCCGAGCCCCGGACCGACGGATCGCAGGAATACGCCTGGCACTGCATCCCGTTCTCGGAGGCCGCCAAGGCGGGGATCGAGCTCTTCTACCCCTACGCGGCCGAGCTGCACGTCAGCACGCGGGACGGCCAACTCGTCTTCGAGGGCGATTTCGGGCCGCCGCCCGAGCCGGGGCTCCAGTGGCCGCCGTTCCGGAGTTTTGGCGAGGCCTACTACACCTACCAGATCCTCCTCGACCTGAAGGTGGAGGAGGGTTGGGCGATCCGGACCGAACCGCACCCGTGCTTCTACACCGACCGGACCGGGACCGTGCCGGTCGCTGTGCCCGCACTCCTGCGCCACTGGTGGCCGATGATGTACTTCATGGTGTTCAAGGCCCCCGACGAGGGGCGAACCCACGTGTTCCGGC
Organism: Methylobacterium sp. J-030; assembly: GCF_022829545.1. Taxonomy (GTDB): domain Bacteria; phylum Pseudomonadota; class Alphaproteobacteria; order Rhizobiales; family Beijerinckiaceae; genus Methylobacterium. The sequence goes on along the minus strand of NZ_JAKSYM010000322.1, from coordinate 14,212 downwards.
CGGGCGAGCCGTTCATGCAGATCACCGTCGTGCCGGTGGATGCGGAGTTCGACCTCGTGCCGATGCCCGAGGACGAGGCCGCCGAGCGCGAACTGCAGTCCCGGCGCATCTACGCGAGCCGGCATACCCTGTCGGCGGATTCGCAATGGACCTCGGCGACCAACACGGTGTTCGACGGGACCTACCGGCGCATCCTGGGGGCGGCCAAGAGCCAGGGCTGAGCCAGGGCTGAGCCAGGGCTGACGGCGGGGCGCAGGCACGCCCCGCCCGGAAGCCTCAGTACCCGTACGGGCGGAAGTACCCGTGATGATGGTGGTGATGGTGATGGTAACGCCGGAAGTACCGGTGATGGTGGTGGTGATGGTGGTAGAACGGCCGGAAGAACCGGTGGTGGTGATGGTGGTGATGGTAGTACTGGGCCTGCTGGACCGTCGCATCGCCCTCGGAGGCGGCCGCCAGGGGCTCGGCCTGTACCGTCGCGTCGGACTCCTTGAGGAGCGCGACGGCGTCGGGAATCGGCTTCAGCAGATCGGCATAGCTCTCGGCCTGCATGGCGGCCTGCAGACGGACCGGGGGCGCTGCGGCGGCCAGGGCCGGATCGACGGCGGCCAGAAGGGTGACGGCCCCGACGAGGCCAGCGACTGTCTTGTCCATTGACGGGCTCCTTAGAGGAACAGCGCACCGGCCACGTGGACCGCAAGTCGTGCGCGGCCGGAAACATCGCATCCGCCAAAAGCGTTCCGGTGCGTTGGCCGTCTAACGGGCCAGGACATTCACATTCTCGGCAGAATCTGAGGTATTGGCCGCCGCCCGAGCACGATCCGATGCGGATCATTCTTTATGACATAAAATTTAGTCGCTCGTCTGCGGACCTGCAGGGCCGCCTCTAGCTTGCGCGGCCGGAGGCCGACCGGAGCGCCATCGCCACCCGTTCCGGCGCGGCGCGAGACCCACATCCCCGACGATCGCCCTCTCCCAGCCCGTGGGAGAGGGCGTCGCCTCCCGCGATCAGGCCGCGTCCGGCATGCGGTCGAGGAGCTTGTCCAGGGTGATCGGATAGTCCCGCACCCGGATCCCGGTGGCGTTGTAGATCGCGTTCGCCACCGCGGCCCCGACCCCCGAGATTCCGAGCTCGCCCACCCCCTTCGCCTTCATCGGCGAGGACATCGCGTCGACCTCGTCCAGGAAGATCACCTCCTGGTGCGGGATGTCGGCGTGGACCGGCACCTCGTAGCCGGCGAGATCGTGGTTGGCGAAGAAGCCGCGCTTGGTGTCGACCGCCAGCTCCTCCATCAGGGCTGCGCCGGTGCCCATGACCATCCCGCCGATCACCTGGCTGCGGGCCGATTTCGGGTTGAGGATCCGCCCCGCCGCGCAGACCGCCAGCATCCGCCGGACCCGCACCTCCGCGGTGTAGAGGTCCACGCCGACCTCGACGAAATGCGCGCCGAAGGTCGAGACCTGCTGCGTCTTGGAGAACTTGCCGAACTCGATCGTGTCCTCGGCGACCAGCGCGCCGTCGGATGCGGCCTCGGCCAGCGGGATGGCGCGGTTGCCCGCCCGGACCTCCCCGTCCTCGAACACCGCGTCGGTGGCGTTGAAGCCGAGTTTTTGCGCAATCGCTTCCCGCAGCTTCACGCAGGCCGCATAGACGCCCGCGGTCGAGGAATTGGCACCGAACTGTCCCCCCGAGCCCGCGGAAACCGGGAACTCGGAATCGCCCAGGCGAACCGCCACGCGGTCGAGGGGCACGCCCATCATCTCGGCCGCGGTCTGCGCGATGATCGTGTAGCTGCCGGTGCCGACATCGGTCATGTCGGTCTCGACCGTGACGGTGCCGCCGGAGTCGAGCCGCACCCGGGCGCCCGACTTCATCACCATGTTGTCGCGGAAGGCCGCCGCCATGCCGAGGCCGACGAGCCATTGGCCGTCCCGGACCTGCCCGGGCTTCGGGTTCCGTTTGGCCCAGCCGAACTTCTCGGCGCCGAGCTTGAGGCAGCCGACGAGGTCGCGCTGCGAGAAGCGCAGATCCGGCTGGGTCGGGACGACCTGCGTGTCGTTGCGGATGCGGAACTCCACCGGATCGAGGCCGAGTTTCTCGGCCATCTCGTCCATGGCGACCTCCAGCACCGCGAGGCCTGGGGCCTCGCCGGGCGCGCGCATGGCGTTGCCCTCGGGCAAATCGAGCCGGGCCAGCTTCATGGCGGTCAGGCGGTTCTTGCCCGCATAGAGGTACTTGGTCTGGTTCACCGCGGTCTCGGGATCGCCGTCCGGCAGGTTGCCGGACGTGCTCTCGTGCGCGATCGCCGTGATGGTGCCGTCCTGCGTCGCGCCGATGCGCACCCGCTGGATCGTGGCGGGCCGGTGCGTGGTGTTGTTGGCGATCAGCGGGCGCGTCAGCGCCACCTTGACGGGCCGGCCCGCCTGCTTGGCAGCGAGCGCCGCCAGCACCGCGTCGGCCCGTATGAACAGCTTGCCGCCGAAGCCGCCACCGACATAGGGCGCGTCGAGCCGGACCTTCTCCTTCGGCAGGCCGAGCATCTTGGCGATGCTGCCATGGCCCCAGCCGATCATCTGGTTGGAGGTCCAGAGCGTGACCCGGTCGCCCTCCCAGGCCGCCACCGTGGCGTGCGGCTCCATCATGGCGTGGCTCTCGTCGGCGGTGATGTAGGTCGCGTCGAGGGTCACGGGCGCCTGCGCGAAGGCGCCCTCGAAGTCGCCGACCCGCTCCTCGCCGTTGCCGCCGCTGCCCTCGCCGCTGTCGGCCGGCACCGGCTCGGCGGTCTTCGCCGCCACGGCGAGGTCGAACTGCCCCGCCTCGGGGGCGTAGTCGACCGTGACTAGGAAGGACGCCGCCCGGGCCTGCTCGAAGGTCTCGGCCACCACGACCGCGATCGCCTGATGGTAGTGCTGGATCACGTCGCCGCCGAACAGGTAGGCGACGTTCATCACGCCGCGGGCGATCCGCGGGGTGTCGAGGGTCGTGACCACTGCGAGGACGCCGGGCGCCCGCCGGGCCGAGGCCGTGTCGATGCCGCGCACCCGGCCCTTGGCGATGGCCGAGCCCAGCACGTAGCCGTAGGCGGCATCCGGCGCGACGTCGTGGCGCTCGTAGGCGTAGGGCGCGGTGCCGGTGGTCTTGTACTTGCCGTCGATCCGGTCGGTGGCATGGCCCACGACCTTGAGGCGGTCGATCGGGTTCGGGCCGGCGGGGGAATCGAACTTCATGGCTCAGGCCCTCGCTTGGTTGAGCGCCGCGCCGAGGGTCCGCTCGGCGAGCTTCAGCTTGTAGGCGTTCTCGTGGGTCGGCTCGGCGTCGGCGAAGACCTTTTGGGTCACGGCCCTCGCGCCCTGGGGCAGGTCGGCCTCGGCCGCCTCCACCCTCCAGGGCTTGTGGGCGACGCCGCCGAAGGCGACGTGGCCGCTGCCGTCCTTGCCGAGGATCGCCGCGACCGAGACCAGCGCGTAGGCGTAGGAGGCCCGGTCGCGCACCTTGCGGTAGATATGCGTGCCGGGAACCGGCTTCGGCAGCGTCACCGCGGTGATCAGCTCGCCGGGCTTGAGGTTCGTGTCGCGCGAGGGATCGTCGCCGGGCAGGCGGTGGAACGCGGCGATCGGGATCTTTCGCGCGGCGCCGGCGTCGTCGACCGTCTCCACGGTGGCGTCGAGGACGCGCATGGCCACCGCCATGTCGCCCGGATGCGTGGCGATGCAGGCCGCGCTGCCGCCGATCACCGCGAGCTGGCGGCTCACCCCGTCCAGCGCCGAGCAGCCGGAGCCCGGCTGGCGCTTGTTGCAGGCCTGGGCCGTATCATAAAAATACGGGCAGCGGGTCCGCTGGAGCAGGTTGCCGGCGGTGGTCGCCTTGTTGCGGAGCTGGCCGGAGGCGCCGGCGAGCAGCGCCCGGGCGAGGACCCCGTAATCCCTGCGCACCCGCGGATGGGCGGCGAGGTCGGTGTTGCGCACCAGGGCGCCGATCCGCAGGCCGCCATCGTCGGTGGGTTCCACCGCATCGAGGCCGAGCCCGTTCACGTCGACGAGGTGGCGCGGGGTCTCGATCTGAAGCTTCATCAGGTCGAGCAGGTTCGTGCCCCCGGCGATGAACTTCGCTTGGCCGTTGCGGGCGACGGCGGCGGCGGCCTCGGCGGGTGTGCTGGGGCGCTCGTACGTGAAGGACTTCATGCCCGCGCTCCTGCCACCTCGGTCATCGCCTCGACGATGTTGGAATAGGCGCCGCAGCGGCAGATGTTGCCGCTCATGCGCTCGCGGATCTCGGCCTCGGTGACCTGCGGCGCGGCTTCGAGATCGGCGGTGACGTGGCTCGGGATGCCGGCCTTGATCTCCGCCAGCACGGCCACGCCCGAGCAGATCTGGCCCGGCGTGCAATAGCCGCACTGGTAGCCGTCGTGGCGGACGAAGGCGGCCTGCATCGGGTGGAGGTGATCGGGCTGGCCGAGGCCCTCGATCGTGATGATCTCGGCGCCCTGATGCATGATCGCCAGCGTCAGGCAGGCGTTGATGCGCCGGCCGTCGACGATCATCGTGCAGGCGCCGCACTGGCCGTGGTCGCAGCCCTTCTTGGAGCCGGTCAGGTGCAGGTGCTCGCGCGCGGCGTCGAGCAGGCTGGTGCGGGTGTCGAGTTCGAGGTCGCGGCGCTGGCCGTTCACCGTGAAGGTGACCTGGGCGAGGATCGGCGCGTCGGTTCGTTCAGAGGCCGCCGGTGCGGTGGCTCCCACCATCAAGTTTCTCCGGTTCGAATCAAAACTGTGCGGCCGGTGCTTCCCCGCGCGGCGCGGGCGTGCGGACCGACACGAATGGGCTCACCCGCGGGACAGCACCGAAAGCCTAGATCGCCTCCAAGGTAGGCGACAAGCGCGCGCCGATCAGGGGGCGCTGTGAAGCTGGGCCCATCCGTCGCGCCCGCGCAAACGAAAGGGCCGACCCGAAGGCCGGCCCCTGTCACCGCATCCGTGCGGGGCGCTTACTCGGCCGCCGTCATCTCGGGCGTGTAGTGGCCGCACCAGTCCTTGGAGGCGACCACCGGCCAGAGGCCCTTCGATTCGGGGGCGGGCTGGCTGACGGGCGGGTTGAAGCGGCACAGGCCGGCATCGTTCTGGGCGACGGCGCCGTTGCCCTTGTGCTCGTCGAAGAACCGGCAGGTCTCGCACTTCGCATTCATGATCAGGCTCCCGTAGGATCGCGGATCGCTCAAAACTTAGAAGCGATCCAATCTGATGAACCAACGGCGGGGCCCTGTGCCGGTTCCCGTCCCGGCGGCCTCAACCGGCGAGCGCGAGGCCGGGAGCGACCCGGGCGGCCACGTCGGCGGCGGGTTCGAGGGCGACGGCGTAGTCGGCGATCGGGCGCGGCTTGCCGAAGAGGTAGCCCTGCATCTCGCCGCAGGCCTCCTCGGCGAGGAACACCCGCTGCGCCTCGGTCTCGACGCCCTCCGCCACCACCCCCATGCCCAGGCTGCGGCCGAGGCCGAGCACCGCGCGCACGATCGCGGCCGCCTGCGGCTCCGAGCCGAGCTGCGACACGAAGGAGCGGTCGATCTTCAGCTTGTCGAACGGGAAGGCCTGGAGCGTGGCCAGCGACGCGTAGCCGGTCCCGAAATCGTCCATGCTGATCCGGATCCCGTAGCTCCGCAGGCGCCGGAGGATGCCGACAGCCCGGGCCATGTCGTTGATGATGATGCTCTCGGTGACTTCGAGTTCCAGACGGTCGGGCGCCAGACCGGTCTGCGCCAGGATGGCCAGGACCCGCTCGGGCAGGTCAGGTCTCTGGAACTGCCGGGGCGAGAGGTTCACCGCGATCTTGAGGGGCTGCGCCCACCCCGCCGCCTCGTGGCAGGCCGCCCGCAGCACCCACTCGCCCAGGGCGATGATCAGCCCGGTCTCCTCCGCCAGCGGCACGAAGACGTCCGGGCCGATAGGGCCGCGCTCCGGGTGGACCCAGCGCAGGAGCGCCTCGAACCCGATGAGCGCGCCGGTCCGGCCGTCCACCTGCGGCTGGTAATGGAGGCTGAGCCCGTCCTCGTCCATGGCCTGGCGCAGGTCGCGCTCCAGCACCCGGCGGGCCTCGGCCTCCTCGTCCATGGCGGGGGTGAAGACGCGGAACGTGCCGCGTCCCTCGGCCTTGGCCCGGTAGAGCGCGAGGTCGGCGCGCCGGTACAGGCATTCCGCCGCGGTGCCGTGCTCGGGAGCGAACGCGATGCCGACGCTCAGGCCGACGCTGATCCGGTGCCCGCCCACGCTGAGCGGGTGGTCGAACAGCGCGATGAGGCGTTCGGCCAGGGGGCCGGCCTGCACGGCCCCTCCGGGGACCAGCACGGCGAACTCGTCGCCCCCGAGGCGCGCCACGGCCCCGGCGCCCGCCACGCCCACGAGACCGCCCGCGACGTGCCGCAGGAGTTCGTCCCCGGCCTGGTGGCCGAGGCTGTCGTTCACGCCCTTGAACCCGTCGAGATCGAGGTACAGGACCGCGCAGGCGCCCCCGTGCAGGGCGATGTCGGCGAGGCTGCGCGCCACGGTCTCGTGGAACAGCGCCCGGTTCGGCAGGCCGGTGAGCACGTCGTGACGGGCGAGGCGCGCCACCTCGGCCTCGGCGGCCTTGCGCTTGGTGATGTCGGTGAAGGTCCGCACGAAGCCGCCATCCGCCAGCGGGACGGTACGGACCTCCAGAACGAGGCCGTTCGGCCGCGTGCGCTCGTGGACGTGAGCCCGCCCCGCTTCGCCGCGCGCGACCCAGGCGCGGAAGGCCCGATCGGTGGGGTTCCGCTCGCGCTGGCGGGCCTGATAGCGCAGCACCATGCGGTAGCGCGGCTGGGCCTGCATCATCGCCCGCGGCAGATCGAGCAGCGCCAGCGCCCGCTCGTTGCACACGCGCACGATGCCGCCCGCATCGACCTTGATCAGGCCCTGGTCCATGCTGTCGAGGGTGTCGTCGAGCAGCCGAGTCTTCTCCTGGAGCATGCGGCCCTGGCGGGCCAGCGCGACGTTCATGCCGTGCAGGCGGTCCAGCATCAGCGTCAGGGCACCGAAGGCCAGGATCACCGCCATCACGGCCGCGATGCCGCTGGCCAGCACCCCGCGGTCGAGGCCGAGTTGCGGGACCGCCAGGGCCGGATCCGGCACCACCCGGGCCGCCGCCATGGCCAGGAAGTGGAGCAGCGCGATGGCCAGCGTCAGGATCGTGGCCGCCGCGGCCCGGGTGCGCCCGTCGGTGCCGCTGACGTGGACCGCCATGCCGACCGCCGCCAGCAGGCCGCCCGCCGCGATGGCTGTCACCACGAGCGCGCCGTCCCAGGTGAAATGCCCCGGCAGCCGCACCCCCGCGATGCCGAGGAAGTGCATGCAGGCGATGCCGAGGCCGAGCACGAGGCCCGCCCCCGCGCCGACCCAGGCCGACGAGCCCGCAGACGACCCCGCCGACGATCCCGAACGCGCGAACAGGAAGGCCGCCGTGGCCGCCGCGATGGCGACGGCCAGCGACAGCAACGTGATCCGGGGCTCGTAGCCCAGGACGACGCCGGGGTCGTAGCCCAGCATGCCGATGAAATGCGTGCTCCAGATTCCGGAACCGATCGAGAACCCCGCCGCCAGCGGCCAGATCAGGGCGGGGCCGCCGTCGCGGATCCGAACCCGCTGTTCGAGCTTCAGCGCGACCGAGCAGGTGATCCAGCACACGCAGGCCGCGAGTACCACGACCCAGACAGTGTGCTCATCGGCGAGGCAGGTGAAGGCGCGGTACATCGAATGGACCCAACCGGCGGTATCGTCCGGAAGGCTACGCCGTGAATACTAATCATAAGTTGCATACTGGCGGTAAGAACACGCAGCCCGGGGTCGCGCCGAGCCGCGCATCCTCAGACACGGGCGCAGGCGGGCCCCGCGGCGAAGCCCGCGAGCAGCCGCCGGAGATCGTCCTCCTGGACGAGGCGCGCCGCATCCGCCGGGGCGAACCACCGGAGCGTCCGTTGCGCCTGCTCCGGCCAGCGTGGGTGCTGGACCTCGACCCGCAGCGGGTAGACGCGGACCTTGCAGGGCAGCGCGCGCCCCTGGGCGAGGCGCTTCTCGTAGCGGTACCACCCGACTGGATCCGCCGCGATCTGTCCCGTCAGGCCGGCCTCCTCGAACGCTTCCCGTTCGGCGGCCCGATGCGCTTTGCGGCCGATCATCGGCCAGCCTTTGGGGATGATCCAGCGGCCGGTATCCCGCGACGTGATCAGCATCACTTCGACCTGACCGTCCGATCCGATGCGGAACGGCAGCGCCGCGACCTGCTTGAGCGGCTTGGCCTGCGCCTTCCGCAGCAGCTTCTTCAGGCTCGGACGTTTCGATTCTGTCTTCAGCGATGGACTCGCGGGTGAGAAAGGACGGGTTTGCCGACGGTGATTCTGCAATCTTGCGACTCCTACATCCTTTACATAGTTGAAGAATGTGGCAACACGTCCCGCCTCACGCGGCGAAGAGCCATGCATGTCACGCTCTTCTCAGCATTGGCCGGACTGCTTGCCGCGCGCCGGTTTGTCGGCGAAACTTCCACGATTGAATGACCCTGAGTCGCAGCATGGCTGTCGAAATCGAGCGCAAATTCATCGCGGGCCCCGCCGTGCTGGCGCATTGCCGGTCGGGGACGCCGCTGGTTCAGGGCTATCTCTTCACCGATGACGCCAACACGATCCGCATCCGCCAAGCCGGCGAGCGCATGCTGGTGACGTGGAAGAGCCCGCGGCGCGGCACCAGCCGCGAGGAGGTCGAGTTCGCGGTCCCCCCGGCGGACGGCGCGGTGCTGCTGGCGCGCGTGCCGGCCAACCGTCGCTTGGAGAAGACGCGCTTCCGCGTCGAGCATGCCGGGGCGACCTGGGACGTCGACGTGTTCGGCGGCGCGCTCGCGGGCCTGATCCTGGCGGAGATTGAACTCGCGCGCGAGGATCAGCCGGTGGTTCTGCCGCCCTGGGTCCAGCGCGAGGTCACGGGCGATCCGCGATACCGCAACTCGCGCCTGGCCGGGGGCGCGAGGCCCGAGCGGTCGGCGGCTTGAGCTCCCATCGACCGGTCTGGCGGATGCAGCAGGCCGTGGATATCCGGGGCTGATACGGTTTCCGTTGGAACGCCGCGGTCGATGCGGCGCGACCATAATGCGCGCGGTGCCGCTGAACCGCCGCGCTCCGTCCGGAGCGACGGCCACGCCGGAGTCATCGACGCGAACACTGGATCTGCATCGTGTTCGGGAACGGTTCTCGGGGAAAGCGCACGACGGCTTTCCCACGCCCATGACGGCCATCCACGGCACGCAGGCGTTTAATGCCTGAGCCCGCTTCAGCGCAGATAAGGCGGGAGACGGCGCTTCCAGCGTTCGCCGAGCCGGAGTTCCTTCGTCCGACGCCAAGTCGGGGATCGTGGTGCTGCGCCCTGTCCGGGCTCATCGGCAGCCGCGGCGACCGGCTTCACCGTCAGCGTGGCAATCCGTTCCGCCCGGGCCGCGGTCGGACGGACCTCCCGCGCCGGCTCGGCCGGGGCCGCCTCCGGTGCCGGCTGCGCGGCCACGGGGGTGCGTTTGCGCCGCGTCCGCCGGGGCGGCGCCTCGGCCGGGAACTCAGGCTCGGCCTCGGGCTCGTCCGCACCCTGGAACATCGGAACGAGGCTCGGCAGGACGCGCCGGACCGGTGCGTCCGGCTCCTTCGGCTCCGCCCGCGGAGGCGGCGCCGCCTCGAACGCCGGCTGCGCCGACTTGGGCTCGGCCTGCGCCAGCTCCGGCCAGAGGACCTTGTCGGGCCGCGCCTGCGGCTCGGGGACTTGCAGAGCTGTGCGTGGGGTCCGGGCGTGCTTGACTTCGACCATAAATGGCCGCGCGCTACGGCGCTTCATGTATACCGATCCTTGGAAGCATTCGAGCCGAAACGTCGGCGGCACGAACACTCTTAGGTTAAGCCTGATCTCGATGGATGTCCAGAAACACGGCCCCGTATCCGCAGAATTTCTTTGCGTCCAAGATCGAGTGCGGCCGCCGCGGCGGACCTCAGCGGTTGATGGTGCCGTCCCGGACCAATCAGGCGGCCTGCAGCGCCACCGGGGCCGGCCGGGCCTGCGGCGTCGCGATGCTGCCGAACAGGGATTGGTAGAGCGCCGCCGGCGATCGGATCCGGCCGCTTGCGTCGGTGATCGTCACGTCGGCCATGCCGGCGGCGATCAGGCTCATGCCCTGGTCGAGGGCGGTGAGCACGGAGGCGTGCTGATAGGCGAACCGGCGCGCGGCGAGGCGTGCGGAGACCGTGAAATTCATGGTGGCGCTTGATCCTGGAAACTCGCGTCCGGTCGAACGACCGGGTGGCGGCCGCGCATCGCCGGCCGGATCGACGCCCTGGGGACGTCCTGACTGCCGGGCTCGACCGCTGCGGCCGTATGAGGGGCAATAAAGTCTTTCTGTTGACAAAACATTGTTCCTGCGACCGATCACGATGGAAAAACGCGTCCGTAGGATCGAATAGAGTTCTTTCCGCTTACCGGATCCGCGGACCGGTCGCCCGGGGGATGGGGCGTCGCCGAGGGACCGAGGCCGTCTGACGCCGCCTGGCCCGGGGCGTGCTACGCTCGGCCGGACCTCATCGGGTGGACAGGCCGCATGCTCAACAGACGATCCTTCATGGCCCTGTCGGGCGCCGCGCTCGCCGCCCCGGCGCTGGCGCAGGGCACGGCCGCCCGGGTCCTCAAGTTCATCCCGCAGGCCGACCTGACGGTGCTCGATCCGGTCTGGACGACCGCCTACGTGACCCGGAACCATGGGCTCGCGGTGTTCGACACGCTCTACGGCACGGATGCCGCCTACGCGGCGCAGCCGCAGATGGTCGCCGGCCACACCGTGGAGAACGACGGCAAGCTCTGGCGTCTGACGCTCCGGCCTGGACTGTCCTTCCACGACGGCAGCCCGGTGCTCGCCCGGGATTGCGTGGCGAGCGTCGCCCGCTGGGGCAAGCGCGACGCCATGGGCCAGACGCTCATGGCCTATACGGACGAACTCTCGGCCGCCGACGACCGGACGATCCAGTTCCGCCTGAAGAAGCCCTTCGCGCTCCTGCCGGATGCCCTCGGCAAGGTCGGCTCCTCGATCTGCGCGATCATGCCGGAGCGGCTGGCTAAGACCGACCCGTTCACGCAGGTGACCGAGATGGTCGGCAGCGGACCGTTCCGCTTCAAGGCCGACGAGCGCGTGGTCGGCGCCCGGGTCGTCTACGAGCGGTTTGCCGGCTACGTCCCCCGGGAGGGCGGGGAACCGAAATGGACCTCGGGCTCCAAGCGCGTCTTCGTCGACCGCGTCGAGTGGACCACCATCCCCGATCAGGCCACCGCCGCCTCGGCCATGCAGACCGGCGAGATGGACTGGTGGGAGCAGCCGCCCGCCGACCTCGTGCCGACGCTCGGCGGCCTGACGACGCGGATCATCGATCCGACCGGCCTGATCGGCTGCCTGCGGATGAACCAGCTTCAGCCGCCCTTCGACAACCCGGCGATCCGGCAGGTGCTGCTGAAGGTCGTCGACCAGACCGACGTCATGCAGGCGGTGACCGGCACGGATCCGAAGCTGATCCACGTGCCGACCGGCTTCTTCTGCCCCGGCCTGCCGATGGCGAGCGATGTCGGCCTCGACGTGTTCACGGCCAAGCGCGACTACGAGGGGGCCAAGAGGGCGCTGGCGGCGGCGGGCTACAAGGGCGAGAAGGTGGTGCTGATGGGCGCCTCCGACTTCCCGAGCCTGAAGGCGATGGCGGATGTCGCGGCCGACATGCTCAGCCGCGCCGGCTTCAACGTCGATTACCAGATCATGGACTGGGGCTCGGTGGTGCAGCGGCGGACCAAGAAGGACCCGGTCGCGCAAGGGGGCTGGAGCGCCTTCTGCACCTTCTGGGCGGGGCTCGATCAGGCCAATCCGGCGGTCAGCGCCTTCCTGCGCGGGACCGGCCAGACCGCCGCGATCGGCTGGCCGACGAGCGCGACGATCGAGGCCCTGCGGGACCGGTGGCTCGACGCCCCCGACACCGCCGCCCGCAAGACGCTCGCGGACGATCTGCAGCGGCAGGCCTTCATCGACCTGCCCTACCTGCCGCTCGGCCAGTACTTCAACCAGACTTCGTACAAGCCGTCCCTGACCGGGGTGCTCGACGGCGTGCCGGTGTTCTGGAACGTGAAGAAAGGTTGAGGGGAGGCGCCGCTCCCGCCCCGGGACCGCCTCGATCGCGCAATCCTCGACGGTCTCCCGGCCTACGAAGACGCCCGCACCGTCAACAGATCCGGTCCGTCACCGCATCGCACCGGCTTCCCAGCCGCGCCGGTGACGGGCTAAGCAGGATCGGCACAGGTCACCGCCAGAGATGACCGGCCCGCGAGGACGCCCGAGAGGTCCGTCACCCCGCCGTCGCGGTGGGGCCGGGCGTCCTCCGAATCCGCGCGGACTCCGCGATGAGGACAGGCCCGATGCCAAGCCCCGTGACAGGCTCCCCGGACGAGACCGCCCTGGAACGCGCGGCGATGCGCCGGATCGGGTGGCGGCTCGTGCCGTTCCTGATCCTCGCCTACTTCATCTCCTTCCTCGACCGCGTGAATGTCGGCTTCGCGGCGATCCAGATGAACCACGATGTCGGCCTGTCGGCTACCGTGTTCGGCTGGGGCGCCGGGATCTTCTTCCTCGGCTACTTCCTGATGGAGATCCCCAGCAACCTGATGCTCGAGCGCTTCGGGGCGCGGCTGTGGATCGCCCGGATCATGGCGACCTGGGGGCTGATCTCCGCCGCCATGGCGCTCGTGCAGGGGCCGTGGTCGTTCGTCGGCCTGCGCTTCCTGCTCGGGCTCGCCGAGGCCGGGTTCTTCCCGGGCGTGATCCTCTATCTCACCTACTGGTTCCCCTCGGCCTACCGGGCGCGGATCATCGGGATCTTCATGATCTCGATCCCGATCTCGTCGTTCCTCGGCTCGCCGATCTCGGGGGCGCTCCTCAACGTGACCGGGCTCGGGCTCGCGGGCTGGCAGTGGCTGTTCATCCTCGAAGGGCTGCCGGCGGTGCTGATGGCGGTCGCGGTCCTGTGGTTCCTGCCGGACGGTCCGCGGGACGCGGCCTGGCTGCCCGCGGCCGAGCGCGACTGGCTGGCGCGGCAGCTCCAGGCCGAGGCGGCGCGCAATACGAAGCGCGGGCAGGCGGCCAAGCCGCCCCTGTGGGAGATCCTGCGCGACCGGCGGCTTGCCCTGTTCGCGGCGATCTATTTCGGCTCGACGGCGAGCAGCTACGGGCTCTCGTTCTGGACCCCGCAGATCGTCAAGAGCTTCGGCCTCGGCAACGTCGAGACCGGCCTGCTGAACAGCATCCCGTACGGCTTCGCGTCGGTCGCCATGATCCTGTGGGGCCGGCACAGCGACCGGACGGACGAGCGGCGCTGGCACCTCGCGCTCTCCTTCCTGATCCTGGCGCTCGGGCTCGCGGGCGGTACGGTGCTGACCGGGCTCGGGCCGGTGGTGGTGGCGCTGACCGTGGCGGCGGTCGGCGTCTACATGCTGAAAGGACCGTTCTGGGCGCTCGCCACCGAGCAGATGCCCCCCGCCACCGCGGCGGCCAGCATCGCGGCGATCAACGCGGTCGGGAATCTCGGCGGCTTCCTCGGGCCCTACCTGATCGGCGCGATCAAGGACGGGACCGGCAGCTTCACCTTAAGCCTCCTGCCCCTGGTGGCGTTCGCGCTGATCTCGGCGGCCCTGTCGCTGGTGCCGGGCCGCGCCCCGCAACCGGGCGCCCGCCGACCCTCGACGGCCTGACCGCGCGGCGGGCGCCGGTTCGCCCCGTCCACACATCTGCGTCGGACAGGAGACGAACGGCTCCGCGCGTCTCCCCCCCTCTGCTGGGGAGGGCGGCCGCGTCGGGGATCGGGACCGCCCGACCTGTCGACCGGACGATGATCCCAGATCCGACGTGCAGTTCCGCTCGCTGAAAGCGGAGAGGCCGCCCCCTCGCGGAAGCGGCCTCTCCGATCGTCAGGCCTGGGGAGCGGCGGCCGGCAGGCCGGACCGTCGCTCCGTCGGCGTCGTCTCAGTACGAGCCGAACTTGTAGTTCAGGCCGGCGCGGACGACGGCGAACTCGTCGGCGCGGCGTCCGATCGGGCTGGAATAGGCGGGGACGAGGTTTGCGGCGTTGACGACCAGGACACCCTGGTTGCGGGTGTTGCGG
>NZ_JAKSYM010000277.1 GCF_022829545.1 Methylobacterium sp. J-030 | reverse complement strand
TCCACGGCGTTCCGGGTCGTCGCCTGGCTTGCGGCGATCTGTCCGCGAATTTCGTCGGTGGCCCGGCCGGTCTGCAGCGCCAGGGTCTTCACCTCGCTGGCGACCACCGCGAAGCCGCGCCCGGCGTCACCCGCGCGGGCTGCCTCGATCGTGGCGTTCAGCGCCAGCAGATTGGTCTGGGCAGCGATGCCGGAGATCAGGCCGACCACGTCGCCGATCTGCGTGGCCTGCGCACTCAGCCCGGCCACGATCTCGCCCGTGCGCGCGGCCTGGTCGACGGCCTGTCCGGCGATAATCGCCGCGTGGCTCACCTGCTGGCTGATCTCGTTAACGGAGAGCGAAAGCTGCTCCGAGCCTGTCGCCATGGACCTGATATCCTGCGTGACCTGGCCCACGGTCTGAGCCGCCTCCTGGGTCTGCCGGCTCACGTCCGAGACGGCGCCGCCGATCGCATCGAGTTCGTCGCCGACCGCCTTCTGGATCTCGGCCCGGCGTGCGCGTTCGTTCACCTCTGCGGTGATATCGGTTGCGAACTTGACGACCCGGATGGGCCGCCCCGCCTCGTCGGTGATCGGATTGTAGGTCGCCTGGATCCAGACTGCGCGACCGCCCTTGGCGACGCGCTTGAACGCGCCGGACTGGTACTCGCCGCGACCGAGGGCCCTCCAGAACGCCCGATAATCCTCCCCCGAACGCTCACCCTCGCCAACGAACAGGCTGTGGTGGCAGCCGACGATTTCGTCGAGCCGATAGCCCACGGCGTCGAGGAAATTCTGGTTGGCGCTCACGATCGTGCCGTCGAGCGTGAAGGCGATCACCGCCTGCGAGCGATGGAGCGCCTTGATCTGCCCTTCGAGATCGAGGGCGTGCAGTTTCTCGGCGGTGATATCGGTGGCGAACTTGACGATCTTGACCGGCTTTCCCGTCGCGTTGAGCACCGGGTTGTAGGTTGCCTGGATCCAGACCTCGCGTCCGCCCTTCGCGATGCGCTTGTACTCGGCGGTCTGAAATTCGCCTTGCCGGAGACGTTCCCAGAACTGCCGGTAAGTCGCGCTGTCCCGCAGCGTGGGCTCCATGAACAGGCTGTGGTGACGCCCCTGGATCTCACCCAGGGTGTAGCCCATGGCGGCCAGGAAGTTCGGATTGGCATCCAGGATGGTGCCGTCCAACGCGAACTCGATCGTGGCCAGTGAGCGGCTCAGGGCAGCAAGCTTGGCATTCTGATCCCGTCGCCCCGTCAAGCGCGCCAACATCGTTCTCTCCGAGTGCAGGGCCGAGCCCGTCGAGGGCACGCGCGTTCGCATCAGGAGGGAACGTCCGCCGCGGTACGACCCTGGTTCGGGTCACGTACGTGGCGTCGACCTCCCAAAGGCGCAGCAACTTTCTATAGTCCTGCGCCCGTTACGCTCGCGTTAAAGGATAGAAGCCTGACAGCTGTCGCTCGCTATAGACGAGAACAACACGAACGATTCAGCCGGAGATTGTATTGATCACGCACTTGTCATGCTGCAGCATCTACCGTGTTCGCCGCAATCCGCTACCGAGCCGCGGCGCCACGCCCTGCGGCTGGTCACCCACGGCGGCCGATCGTCGCCTCGATCCGACCGTACGGCTCGTCGGTCGGCTGGAAGATGGCATTGGCGTGATCCAGCCCGAACGGCCTGAGGTCGATCGGCAGATAGTGTTTGTTCGGCATCACAAAGGCGATGTCGGCGAGTTCCGGCACCTCCGCGAGCGCGGCCTCGCCCATCCGGTACATGCTATCCTGGATGCCCCGGCTGTACGTCGTCCCGAAGACCCTGAGCAGGATGGCGAGGATTCGAGCATTCAGGATTTCATAATCGGACGGCGTCGCCGACCAAGACCACGTCGCATCCATGCTGGTAGCGGCGATCCGGTCGGTCGCGTCGGGCAGGGTGCGGTACCGGTCATCGACGAAGCCGGTCCAGCCCGACTGGGTGGTCTTCATGAAGGTGAAGCCGCGCAGGCCCGAGCGCAGGCTGGATCCGGTTCGGTCGGCGGCCAGCACCACGAAGCCGTAGCCGTTGCCGTCCCGGGTGAAGGTGTGGCCGTGCGGGACGCCCTCGACCGCGTGGCGCCGCCACCGGGTCTCCTCGGCTTCGATCGCGACCGTGTCGATCTGTGGGTAGGTGTCGAGCAGTACCTTGGCCAACGCGGTGACGAATGCTTCCGCGTCGAGGGCGGGGTTCCGGGCCGCCGTCACGTTGACGATGTTCTTCACGCTGTCGGTGGCGATGGAGGCCCGGTTGTCGCCCTCCGTCCAGGCGGCGTCGAAGGCCCCGGTCAGCATCACCGACAGCGTCAGTTCGCGCGGGATGTGATGATCCCCTTCGCGGACGAGCCGCAGCACGCGGACGCGTTCCTTTCCGTAGCGCGCGGCGATCAGCGGCATGGCGGTCTCCAGGTAAGGCTGAACGGGTGCCGAGCTTAAGGTGGGAACCGGCGCCGGGCCAAGCCTGACACGCGCGGACCGGCTTGACCGCCCCTGCGCACCGGCACGCATAGTGCGAGCGCGAAACGTCCCCCGTCAGATCGGCGACCCGGTATGGATCTCAACACCGTCGAGACCGTTCTCCGGCCCCGGACCCGGTGCCAGTTGCCGGTCTGGCGGGAGGGGGATGCGTGCCTCGCGGGCGGGACGTGGCTGTTCTCCGAGCCGCAGCCGGGCACGCGCCGCCTCGTCGACCTCGTCAGTCTCGGCTGGCCCCCGCACGCGATCGGAGCCGAAGGCCTGACGCTCGCGGCCACCTGCACGCTAGCGCAGCTCGACCGGCTCGATCTCCCACCCGCATGGAGCGCGGCACCCCTGATCGGGCAATGCTGCCGGGCGCTCCTCGGCTCGTTCAAGATCTGGAACACCGCGACCGTCGGCGGCAATCTCTGCCTCGCTCTTCCCGCCGGACCGATGACTGCGCTGGCCGTCGCGCTTGACGCGCATTGCACGATCTGGTCCGCCGATGGGGCTGAGCGGGACCTGCCCGCGACGGATTTCGTGCTCGGCCCCCGGCGCAACGCCCTGCGCCCTGGCGAGATTCTGCGCAGCCTCCGGTTCTCACCGGAGGCGCTGGCGCGGCGGACGGCGTTCCGGCGCATCAGCCTGAGTCCGGCGGGCCGGTCGGGTGCGCTCCTGATCGGCACGCGGCACGCGGACGGTACCATCGCGCTCACCGTGACGGCCGCGGTGCGCCGGCCGATCCGCCTCGCCTTCGACGCCCTTCCGAACGATGCGAACCTCGCCACGGCGCTGGCCACCGCGATCCCCGAGGCGCTCTACTACGACGACGTCCACGGCCGGCCCGACTGGCGGCGTCACGTCACCGGTCTCCTCGCCTTGGAGATCCGCGACGCCTTGAAGGAGGGCGACCGATGCATCTGACGATCAACGGGACCCCGCACATGGCGGAGCCGCGGCCAGGTCAGTGCCTGCGTACCTACCTGCGCGAGGCTGGTTGGTTCGGCGTCAAAACGGGTTGCGACGCGGGTGATTGCGGTGCCTGCACGGTCCATCTCGACGGTGAGCCGGTCCATAGCTGCCTGATCCCGGCGTTCCGCGCCGAGGGCCGTGGCGTGACCACCATCGAAGGACTCGCCGGCCCCTGCCGGCCGGGCGGCGCGTCGCCCGACGCGATGCATCCGATGCAGGCCGCGTTCCTGGCCGCCCAGGGTTTCCAATGCGGCTTCTGCACGTCCGGCATGATCATGACCGCAGCATCCCTGGACCAGGGCCAGCGGCGGGATCTGGGCACCGCGCTGAAGGGCAATCTCTGCCGCTGCACCGGCTATCGCGCGATCCGCGATGCCGTTGCGGGGATCCGCCACGTGGCCGACGGACCGGAAGACGGCGATCCGGTCGGGCGGAACGTGCCCGCCCCCGCGGCGGCGCAGGTGGTCTCCGGACGGGCAGCCTTCACGCTCGACCTCCCGCCCGGCGATACGCTCCACCTCAAAGTGCTGCGCTCGCCGCATGCCCATGCCCGCGTCGTGGCGATCGACCCCACGGCGGCCTTGGCGATGCCCGGCGTCGTCACGGTCCTCACCCATGCGGACGCGCCGACAGGCCGCTTCTCCACCGGTCGCCACCAGGATCCCCGGGACGATGCCGCCGACACGCGCGTACTCGACCCGATCCTGCGCTTCGTCGGCCAACGGGTCGCCGCCGTGGTCGCCGAGACCGAGGCGGTCGCCGAGGCCGGCTGCCGGGCCCTGCGGGTGACCTACGAGACCCGACCCGCGCAGCTCGATCCGGACCGCGCCCTCGAAGACGATGCGCCGCGGGTCCACGATCCCCGCGACGATCCCGGCGCCGACGCGCCGCCGCTCGGCCGACACCCGAACCTCGCCGCCGAGGTCCGCGGCGAGGTCGGCGACCTCGCGGCGGGGCTCGCGTCGGCCGACATCGTCTATACGGAGTCTTTCCTGTCCCAGCGCCTCCAGCACGCGGCGCTGGAGACCCACGGTTGCATCGGCTGGCGCGATGCGGACGGCCGCCTGACGCTGCGTACCAGCAGCCAAGTGCCGTTCCTGACCCGCGATGCCCTATGCGACCTGTTCGGCCTGGAGCGGGACGCGGTGCGCGTCGTCGGCGGGCGGGTCGGCGGCGGCTTCGGCGGCAAGCAGGAGATGCTGACCGAAGACCTCGTCGCCCTGGCGGTGCTCCGCACCGGCCGGCCGGTGCGCTGGGAGCTGACCCGGCAGGAGCAGTTCATCGCGACCACGACCCGCCACCCGATGCGGGTCACCGTGACGGTCGGCGCCCGCCGGGACGGGACGCTCACGGCCCTCGACCTCGACGTCCTGTCCGATACCGGCGCCTACGGTAATCATGCGGGCGGGGTGATCCACCACGGCTGCAACGAGGTGCTGGCCGCCTATGCCTGCCCGAACAAAAGGGTCACGGGGCGCGCGGTCCACACCCACACGGTGCCGTCCGGCGCCTTCCGGGGCTACGGCCTGAGCCAGACGATCTTCGCCCTCGAATCCGCCCTGGACGAGATCGCCCGGCGTCTCGGCGTGGATCCGTTCGCGCTGCGCCGCCTGAACGCCGTGAAGCCGGGCGACGCCATGGTGTCGAACAGCCTGGAGCCGCACGATGTGGTGTTCGGCAGCTACGGGCTCGACCAGTGCCTGGATCTGGTGGAGGCGGCGCTGCGGAGCGATCCCGGGCCCGAGGCGGAGCCGGGCTGGCGTGCCGGGACCGGCATGGCGATGGCGATGATCGACACGATCCCGCCCCGGGGCCACGTCGCCGACGCCCGGGTGAGCCTGGAGACCGACGGCACCTACTGCACCCGGGTGGGCACCGCCGAGTTCGGCAACGGTACCAGCACGGTGCATCGCCAGATCGCGGCCTCGGCGTTACGCGCCGATCCCGACCGCGTGCGGATCCTCGGCGCCGACACGGACGCGGTCGCGCACGATACCGGTGCCTATGGCAGCACCGGCACCGTGGTCGGCGGCCTCGCGGTGCAGCGCGCCGCCGAGGCCCTGGCGGACCGGATCCTTGCCCGCGCGGCCGAGCTGTCGGGCTCGGCGACCGAGCAGTGCCACCTCGCCGGCGACGCGGTCCAGACCCCGCACGGCCCGCTCGCACTCGCTGCGCTCGCGCCGCTCGCGGCAGACGGCCGCGCCGATGGCAGCCCGCGCTCGGTGTCGTTCAACGTCCAGGCCTTCCGGGTCGCCGTCCGCCCGGAGACCGGGGAGGTACGCATTCTCCGGAGCGTCCACGCCGCCGATGCGGGGCGCCTCATCAATCCGATACAGTGCCGCGGCCAGGTCGAGGGCGGCGTCGCGCAGGCAATCGGCGCCGCGCTCTACGAGGATTTCCGGATCGATTCCGAGGGCCGGGTGATCACGCAGGCGTTTCGCGACTACCACATTCCGACCTGCGCCGACGTGCCGGACACGCAGGTCCTGTTCGCCGAGACCTACGACAGCGTCGGTCCGCTCGGCGCGAAATCGATGAGCGAATCGCCGTTCAATCCGGTCGCAGCGGCGCTCGGAAACGCGATCCGCGACGCGACCGGGGCACGGCTTACCGCGACGCCGTTCGCGCCCGACCGGATCTACCGGGCCGTCGCGGCCGGCCCGAACGAGGGTGCTGTATGAAGGGGGACACGCCCCCGGCGGCCGCGGCGTCCGACGGCCTTCTCGAACGCACCTTCCGCCTCTCCGAACACGGCACCAGCGTTCGCACCGAGCTGCTGGCGGGCCTGACGACGTTCCTGACGATGGCCTACATCGTCTTCGTCAACCCGAGCATCCTGGCCGATGCCGGGATGCCCCGGGGCGCCGTCTTCGTGGCGACATGCCTCGTGGCGGCGCTCGGCTCGGCCATCATGGGGCTCTACGCCAATTATCCGATCGCCCTGGCGCCGGGGATGGGGCTCAACGCGTATTTCGCCTTCGTGGTGGTGCAGGGCCTCGGCTTCCCCTGGCCCGCCGCCCTCGGCGCGGTATTCATCTCCGGTCTCTGCTTCCTGATCGTCACGCTGACGGGCCTGCGGGCGATCATCGTCGACGGGATTCCGCGCGCGATGCGCATCGCCATCACGGTGGGGATAGGCCTGTTCCTGGCCATCATCGCCCTGAAGAATGCCGGCCTCGTCGCGGCGAGCCCCGCCACTTTCGTGACCCTCGGCGACCTGCACAGGCCGGACGTGGTGCTGGCGGTGTCAGGCTTCCTGCTGGTGGCCGTTCTGTCGGCGCGGAGGGTGCGGGCAGCGCTGCTCTTGAGCATCCTCGCGGTGACGGTGCTCAGCTTCGCCGTGGCGGGCAATACCTTCCAGGGCATCGTCGCGCTCCCGCCCTCGATCGCCCCGACGCTGTTCGCCCTGGATATCCCGGGCGCCCTGTCGGGCGGCCTGCTCAACGTGATCCTGGTCCTATTTCTGGTCGAATTGTTCGACGCCACCGGGACCCTGATGGGTGTCGCCAACCGCGCCGGGCTGCTCACCGAGGGCCGGATGGACCGCCTCGACCGGGCGTTGATGGCCGATTCCGTCGCGGTCTTCGCGGGCTCGCTGCTCGGGACATCGAGCACCACTGCATATCTCGAGAGCGCCGCCGGGGTGGAGGAGGGCGGCCGCACCGGACTCACCGCGGTGGCGGTGGCGGTCCTGTTCCTCGCCTGCCTGTTCTTCGCGCCCCTCGCCGAGGCGGTGCCGCCCTACGCCACCGCGCCGGCCCTTTTCTACGTCGCCTGCCTGATGCTGCGCGAACTGGCCGACCTCGACTGGGACGATCTCACCGAGGTGATCCCGGCCTGCGTCACCGCGCTTCTCATGCCGTTCACTTATTCGATCGCCACGGGCGTTTCCTGCGGCTTCATCACCTACGCGGCGCTCAAGCTGCTCACCGGCCGGGCGCGGGAGGTGAAGCCGGTGGTCTGGGTGATCGCGGCGATCTTCCTGTTCAAGTTCGTCGTCGTGGGCGGGGCGCACTGACGGGCCGGACGATCAGGCCGCGATGTCCTTCGCCGCGACCGGCACCGGAACCGGTAGGGTGATGGTGAAGCAGGCCCCGCTCCGCTCCCGGCGGTTCGTCACCGTGACGGTCCCGCCCATCGCCTCCACGAAGCCCCGGGCGATGGCGAGCCCCAGCCCGGTCCCGGCCCGGACCCGGTCGCCCTTGCGGGCGCGGTAGAACTTGTCGAACACCCGCTCGGTATCGGCCTCCGGCAGGCCGTCGCCTTCATCCAGGACGGCGAGCCGCACCTCGGCCCCCTCCCGCGATGCCCGGACCGTGACGGTCGAGCCCTCCGGCGCATACTTGGCGGCGTTGTCGAGGAGATTGACCAGAACCTGCTCGAACAGGACCGGATCGAGCGCGAGCGTCGGCAGATCCGGCGCGACCTCGACGACGACGCGGTGTCCGGCCAGGATTTTCTGGGTCCGCCGCAGCGCGGTATCGACGGTCTCGCCGATATCCTGCGGCGAGAGGTTGGGCGCCACCGCCCCGGCTTCCAGGCGCGTCATGTCGAGGAGGTTGGCGATGAAGCGGTTAAGCCGCTCCGCCTCCTCGATGATGGTGCCGAGCAGCTCCGCCTTCGCCGCGGCCATCAGCGCGGAGTCGAGATCGCGCAGCGTGCTGGCCGCGCCCAGCACAGAGGCCAAGGGCGTGCGAAGGTCATGGCTGATCGACGTGAGCAGCGCCTGCCGCAGGCGGTCCGTCTCGGCGGCGCGCTCGGCCCGGTCGAGATCCTCCACGAGGCGCACCCGCTCGATGGCCAGCGCGCCCATATCGGTCAGGGCGTCGAGGAGGCGGCGTCCCTCCGGCGTCAGGATCGGACCCGTACCGTCCGCGTCGAGGCCGATCACCCCGATCGTGCCGCGCCCCGTGCGCATCGGCAGGAACAGGCGCTTGGCGCCGGGCAGGGTGTCGGCGCCGCGGCCCGCCGGGCGATCGTTGTCGAAGGCCCATTGCGCCGCCGCCACGTCGGCCGCCTCCAGCATGTCCTCGGGCGGGTAGCCGGCCATCACCGTGACGGACTTGCCGTCCGGCAGGAGGACCACGACGCGGACCTTCAGCATCGCGGCCACCTGGGCGCAGGTGGCCCAGAGCACGTCGTCGAGCGTCCCGCAGGCGGCGAGTTTCCGCGAGAACCCGAACAGCCGCTCGGTCGCCCGTGCGCGGCCCTGGCTGACCACCGCGACCCGCCGGGCGCGGGCCGCGAGGTTCGAGACCAGCACGGCCACCAGGGTGAAGAGCAGGAACGCCGCGACGTTGGTCGGGTCGGCGATGGTCAGGGTATAGACCGGCGGCAGGAAGAAAAAGTTGTAGGCGAGCGAGGCCGCCACGACCGCGGCGAGCGCCGGCCCGAGCCCCCAGCGCACCGCCACCGCCACCACGGCCGTCAGCAGGAACAGGTCGGCGTTCTCGACCCCCGCGTAGGGCTGGGCGAGGATCGCCGCGCCGAGTCCCGTGGCGATCGCCGCCATCGCGACGGCGTAGGGGCGGATGTCGAAGCCGGCCCGCGGGGCCGCCACCGTGATGGCGCGACGGGGCTGCTTCTCGTCCGGGACGGCCTCGCCACGGACGACGTGGACGCTGATGTTGCCGCTCAGGCGCACGAGGTCGTGCACGACGGAGCCGTTGACGAGCTCGAACAGCCAAGACCGGGTCGCCTTGCCCACCACGATGTGATTGACGTTGGCCGATCGGGCGTACTCGAGCACGTCGTCGGCGATGCGCCGGCCGCCCGGCAGGGTGACCGCATCGCCGCCGAGCCGGTCGGCCAGCCGCAGGGTCTCGGCGATCCGGTCGCGCTCCGCCTCCCGGAGGGACGCCGCGCGGGCGCCCTCGATCACCAGGGCCGTCCAGGGCGCGTGCAGGCGGTCCGCGAGGCGCTTGGCGTAGCGCACGAGGCCCGACGCGCTCGCGTCCTCGTTCACGCAGACCAGAACGCGCTCGCCCGCCGCCCAGGGGCCCGCGATGGCGTTGGCCCGCATGTGGCCCAGAAGTTCGTCGTCGACCCGGTCGGCGGTGCGCCGGAGCGCCAGTTCCCGCAGCGCCGTCAGGTTGCCGCGGGAGAAGTAGTGCTTCAACGCGCGCTCGGCGTTGGTCGGGACGTAGACCTTGCCGTCCTTCAGGCGCTGGATCAGGTCGTCGGGGTTGAGATCGACCACCTCGATGTCGTCGGCGCGGTCGAGGACGCCGTCGGGCACGGTCTCGCGCACGCGGATCCGGGTGATCGAGGCCACCACGTCGTTCAGGCTCTCGACGTGCTGGATGTTCAGCGTCGTCAGGACATCGATGCCGGCATCGAGCAGTTCCTCGACGTCCTGATAGCGCTTCGGATGGCGCGAACCCGGCGCGTTGGTGTGGGCGAGTTCGTCGACCAGCGCCAGGGCCGGCCGGCGGGCGAGCAGCGCGTCGAGGTCCATCTCCTCCAGGACTGTGCCGTGGTAGGGCACCGGCCGCCGCGGGATCGTCTCGAAGCCGTCGAGCAGGGCTTCGGTCTCGGCGCGGCCGTGGGTCTCGACCACGCCCACCACCACGTCGGTCCCGGCCTTCAGGCGGGCGCGGCCGATGGTGAGCATCTCGTAGGTCTTGCCGACGCCCGGCGCCGCACCGAGGAAGACCTTGAGGCGGCCGCGCGTCCGCTCCGCGCGGCGCGCCGCTTCGAGAAGCGCGTCGGGCGAGGGGCGGTTCGGGTCGCGGCCGGTCTCGGGCATCTGTGTCTACATAGCGTCGCTCAGCGCTTGGCGAGATCGTCCAGGGCGAGGTTCAGCGCCAGCACGTTCACGCGCGGCTCGCCGAGGAGGCCGAGCGTGCGACCCTCGCGATGGGACGCCACGAGATCGCGCAGCGTGTCCTCGGCGATCTTGCGATCCTTGGCGATGCGCGGCACCTGAAAGTCGGCGGCCTCCGGCGAGATATCGGGATCGAGGCCGGATCCGCTGGTGGTGACGAGGTCGACCGGCACCGGCGCGGAGCCGTTCTCGGCCTTCAGCACATCGAGATCGCCCTTGACCCGCTCGGCCAGCGCCGCGCTGGTCGGACCGAGATTCGAGCCCGAGGAATTGGCGGCGTTGTAGGGGGCCGGTACCGTCTTGGAGGCATCGGCCGGGTCCGGCGCCGTGGTGGCCGAGGGCCTACCGTGGAAGTAGCCGGCGCCTGAGAAATTCTGACCGATGAGGCTGGAGCCGACGATCGTGCCGTTGCGCTCGATCAGGCTGCCGGCGGCCCTGGCGGGGAAGATCGCCCCCGCGAGGCCGGTCATGGCGAGGGGGTAGGCGAGGCCGGTGATCACCGTGAGCGCTGTCAACAGGACCAGGGCGGGGCGAAGTTGTCTGAGCATGGCAGGTCTCCGAGGGACCGATTCAGGCGAGGTGGAGGGCGCTGACGGCGAGGTCGATCGCCTTGATGCCCACGAACGGCACGAGGACGCCGCCGAGGCCGTAGATCAGCAGGTTCCGGCGCAGCAGCGCCGCCGCGCCGACCGCCCGGTAGGTGACGCCGCGCAGCGCCAGCGGGATCAGCGCCACGATGATCAGTGCGTTGAAGATGATCGCCGACAGGATCGCACTCTGCGGCGAGGCCAGATGCATGACGTTGAGCGCCTGGAGCTGCGGGTAGAGCCCCAGGAACATCGCGGGAATGATCGCAAAATACTTCGCGACATCGTTGGCGATCGAGAAGGTCGTCAGCGCGCCGCGGGTCATTAGCAGTTGCTTGCCGATGCCGACGATCTCGATGAGCTTGGTCGGGTCGCTGTCGAGGTCGACCATGTTGCCGGCCTCGCGGGCCGCCACCGTGCCGGTGTTCATGGCGACGCCGACATCGGCCTGCGCCAGGGCGGGGGCGTCGTTGGTGCCGTCACCGCACATGGCGACCAGCTTGCCGTCCGCCTGCTCCTTGCGGATCAGGGCCAGCTTGTCCTCCGGGGTGGCCTGGGCGAGGAAGTCGTCAACGCCGGCCTCGGCCGCGATAGCGGCCGCGGTCATCGGGTTGTCGCCGGTGATCATCACCGTGCGGATGCCCATCCGGCGCAGCTCCGCGAAGCGCTCGCGGATGCCGCCCTTCACGATGTCCTTCAGGTAGACGACGCCCAACAGCCGCCCGTCGCGCGCCACGGCGAGCGGCGTGCCGCCGGCTTTGGCGATCGACTCGGCGATGGTCCGGATCTCGATCGCCGCCTGGGTGTCGGCCGCCGACTGGAAGGCGAGCGCCGCGTTCGAGCCGCGGCTCGGCAGGGGCTGGCCGGACAGCGAGCCGATCACGGACTCGACCGCACCCTTCCGGATGGACGACCCCTCCAGATCGACGCCTGACATGCGCGATTGCGCGGTGAACGGCACGAAGGTGGCGTTGAGCCCGGCCATGTCCCGAGCGCGGATGCCGTACTTCTCCTTGGCGAGCACCACGATCGAGCGGCCCTCCGGGGTCTCGTCGGCCAGCGAAGCGAGCTGCGCGGCATCCGCCAGTTCCTGTTCGCTCACGCCCCGGACCGGGCGGAACTCGGTGGCCTGGCGGTTGCCCATGGTGATCGTGCCGGTCTTGTCGAGGAGCAGCGTGTCGACGTCGCCCGCCGCCTCGACGGCGCGTCCCGACATGGCCAGCACGTTGAACCGCACTAGCCGGTCCATGCCGGCGATGCCGATCGCCGAGAGCAGGGCGCCGATGGTGGTCGGGATCAGGGTGACGAACAGGGCGACCAGCACGATCACGGGGATCGACCCGCCCGCATAGCTCGCAAAACTCGGGATTGAGGCCACCGCGAAGACGAAGACGAGGGTCAGGCCGGCGAGCAGGATGTTGAGGGCGATCTCGTTCGGCGTCTTCTGGCGGGAGGCACCCTCGACCAGGGCGATCATGCGATCGACGAAGGTCGAGCCCGCGGCCGCGGTGATCCGGACCTTGATGACGTCCGACAGCACCTGCGTGCCGCCGGTCACCGCGGAACGGTCGCCGCCGGATTCGCGGATCACCGGGGCGGATTCACCGGTGATGGCGGCTTCGTTGACCGAAGCGACGCCCTCGATCACCTCGCCGTCGGAGGGGATCAGGTCGCCGGCCTCCACGAGGACGACATCGCCGACCTTCAGGGACGTGCCGGGCACCGTCTCGTAGGCCCGGCCGGGCCCTTTCAGGCGTTTGGCCGTCATCTCGGTGCGGGTGCGGCGCAGGCTGTCGGCCTGGGCCTTGCCACGGCCCTCGGCCAGCGCCTCGGCGAAGTTGGCAAAGATCAGGGTGAACCACAGCCACAGGATGATCTGGCCGGAGAAGGCGAGGGCGCTGCCGCCGGTGATGAGGTCACGGGCGAACAGCACCGTGGTCAGCACCGCCACGACCTCGACCACGAACATGACCGGGTTGCGGATCATGGCGCGGGGGTCGAGTTTCTGGACGGAGCCAAGGAGGGCCGGCCCGACCAGGGCGGCACTGAACAGGGAGGACGTCTGGCGAGACATGGGAAAGTCCGGAGGGGTGGGGGAGGCCCGGCGCGGCGCGCCGGGCGCTGTCAGGATCGGGGAACCAGCATGCCGCCGGTCAGGGCGTAGGCCGCCAGCAGCGCGAAGCCGCCGAGCAGAACCACGCCGAGGAGCGCCAGCACGAGGTCGGAGGTCCGCACGGCTTGCGCGCGGCCTTTCCGAGGTGGTTGCCGTCGCAGCATGCGGTGGTGGTGCGGCATGCGCCGGGAGGGGAGGGCGCGCGGCATCTCAGCCCCCCGTGGAGAAGGTCTGGCCGGCCGCTCCCGCGAGGTGCTCGACGACGGGGCCGAGCGCCAGGGACGGGAAGAAGGTCAGGCCGCCGATGATCAGGATCACGCCGACCAGCAGCCCCACGAACAGGCCGCCGTGGGTCGGGAAGGTACCCGCTGAAGCAGGAACCGTCTTCTTGGCGGCGAGCGAGCCCGCGATGGCCAGAACCGGGATCTTCACGAAGAACCGCCCCACCAGCATGCCGATGGCGAGCGTCGAGTTGTAGAACAGCGTGTTGGCCGTCAGCCCGCCGAAGGCCGAGCCGTTGTTGGCCGCCGCCGAGGTGTAGGCGTAGAGGATCTCGGTGAAGCCGTGCGGGCCGGCATTGGCCGGGCCGGCAAGCCCCGCCGGCAGGACGGTCGCCAGCGCCGTGAAGCCCAGCATCATCAGCGGCAGGCAGAGGATGCCGAGCATGGCCATCTTCACCTCCTTCGCCTCGATCTTCTTGCCGAGATATTCGGGGGTGCGGCCGACCATCAGGCCCGCCACGAAGATCGCCACGATGACGAAGATCAGCATTCCGTAGAGGCCGGCGCCGACGCCGCCGATGATGATCTCGCCGAGCTGCATGTTGAGCAGCGGGATCAGGCCGCCCAGCGCCGTGAACGAATCGTGCATGGCGTTCACGGCGCCGCAGGAGGCCGCGGTGGTGATCACCGCGAACAGCGCCGAGGCCGCGATGCCGAAGCGGGTCTCCTTGCCCTCCATGTTGCCGCCGGTCAGCCCGAAGCTATTGAGCACCGCGCTGCCATTGGCCTCGGCCCAGTAGGTGACGGCGACGCCCGCCAGGAACAGGATCCCCATCGCGCCGAGGATCGCCCAGCCCTGCCGCTCGTCCCCGACCATGCGGCCGAACACGTTGGTGAGCGCGGCGCCGATCACGAAGATCGAGACCATCTGGATGAAGTTCGACAGGGCGGTCGGGTTCTCGAACGGGTGCGCGGCGTTGACGTTGAAGAAGCCGCCGCCGTTGGTACCGAGCATCTTGATCGCCACCTGGCTCGCCACCGGACCCAGCGCGATGGTCTGCTTGGCGCCCTCCAGCGTCGTGGCGTCGGCGTAGGCGCTGAGCGTCTGCGGCATGCCCTGCCAGACCAGGAACAGCGTGTAGGGGATGCAGATCGGCAGCAGCACGTAGAGGGTCGCCCGGGTGACATCGACCCAGAACGAGCCGATCGTGCCGGTGGAGGCGCGGGCGAACCCGCGGATCAGCGCCACCGCCACCGCGATGCCGGTCGCGGCCGACAGGAAGTTCTGGTGCGTCAGCCCCAGCATCTGGGTCAGGTACGAGAGCGTGGTCTCGCCGCCGTAGCTTTGCCAGTTGGTGTTGGTGATGAAGCTCGCTGACGTGTTGAACGCGAGGTCCGGCGCCACCGCGGCCTGATCGGCTGGGTTGAGCGGCAGGACCGCCTGCAGGCGCAGGATCGCGTAGAGCACCGCGAAGCCCAGCACGTGGAACAGGATCACCGCGCCGGTATAGGCGAGCCAGTGCTGTTCCTGGCGCGAATCGATGCCGGACACGCGATAGAGCCCGCGCTCGACGGGGCCGAGCACGGGTGAGAGGACGGTGCGCTCACCGGTGAAGACGCGGGTCATGTACGACCCGAGGGGCTTCACGAGCGCCAGAACAACCGCGCAGTACAGCGCGATCTGGATCCAGCCGTTGACGGTCATGGGAGGGGGTCCTGCGGGGCCGCTCAGAACCGCTCGGGGCGGACGAGGGCGTAGGTGAGGTAGACGAGGAGGCCGGCGGTGACGCAGGCGCCGAGGGCGAGGTCGAGGGTCATGGCAGCCTCCCTCACAGCCGGTCGCAGAGCGAAGCGTAGCCGGCTGAGGCCGCGAAGAAGGCGAGCCCTCCGGCGATGAAGACGATGTCGAGCATGGGTGTCGTGTCCGGTTCGGCGGGCCGTTCGCGGAGGCTTTGCGTTGGTCCTTGGCCCGCTCGGAACGTGGGCGGAACCGCGTTAGGGATCGAGCGAGGACCGGGGGCGTCGGTCTAAGGATCGCATTAGGATTTGCGGCCGTGGCCTGCGCGTGATGGGCGGGATGAGTCGACGTTGTCGGGTCGCGATGGGCACGCACCGCACCGCGGAACCATCGACGGTCTCAGTACATCCCGGATCGACATCTGTAGCGCCCTGCCGCCCCCCCCGCGGGGGGGGCAGCGGATCCGACGCGACGCCTGCAGAACTCGAGCCCAACGCGGCCGCCCCAGCCCGCCAGACCGCCACGGCATCACTTCGCAGCGAGGCACGCGGTTGCCCGGCTTGCCAGGACATCGCAGATTGGATTAGTTCCAATCTGCGATGTCCGACTCTGAACCGTCCCCGGCTTGGCGGGCCCTCACCCCTGGGCAGCAGCTCATGCTGCGCCGATTGGATCGTGAGGGCGCCCTGCCGTCGCCCGGGCCCTGGGAGATGCGCACCGTGCGGTCCCTTCTCGCCCGCGGGCTGGTGAGACCGAGGCGGCCCGGAGACGAGACCGCCGGCCTCTGGTTCCTGAGCGCCAAGGGCAGCCGTATCCTGCCGCGGGAAACCGATGCGTCGGATCCAGCCCCCAGCCCAGTCTCGCCGAGTCCCTGATCACGATGCGACCCGTCCATTCCGAGCGGCACCTGATCAATCGGATCGGCTGGCTGCGCGCCGCCGTCCTCGGCGCCAATGACGGCCTCGTCTCGACGGCGAGCCTGATCGTCGGCGTCGCCGCGTCGGCAGCCGGTCCAGGCGAGGTTCTGGTCGCCGGCTGCGCGGGGCTCGTGGCCGGCGCGATGTCCATGGCGGCGGGCGAATACGTCTCGGTCAGCTCACAATCCGACACCGAGCGGGCCGACCTCGAACGGGAGCGCGGCGAACTCGCGAGCGATCCGACGGCCGAGCGGGAGGAACTCGCCCGGATCTACGTCGACCGGGGCCTCGACCATGCGCTGGCCCTTCAGGTCGCGGATCAGCTCATGGCGAAGGACGCACTCGGCGCTCATGCCCGCGACGAACTTGGCATCTCGGAGATCACGGCGGCGCGCCCGGTCCAGGCGGCCCTGACCTCGGCCGCGACCTTCTCGGCCGGCGCCGCCCTGCCACTGCTGGTGGCGGCGCTATCGCCGGGACCGGTGGCGGTCTACGCGGTCTCGGCGGCCTCTCTGCTGTTCCTGGCCGGGCTCGGCGCCCTCGGCGCGAAGGCTGGCGGCGCTCCGCTCATGCGCGCCACGGCGCGCGTGACCTTCTGGGGTGCGCTCGCCATGGCGGTGACGGCCGGGATCGGCAGCCTCGTCGGCAAGGCCGTATGAGCCGGCGGTCCGGCAGGGCACGGGCGACGTCGGACATCCGTACGTAACGACGTGGCGTCGCCCTCCACTTGCGCTGGCGTTTGGCCGCGGCGATGGTCGCGGGTGGATCCAGCTCGGAGGAAGCCGGATCGGCACAGGGATCGCCATGGGCCGTTTTCTGAGCGCAGTCGCGCTGCTCGCCGTCGTATTGGGCGGAAGCGCCGCGCAGGCCGCGGTGACCCGCCTGGAGATCACCGACCGCCAGCCCTACGGCACGTTCGCGGCAGGGGATTACGTCCGTCTCGAAGGTACGGTGCATGGGGAGCTCGCACCGG
Organism: Methylobacterium sp. J-030; assembly: GCF_022829545.1. Taxonomy (GTDB): domain Bacteria; phylum Pseudomonadota; class Alphaproteobacteria; order Rhizobiales; family Beijerinckiaceae; genus Methylobacterium. The sequence continues at coordinate 22,416 of NZ_JAKSYM010000277.1, read as the reverse complement.
ACGAGGCCGGCATTCCCGACCTCGACAAGGCGGAGCGCACGAAGGATGGCAAGGTCGCCTTCGCGGCCCGCATCATCCTGTTCATCCCGGCCGATTCCGCCGCTGGCAACGGCGCGCTGCTGGTTGACGTACCGAATCGCGGCAACGCCTACGCGAGCGCACTCTACAACAGTCCCCGGACCCTCCCGATGCAGTCCGGCAATCTGGAACCCGGCACCGGCTTCCTGGAGGATCGTGGTTACGCCGTAGCGGAGATCTATTGGGAACTCGGCCGCGGGGCGGATCTGCCGGCTTTCACGGATGGAGACGGGAAGCGGCGCTTCGTCGAGGGCGTCGGCTTCGCGATCGTCCGCGACGCGGCGGATTTCCTGGCTCACGCGGCGGCCGATCCCGCGGGCACGCCCAATCCCCTGGCCGGAGCCATCAACCGGACGATCGGAACCGGCAAATCCCAGGACGGCCGGTTCCTCAAGACCTTCTTGCTGCACGGCTTCAACATCGCGCAGGGGCGGCGGGTGTTCGACGGGATGCACGTCTTCGTCTCGGGCGCGGGCCTGCTGCCGATCCTGCAATCCGGCACGGGACCGCATTCGAGCGGTGACCGGACGCCGAACTTCGCCGATCCAGAGTTTCCCGGCGTGAACGACGGGCCGCTGACGATCGGCGAGATCGTCGGCACGGTTGAGGGGCGCGGGGAAGTGCCGCCGAAGATGATGCTGCTCAACTCGACGGTGGATTACGCATCCCTGCGCGCATCCCTCGGCCGGACCGGCGCCCACGGCACCGCCGACCTGCCGCTGCCGGCCAACGTGCGGATGTACGACGTGGCCGGAGCCTCGCACGTCACCGTGGTGAAGGCGGAAAGCTGCACGCTCCCGCCCGGTCGGCTCGATTGGGCGCCCGTGGCCCGCGCGACACTTCAGCGTCTCGACGCCTGGGTGGCCCGGAACGCGCAGCCGCCCGCGACGCGGCTGATGCCGCTGCAGCCCGCCCCCGGCGATCCGAATGTCCTGCAGGCACCGAAGGCGCTTCCCGGGGCGATCGTGCAGGTGCCGCAGCGCGATGCGGACGGCAACCCGATCGGCGGCGTGCGGCTGCCGGATATCGCGGTCCCGCTCGGCGTCCATGGTGGGCAGAACGCACCGCTGGCCACGTTCACCTGCTCGCTGGTCGGAGCATACCAGCCGTTCGCCCGCACACGCCCGTCTAACGACACCGGCCAGCCATCGCTCGCCGAGCGGTACAAGGACCAGCAGGACTACGTGAACCGTGTCCGCACGGCCGCCCGCACCGCGCAGGACGAGGGTTTCCTGCTACCGGCGGATGTCGCAGTGATCGTCAACGCCGCCGCCGAGACCCCGCTGTTCGGCCACCACGCGGAGACGGTGCCGCCGCGCTGAGCCGCGGCTCAGCGTGATGCCCCCCCGGTCGAGCCCGTGACGTCGCCCGGGCCGGACTTGATCGCCCACAGCTCGGTCGGCAGGCTGATCGGTGCGCCGGGCTTATAGTCGGCCGAATCCTGGATGTGCGAGGTCGTCACGTAGATCGTACCGTCCGGCCCCTCGCTGAACGTATCGGGCCAGCGCAGCTGCGGATCCTGGATCAGGGTGGTGAGGCTCGATCCGGCCTGCGCGAGGTCGCGGACCTTCACAGAATTGTCCTGCGGCGAGGTCACGTACATCCGCCCGTCCTTGCGGGCGATCAGCAGGCCATCGGCGGGGCCGTTCTCGCCGACCGTCACGATCTTCCCGCCCAGCGTCCGATCGCTCAGCATCTCGGGGACGAAGGACGATGTCGCCCAGCCGGTGAGCGCGTCGGTCGGCAGGCTGTAGAGCGTCCTGCCCTTGATCGCCTGCCAGTACAGCGTCTTGCCGTCGGGCGAGAGGGCGATGCCATCGGCCGCGAAGTTCACACCGCGTCCGTCGGGCCGGCGCAGGGGCTTGCCGTCGTACTGAACGGTGACGCTCTTGTCCGGCATGGTCGAGCCGTGGCCGGAGAGGACGCGCTTGGCCGATCCGCTGTCGAGATCCACCACGATCAGCGCACCCTCCGCGCCGGAATCGGTGAGGTAGGCGGTCTTGCCGTCCGGCGCGATGCGCACGTCGTTGATGTAGGAGGCTTGCAGGACGGTGCTGGTGTCGAACGGGATGGTCTTCACCACCTTATTGGTCTTCAGGTCGATCCCGACGAGTTTCGGGCCGTCCTTGATGACGTGCGCCATCGCGGGCGCGGCCGCATCGACCACCCAGAGCCGGTCCTGCTGATCGGCGACGACGCTCTGGACGCAGACGAAGTGGGTCTTGGGGTCGACCGTGTCGGCTTTCGCGTTGCGCCAGCCGTTCCACTCGGCGTCCGGGAAGGGCACCGGCTTGCCGTCCTTCAGTTCGGCGACCGAGACCGGGGCGTCCTCGCTCCAGCGGGGGAAGTTGACGAACAGGCGCCCGTCCCGGCTCACCGTGATGCCGGTGACCTGATGGTCGAAGCTCGCGACCTTGGCCAGAGATGCCTGGCCGGACGGCTTGTCCTGAGCCCGGGCGGGGGCGGAGAGCAGCGCCGCGCCGGATAGCAGAGCCAGGGCGAGCCCGGGACGAGAGACGGCGCGAGACTTCATGGTTAGCACTCCGAAGGATGTGTCGGCCCAACACGCCAGACCGGCCCCGGGGTCCCGTGAACCCCGGGGCCCGTCGCACTCAGCGTGCCGCCGGTTCGTGGATCGGGCAGCCGTTGAAGCGCGCGCGGAACTCGGCCGAGTGCCGGTACGGCGCGTTGCGGGCGCGGTTGATGTTGCCGAGCGGCCGGTGCGCCGCGAGGCCGGTCCAGACGCTGAATCGCATCCCCTCGTCGACCGCCTGCACCCGGGCCGCGTCCCAGCTGTCCTGCGGGCCGACCGTGATGGTGGCGACCCGGTGGAACGGCGCCTCCGCCTCGTCCCACGCGACGGTCGGATCCTCGACCGGCTGGCGCTCCAGGTCGCGGCAGAGCTGCACCCGGAATTCCCAAACACCCTCGGTGCCGGCCATCTCCGAGCGGACGGTCTCGCGAATCGCGTCGGGCCGGCCGGAGGCGTCGATCTCGGTGCCGGTGCGGGCGGTCAGACCGGGGGAGACCGGGCGGAGGGAGAATTTGGCGATGTAGTCGCCGTAGCGGAACGGCGTGACGCTGTAATAAGTCTCACCGAGGGGATCGACGTTCGGCGCGCCGCCGAGGGACGCAAGGGTCGAGCTCTCGACGCCGACCGCGTGCAGCGCCCTGTTGACCCCGCGCAGCACCGTCGAGGCGGCGACCTTCAGCCCCTCGGCCCGATCGGTGGTGCCGGCGAGCAACTTGAGGCTCCCGAGGAATTTTTGGGCGTTCGGCGCCTGGAAGACCGGGCCGTTGACCATGATGAAGTTCTGCGTCGTCCCGTCCGCATCCGGCAGGCGCTCGCCGGGGGCGTCGAGCACCTTCAGGGCGAGGCCGCGCGGCAGCGAGACGGCATCGGGCAGGATGTCGCCCGCATTGGTCGACATCCGCAAGTACACCCTGTGCTCACCGGGCTTTGCGAACAGGCCCTGGGCCAGTTCCGGCGGCAATCCGTCCTCGATCCGCATCACGCCTTCGAGGATGCCGTGGGCCTTGGCGTGGACCGAGCGCACCGCATGTCCGGAATCGTCGGCGACGCGCTGCAGGATCGTGTCGAAGGTCTGGCACAGTGCCGCGATGGTCTCACCCTCGTCAGGCTTCACCACCTCGACGTCGGGGCTGTAGCGCACAGGTGCCTGCAAGGTCCGTCTCCGCCTTTGTGCCAGGACAGAACTTGCGGCGGCCTGTGTCGTTCCGAATTGTGTGGCAAACGATCGTCCGTCAACGACCTAGGCACTTCCTCTCCATTTCGGAAGCGGCTCGACGCGGCGCCGCCAGGGCGGCACCGCGTCGATGATCGGTCAGCGCGCGGGCGCTGACGCTACGAGCAGCCGGTGGTGCTGCCACAATTATAATACGGGTACAGGCACTTTCGTATGTATATAGAATGGTTTGACGCTCGGCATATGCCGACGACCTTGTTACGACCAGGGTACGACGGAATAACCGGGACCGTCGACGGCTCGTACCCACCGATGTCCGACTGGGCCGCATAGACGGCCGATGGACGGTCGGCAGCTGGAACACTCGAGCCATCATCGAGATGCCTCGACCTGCGCCGCGGCGTGCACCCGCTTGGCGACCTTCGCGATCGTGGCGCGGCTCGCCCCGGTGGTTGCTCTGACCGAGGACCAGGGGATCCCCGCTGCCAGCATTCGCGCGATCCCATCGTTGCGAGCGACGTTCTCGATCCGGCCTTTGTAGCGCCCCTCTACCTTCGCGCGGGCCTGCCCCTCGGCCTGCCGCCGACGCCGATCATCGTAGTCCTTGCGTGCGACCGCCGCGAGCATGTCCAGCAGCATGCCGTTCACGGCCTCGAACATCCGGGCGGTGAAGGCGTCCGTGGCCGAGGACGCCATGCTCCAAGAGGTCGGCAGGTCGAGCGCCACGATGCGCACGCGCCGGACGCCAATCTCGGCCTTCAAAGCCTCCCAGTCGTCCGCGGTCAGGCGGGACAGGCGGTCGACCTGCTCAATCAGCATTACGTCGCCCGGATGGGCGTCGCGAAGGAGCCGAAACAACTCGGGGCGGGCCAGGCGTGCACCGCTCTCGTTCTCAACGTACCAAGCCGCGATCCGAAGATCGCGCTCGGTGGCGAACGCCTCCAGCGCCGTGCGCGCCCGCTCAGCGTCCTGCTCTTGGGTCGAAGCGCGCATGTAGGCCCGCACGTGCATCGCGTCTTCCGGTCCGCTTAGGATGGTACGATGATGTCCGGTACGCTATGGATGGTCAAGTTGACCCCACGAGGCCATCGCCTGGCTAGTCTGTTGGGGGTACACCCCAATCGAACTGCCCGAATTTCAAGACCAAGGTAATGCGATCAGTTGCGCCACAGGAGATAGGCTCCGGCGGGCAGAGCCACAGCGAGTACTACGAGCGCCATCCTCAGCGATAAAGGTACCATATCCTTCCAGGTAAATTGTCGCTGCTCGTTTATCCATGCTCTTTCTTGCTGTGCGAAAAACTTGTAGTGCGTGAACCAATCTGAAAATAATATTTGCTTGCTGATTGATACAGCATAAAAGTCGCTCTCGAGTTCTGTTAGGCGAGCGCGGCTTTGCTCTATGTCAGAACCACCTTGGACCTCATAATATAAATCTCGAAGCTGATTGTAAATTTGGGTCAGCTTCCGACCGACCTCATCGTATTCTTTGCTTCGATAGGCTGCGATATAGACGTTGCATAGCCCAAGCACGGCAAGACAGGCTGAGGGTACCTTTGCAGAGAGGGGCTCCCAAACCAACGCGAATATTCCGACCGCGCTTGATATGAAGCCGATCCAACCCGGCACTTTCTCGACAAGGTCGAAGGTCGCAAAATGCTTCTTCGCGCCGAACCCTACGTTGTAGCCGGTGTTGGCGATCGCCTTGAGAAGACCAGCTTTGTCCACCGGATGTCCTACTCGGTTATGGGAACGTGAATGCGATCTTTGGCGACGACGACCCCGTCTTTCACGGCGTAGCACTCTACAATATGGTCGCCCCGAAAGTTGGTCCTTTCGATCTTCTCCAGACGGCCATTATCCGGTACGATCTCGCCTCGAATACAATCACGCCTCACGGCCGTGGGACCTCTGTTGAGCACCTTCCACAGCAACGTGAAGGGCTGGGGTACGTCGGTATCAGCAACGAAGAATTTCAAGTCCTTCTTTGCCTGGAGAACGCGGCTCGCGGCGAGCAAGCTGCGTAGCAGAGATGGGCGAAAGCCATCCTGCTTTACCTCGCACTCCAGTTCGATATCGAAGCGGATATCGATTTGGTACATGTCCTCGATAAAGCGTTCGGTGTTTCGAGCTTCGTAGCCCTCAGACTTGAGAACGGACTCCATGACGGCATCCGCAGCCGTGGTTGCAACGGGTCTGGGCGGGAAGTTCGAACCGAAAACTTTGCGCCAGCGGTCGTTGCGATAATCTTGAGTTTCCGCCTCGATCGCTTTCAAACAAAGCTCGTACGCCTTCTTTGCCTTTCTACGAAAATCCTTCTTTACCTTCACACGCTGACCGCTACCCAGTGCGGCGTAATAATCTTGCTTCGGCTGATCCTTTAGAAACGCGAAGAAATCTCGGCTCATCCAATCGTAATATAGGTAACTCTTCCCGTCGTAAGCAACAGTTTGTTTCAAGAAGTTGTAGGCGAGCGTGTCTATCAGCAACCCGCCCATTGCAACGCCATGCTTGTTTTTCCAAGCGCGGGCCATCCGAGCCAGCCGACGTAGGTTGTCATTCTTCTGCGCGTTAAATTCCATCATCGCCTTGAGTTCATCTCGCGGCTTGGTGATTTTCCAGCTTCCTTCCTTGTAGCTATCTGGATATTTGTAAGAGCTATCGCTCTGCTCAAAAACAGGCTGAACCTCGATATGGAAGTTTGAGTAGAGCACGCGTACTACGAGGCGATCGACTTTGACAGTGGTGGAGGGGTATCGGGCTTTTATGGCTGCTGCGCAGTCAGAGAGAAGCCGAAACTGACCGCCGTCCTTATAGTCACTCCATGTTCCGGCCGGCATAATATAAAGCATGTCGAGATCGGAAACGCCTTTGATGGCCGTATGACGACCATAGGAGCCGACCTGCAGACTGTTGGCAGTTTTGGACTCCGTATCTCGGAACTTCTTATTCAGCGCAGCGGTAATCTCGCCGTAGCGTGTCGAAATTGTCAGGCCGTTCGTAATCTTGATATTGCCAAGAAAGCTTCGAAACGCATCCGCAACGCTCATGGCGCTTTCCAATGAGGCCACGCAATGCGCGCGACAGCAAGATCTCGCATCATGAAGAATTTCTCGACGACCCGCTAACCCTGCGATTGGCATTGAGCGAGAAAGTTGTGAAATGGGGCCGGGACACGAGAGCACCCACACGGTAGCGAGCCTCATAGCCGCGAGGCCAAGTGATTGCCCCTACGGCGAAAAACGTTACTTCCAAGCACGTCATCCGAAGGCGTTAGTGCACAGGGCTCTGCGTTTGAATGGCTAAGCTTCGACGAAGCAATCCTGCGATGGCTCTCGAGTTTCAAGAACTGCTTCACCCGCTCCATTCGGTGCTGAATTCGTCCACTGCAATCCTACGAGCCGACGTTCAGCGGCCCACGATTGACGCAGCAGCGCCTCGATCGTTTTCTCCTGTCCAACGAGCACCACTTGGCGCTCAGCCCGTGTGATTGCGGTGTAGAGCCAGGAGGGATCGAGCAGCCGCGACGGGGTGAGCGCGATGATCACCCGTCCCGCCTGAGAGCCCTGAGCCCGGTGGCAAGTCAAAGCATAGCCGAGCGCAACGTCGAGGAGCGCATCGCGTGTGAAGCGATGGTGCTCACCGTCGAATTCGGCCACCAGGTCATCCGCTTGAAGGGCTTCGACCCGGCCCATGCTGCCATTCCAGAGGCCGCGCTCGTAGTCGTTGCGTTCGTGGACGACGGGTTCGCCGACGCAGAAGCGGTCGCCCAGAGGCGAAGTCATCTCCGACGCGCCCGTTGCGGCGAGGTGGAGCGCGTGCAGACCTTCGTTGAGAGCGCGCACACCGGCGCCGCCCGCGCGGGTCGGCGCGACTACGAGCACATCCTCGCCCACGAGGTCCCCGTAGGCTCGTAGCACCCCGTCCTCGATCGCCGTGGAATCCCCGGCCGGCAGAAGCGAAACGCCGTCCTCCAGCCCAGTGTAGGGCCGCAGCGTGGGCATACGCCGCTCGCGCACCGCAGCCGCCACCGCGGGGATGCCGCTCGCGTTGCTCTGCCGGTGGACGACCGTCAGGCTCGCCGTGATCCCTTCGTCCGCGACAAGGCGGTGGAACACGAGGCCGAAGCCGACCGGCGGCAGCTGGCGCTCGTCGCCGACGAGTAGCAGGCGGGCCCCGTCGGGCATCCGGCGCAGGAGCGCGTGCATCGTGGCTATGTCGACCATGGAAGCCTCGTCGACAATGACGAGGCTGCGCGGCGTGATTTCGGCGAGCTGCAGGAGGCGTGCTTCCCGTCCCAGCCGCTCGGGACCATCGACCTCCGCGAGGGAGCCGGCAATCCGCGCACGGTCGTCGAGCTCCCGGATCAGCCGCGCGAGCGTGCGGGCGAGGCGGCCTGTCGCGCGCGACAGACGCAGGGCGGCCTTGCCGGCGAGCGCCGCGAGCACGACGTTGCCGCCCGATGCCTCCCAGGCCTGGCAGACAGCGCGGGTGACGTGCGTCTTGCCTACGCCCGCACCTCCGCGCAGGCAGCCGAACGGCAGGGCGAGCACCTTCTCGACCGCGGCACGCTGTTCGGGATGGAGCGCGTCTGTGCCGGTCTGGAGTCTCGTGTTCCGCTCTACGCCTTCCGGGATGCCGAACGAGGCTCCGCGGCCCTCCAGCATGGCCCTGAGGCGAACGATGACGGCCTCCTCCATGAGGGCGCATCCGGGGGCACGCCACGTACTGGCATCCCAAGCCACGACGGCACCGTTGCGCGCACCCACCGCGAGCGCCTCCTCGACGCGCGCATGGCCCCCCGGCACGCCAAGGCGGTCGGCGACCCGCGACCGGAGGTCCGCGGCGGCGACCATAGTGTCGCCCCCGGCGATGACGTCCCGCATCGCAGCGTCGACGGCCCCGACGAGGCGATCCGGCGCGTCCTCGACCCCACTCCGCCCCGCCTCGCGCAGGAGGCGGCAGCCCAGCGCATCGACCTTCGCCCACGGCAGGAGCGGGACGAGGCACCACGGATTCCGATCGAGCGTCGCCACAGCCTCTGCGCCGAGCACGGCGGCGACGCGCCGGGCGACGCGGACGTCGTCGACGCCGCGGGCCTGGAGCCAGGCGAAGAGCCGCGCCTCGGCGTCGGCCTCTCGCCAGGCTCGCACCGTCAGCGCCGCGACTTGCGGGCCCAGCAGCGGACGATCCGGCGCGATGACCCGGCCGATCTCGACGAGGTCCCCCGCGAGCAGCACCGCCGGTAGGTCCATCCCGTAGGCGGTCCACAAGCGGTCGGCCCGCTCGCGGCCGATGCCCGGCACGTGCGCCGCGAGGAAGTCTCGCACGAGGGTGCCGCTCGGCAGGTCGCGTACGGCCCGCGTGGCGTCCATTTGCGGCCCCCAAGGGGTATCCGCGACCGCCCCCTCGACGCGCCAGGTCTCGCCGACGGCGGGAGCCCCCGCCAGGACGCGGCGGAGCGCCCGGACGCGCAGGGCAGCACCCGGTACACCGTGATCGTCGACGACGTGGGTCGCCAGGATCACGCCGAAGTCGCGCTCGGAAACGATCCGCCGGATCATCACTAGGGTCATGGCGCAGATCCCAGCCGCACGACCATGCCGGTCTCCTCGAGTAGCGAGAGCTGGCCGCGCAGGGAGGCGACCTCCCGGCGCAAGGCGTCGATGACGACCTCGCGCTCGGCGACCACCTGCCGGAGGTCCGAGGCCTCATCGGAGAGCCTGCTGATCCGGCGGCGCGCGGCATCATCGCCCCCGCCTGCGGAGCGGCTGCCAATGGTGGCGAGGCCCTGCTGCGTGGCAATGGCGTCGACCGCCGCGCGCAACTCGGGCTTCGTGAAGAGATGCTGCTCGTGGTGGGGTACGATCCGGTCGTCGCGGGCATGCAGGTCAAGCACGACCTGCCGGACATTCACCTTGCCGTTCGTCGCGGGCAACGTGGGCGTCCGGCGTCCCGCCGCCTCCCAAGCCTGCTGGCGCTCCTCGAGGTACGGCTCCAGCACGGCGGCGATCAAGGGGACGATGGAGGGCTTGGCCATCAGTCCTGCCCCTTCCTGCGCATTCGCACGACGTTTTCGCCCGCTAGCTCGGCCCGTAGCCGGGCGACCTCGTCCCTCAGCAGCGCGTTCTCCTCGGCGAGGCGTGCCAGCGCTATGCGGTTTTCGTGGTAGTCGAGGTCGGCCTCGTGCCAGACCGCCATGATTTCGCGGGTCTCGTCCTTCGCCGCGTCCGCTCGCTCGGTGACAAGCCGCCGGATCGACGATGCGCCGTGCACGGTAAGCTTGTTGATACCTTGCAACCACGCCTGAACCTTCTCCTTCGTAGCGACGTGATGCGGTTTTTCGAGGACAGATGAACTGAGCTTTGCGACGCGGAGAACCCCCTGAATGTTGATCTCGCCTGTTCCATTAGGATAGACGCCCTTATTGGCATCCACCTCGGCCTCAATCTCGCGCATGGCCGCCTCACACTTCGCGCGCGTCGTGTCGGCACGCGAGGCGGCCGCCTGTCGGCCGATGTCGGGCAAATTTTGGACCGGTTGCTCTAACGGACGAGTAGGATCACGCGATCTCCTCGGCATGGCGGCCCTCCTCCCAAACGCGTGCGACTGTTGGGCTGCGAGCGATCCACGCCAGGCGCAGGTCGTCCCAACGGCAGAGGTTCGCGAGGAGCTGCCCCTCGTAGCTTGCGGCGACCATGTCCGCCCCGTCTTCGACTGCGGCCTCAATCTCGGCGACAAGTGTCGCGATCGTGTCCTCGCATTGGGCTCGAGCCCGTGCGACTTCGAAGCGATGGCCGCATTCCGTCCGGCAGCTGCCGGGATCGGGGAAGCCCTTTTTCCGCGTACACGGTCCGGCTTGGCCCGGGCCCTTCGTGCAAATGACACCCGGCCTCACGATTTCCCAACGGCCGCCACCGAGGGTCAGCATCTCACCGGCGGCGCGCTTGTCGTCGGTTCCGAGCGCGGTCAGTCCCTGTCGCATAGCGAACGCCTCGATGCCGGCTTTGAGTGGCGCGGCAGCAGCTCCGCCGGCCGCATCGGCGAGTGCGTCCTCGACCGCCTCCTCGGCGAGCGCGATCGCTGCCTCCTTTGCTACGGCTCGCGCCTCCTGAGCAATCTCTGGGTTCGAGAGCATGTACCGAAGCGTCATCTCCAGGTCGCGATGGCCGAACAGATCCATCAGCACCTGCGGCGCGCTGACGACCGTGAGCGCCGCAAGGCGTGCCATTGTGTGCCGCCAGCGATGGAGATGGGGCCGGTCCTCCCCCGCAAGGTCCGAGAGCCCGAGGTGTTTGGCTGCCATCACGGCAGGCTCGGTGAGGTTGAGAAGTGGCAGGCCGCGCACCCCGCCTGTCGCCCGACCGGCCATGACCCAAAGGTGATCCGTGCCATCCGGACGGCAGCGCCGAGCGAGGTCCATCTGTAGCGCGACCGCGCGCACGGCCGCGGGATGGAGCGGCCAGTCCCGGAGCTTCCCGCCGACCTCCTCGCGCAGCTTGAAGGTCTTCGCCGCGAACCGTGCGGTGTCCCCGTCCACGAGCGAGGCGTTGTTCGCCGAGGCGAGTTCCCCGTGGCGGGCACCGGTGCAGAAGGCCACCATGCATAGATTGAGCGCTTGGAGGACGACGACCATCTGACTGATCGTGCTGGCGTCCCGCGGCGGCCAGGCGTCGGACGCCTCGGTGCGCTGTCCGGCCTGTTGGTTGATCTTGAAGGGCAGTTGCGTAATCGGCCGGCCTTCCGCATCGCGCCAATCGACGGCTTGGATGAGGCGACGTCGACGGTCGATGACTGCCGGATTGCCGGAGGTCTGGCCGCGCAGGGCTGCCTCGTCCACGATCCGCATCAGACCCGACCAGCATTCGAGGACCTGCGGGCCGAGGTTGCGTTGCAGCCAGAGACCACGCCGCAGAAGTTCGGTCACAAATTCATCGGGCAGGGGCTGCCAGCTGCCATCCTCCGACTTCTTCTGTCGTACGAAGGCAGGGGCTCGACGGGATGGCTCGGATCGGGGCGTGCCATTTAATGCGGCCACATCTCTGTCGCCGTCCTTGAGTCTGTCGCCGTCCTTGAGAAGGTAAGGGTAGTCGGAGAGCAGGCCCCTCTTGCCGGCCTCTGCGAGGTCACGCAGCAAGGCCAGTGCAGCGACGCGCCCGCGGTCTGTGGTACCGACGTCGTCGAGCAGTGTCTTTAGGTCTGATCTCGACAGGTGCGCCCATACGCGACCGTCCGTCGAGGGACGGCGGGCGACCTGCCAAGCGACCGCCTGCAAAAAGAGGCGGGCGCGGCTAAGCCACGAGCTCGGTGCATACTGCCTCATGCCAGTGTCCGTCCGGCGCGGGAGCCATAAGGCAAGGAGGGCGCGGCGCACGCTCTCGTCGCGCACGCGCGCTGATCCGGAAAGATCGCCGGTAGAACCAAGCAGGATGCGTAGGTCGAGGCTTCTACTGGTAAGGCGTTGTAGTGCCCCACCGGGCATCCAGGCCTCTGGCACGATGATCACGGGATCGCCGAGCCGCGATTTTGGGAAGATCTCGATGCCGGAGATCTCGGACCACGGCCGCGCGGCAAGCGTGTCATAGTCGCCGATCCCGACGGCAAGGCCGACCCGCCAATTATCGACGGATCCGGCCTCTCCGGCGAGGTCAGTATGCGGGATAGGTATCATGGGCGATGATGTCCCCGCTGCGTAACTTGGCGCGCCAACTTTCTGTCTCGGCCTCGACCGCCTCCGGGTCGAAGCCCTTCAGCGTCGCCTCTAAGGATTGAAGCTCGTCGTCAAAGCTCGATCCCGACCAAGCGGCGAAGGGCATCTGTCGGAAGATATGCTCGAGTTCGGCGCGCGCCCGTGCGAGCGCCGGCAGGCTGTCGGTGAACACAATGCCGTGCGGGCATCCTGTGCAGCGCTGCACCCGGCAGAGCATGCCCTCGCGGTGATCGGGCGCGACCTCCGGCGGCGGGTTCCTGGGTTCGAGGCAACCCATGCCGAGGCGCGTGCGATGGCGATGGTCGGCGAGGCGCTCTGCTACCTCGGGCGCGATCTTGCCCTCTTGGACGAGGATGCGCAGGCGGGTGGGGTCCACGACACCACCGTCTTCGATCTCCGCGAACACGGCGTCGTGCACCTTACGGATCATCTGCTCCGAGTCCGCGCGGAAGCGGCGGCGCTTGATGTAGTGCCTGAGTTGCCGGGCATCCTTGTGCTGCGCGGCCAACCGAGCAAAAATTACGGCCTGCCCGCTCGCCGCGTAGACGTGCCCGATCCAGGCATCGCGAGCGATCGACGTACCGAACATCGCCAACGAGGGGTGCTCCTCAAGAAGACCTTCCCTCTCGGCGACGAGGCGGGCCATGTCGTTCAGCTTTGCGCTGTCGTCATGCGAGAAGGCGTTCACCTCGCCGACCTTGTTCACGACGTGATAGAGCCATGGGCTCCGCACTGCTGCTCGCAGGCGGTCGATCTCGGCCCGGACGGCAGGCGAGGACAGTGCTGCGTGTTGGGCTTCGGCCTCCGCGAGGCGATGGCGCAAGGTTGCGCGAAGTGGTCTGGTGCGTGCAATCATGTATTGGACGAGCTGGAAGGGATGCCATTCCGGCGTCTCCTTCGACATCGCGACGACGCGTGTCCCAGACCGCGCCTTGAAGGCGTGCAGGGCTTTGAACTCGCCCTCGTGCGGATGATCGCGGAACCAGGTGCGGTCCTCGGTCACGTCGAGCGAGACCGCCGTGGCCAGGTTCCAGCCGGTGCTGAGCAGGAAGAGCCAGAGGAAGACCGCAGTGTCGTGGTAGCTCGGATGAAACCACCGCAGCTTGCCCACAAACCCTTGACGGCCGCGCTCAGTCATACCGGGCGCGAGGTACTCGGGTCCGTCGAACATCTGGGTCGTCGGGTCATTGGCCTTGTGCAAGCCTTGGGCACTGGCGGCGTAGAACTCTGCCTTGCTGCATAGGCGCGTGTGAGTAAGCTCGTGGATCAGCCAAGCGTGATTTGCGCGGACGTGCCATGCTGCGGGCTCGACGCGGCCCGTGCGCGGGCCCAATCCGCGGGGGTCTTCCCCCTGCGCCGCGAGCCGCTCGCCTTCAACGAACATCCGCTTTATGCTGCGCGCCTCCCCCTTAAAGGCGTTGAACAGGCGTTGCACCCCTTTTAAGTCAACATCGTCTTGAAGCTTTGGCTCGACGTCGGTACGCGCGGGCCAAAACATCGGTCGCGCGCAGGCGAGTTCCCGCATACGATCGACCGTCGTCTTGATGATCTGGTAGGCACTAACATTTTTTGTCTCAGCGTCGAAGCGACGCTTGAGAAGGGGGCCGTGTGCATCTTTCAGGTCGGCGACGGATTGCACCAAGTCGCCTTGCTCGATCGCGTCGAGGAAGCGAAACAAGGCCCTCAACGCGGCGCGAATACCTCTTGAAGCGCTGGCGCTTGGACTCGTGCGACGGTAGTAGACCGCGATTTCGCGAGCGAACGTTGGCCGGCCACTGAAGTCACCTCCCCAATGCCGGCGTCCAGCGGCGGATTGGTCCTCGAGCCGTCCGCCAACCGCGAACTCTGAGAGGTCGACCTCGTATGCTCGCTCCGCGCCGGGCTCGACCCAGAAGCGCAGGTTGGCGTCGCCGACGGTCGTCGATTCGGTCGTCATCGCATCGCGTCCGTCGAGTTGATTGGCTCAGACAGGTATCGGTGCCAGCCAAGCGCGTGCCGGGCGACACCGGCGGCGGTCTGTATCCATCGCAGGTAGAGGTAGGTCGTCGACTCGTCGACGTGCCCGAGCTGTCGTCGCAGCATCGAGAGCCAGTGCTGCGACTGCATGGCAATCCAGTCCGGGCCGAGTTGCTTTAGGGTTCTCCCGTGCGCTCGTGCTTCGTCCTCCAGGGCATGGAGGATCCAGAAGCAGGCGAAGGCATGCCGAGCGAAGTGGGGATGCCACTTCGACGGGCCCGGTCGGACGTCCGCGAACACGCGATAGATCGTATGCGCCTTGAGCGGTGTTCCCTCGTGTCCTTTTGAGTCTGACAGGAAAAGATGTTTGGGTTCCTTCGGGTAGCTGCCGACCCGCCTGCGATGTAGGACCAGCATCCTGAGGCGGTCGGTGTCGGCCCACCGCCGTAGCTCCATCGCGAAGGCGAGCGGGACGTCTATCGTGCGGCCGCGTCCGCCTTTCGTCTTCGTCAGCTTGATTGCGGCGAATGCCTTGCCGCGCCGACCGAGGTCCGCGAGCCGCTCTGCGTCCGGGAGCTGACCGACGGTCAGATGCACGAGCTCATCCCTGCGGACCCCGGTCTCAAGGATGAAGCGTGCTGCGAGCGTCTTCGCTTGGCCGCGACGCTCGCGGACCAGTAACAGCCAGTCGCGGACCTCTTCCGGAGTCGGGAGGTCGGCTTCGACACCGACGTCATCGCTCATCGAGACCTTCGCGCGGCCGGGCCGGACGCTCGCTTGTCGCACCGTCGTGCGCGACGAGATGCCTGCCAAGATCTTAGTTTGCGTCGAGATGCGTCGCAGCGCGAAGGGATCGCGCAGGCCGTGGTCCGACGCCCATGTCAGGAAGTTGGTGGCTTCGTCGGCCCGGAAGTTGGCGGTTGCGGGTCGAAGTGGTCGTCCGTTCGATGACCAGCGCCCGTCGACTTGCTCCTGCTGGTAGGCGAGGACATCGTCGTAAGACAGGCTCTTCCAGTCGCGCTGCCGGATCTCACACCAATCGATGAAGTTCGAAAGGCTGTACGCGATCTTCAAAATCGTCTGCTGGCTCGGCCGACTGCGCGCTCCGAGCCCATCGCCCTGGTGATCGGACGGGTGCCACACTAGCTTGGCGCGCTCGCGCAAATAGAGGTTGTGCTGCTGGCAGTAGCGGAACGTGGTGTCGAAGAGCGCGGGCACGTGCTTGACGTCGCCGTAGCCTTTTCGCTCAAGGCGCTCCGGGTCCGGAATGAAAACTGTGACCATGCAAAAATGCCTTGAGTGGATCTCTAACCCAATGCCGCTCAACAGGGCGTTACGGGTGGGGCACGAATGCACGCCGCGTGTTCAACCCTCGTGAGTGCGATGGCTGTCTGCTGCGTCCACCGTCCGCATGGTTCCATCTTCGCAGGCGTGTGGCTCCCGCCACGAACGAAAGCGGCGGCCAGTTGCCTGGCCGCCGCTCGTTCTGTGTCAAGCCACGTAATAACGATTGTAGGGTAGTTCAAGCCACAGTTCAGGGCACGTGACTGAGATGCAGAGGTACGGTCGTAATAGTCAACTACACCCGGTCGTGGAACCGCAGGTGTCGCACTTCAGGCAGGTGCCGTTGCGGACCAGCGTGAAGTTCGCGCATTCCGGGCAGGCCTCGCCGACATAGCCCTTCATCTTCGCCTCGGCGCGCCGGTCGGCGACGCTCCGCTCCGCCTTTGCGAAGGGGAGGGCGTCGGCGATCGTCTCGGCCTGACCGGCCAGGGCCGGCTCCGCCTTCAGCGCGGTGCTGCCGCGGATCGCGTGGACCGTGCCGCCGGCCGGAGCCGACTGCCCGGCACTCGCCGCCCCGACACCGACCGTCCCACCGGCCGGGCCGCCCTGGATCAGGGTGAGCCGGTCGGCCGAGCCGCGGAGCAGGCCGCGGGAGACGACCGAGGAGGCGGCTGCGGGCTTCGGACCCTCGCGGGTCGTGTCGCCGCTCTCGCCGCCGCCGATCACGGTGCCGCCGATCTCGGCGGGGCTGACATGGGCGAGGTCGGCGCGGCCGAGATACGAGACCGCCAGCTCCCGGAACACGTAATCGAGGAGCGAGGTCGCGTTCTTGATCGCGTCGTTGCCCTGCACGAAACCGGCCGGCTCAAACCGCGTGAAGGTGAAGGCCTCGACGTACTCCTCCAGCGGCACGCCGTACTGGAGGCCGAGCGAGATCGCGATGGCGAAGTTGTTCATCAGGCTCCGGAAGGTCGCGCCCTCCTTGTGCATGTCGATGAAGATCTCGCCGAGGCGGCCGTCGTCGTACTCGCCGGTGCGCAGGTAGACCTTGTGGCCGCCCACCACCGCCTTCTGGGTGTAGCCCTTCCGGCGGGTCGGCAGCTTCTCCCGGGAGCGGATGCGCTCGACGCGCTCGATCACCCGCTCGACGATCTTCTCCGCGACAGCCGCGGCCTTGGCGGCGGCCGGGGCCTGAAGCAGAGCCTCGATCCCCTCATCCGCCTCGTCGTCCTCGTCGGCGATCAGAGCCGAGTTGAGCGGCTGGGACAGCTTGGAGCCGTCGCGGTAGAGGGCGTTCGCCTTGAGGGCGAGGCGCCAGGACAGCAGGTAGGCCGCCTTGCAATCCTCCACGGTCGCGTCGTTCGGCATGTTGATGGTCTTGGAGATCGCCCCCGAGATGAAGGGCTGCGCCGCCGCCATCATGCGGATGTGGCTCTCGACCGAGAGGTAGCGCTTGCCGATCCGGCCGCAGGGGTTGGCGCAGTCGAACACCGGGTAGTGCTCGAGCTTGAGGAAGGGCGCGCCCTCCAGCGTCATCGCCCCGCAGATATGGGTGTTGGCGGCCTCGATCTCCTTCTTGGTGAAGCCGAGGAACGGCAGCAGCTCGAAGGTCGGATCCGAGAGCTTGTCCGCGGGGACCTTCAGGGTCTGGATGAGGAAGTCGTCACCGAGGGTCCAGCGATTGAACACGAACTTGATGTCGAAGGCCGACTTCAAGCCCTTCTCCACCGCGGCGATCTTCTCATCCGAAAAACCCTTGGCCCGCAGGGTCGTCGGGTTGATGCCCGGCGCCTGGCCCATCGAGCCGTGGCCGACCGCGTAGGCCTCGATCTCGGCGATCTCGGATTCGCGGTAGCCCAGCGCGCGCAGGGCATCCGGCGCCGCCTGGTTGATGATCTTGAAGTAGCCGCCGCCCGCGAGCTTCTTGAACTTCACCAGTGCGAAGTCCGGCTCAATGCCGGTGGTATCGCAATCCATCACGAGGCCGATCGTGCCGGTCGGCGCGATCACGGTGGCCTGCGCGTTGCGGTAGCCGTGCTGCTCGCCGAGCTTCAGTGCCCGATCCCAGGCGGCCCGGGCGTGGTCGCCGAGATCGGCCTGCGGGATGTTGGCGTGATCGAGGGCGACCGGCGCGACGTTCAGGAACTCGTAGCCCTCGGCCTCGCCGTGGGCGGCCCGGCGGTGGTTGCGGATCACCCGCAGCATCGCGTCGGCATTCTCCTCGTAGCCCGGGAAGGTTCCGAGCTCGGCCGCCATCTCGGCCGAGGTGGCGTAGGCGACACCCGTCATGATCGCGGTGAGCGCGCCGGCCAGAGCCCGACCCGCCTCGGAATCATAGGGCAGGCCCATGGTCATCAGCAGGCCGCCGATATTGGCGTAGCCAAGCCCGAGCGTCCGGTAGCGATAGGACAGCTCCGCGATCTCCTTCGACGGGAACTGCGCCATCATCACGGAGATCTCGAGCACCACCGTCCAGAGGCGGTTGAGATGCTCGAACGCCTCCACGTCGAAGCGCTTGGTCTCGCGATCGTACATCGTCAGCAGGTTCGCCGAGGCGAGATTGCAGGCGGTGTCGTCGAGGAACATGTACTCGGAGCACGGGTTCGAGGCCCGGATCCGCCCGCCCGCCGGGCAGGTGTGCCAGTCGTTCATCGTGGTGTTGAAATGCAAGCCCGGATCCGCCGAGGCCCAGGCGGCCTCGCCGATCCGCTCCCACAACTCGCGGGCCTTGAGGGTCTTGGCGACCTTGCCGGTGGTTCGGGCCCGCAGGGTCCAGTCGGCATCCGCCTCGACGGCGCGCAGGAAGTCGTCGGTCAGCGAGACCGAGTTGTTGGAGTTCTGGCCGGCCACCGTGAGGTAGGCCTCAGAATCCCAGTCGGTGTCGTAGACGGGGAACTCGATCTTGGTGAAGCCCTGGCGGGCGAACTGCACCACGCGCTTGATGTAGGCATCCGGCACCGAGGCGCGGCGGGCGGCCTTGATCTCGCGCTTGAGGGCCGGGTTGCGCTCCGGATCGAAGCAGGCATCACCCTCGGCCTCGCATTGCGTGCAGGCCTTCATCACCAGGTTCAGGTGCTTGGACACGACCTTCGAGCCGGTCACCAGGGCGGCGACCTTCTGCTCTTCCTTGACCTTCCAGTCGATGAACGACTCGATATCCGGATGGTCGATATCGACGATCACCATCTTGGCCGCGCGCCGCGTGGTCCCGCCCGACTTGATCGCGCCGGCCGCCCGGTCGCCGATCTTGAGGAAGCTCATCAGGCCGGACGACTTGCCGCCGCCGCCCAGCTTCTCGTTCTCGCCGCGCAGCAACGAGAAGTTCGAGCCGGTGCCCGAGCCGTACTTGAACAGGCGCGCCTCGCGCACCCACAAGTCCATGATGCCGCCCTCGTTCACGAGGTCGTCCTGGACCGACTGGATGAAGCAGGCATGCGGCTGCGGGTGCTCGTAGGCCGAGGCCGACTTGGTCAGCGCGCCGGTCTGCGGGTCGCAATAGTAGTGGCCCTGGCTCGGACCATCGATGCCGTAGGCCCAATGCAGGCCGGTGTTGAACCATTGCGGCGAGTTCGGCGCCACCATCTGGCCGGCCAGCATGAAGCGCAGCTCGTCCATGAAGGCCGAGGCGTCCTCCTCCGACGAGAAATACCCGCCCTTCCAGCCCCAATAGGTCCAGCAGCCGGCGAGCCGGTCGAACACCTGCGTGGCGGAGGATTCGGAGACGAAGCGCTCGTCCTCGGGAAGCTCGGCCAGCGCGGCGTCATCGGGGACCGAGCGCCACAGGAAGGACGGGACCGCGTTCTCCTCAACCTTGCGCGACCGGGCCGGGACGCCTGCCTTGCGGAAATACTTCTGCGCGAGCACGTCGCTCGCCACCTGGCTCCAGCTCTCCGGCACGTCGATCCCGTCGAGGCGGAACACCACCGACCCGTCCGGGTTGCGGATCTCGCTCAGCGCCTTCCGGAAGGGGATCCCGGCATAGGGCGACTGTCCGGCCGTGGTGTAGCGACGCTCGACCCGCATGAAACGCACCTCTCCCGACGGGACGCGACGGTCCCGGCTCCGCGCGGCGCGGAGTCTGTGCCCGATGGTGGGATGCGAACCCGTTCACGCCCATAGGTTGAGCGCGCCCCGGATACGCCGATGAATTCGTGGAACGGCCGCCCCAGCTCAATGCGCCACTCCGCAGCGCGACCGATGACGGGACGATACCGCCGTCTGCGCGCTCACGTCAACAAGTAGTGTGCACCGACTCCGTTCCCCGCTAGATGTTGTGCCGGCTCGCATAATCCTGTGGATATCTCAGTCGCCGCCGATAAGTGTCCTTCCGGCTTCCGGGAATCGGATCGGGATTATTTTCGATTCACAGCCCCTGGTTGGGCAGGTCCCGGCCGGCACGTTGTGGTGCGACGAACTGCGCAGCGCGGTTTGCCGCCCGGCGACACAGAGCGTCACCCGCTGGACTCGCGCAGGCTCGATCACCATAAGGACGCCGAACGGCGCCCGCACGGCGCGGCACGATTCCGGGATCGACGATGGCGTTGAAGGACACTCTGCTGCGCGTCTTCACGTGGTGGAACGGTCAGACCGTCTCCCTCGCGCTCCAGACTGCACGAAGCGGCATCTTCGTCGGCGAGGACGATTTCGGGAACAAGTACTACAAGGCCGAGGGACCGATGATCGACCGCTCCGTCGGCTCGGAGCGGCGCTGGGTCGTCTACAACGGCTATGCCGACGCCTCGAAGGTCCCGCCGGGCTGGCGCGGCTGGCTGTGCCACAACGTCGATGTCGCGCCGAGCGAGGAGGCCTACCAGCCGCACGGGTGGCAGAAGCCGCATATGGAGAACCAGACCGGCACGCCCAACGCCTATCGTCCGCAGGGCTCGCAGCTGTCCTGGGGCCAGCGGCCGGCGGCCACGGGTGATTATGTGTCCTGGACGCCGGGCGAGTAGCACGCGGCGCCGGACGGGCCGGGGGCGCCCTTTTGCCGCCACCGTTCCAGTATTGATAGCGGTCCACTCGACATGTCCGCCGCGCAACACGTAGCGCGGCCGGCCGCCCTCGCCTCGGGATCCGCGCCTTGAGCCGCATCACAGCCCTCGCACGCCTGGCGCTCGTCCCGGGCTTCGCGCTCGCCCTCTGCGCCGGCCCGGCGGCCGCCGACAAGATCAAGAACCCGACCGCGGTGTTCTCGGGCCTCGACAAGATCACCGGACGGATCGTGTCCTTCGAAGTCGCGGTGGACGAGACGGTGCAGTTCGGCGCCCTGCAGCTCACCCCGCGGGTCTGCTACACCCGTCCGCCGACCGAGAGCCCCAAGACCACGGCGTTCCTCGAAGTCGACGAGGTCACCCTCGACAACAAGTATCGGCGGATCTTTACCGGGTGGATGTTCGCGTCGAGCCCCGGGCTGCACGCGATCGAGCATCCGATCTACGATGTGTGGTTGGTCGACTGCAAAGGTGGCGCCGACGTGATCGCCGAGGCCAAGGAGCAGGAAGACGTCCCGGCCGTCGCGGCGAAGCCCGAGAAGGCCAAGCGTCCGGCCAAGGACGCCACCAAGACCGCCCAGCAGATCAACGCCGCCGGTCAGGTCGATGTCGAGGCGCCCCGCGGCGTGCCGGTCCAGCCGCGCCAGAAGCCCTCGCGCAAATTCTTCCCGTCGAACGAGGGCCCGGCAGCGGCTCCGCCGCCTCCGCCGCAGCCGCAGCCGCAGAACCTGTTCGACGCGCTGTTCCGCTGAGCCGGCGCTACGCGTCGGCGCCCAGTGCCTCCAGAACCCGGGCACCCGGCACCGAGCCGTCCCCCGGCCAGACATTCCAGTCGGCGACCTGATCGAGCGCCTCGGCGAGGCGGCGCTTGTAGACATGCCGCGGCAGCTCCTCCGCGCCGAACTGCGCGAGGTGGTCGGTCACGAACTGCGTGTCGGCGAGCCGGTACCGCCCGGCGCGTAGGCGGCCCATGAGGTGCACCAGCGCGACTTTCGAGGCGTCCCGGACCTCGTGGAACATGCTCTCGCCGAAAAAGGCCGCCCCGAGCGAGACGCCGTACAGGCCGCCGATCAGCCGCCCCTCCGCGTAGACCTCGACCGTGTGGACGTGACCGAGATCGAACAGAGCGCCGTAGAGATCGCGGATGCGGCCGTTGATCCAGGTCCGCTCGCTGTCGCGGCGTGGGGCAGCGCAGCCCTCGATGACGCCGTCGAAATCCGTATCGCAGCGCACCGCGAACTGGTCGGACCGCACGGTCCGGGCGAGTCGCCGGGGCACGCGGAACGCGTCGAGGGGCAGGACGCCGCGCGCCTTGGGCTCGACCCAGTAGAGGGTCGGGTCGTGCGCGTCCTCGGCCATCGGGAAGATGCCCGCCGCGTAGGCCTTGAGCAGGATCTCGGGGGTGATGTCCACGCGGTGGCTGTCGTGCATGGCCTGAGTGTCGCGCGCAGGCAGTGCGAAGACCAGAGGCGGCGCGCGCCGGCGTCGCCGCAGCCCCGTTCAGGCCCTCATGCCCCCGTCTTCGAGGAAATGCTCCAGCCAGTGGATGTCGTAAAGGCCGTTCTGCACGTCCGCGTTGCGGACCAGGGTCCGGAACAGCGGCAGGGTCGTGTCGATGCCGTCGATCACGAACTCGTCGAGCGCCCGGCGCAGGCGCATCAGGCACTCGTTGCGGGTGCGGCCGTGCACGA
>NZ_JAKSYM010000268.1 GCF_022829545.1 Methylobacterium sp. J-030 | reverse complement strand
AGCCTGATCCCACGCCTGGGCGGGGTCCGCCACCGGGGCCGGCGTCGTGCTGGCGGCGGCTGTCTTGAACTCGCTGACCCGGCTGGCGATCGCGGCAGCCCGCTCGCGCAGGCTGTTGGCCGGATCGCGGCGGATCAGGTTCTCGAGGGAGGCACGGACGGACATCGCGAATTCCTCGAGAGTTGAGGGCGCGTACAGCCGGCCCACTCGGGTGCGAGTTTGGTTCAGAGGAGCGAGGCGAGGCCGGTGAGCACCATGCCGCCGCCGATGATCGCGACGGCGGCCAGCAACTCGCCGGCGGTATCGAGGAAGCGCAGGGA
>NZ_JAKSYM010000267.1 GCF_022829545.1 Methylobacterium sp. J-030 | reverse complement strand
CAATCTGGCCGCCTGTGTTCTACTCCGCGAGTGCTTCCGCTCGGGGAGTTTTGACGTGCGCACGCCTCAAGACCGCGTTCTGAACCTTCGTCTGCCGGCCTCGATGCGCCGGGACCTCGACGCCGCCGCCCATGCCGGCGGCGTCCGCCTGTCCGTCGCGACCCGCACCGCGCTGGCGGTCGGCCTCGCCGCGATCCACTCGACGGATCAGCCAGACCCGCCCCCGCCGGCCGCACCTGGCGCACGCCAGCCGATGCAGGCCGCCGCGTGATGGCCGGCGACCTCCCCGAGAGCTTCGTGCTCGACGCGGCGGCTTCGCCCGTCGAGGAACAGACGCTCGGCGACGTGCTGCAGGTGGCTGAGACCCCGCAGGATGTCCTCCAGGAGTACATCGACACGGTTCTGCAGGCGGCGTCCGAACCGGGCGCGCCGGGGCTGGCACAGGTCGTCACCTCCGATCCGCTTGAGGTGGTGCGC
>NZ_JAKSYM010000033.1 GCF_022829545.1 Methylobacterium sp. J-030 | reverse complement strand
CGGCTACGGTGCCAAGGTCACGTTGACGGCTGGTTAACCACGGGGTCGTCGGGGTCCGGGGGGCGCACGGAACCCGGCCGGGACGGTCGCACGGGCCACCGCGCGACTCCTGGCGGGACCCACCACGTCCACTCCCCGGATGCGTGCAAGGCCGCGACGGTCGCGGCATGGGCCTCAACGGCCTCCTGGGCGGCCTCCGGGGCCTGCACAGGGTCGGGCAGGGCACCGACGAGGGAAAGGCCGTGCAGCCCCTCTAGCAGGCCCGCGAGGCGGGTTTCGAGGGCATCGGCGGTCTCGGCCGGCGCGACGCGGACCCAGGCCCCCCTGCTCCGCCTACTCCCTGACACCCTGTAGATCACACGGGACAGTCCCGCATAAGCGTGACCGTTCCCATATAGAGATTCCTCTATAGAGACCGTCACGCTTTCGACGGTCGCGCGACCCGTCGCGCGGCGGCGAAGCCGGCTCGCGGCTTGGCGCACGGCCTCCGCGCTTTCCCAAAGCCCGGGGTAGGCGGCGGCGCAGTCGCCGGCCACGTCCGGGAGGAAGCCGGAGAGCCGCATCTGCTCGAACCGGTCGGGGATTACGCTGTCCCACGTCGTCACTTCGTCCACTTCCAGGGGAAGGGGGACGTTTGTCAAAATCAGGATCTCGCACGGTACGTCGGCGCCCCGATGGATCGGGCGGCACCGGGCGATGGCCTGCATAAGCTCCGCCTCGCGGATCTGGCGGATGATCCGGTCGGCTCGCTCGTCCGGGTGGTATGAGACCGGCACCGCGACCGTCGCGCCGGAGCGCGTGCGGATCGCGCCGTCCCGCTTCGGGAGCATCGTGCGACCCGTTTCCCGGTCAGGGGTTAGGAAGGCGAGGGGGGTCGCGTCGGCGAAGAACACCGCCCGCATCTGGCGCTCGACTTCGCTCGGATTCGGCTCGATCCGCCCCACGATGAGAACGCCCGCCGTGTTCTTCCATTGATCCTTGCCGCGAAGCGCGCCCTGGTGAGCTACGTCGAACGGCGCACCGTCCGTGCGCCCCTCCTCGATCCATGCCTCCCTGACGGCCTTCTGCGCTACGACGAGGGGTCGTCGGGAGGGGTCGTCCGCGACCGTCTCGGCATGACGGTCTGCGAGGGCGAGGCCGGCTTGCCACGCCCGCTCGCGATTGGCCGGATTCGAAAAGGCGAGCTTGCTCCCCGTCCTGTCCGTGACTTGGCGCACGGTTACGTTTCGCCACACGGCCCGGATGCTCTCGACCCGGATTCCCGGATAGAACCGGGACAGGATCAGGTCGTCCGCATCCGCGTCGATGACGAGGAGCGGGAGGCCCTGGAACCTGGGCTCCACGCTCCATGCCAGGGTCAAGACGTTCTCCAACTCGCCGCTCCGGCGGTTGAGATGCCCCATCTCCACGGTGAGGCCGTGAGGCTCGCCCTGGCGCTCGGTTGCCAACTCCCGCTTGAGCACGTGCCAGACGCGGGCGAAACCGAACGCCTCACGTTGAACGGCCTGGGCGAGGGCGTCCCGCTGGTCCTTCTCCTCCATGCCGGCGTCGATCTCCGGGCGTCCAAGCCGCGAGTATTCGAGCTCCATGGCGGCGGTGCACAGCCCCTCGCTGAGCCCGTAGGCGCGGAAGTCTGCGAGGGTCGGTTGCCGGTCCTCGCGGGCCGCGCCACGGATCGCGTCTTCCGCCGCACGCATGGCCTGGTGATGCTCGGCCCAAAGCTCCTGGGACCGTAGGTCGGCGTCGTGCTGACGCTCTCCCTTCCGGGCTCGGGCGATCTTCTCTCCGGGTGTCCGGCTCGTGAGGAAGCGGTCGATGGTCACGCGGCTTTCGCGTGTGAGCGTCGCCCAAAACGATTCGTCCACGATGAGGAGGTCTAACGTGTCCTCCTTGAGGGCATCGAGTCCAAGGGACAGGTAGGCGTGCGCCGCGATGTACAGGCCGGGGGCCTTCTTCGCCGCTTGCTGCTGCTGGACGTAGGGGCAGGATTCGCGGAACGGGCATTCGACCGTCTCGCCGGCCGCGTTCTTGCCCTTGCACAAGGTCTCGGTGACGCTGAACCCAAGGGCGGCTACGCCCTCGGCGATGTCGCTCTTGCGGCACATCTTCAAGCTGGGTGCGTTGGGGTCGTCCTGGGACCGTCCCCGGATGACGGTTGCGAGGATCCCCTTGGCCCTGGCCCGAACGGCAAGCTCCTCGCCAAGCTCGACGCTGGGGACGAGGTAGAGAACCCGGCGCTCGCGCCATGCGGGCTCTGCGCACGCGGTCAACACGGCTTCCGTCTTGCCCAAGCCGGCTTCGCCGGCGATGCCAAGACGAGGGGGGAGGGCGCCTTTGCGCTCCTCTGCATCGAGTGCGTGCCAGGCATCGGCCTGGCCGAAATGTTGGATGATCGCTGTATGCAGCGCCGTCGTGGCTTCCAGCCTCGACAGGCGCGCTACGCTCGAAGAGAGCGATTCGGCCCTTACCATTTTCATCCCCGTTTGGGGACTCGCAGACAGCCGTTCCCATTGCGCCGAGGGGCACAATCAGGTACACGTAATGATGCAGGGGACGGAGATCGCGTTATCAGCGCGACCGCTCTTTCCCAAGCTCTGAGCCGTCCGGTAAGTCCCGCAAAGACCATCACCCGGATGTCTCCGATCCCCTGTCATTTCCCGTGACGTGAGACCGAAGCGCTGCCCCTATCGGAGCAACGGCTATTAATGTAGCTGCAACCGTGGCCGGTTGCAAATGCCTGGATTTATAACGGGCTCGCTTTCGAGCGATTTCACCCGAGCTAGTAATGCCGGGTGCATTTCCAACCAATACTTGGCAAATGCCAAGCAATACCTCGACATGCGACAGATTCGTTCGAAACTCCGCGCCGATTCGCCGGTATCGGCCAAGTTGGCCTAATACCGGCGGTCTTGGATATATTCGCGCCTTTAGGCTGATGTGGCCCGACGCGGCTCGATGGCGCTCCCCTGGCGAAGCTCGTCCGCGATGGCGGATAGTGCGTCGGCGATGGTTGTCGGGTCCCAATGCTGCTCGACGGCGCGGCCGATGATGTGCTGCACTGCCGGTTCGATAGCCTCGCGCGTTTCTCTGATGCTCGGAGCCTCCCGGAGACGGTTGCCACGCCAACCGCCCGGAACGTGGACCTGGGCGAGCAAGCGCAACAGCACCTCGGCGAGAGGTGGCGGTCCCTTCGCGGCGTAGGTCCTAGCCGTGCGTCCGCCTATCCCGGCGTAGTCGGCGAACGACAACTGCGTGAAGCCAAGCCTGCGGATTTCGGCGTCGAATTCGTCGCCGGTCATGGGAACGCCCTCTAGGGGAGTAGGACGGGGGAAGGGGATGATGTTCCCTCCCTGGTCGCCCGACTCGATGACGGGCACAATGACTCGTCCAGGGTTTTGAGGCGAGTGCATCACGGAAATTCTCCCTGGCGGTCCTGTGGCCTGGGCGGTGCGCCTCGGCCTTGAAGCTCGATGGTGCGGTCTGTCTGTCGGCCGCGGTTGTCGAAAACGATGGCGAAGGCGCCTGCCGGGGTCTGGCCGTCCGGCCCCACGGGGATCTCAGCGCCGGCCTCGATCTCCACGAAGCGGTCATCGTCGGGACCGGCGATGCGGAAGAACCGACCTGGCAACAGGACCCGGCGGATGAGCCACGCCTGCTCTTGGCCCGGAAGTGGAGCAAAGCCGGTCTCTCGGGCTACGCGAAGCGCGTCCCATGGGATCATGCGAAGAGCGGGGAGGGGCATTCACTCCTCCTCGGGGTCGGTGAGCGCGGCAAGGACCGCGAGCAACAGGCGGTCCTCCCGGAACCATCGCTGGCCGGTTTTCCGGGGGACGTGCACGGTGGCCCTGGGCGTCGCGCCGACAGGTTCGCCAGGGCCGTAAACGTCCACCCGGACGAAGGCCATGGACCCTGCGTTCGCCGCCCCCTTGGTCACGAGGCGGCGGGCCGGGGTGTCGATCCGGCCGCCTTTGAGAGGGATGAGCCGTGACACGCCTTCCCTCCCTATCTCGGCTGGAACCGGCGCGGCCTGGTCGTCATGCCGGCGCGCTCGCGCTGGATGAGTTCCTGGGCCTGGGTCAGGACGAAGAGCCGGCGTGTGGCCCGGATCGGGTCCATGCCGCCCCGGTCCACGGGGTCCATGGCCTCCATCAGGCCGAGCAACACGCGCACGGTCGGATTCTGGCACCGGATGGCGTGCCAACGCATTGCCGGCGGAAGGGCGGCCATGCGGCGGGCGACGTAGTAACGCCGTAAGGCGCTCCCGACGATGCCGCGCGTCTCGATCAGGGAAAGGCCGGTCTCAATGGCGAGGTTGCGGGCCTCTTCCCCGCCGTCCCGGCTCATCTGGCCGTGGACCCATGTCTCTATGCTGTCGAGTTCGAGATCCGCCTTCCGGGCGATCCGCAGGGCATAGAGCCTTGCGACCTGGGCGGCCATGTCGCGCCGGACGTGGCCGGTGAGGGCGAAGAGTTGAGTGGCACTCATTGAACGGTCTCGCTGGGGGTGAGCCGGCGGATGCCGGCATGGAGGGTCTTGGCGGGGGTCGGACCCGCCACGAGCCGTTCAGGCAAAGTCGCTGGGGTGCCAGGCGTAGTGGAACATGGTGTAGTTATGGTCTTCCGGCCATGGCGTTACTGTCTGCTTCTCGATAACCGACAGTAGGCCGGTTTCGGAACGGTGAACAATGATCTCGTTATGCATGGTATGATGCTTGAGAGATTCGGCGGTGCGACCGATTTCGTAGGTCTCGAAGGTGAGACCGTCATAATCGTAAATCCAAGAACGTTCGGATGACATTGGAAACCTCACGAAGCGTGCCGCTCGCGCCAGAGGCGCAAGTTGATCCGGCATGAATGGAAGAAGAGGACGGTCCTAGCCGCGAAGCTTGCCGGAGAGCGGGGGCCGCGCTGGAACAAGGTTTCGATGCGGTCGTAGTCGGCGGCGAGCGCCGGAAAGGAGCGAAACAGCCCCTGGGATGCTGCCTGTACAAACCTCACGAGGTCTTCGGATTCCTCGATCTGGAAGTGCGAGATCCGGGCGTAGCCCGGCTCCTCTCCGTGACGGCGCCAGGTGACGATGCAGGCCACGCAGAGGCCCCGCTTGTCGAAGGCCGCCGCACCGGCCGCGATGAGCGGGCCGGCGCGGTGGAAGGCTATGCGAGCGGTGCGGGCGATCATGGTAAGCTCTCGTAGAACGTTCGCGGACTATGACTTATAGTAGGCCATATCGGCCCATTTAGCAATAGAAAACTAATAAAATAGCGAACTATCTTGTAACAGATAGTCAACGACGAAGCGGGGTACGCGAACCGAAAGCGAACCGCATTCGAGGCGGTAGGCGGGACCGTCCAGTTCGTCGCCCTGGCCCGTGACGGCCTCGGCCTCGGTGATGACGATGCGCGAACGGCTCTGATCGGCGCCGACGAGCACCAGCCCGCCGGCATGGGGAAGAACTCGGATTCGCTGGGGCGCCCGGCCATCGGCAACGGCGGCAATGCGGAAGAACAAGGTATCGGACATCTTCGCCTCCTGACCGCCTGGCGGTCGCTCGGGGGGGTGTTCGCGCCGGTATTGAGGGGAGGGGTGCCAAGGCTGCGGAGCACGGAGCCTGGCCTTGCGGCCCGCCCCGGCCGGCGCGATGCCGGGGGGAGCGAAACCGCAGGGAGGGGAGCGAGGAGGATCGTGCTCACTTCGATGTCATCTATGACACCGTTATACGGGAACGAAGCGAGGAGCCCCGGTGTCCGTGTCGTTCGATGGATGCCCGGTTGGGCGATCCCCCCGTGAGAGGGGAACTTACGCGACCCCCGCCGAAGCGGGGAAAACAGTCGGCTTAGGCGGCCTCCGCAACCTTTGAGAACGCCTCGGCGGTGGTCCCGTTGTCGATCTGCTGGGACCCGATGCCGTGCCAGATCGTGCGGTAATGATGATCTCGGCCGCCCTTGCGGCGCTCGTGACAATCATAGGAGGTCGGTCCGGTCGAGCAATACCGGTAAACCTCACCGCCTATCAGTTGGTAGAATACCTCCGGCAAGATCTTGTCGGCCTCTAGTGGCTTGAAACCGTCTTCGTCATGGTACAGGCCGTCCGGGATGTCCTCTCCGGAGATATCATCGAGTCCGTTGGAAGCCTCACCCCAACTAAAGCTGTTCGCATCGGCACCGTTCGCCTCGATCAAGCGATAGAGGCGTTCCGTGCACTCGCGGGCGGTAAAGCCGTCGAGGTCCACCGCTTCCTGGGCGTCGTCCTCGTCATAGAAGCGGCCAAGCTCTCGGCCGCCTGAGCCGTAAGCCACGAACGCGCCCTGGCCCTCGTATTCCGGTTCCTCGCGGGCGACGTGAGGGCGGTCTGGCCCGCAGTTTTCTCCCTGCCAGGCGTCCTCAATGGCGGCCTCGGCGGTGGTGCCGATTCCGAAAATGGCACCATTGGACTGCGGATGGGCGGGAACGGCGATGAAGTAGCGGATGGCGGTTTCGGAGGTCACGATCTGGTCTCCTGCGGCGTGGCGGGATTGCCCTGCCGACACCTATATAAATAGGCCAATGCGGCCTATATATCAATATGTAATGCTAACGATTTCAGAGGAAAACCGCAGATAATCAGTCGCCTACGCGACCGAGAACGCGGCCCTGGCGTCCCGTGCGTGCCGATCACCAAGGGCGAGAGAGAGACCGATAAAGGCGGGCTCCGCCCTGGCCTCCGCCAGGCTCACGGCACAGGCCGCGTCGCTGCCAGGCACCCAATAGCCGGCCCTGGCCTCGAAGCTACCGGCATCGGTGTAATGGGCCACGACAGAGAGGGGGGACGCGGTAAGGACGAGGCGAATGGCTCGGTTGATCTCAAAGTCCTCGGCGTCCTCACGGGCGAGGATGACGGTGATGCGGTTGCCGTCACTGCTCGTGCGGGTCACGGCCCGGCCGGCGGCGGCCTCGATCATGCGGCGGAAGGTGCTCATGGCAGGCTCTATTCGCAGAGATTAGGAGGGGAGAGGGGGGCGAGGGAGGGCGTGCCGTCCTCCTGCTGGGCCGCCAGGATCGCGGCCACGTCGAGCGGCCGGAGGCGTGCCGCGAACGCCATGAAATCGGCGTAGGCGGCCTCGGCGGGGGCCTTGGCTTCTGGCATCGTCTCCGCCACGCCCCGCTTGATCCAATGGAAGCCGGTGGCGCTGTTAAGCCACCAATGGACGCGTCCTGGCGTTTCCTGTCTGGCGTTGAGGTCGTAGGGGCCGGCTAAGGCCATAGCCGCCGGCCCGTCGAAGTCGGTCCAACGGTGGGCCATCACGCGGCCTCCGCGAGGGACACAGCCGGCGCGGGCTGCTGGGCGTGAAGGAACTCGGCGGCCTTCCGCGACAGGCTGGCGGCGGTGAAAACCGCCTTCTTGTCGTCGCGCAGCACCTTGAGCCAATAACGGACGTATTCGACATTATCCGCGCGCGGCTGCGGGGTGATGTCCAGATCTCCGCAAAGGAAAGCGGACCCGATCTCGGCAACAAGCTCCTCGAAGGCGTAAGCCTGCTCCCCGAACCGGCCGGACAGGTCCCGGTCGCACCGGCCCTTGCTCCCGGTCCAGTGCACAAGCTCGTGCATCAGAACGCCGTAGTAGTGCTCGGTCGCGGTCGCGGATTCGGTATCCTTGAAGCGGCTGCGGGTCGGCATGGTGATGATGTCGAAGCCCGGCGAGTAGAACGCCTGCTCGCCCGTGCTCGTCACCTTGGCCCCCGTGGCGGTCACGAACGCCTCAACCTGGGCGAGGTCTGAAACCCGGTCCTCGGTCGGGATGGTTTCGCCGGCCGGCAGGGTCCAGCCTTCCACATCGTTCGCGTTGAACACGTGGCTGGCCTTCGCGTAGAGAACCTTCTTGGCCTTCGGGTGGTCCGGGTCTACTCGCTCGCCGGTCTCCTCGTGTAAGTAAACGTCACCCCAAAAGGTGATGAGCGTTCCCTTGGTGCCTTTCTTGACCTTGGCGCCGAGGTCTTTCCACTGATTGAACGTCGCCCAATACCGGGACGCGCCCCCCATGCCGGCGATGCCAAGCAAGAGCCGGTTGATTCCGTTGTACGGCTTACGGGTGCGGGCATTGACCGGGACACCGTTCCCGGCGGCCTTCACCCACGGCCACTCGGTCGGGCTGGCGGCCTGCTCAAGGGCGGAAACGATGGTCGCGGTGACGGTCTCGTAGATGTCGGCGCGCGGGGCGGTGGCGGTCGGCTTTGCCATGGCGAGATGTCCTATTGGTGTCATAGTTGACACCGTTGCAGGGTTGAAAGACTAAGCGGCCACGTCGTCCAGTTCGGATTCATGATCTTCGAGAGACGACACGATGTTGTCCAAGTTGTCGGCAACCTCTTCGGCTCTGGTAGCGCGCTCGCCCTCCTTCATGTTCTCGGGCATATTTTCCAGATACTCGCGTTCGGCTTCGGCTGCCTCTGCCAGCATTTCACGGGCGGCAATGAGAAGGCGGTTAGCCTCGGCGATCTGTCTGCGACGGGCGGCGTTCATGATGGCGTTCCTTGAGTTGGGGGCCTGGTGACGGGGGAGGGGGGCTAAGCCCCCGCAACCTCCTCGTTGGCCCGCACCTCCCGGCGGGGCTTCCGGCTGCGGCTGGTCTTGGCGGTGGCGACAACCTGGGCGAGGAGGGCGTCTGCCTGAACGATGGCGACCTTGTTCGCCTTCCGGGTCGCAGCGGCCTTCTGAGCGGCGGCGCTACGCTTGGCCTTGGCAAGGCGGGCCTCGTTGCGGAGCCAATAGAACTCGGGGGTGTTGCGGAAACCGTCGGCTTCGGCGTCGAGGTAGGCGGCAACCTGAACCTCGGCGAAGGTGGCGAGGGAGGCGAGGGCGTAAGAGGTCTTCATGGCACTGGTCCTGGGAGGGGGGGGATCGATGGGCCGTTTGCCGCTTTCGATACAGATAATATAGGCTGATACGGCCTATAAGTAAATACGCAAAACGCAGAAAACAGCGAATAACCCGCGAATTTATGAAGAAACTTTGCCCCTACCCCTTTCCCTTCCTAATTCCTCTCTCGTGCCGGAGGCGCGATCAGGTGCGAACCCGATGATGGGCGTAGTCACCCCGGAGCGCAGCTTGGAAGGTCGCCCGTACGGGGGAGGGAAGCTTCAAGCCGAACGGCATGGGCCGTCCCGTTGCGAAGCGCTCGAAGGCATACGCTTCGGCTTCCTCAGAAGAATAGATCCAGCGCACGGATCGCGTGTCCGGGTGCGACAGGTCAACACCGTTGGCCTCACGGATCTTATTGCCGAAGGATTCCATGGTCTCTACGGCCTGACCTGGAATGTTATGATAGACCGTGTGGAATAGCTCATGAAACAGGGTTTTTAGCGCTGTTTTGTGATTTAGATTGACAAATATCGAAGATCT
The DNA here is from genome assembly GCF_022829545.1 of Methylobacterium sp. J-030. Taxonomy (GTDB): domain Bacteria; phylum Pseudomonadota; class Alphaproteobacteria; order Rhizobiales; family Beijerinckiaceae; genus Methylobacterium. Next base: position 34,074 of record NZ_JAKSYM010000033.1, on the reverse strand, counting down.
TCGACCTTCACACCCGAATGCCAAGCCTAGACCATCAAATTCACGGTATTCAGGCGCATATGCATCGGCAAAATCAGGCTGGTATTCCAGCATGATATTATAGAGTTCTTCGTCTTCACCCGCTCGGTAGCCGTGGCGTTGGAGCCCGGCGCCGAGGTAAGCGGAGATCAGCGGATTCATCCGCATGGCCTGGGCGTAGCTGCGCAAGGCGTCGGTGGTGATGGCGGCCGGGGACATAGCCCCCGGCATCATCCTGGCTCCGTGGGGCAGGATCGGCACCTCACAACTGACTGGACAGAACGCTTGCCCGTCCCAAACCAAACACTCGGTCGGCTTCAGCATGGAAGCCTCCTAGATCTTGAAGGGACTAGGGGCGGGAAGCTCCTCATTTGGGGTCTTGAGCCTTGTTCCGCCCTCGCCCTCGTCTCCGCCGTTTTCGGGGCCGCTGTTCGCCGGCCCCTTCGTAGGGTCCATCAGGCGCGCGGCCTCCTCCACGGCCCGCTGTAGCTCGATGAGATCACCGAAAATCGCGTGAGCAGCACATATATCTGTGTAGCCAGGATTAGCTTTCGACCATGATTTAAACATGCTTTTGGCCGCTCGAAAGCTTACAGAATTGGGATCATTGGTCTCCCTAGATAGCAATCGAACAACTTCCGGTGCCACCTTTTCAATACGTCTCTGCAAACCTTTAACATGCCTTCCGATTGGGGCATCAAGGTCGTATTGCAGCTTTTGAGCGACCCATTCGTATGCGTCTGGGGTTCCAAATCGAGCTTCGGATTCCGCCCTGGCCTTGGCGGCCGCGGCGCCCCTCTTGGCATATCCGGGCGACGGCACAGGTTCGGGGTGTGATGGCCCTGGCCTTCCGCCGCCTGCTCCACCGCCGCCCGCCGTAAGCTCCGGTGCCGGGCTGCCACGGCGAGGGCCGGTCCCCCGGATGGCCGAGGGGAGCGCAACGGGGACGGCAACACGAACCGAACGCCCGCCCTGGAAGGTCTCCGGTGCGGCTCGGCCGAAGCTCGCGACGAGACCGACGAGCGCGCCAACGGCGACCTTGCCGAGTTCCCCGAGGATCTGGCCCACGGCCATGATCGCGACCAGGCCGCCATGCTGGAACATGATTTCCGAGACGATGCCGGCTGGGGAGATTCCCGAGCCGCCGCCACCCTTCTTGCGGGCGATGCGGGCGCGCTGCGACGCGACGGTGAAACACCCACCGGGGCGGGCCTTCCTCTCCTTACTACTGGGCTTGTTGCGAGGCGCCGACATAGCGAAAATCCCCTATCGTGCGATATGCACAGGAGAATGCTAGCACTCGGCAATTAAACTGCAATGGTAGTTTTTGGCGAATCGTTAGCGAACGTCTTGCGAATAACGGCGCAAGCCGCGCGACAAGGTGGACTCCGACACGGCGAGAGCGCGAGCGGTTTCCGCCCACGATGAGCCGGCGGCGCGGAGCCGGCGGGCTGCATCGGCCTGGACCTGGCCGAACTTGCCGGGGCGGCCGACATGACGCCCCTGGCGCTTGGCGGTCGCCATGCCGGCGGTGACGCGCTCGCGGATCGATTCGCGCTCGAACTCAGCGAGGGCGGCGAGCACGTGGAACAGCACCCGGCCGCCGGCCGTGCCGGTGTCGATGGCCTGGGTGATGGAACGAAGGTGGGCACCCTTCGCCTGTATGGCATCCGCCGTGTCGATGAGTTGGCGGAGACTACGGCCGAGACGGTCGAGCTTCCACACGGCAAGGGTGTCGCCCGGCCGGAGATCCGCGACGGCTGCGGCGAGGCCGGGCCGGTCCGCCTTGGCGCCGGAAGCCCGGTCCTCGTGGATGGGATCGGCGCCGATGCCTGCCAGAGCCTCGGTCTGCAAGCTGAGGTTCTGATCGCCCGTCGATACGCGCGCGTAGCCGACGATTCGCCCGCTCATTTTGGATGCGCCCTTTTGCAAGTCGTAAGAGGCTGAACTACCACGGCTCAGCTTTACTTGCAAAAGGAACTCCTTTTGCAAGTGGAGGCAAACGACCTTTTGTCCGTTCAGGTTTCGCTCTAGGGTTGATGGGTCGTCATTCCGACGCCCAAGAGAAGTCAACGCTATTGCCCGTGTCCCAACCCGTCGCGGATAAGGTCGTCGCCGAACTGCTTCGCATGGAGGAGGATTGCACTCACTCCGGCAAAGCGCACTTCAATGCTGCTGACCGATGGACGTGGTGGAACTACGCGTTCGGGATTCCCTCTGTCGCATTAAGTGCGGCGGCCGGAGCGGCCTTCTTCCAAGACTATGCTGTCATCGCGGGTGCTATGTCGTCGGCTGTGACCGTCCTAACGGCCCTTATGACATTCCTCAAACCTTCCGAAAAAGCAGCGGATCATAAGAGTTCTGGCGATCAATACCTATCATTACGCAATGATGCCCGTGTATTTCGAGAAATTGAATTGACCCAAGTCGGGGATGATGCGGCAGCAATTGCTGGGATGAATGGTTTTACTACCCGTAGAAACGAACTCAATCAGGCTAGTCCCGCATTTGCTAAACGAGATTTTAGAAGAGCCAAAAAAGGGATTGATCGCGGAGAGGCTTTGCACGCCGTCGATAAGGGTAAAAATTAATGTCTGTTTTGAGCTATCTTCAATCGAGAGCGAGTTCTGCCGTATTATCTTCGACCGAGAACACATCTATTAATACATCTATCACAACTTTGAAATCTAGGCTTGATAAATATTTTACGGTTGCTGACGATGGCTTGAGCACTCATTTTCGATTTGGTTCGTCTACACGTGGAACCATCCTTCCAAGAGTTGATGATGCACATTCTGACATCGATTATCTGATCGTGTTCGAGAAGGGAGGCTATAATCCTCAGACTTATCTCGACAGATTAAAGCGTTTTGTCGAGAAGCGTTACTCTAGCTCAGATATTTATCAAAGCCACCCCACCATTGTTTTAGAACTCAACCATATCAAATTCGATTTGGTACCAGCGCTTTTCCAATGGGGTTCGACTTATAAAATTCCAAGCAGCACTACATCTTGGCAAGATACAAGTCCAAATGATTTCAACTCAACTCTAGAGACCGCAAATAAAAATAACAGCTATCTAATCAAACCGACTGTCAGGCTGGCAAAAATATGGAATGCTTCAAATGGGTATGTTTTTGACAGCTATGCATTTGAGAAATGGATAGCCAACAGATTTTATCTATTCTGCTCCAATCAAAAAGATTACCTATTTAATGTTTTTGATGGACTAAATGCGAACGAAACTACTCAATGGCGAAATGACAAAATAAATCGCGCAAAACAGATTGTCGCTAACGTACGAGACTACGAGAAACGCGAAATGCCAATCACGGCAGAAGCGGAGATAAAGAAGCTTATACCCGAACAAGACGGTCGATTCTGAGAGAGTATAGCATGATCGACCTCCCCTAACTTCCCCCCCAACAAACTGTCCGAGGCAAGGCTCGCTGAGCGTGCAACGACCGTCCGACCGTACCTTATGACGCCGGAACCTCGCCAAACGTTGTGCCAGACACCATAACCTCCGAGCATTGAGCGAGCGCAATGCCCTGCGTCGCACATAAGGGCTTCCGCCATGCCAGCCACCGATTTTGATAGCTTTGTCCAGCAACAGCAAGACAACAAAGAGAACATAAAGGAATTTTGGGGACGCGAGAGAGATCAATACATCGATTATGTAAACAAAGTATATGGTACGATTGAGGAATTTCTAGCGCCGTGGACCTCTACAGGGTCTGTTACGATAGAATATCACGAGCAAGAAATTCACGAAGAAGATACAGGTGTTTATAATGTTAGGAAATGCATAATATCGATTGGTAATAGATTCATTGCTTTGACACCAATCGGGACTCAACTTATCGGAACTAAGGGGCGCATTGATATCAGCGGCGCATTTGGCCGGAGTAGACTAATCCTTGTAGACAAGGACGCTACTGGTATTCGTGTATCTGTTACGCATGTGGATCTCAACGACCCGCAATCATCAAAGGCGGAAAAACCTCCGGAAAAAGAAATAGACTGGACTTGGAAAATTGTCTCCAACCCGCCTAATATGAAATTCATCGAATTCAACAAGGAAAACTTCCTTAGCAAGATTATGGAAATCTCCAATGGCTAAATACAAAACATTGGTAGATTTTTCATCGAGTAATCCAGGCTCAACTGAAATCGCAAATTACTATAACGACACTGATAGCTCTCTTAGATTTTATTATACAACTCAGACTGCCGCAAAATTCTTCGGGTATGCACCCGAGGAAATACAATCGGAACTGGAAGCTCGTATAGCGGAGCTTGATGCAACGTGCGCGTTTACATTACTTGCCGATTTAGAGGCAACATTTAAGATAGATTACCTTCAGCGATGCTATAAAAAAAAGAAAGAACCTATTTCGAGAGCGTTCAGAGATTTCTATGATGAATTTGGCTCGTCTATTTCGCTCAACAGGCAGATCCTTCCAGCATGGAAGGAGCATCATCCCGAATTCAAGGTCGTAATTGGAGCTATCAATGCGGCTATTAACTATAGAGACTGGATGGCTCATGGTCGATATTGGACGCCATCACTTGGTCGCAAATATGATTTTGTTACCGTATATCAAATATACACGGAAGCGGAAGCCAACTTCCCATTCCTGAGTGCATGAAGCAAAAATCAGTAACGCCGTGCGCTTCCCGAAACTAAAGGCTCATGACACAGATAAACCTTGCCGAAGTCGAGCGGATCTCGGCAACCTCGAAGCGTCCTCGGTTCGCCCTCTGCACGTGGCTCGCGCTGCTCGATCTAGTAGGGGACGGCGAGGCATGGAACGGGGAGCGGAACGAGCTGGCCGCCCATGTCGAGGCACTGTTGCCACCCGGCCGATATGAGGCACGGGCTGCTGCGCGGATCGAACGTGTCCAGGACGTGCGCAAGCGTGAGGCATCAGCCCACAAGAGCCTGGATGAGGATCTAGCAACGCTGGCCCCCGGAGACGAGCGCGAGGCCGCCGGCCGATTCCATCATGCGATGATCCGCATGGGTGCGGATGAGGCCGTTGGTCATCCCCTCGCGCAGAACGTCTCTCGGACGCTGAGCGAGCTTCGCGTGGCTGGGCTCGTCGGCATCGAATACATTGACCCTCGGGGCGAGGCGCACACCAAGCCGGCGCGGGGCCGCACCCTGTCGGTGTCGATCTACCGGCGGGACTCTTGAATTGGGCGCGGACCGTGGCACCATCCCTTCATGGTGCTGGCAACGGCGCCAAGGCTCTCCCTTCCCGGTGAGGGCAAGAGGCAAACGTCTCGCCCCCTCACAAGATGGGGTTTGGCCCGCCGGTTGTCCCGGCGGGCCTTCGCGTTTCAGTAGCCCCATGCCTTCTTGCGGATGAGGGCGCGAATGTAAGCGCTGAGCGGCGCCTGGACCAGAAACACAGAGGACGCTCGAAGGCATGTCTCCGAGCCGCCCTGGGCGAAACTCTCGAAGGCACTCAGGCTCCAATGGCCGAGTTCGAAAACCGGCTTATCGCCATGCTGCACAGCCAGGCCGTAGGCCAGGTCATCGTTCGCGGGAAGCGTGTGCGTCAGTAGCCAGGACAGGGGCGACGTGGGGAGCCAGAGCCGGATAACGGGAGCGAAATCAGGCTGGCGTCGGCCGGCGGCGGAAATCCCGTTGGCTACGAGCGCGCGGCGCTCATGTGGGCTAAGGAACCGATGGCACATCGCTCTCCTCCCCTATTCCCTGCCCCCCGGCTCAGTGCAGAGCCGGCAGGAAAGCGCCCGCGAGGGCCTGGGTGAGCGCGAGTGCCCCGAAGATGATCGCCAGGGCTGCGGTGCGGATGCTGGAATGGGTCATTGTCGCTCTCCCGATCTGGCCGGACCCGTGCGGTCCGTGACCCGGAGAGGCGGCGGGTTCAGAGAACGACTGCCAGGCCCGCCCCGAAGGGGCGCGCTTGCGCTTGGGCCTTGGGGTCGGACTCGCCCGCCGCACACCCGGTCACAAAAGGACTGCACCGGACACCGGGGCGGGATGGCGCTTTCGCTCCCTTCCCCGTCACCGTCTTGCCTTCGGATTCGGGGCTTTGCAGGCACCTGCGCGTGGGGTGGCGTCCCGTCCCACGCGACCGTCACCGTGATAGTCACAGGAGCATAGGGAAGGGGGACGGTTGCCCATCCCCCTGGGGTCGCTCCGTTTGCTAGAGTGCCGGGGGCACGCCCCCGTTAGTCCTCCCGGTCCTTGCGCATCCGCAGGACGAGGCGGCCATTGAGTGGCACTGCCGAAAGGCTGACGTTGAAGCCCTGGCCGTCCCGGTGAGCCCATGCCGCGCCGATGCGCGTCCAGAAGGCGTTGTCCCCTTCGCCCTCGACCACGAAAGCACCGTGGGTCGGGATGTTCACGCCCTGGCTGGTCTCGTCACGCTCGGAAGCGGTGGTCGGGTTGCGCTTCGACATTGTGCTGTCCCTCAGTCTCAACCGCCTCGCGGTCGTTCCGAGGTCTTGAATGCGAGGGATTCGCACCGGCCTGCCGGGGTCCGTAAGACGCTGGCGCTTGCCCCTGGGCGGGCCGGAGCAACCGATGCACAACCCGGAATGAGATACACCGCGTGCTGTGACTGCGGATGCGCCATGAAAGCGGAACGCCCGCCTCCTGGAGGAGACGGGCGCTCGGGGTGTCCCGCCTGCGAGGCGGGGCGATGGGTAAGGACCATGCCGCGACGGTCTACGCGACCGTCACGGGGTCACAGGTCGGCATCGAGCTTCGGCTTGACCTTCGGCTGGGGTGCCGGTGCAACCGCCACTGAGGGATTAGGAGCGACGGGGGCAGATGGGGCCGCCTCCGACGTGCGAAGCTCCATGGGAGCCGGCGCCGAGGGCGGCGGGACCGGAACCTCTGCAACCTTTGGCGACGGGGGCGCTGAAGGCGTCACCGTCTCGGTGCGAGGGAGCGGAGCGACCGGAACGAAGGGGACAGGGGGAGGCGCGGGCGCCTGTGCCTGGGCCTGAACCTGCGGCGTCGGTGCGGGCACGGGCGCGGGTGCCGGTGCCGGTGCCGGTGCGGATTCCCGCATGGCTGCCGGGCTCGGCTCGCGGTTCGCTCCCGGCCGAAGGACGGACATCATCTCGGCCGCCGTACGCGTACGCTTCGGGTCGGCCTGGTTGGCGAGCAACGCCAACGTGGCCTGATCCGTCACCTCGAACGGGAGCCTGCTGTGCGGGCTATTGGCGAGGTAGTCCTTAACCACGCAACCGACGCGGTGCGGGCCGAGACCGACTAGGACGAAGCGCCCGGCCTCGATCCGGCCGCCTACGTTGTAGGGGGCCGGACTACACCTCGCCTTGAAGGCAACGGCCTGGCCCACGATCACGTCACCCTGGAAGATGCCCGTGAACAGGACGGCGCCCGGATAGACGCCAGCCTCGGCGAGCCCCGGACGGGGCTGCGCGTATCGGATCGTGACCTTCTCACCGACGACATCGAGCCGCATGGCGGAGCCGTTATGCGAGAGGTTCGGAACCCCCGGCGCGCCCTGGGCGAGCGCGCTGGTGGCGAGGACGGCGCTGATCGCCGCTGCGAGGACAGTCTTGCTCATCGGCGTACCAGCGGCCTCGGCCGCTCCTCCTGGGGCTGGTTGGGCTGCTGAGCCGCAAGCTCCCTGCTCCTAGCGAGGTCGCTCTTAAAGCCCTTGGAACGTTCGTCGTAGAACTGCTTCGCGTGCGCGAAATTGCGGTCCTGTTTGGCGAGCTTGATGAACTCGGGAGCGGTCGCACCATGCCGCTTGAGGTAGCGGGCACGTCCAGATGGCGAGGTGGCGCCCTCCTTCATTGCGGATTCGGCCTGCTCGGGCTGGTTGGCTTCCCTATTGGCCGCTTCCCGCCTCCGCGTCATGTACCCGGTCTTCACGGGGTAGGGCTGCACCTGCCCCGTCGCTTCCTGCTGCTGCGCACGTGCCTTGGTCCTGGCCTGCATGGCAGCGTATTTCGACTCTCCGGGCGGCTGAGACAGGTCATTGAACTGGCGACCGCTCGACTGCTCAGTTTGCTCCCGGAACCGCTGGTGGTCGCTGGCGATAGTGTCCGCCATGGACGACTTGACGTTCCGATCAGCGCGATACCCCTGCGCCTTGTCCGGCTGGCCGGCACGCTCGGCATCCATGGCCTTGTCGTTGGCAAGGCCAGCCTGCCGCGTCGCGGCGGCATGGTTGTGCCGCATCGTAAGGTCCAATTCGGTAGAAGTGTCACCCTTCTCCTGTGCAGCCTTGGATTCGCTCAAAAGCCGGTTCTGGCTTTCGTCATGAGCCTTCGATGCATTCGCCTTCTCGCGCGTGCTTAGATGGGACTCGGTGTAGTGTTCACGGTTAGACTCTCGCTTGTCCCATTCGGCCTTCTTCTCTGCATTCTCGCCCTGCGGTGCTGACAGGGAATTGAACTCACGGCCTGTCGCACGCTGAACCTCCTCGCGGAAAACCTTGTGCTGACCGGCAATCATATCCTGCCGTGAAGTTTCACCATTCTTTTTTGCCTCAATATGGCTCATGCGAATATCGCAATCACGATACTTTGCATGATCTCCATTCATGTTAGCTTCTTTGATGGTCTTACTGAGATCATCATAGACCTCTGCTTCGGACTTGATCGGCTTCGGCTGAGCGGGTTGAGCCAAGGCCCGTGCGGCATCCTGCATACGGGCAGCCTGTCCCAACTCCTTCCGACGCTGGGAGCCAGGAACCTCCATACCGAGGCGCTGGGGGGCCCCCCTGGCGGCATCCCGCATGGGTTCGGCCCGAGGCTGAGCGGCACGGGGCTGCTGCCCCTGGCCCTGCTCCCATGCGGTCTTCCTGGCGGCATCCTCGCCACGCGGCTGCGATAGGTCGTTGAACTTGCGACCGGTCGCCGATTCAGTCTGTGTCTGAAACGCCTTATGGGTGCTCTCGATCTGCCGGACCTTCACGGCGTCCTGCCTCAGCTTCGCGTCGGCATGGCTCGCGCGGATCTGGCAATCCATCAGGTCAAAACGGTCGCCATTCTGCCTGGCGGATTCCGCTGCCCGGCCAAACTCCTCTTTCTGTTTCCAAAGCTGACGCTGCTCCCATGCCGCCTTGCCGGCCGGGTCCTCGCCGCGCGGATGGTCAAGATCATTGAACTTACGACCCTCCTTTTCCAGGTTCTCCCGGAACGCCTCGTGCTGGGTCCTGATCTTGGCGAGTTTTCCCATATCGCCAAATGCCTGAGCGTTGGCGTAGTGCCAACGAAAGGCGCAGTCTCTCTTTGTAGCGTCGTCGCCCCGCGCCTCGGCCGCCTCGCCCTCGGCACGAAGCTTCTTCTGATCCCACACGGCCTTCTTGGCTCGATCCTCGCCAGGGGCCTCGTCAATGGAATTAAATTGACGATCAGTATTACGATCACTCGCCTGAGAGCACAGATTACTATGGTCTACACGGATTTCTTCTAATCTAATTTTGTGTAGTTTGAGCATATTCAAAGATTCAATAGCTTCTGGATGCCGTGTATTTCCAGAAAACCTGTTATAATTATCTTGTGAAGCCGCCGCTTCTCGCATATTTTTAGCATAGTCTTGTCGAAGACTATAGTCCTTCTCTGATAAATGGTCGCCATTAGCCTTAGCTTCCTGCTCACCAGTCTCTAAATCCAACAGATTGTTGCCAAAATCACGATCAGCCGTAGCTCTATCAGGTAGAGACATGGACATTCTGCTGTGACAAGCAATTTCGTCCTCGATATTAAACTCGCCAGTCGGGATAAATGAACCAAAAGCCATAGTAGTAATCCCTTAAGCTGCTTCAAGATCGATAATATCTGACCGGTCTCCACCGGCCCGCTGGACGATTGCGAAGGCGAACCCTGAACCAAGCAAAAGCTCGTCAGATTCGACCTTGGGACGCCAAGTCAGACCGGACACGAGGGTATCCTTGACCTTGTCTTCCTGCCGCCACGCAGCGGCCTGCATCGACGAAATCTGCTGCGTCTGGTCCTGCATCGTCCGACGCATCAGGAACCGGGGATCATACGAGACGGCATCCCGCATCGAGGTCGTGTCGAGCCTCGGCACGGTGGGGAAGAATGCCTGAGACATCCTGGCCTCGGGCAAAGCCGGCGTACGGTCGGGCTGAGCGAGTTCGCGGGCGCCCTGGGTCGCGAAGAACCGGGGCTCCGGTTCCCATGCACGTGGGAGTTCGCCCGCAAGCTTTCGCACATAGTCGATGGTCGAAAGCTCCTCGGTCTTGAGGATAATCTTGGACCGCAACAGATTGACGATATTAGCGGTTTGATCTGCACCAAGAACTTGATGAAGTGCAGCAATGGATTGCGTTGCTGCAATCAGGAACACTCCGGTTTCGCGGGCGATGTTCCAAAAGCTGGTGTCGCTGTCCGGGCCGGCCGTGACGAGCATCTGAAACTCGTCGGCGATAAGGGCGCATGACGTGTTCCGGCACGCCTCGGGATCTGTAACGAGGCGCTTGCGTGCCGCGACATAGAGCCGGGTCTTGAGCCAGACGTTGACCACCTTCCCGGCGAGGCCCCATTCGGTCTCGCCCACGGCGACCATCAGCACACCGCCATCCAAGGCGTGCTCAACGTCAACGATGTCCTCGTAGCTGCCACGGAAGAAACGGTCGGCGAGGGCACGGGCACCCGAGAGCTTCCCGAGGACCACGTTGACGTTGGCGACGATGCCGGAGCGGGTCTCTGTCGCCATGGGAAGCCAAGTCCCCCGGAGCCACAGGACGGATTCGAGGGCCTGGGGGACAGCGTTGTAGAGGGCGGGAGACACGTCGCCCGGCTCGGCGTCGGCGAGGAGGTCGATGCGCTCGCACGCTGCCTTCTGTGCCTGTTCATCGGTCGCCAGGCGGGCAAGGCCGAGGAGGGAGTAGGGGCGAAGGTCTCCCCACGTCGCAACGGTGTCCTCGTCCTGGTCCAGAACGTAGGCGATGGCGGCGGCGTGCATGATGAGGCCCGACGCGGACTCGGGCCAAAAGTCATCGGCCGGCTTGCCGGCGACCTGGCCGCTCACGGCCTTGAAGGTCGTCGCCACTTCCAAGGGGCTCATGCCGGCGAGGAGATCTACGCCAACCTGGCCGGGGCCGGTGCCGATCACGGCCACGTCGTCGCGATGCTCGACGCTGGGAAGCACGTCGCGCCAGAGGGTGCCCTTGCCGTCCGTGATGTAGGCGCCGATCCGATGCCCGGCGCCCCAATCGGCATTCATGATCCGGGAGACCATCGGGCGGATGAACTTGCGCGTCTTGCCGGTGCCGGTAGCACCGAGGCACAGCACATGCTGGCGGATGGATTCGCCGTCGAAGGCCACAACCTGTCCGGCGGACGGGCTCTCCATGTCGCCACGCGCCCGGAGCGCGCCCGTTGCCGTTCCTACGGCGAGAAGCGGCATGTTGGAGAGGCGGCCGGACGCGTCCTCGACCTGGCGGGCATAGGCTTGATATTCGGAGCCTCGGATATCGGCCTTCGCCTTGAAGATCAGCAGAGCATCGCGAGTGGGGGTACGAAGCGGCTCGCTGGCCTCCTGCCACCACACCTTAAGCGCCCGCCACGATGCGAAAAACCATGCGGCGGGGAAAAAGAGGAGCGCGAGGCAGAGGCACATCAACAGGCCGGAGGCACCGACGAACACGGTTTCCAGCACCCGGAGCACATACCAGGCGACGATAGGCGACCACGCCCCGACTTCCTTGGCCCAAAACGGATACTGCGTGCCGCCCTGCCACTGCCAGAGGCGATAGACGATGGCGGCGGTGAGGATCGCGAACACGATCAGCGCCGTGCGCTTGGCGGCCCTGCCACCGGACTCGACGGCAGCGGTGAGCACCGCCGGGGTGAAATGGTGCCAGGCCAGCCACGTGACGGACGCGCCGCCCAAGAGCCGGCCGTCCCACACGACAGGACGGCGGATATCGGCCGGGATGTCCTTGTAAAGGGTCGGCCACTGGCGCTCGGGCCACGTCATCTCGGCGGCGGAGCGGCGGTCTCCCGACAGGATGGGGTCACGGGCGCCCCGGAAGGTTCGGCCGAGAAAGCCCGGCAAGCCCTGGGCAACGGATGTGATGATGCTCATGGCTGGCCTCAGTTCGATGCCGGGCGAAGGTCGTTGATGTCGGGGATGGCGCGGGTCTGCGCGCATGTCGGGATCGGCGGTCCAAAGCTCTGCTGGCACCCGAACTGCGAGAACGTCACCCACCCCCAAGCACCGTCCACCATCGCGACGACGTGGATGCGGGGCTGGGCGCCGGCCGGCGAAACCGTGACGATTCCGGTGTCGAGCCGGGCCACGTGCTCGGTGAGGGCCTTGGTGGGGCGCGTGACCTTCGGTGCCGTCGCGAGAGCCGGCGTTGCCGTCCAACGGTCGGTTTCGAGCCGGTTGGCCTGCAAATCCGTCAAGACCGCCGCAACAAGGTCAGTCCAGCCCTTCGCGGAGAGGCCGCGCGAGCGGGGAACGTCCTGTAGCCAGGCGTAGCGGTAGCTCGTGCGAACGCCGCCTTGGAGATCCACATACGTGTTGGGATCGTACGTGAGCCCGTCCCGAACCCACTGCGGGAGGCTGTAGCTGACCATGGGCAGGGGCAGGCGCGGCAGGGGAAGCGTGAAGCCCGCAAGATTAGCGGCAACGTGAAGGGTGTGGAGCCCGACGGCTGCAAAGACCGCGAGGGCGGGGAAGAAGAGAAGCTTGCCGGCGCGTGCGGTTTGGCGGCCGAGAACATGGCCCGGAGAGACAAGCTGCTCCCAATCCTGGGGACCGGCCTCGGGGCGCCGGGCGGGCGATGTCTGCGGTGCCGGCGTGCGGGTCGAACCGAGGAGGGCGTGCTGGGAGATCGGCGCGTTCACTGTGCGAGTTCCTGGCGGAGAATGACGGCGTGGGCCTCGATGGCCTCGCGAACGACATCGGACACGGAGACACGGCTCCGGTCGCCGCGCATGGCGCGGGTGAGCGCGACCCTTCGAACAAGGTCATGCTGCTCGGTCGTCAGAACTACGGCTGTAGTTGTACTTAACGATTTCTGACGGTCCGCCATGGCGGCAACTCCTGATGACTGACTCTGTCATCAGTTCAACACCAAAGGTATTAGATACAACCTAAGAGGGTTGCTTAAAATTTATCGAATAGGCCGTTTTTGCCTTTTATCGGTGTTTCTTATGACACTGATAATAGAAATGCCCCTTGTCCTAAAAGGTCCGAGATGGGTGGGAAGCAGCTTGGCTGCTTTCAGTCGCAAGACGTTCTTAAGCGGACCTAGGATGACCCGCCGTCTCCGGATGGACGGTCCAACCCATCGCATGGTCGAAGTTCGTTAAAGTCGGATGCCGACATCATCAGAGGCGATGCGACCGGCACGAAAGTGCTCTGCCTCGGGAGACAGCGTGATTCACGATTGCAAAGCCCCGGTCACGCGACATCTCGTGCTGATCCGGCATGGCCAGAGCGTAGCCAACCGATCCGGCCTGTTCACGGGATTGCTGGACTCGCCCTTGACCGAGCAGGGCCGGATGGAAGCCGAGGCAGCCGGGCGGCGTTTGGCCGAGCGCAGCTGGCGCTTTTCTGCAGCCTTCACTTCGACGCTGACGCGGGCCGTCGTGAGCGGCCGGCTTATTCTCGATGCGCTCGGGCAACCCGGATTGGTCCCCCAACGCTTCGCCGCGCTCGACGAGCGAGACTACGGCGACCTCAGCGGGCTCGACAAGATCGCCGCCGATGCGCGCTGGGGGGCGGAGCGGATCGAGACCTGGCGCCGCTCCTACGCCGAGGCGCCGCCGAACGGTGAGAGCCTGCGTGATACCGTCGCCCGCATCGTCCCATGCTACCTCCGAACCATCCAGCCGGCGGTCATGGGCGGAGACGTGCTCGTCGTCGCCCACGGCAATTGCCTGCGGGCGCTTGTCATGGCGCTTGAAGACCTGAGCCCCGCGGAGGTCGAGCACCTCGAACTCCCGACGGGCTCCATCAGGATCTATGAGCTTGCTGCGGACACGACGATCAAGGCCCGTTGGATCGACGGGTGAATCCGCCTGTCGGCCCCCCACAATGGGTCTCCGCAAACTCTGAAGGGGTCCTCCTTTCATCTATTTCAGTGATGGGAAGCATCTAATCATTCCGTTGGAGTGAATGAACGGGACCTGGGATCCTCCGGCATCACATCGGAGCCATCCATGTCCGCGCCCAGACTTTTCTCCCACTCTCGTTCGACGCGTGCCTTGGCCGGCACGAGAGCCATCCTTCCGGGACTGGGCCTCTGCGTGGCGGTTACCGCCGCAGCGGTCGGCTTCGAGGCCGTCGAGACGCACCTGTTCGGTCGCGCTTGGCTCGAAGCCTTGGTGCTGGCGATCCTGCTCGGGAGCGCGATCCGCACCGCCTGGACCCCGTCGCAGCGTTTCTTTCCCGGCATCGCCTTCGGGGCCAAGACCGTGCTGGAGATCGCGGTCGTACTACTCGGCGCGTCGCTCAGCCTCGCGACGATCCTCGCCGCCGGACCGGGCCTGCTCTTCGGCATCGCGGGCGTCGTCGTCGTGACGATCCTGTCGAGTTACGGCATCGGCCGAGCGCTCGGGCTGCATCCGCGCATGGCGATCCTCGTGGCCTGCGGGAACTCGATCTGCGGCAACTCGGCGATCGCGGCCACGGCACCGGTGATCGGCGCCGACGGCGAGGACGTCGCCGCCTCCATCGCTTTCACCGCGGTGCTGGGCGTGCTGGTGGTGCTCGGCCTGCCGCTGCTGGTGCCGCTGCTCGGTCTGTCGCCGATGCAGTACGGCGTGCTCGCCGGACTCACCGTCTACGCTGTTCCGCAGGTCCTCGCCGCCACCGCGCCGGTCGCGGCGCTCAGCGTCCAGGTTGGAACCCTGGTGAAGCTCGTCCGGGTGCTGATGCTAGGCCCGGTCGTCCTGGTGCTCTCGCTCGGCGCAAGCCGGCTGCGCGAGGAGACCGACGAGGCCGCCCCCGGCGTCACCGCCGGCGACCGCCCGGCCCGCGGCGGCCTCGCGATCCACCGCCTGGTGCCGTGGTTCATCCTCGCCTTCCTGGCGCTCGCGGGCCTTCGCTCGGCCGGGCTGGTCCCGCAGGTCGCGCTCGCGCCGATGTCGGAGACTGCCAACGTGCTGACCGTGGTCTCGATGGCGGCGCTCGGCCTCGGGGTCGATGTGCGCAGCGTCGCTAAGGCCGGAGCACGGGTGACCCTGGCGGTGGTCGCCTCACTGCTCGCACTCGGCGCCGTCAGTCTCGGCCTGATCCACGTACTAGCCCTCGTCTGATATCCGCGATGGTGCGGCCTCAGCGCTGGTTGGAGTCAGGGAAAACGATGATGCACCCATGAGAGCCTGACGGCATCGATCCAGGCTCTCTTCTCGCGCGATGCCCGACAACGCACGAGAGATTGAAAGTCTCCGAAACATCGCATTGAGAGATCGTTCGCATCGCGAGAGACCGTTGGTGGGAATAAATCGCATCCCGTAGCATCTCCTTGGTCGCAAGAAATCGCCACGGACCCGGTGCCCTCGAACGCATCGACGCCGACATTCTTTAAAGAGAGAAACCATGCACGGACTGGACAGACCGATGAACCGCCGCCTCGTTTTGGGTGGACTTGGGGTCGGCAGCCTCGCCGCCGCGATGCCGGCCTGGGCCGCGGGCGCGGTGAAGCTTCCGCTGCCCGGCGGCCCGGACGAGCGGGCGCTGACCACCGCCTTTCCGGGCAAGGGCGAGATGATCCTTCAGCGCACCCATCCGCCCCTGCTGGAGACGCCGTTTTCGGTATTCGATGAGGGCGTGTTCACCCCCAACGACCGCTTCTACGTCCGATGGCACTGGGCCTCGATCCCGACCGAAGTCGACGCCGGCACCTTCCGGCTTAAGGTCCACGGCCACGTCGATAAGGAACTCTCGCTCTCGCTCGACGCCATCGCCGGCCTGCCGCGCTTCGAGATCGCCGCGGTGAACCAGTGCTCGGGCAATTCACGCGGGCTGTTCGAGCCGCGGGTGCCCGGCGCGCAATGGGCCAACGGCTCGATGGGCAACGCCCGCTGGACCGGCGTGCGCCTCAAGGACGTGCTCGAACGGGCCGGGGTGAAGGCCGGTGCCGTGCAGGTGCGCTTCGACGGCCTCGACGCGCCGGTGGTCGACGACGCGCCCGACTTCAAGAAATCGCTCGATCTCGATCACGCAAGCAATGGCGAGGTGATGATCGCCTACGCGATGAATGGCGAGCAATTGCCGCTGCTCAACGGCTTCCCGCTCCGGCTTGTGGTGCCGGGCTGGTACTCGACCTATTGGGTCAAGATGCTGTCCGACATCGAGGTGCTGGACAAGCCCGACGACCAGTATTGGATGAAGACCGCCTACCGCATCCCGGACGTGCCGGGCGCCAACATCAAGCCCGGCCAGACCGGCTTCAAGACGGTGCCGATCAACAGGATGGTGCCGCGCTCGTTCGTCACCAACCTGCAGGACGGCGCCAAGGTGGCGGCAGGAATGCCGGTGGCCATCCGCGGCATCGCCTTCGGCGGCGATTGCGGGGTGAAGGCGGTGGATTTCTCCGGAGACGGCGGCGCGACGTGGTTCCCGGCCCAGCTCGGCGCGGACGAGGGCCCCTACAGCTTCCGCCGCTTCGACGGCAGCCTGCCGGCGCCGGCCGCCGGGACCCACACGGTCAGGGTCCGCTGCACCAATACCAACGGCGTCGCGCAAGGCATGGACCGGGTCTGGAACGCCAACGGATTCATGCAGAACGGCATCGAGACCGTGTCCTTCCAGGCCGCTTGAGGAGAACAGCCATGAACACGATCCGCCCTGCGGCCCTCATCGCCGCACTCTTCCTGTCTCCCCTGATGGCGCTCGCCGCCCCGGCTCCCGAGCCGATGCGCTTCACCTCGCAATCGATCGAGATGCCGACCTCCGACCGGATCTTCCCCGACGGACCGGGGGCCGAGGCGGTCAACAACAACTGCCTCGCTTGCCACTCGGCCGGGATGGTGCTGACCCAGCCCAAGCTCACGAAGGCGCAGTGGACCGAGACCGTCAACAAGATGGTCCACGTCTACAAGGCGCCGGTCGATCAGGCCGACGTGCAGACCATCGTCGACTACCTCACGGCGTTGAAGCCGACGCCCTGAACCCCTGTATCCCGAGGCCGCCGCGCTCTTTTCGCCGGCCTCGGGGAATAAACTGCGCCTTCCGGCATCTCCTCAGGGCGATGCACGGCCGGCCCGGCCTTGCACTACGGATTTCCGATTTCGAACCAGCCCTCACGGCAGGCCCCGGCCGCCGAACGAGCGCGCATGCCCGAGAGACCCGCTTCATGACCCATATCCGCACCAGCCTCCGCACCCTCCTCGCCGGAGCCGCCTTGCTCCTAGCCCAGGCCCAGCCCGGGTTCGCCGCCGGCTTCGACGGCGCGATCAAGAACAACGCGCTGGCGCTGAACGCCGCCGGGACCGTCGCCGCTGTGTCGAACAGCGAGGAGAGCGCCGTCGTCGTCTACGACGTCGCCAAGGGCACGGTGCTGCGCCGCCTCGACGGCTTCGTCACGCCGCGGAACATCGTGTTCGCGCCGGACGGCGCCCGCTTCTACGTCTCCGACAGCGGCACCGGCCGGATCACGGTCTACGAGACCGCCACCGGCAAGGAGGCCGGCGTTCTCGCCGCGGGCCCCGGCGCGTTCGGCACGGTGCTCTCGGCCGACGGGACCAAGCTCTACGTCAATAACGAGGCCGCGAGCACGCTGACCGTGTTCGACACCAAGACCATGCTCGCCGAGGCCGTGATCCCCGGCTTCGCGCAGCCGCGCCAGGGCGTGAAGCTGTCGCCGGACGGCAAGACCGTGTTCGTGACGAACTTCCTCGGCGACAAGATCACGTTGGTCGATACCGCCACCAACAAGATCACCGGCGAGATCGCTGGGTTCGACAAGCTGCGCGCCATCTCGATCACCAAGGACGGCCAGACACTCTTTGCCGCCAACAGCGGCCGCAACACCATCGGCGTGGTCGATGTCGCCGCCCGCAAGGTCACGTCCGAGGTGGCGGTGGGCAAGGACCCTTACGGCGCCGCGCTGACCCCGGACGGGCGCTTCGTCTATTCGGGCAACCTCAAGGACAACTCGCTCTCGGTGATCGACACCGGCACCCTCAAGGTCGTCGCCACGGTGACCGGCCTGAACGAGCCGCGCCAGGCAATCGCGTTCTCGGCCGACAACGCCCACGCCTACGTCCTCAACCGCGACCTCAGCGTCGCCGTGGTGGACCGGGCGAAGAACGCGGTCATCTCGACGATGAAGCCCTGAGGCGACGCGCGCCGGGGGCCTTGTCGGTTCCCGGCGCGTTCTCGTCTTCGACACGTCACGAACGCAGGACAAAGACCCCATGCTCGGCCTGTTCCAGCGCAAGGACCGCCTCATCGTCCACGGCAAGGCGCCCTACAACGCCGAGCCGCCGCTCGATCGCCTGCGCGCCGCCTTCCTCACCGATCAGGCCGACTTCTACGTCCGCAGCCACGGCGACATCCCGGCCCTCGACGCCGACGGCTACCGCCTGACGGTCGACGGGATGGTCGCCACGCCCCTCGAATTGTCCGTCGCCGATCTGAAGGCACGCTTCGCGCACGTCACCGTCACGGCGGTGATGCAATGCGCCGGCAACCGCCGGGCCGACATGCTGGCTGTGGCCCCGGTCTCCGGCGACCCGTGGGCGCCCGGCGCCATCGGCAACGCGGAATGGACCGGGGTGCGGCTCGCCGACGTCCTGCACGCGGCCGGAAGCGATGCGGGCGGTACGCGCCACGTCGCCTTCGAGAGCCACGACCGGATCGCGAAGACGGACACGCGCTTCGGCGCCTCGATCCCGCTCGCCAAGGCCCTGGCGCCCGAGACGCTGCTCGCCTTCGCGATGAACGGCGAGCCTCTCGCCCCCGAGCACGGCCATCCCCTACGAGTGGTCGTTCCGGGATTTGCCGGCATCCGCAGCCCGAAATGGCTGGCCCGCATCACTGTGCAGGACCACCCCTCCGACAATCCGATGCAGGCCGACGACTACAAGCTATTCCCGCCCGACGTGACGGCCGAGACCGCCGACCCGGCCCACGGCATCACCATCGAGGCGATGCCGCTCAACAGCGCGATCTGCGAGCCCGCCCCCGGCGCAGCGTTGAAGGCCGGTCGGCACGCGATCCGCGGCTACGCCATCGCCAGCGATCGCGCGGTCGCCCGCGTCGACGTCTCGACGGATGGCGGCCGCAGCTGGGCGCAGGCCCAGATCGACCGCGATGCCGACGCGCCCTACGCCTGGACGTTCTGGGAGATCGAGCGCGAGCTGACCGCGGGCGAGCACGAACTCGCGGTGCGGGCCTGGGACTCCGCCGGCCAGACCCAGCCGGCCGCGCCCGACGACACCTGGAACTACAAGGGCTACCTCAGCGCCGCCTGGCACCGGGTACGGGTCACGGTGGCCTGACCGTCACGCCCAGAGCAGGGCGGTGGCCGCAAGGCCCGAGATCGCGATCAGCAAGGCCGCGATCCCGACGGTGAGGATGCGCGGCATCATCGGGATCTCGGCATCGGCGAGACGCGCCCGGATCGCCCGGTCCCGCCATGCGGCGCCGGCGAACGAGGCGAGCGCGCAGGCGATCAACGTGAGCGACAGCACCTTCAGCGGCCAGACCGCCAGCACCTCCCGCAGGAAGCGCTGCGCGGCCAGGCCGACGCCCAGGAAGGCGAGCCCGGTGCGAAGCCACGCCACGAACGTACGCTCGGCTGCCAGCACCGTCCGGTCCTCGGCGAGCCTCACCCGGGGATCGTCGGGGTGCACGGGTTTCGCAGGATCGCTCATCCGGGATCCGACGTTGCGATGAGTTCGAGCAGCGCGTCGGCGGCCCGACTGCGGTAGCGCTCCTTGTGGCGCAGCACCCGGAAGGGCCGGCTCGGTAGGGCGAACGCCGCCCGCACCAGCGTTCCGGCTCGAAGCGCGGCGGCGACCACGGTCTCGGACAGGACGGCGGCCCCGCCCCCGGCCTCGACGGCGGCGCGCACCGCCTCGTTCGAGGGCAGTTCGAGCGTGACCCAGAGTTGGGCCGCGGCGAGGCCAACCTCCGTGAGCGCCGCCTCGAAGGCCGAGCGGGTTCCCGATCCCGCCTCGCGCAGCACCCAATCGGCCCCGGCGAGGTCCTCGGGTTCGAGGGCGGTCGCCCCTGCGAAGGGATGGGCTGGGGCGACCACGAGGACGAGTTGGTCCCGCGCGATGGTGGTGCTCGCAAGCGTCGGGTCGTCGAGCGCGCCCTCGACGAAGCCGAGTTCGGCCTGCCCGGCGCGCACCGCGTCGGCGGCGTCGGTGGTGTTGCCGACCGCCAGCCGGATGGCGATCTCAGGGTAGGTACGGCGGAAGGCGACGAGGTGGCGCGGCAACCAATCGCTGGCGATGGTCTGGCTGGCGTAGAGAGCCAGCGTCCCGCGTCGAAGGCCGCTGAGGTCGGCGAGCACCAGTTCGGCGGCCTCGGCCCGGGCGAGCACGGCGCGGGCCTCGACGAGGAACACGCGCCCCGCTTCGGTCAGCTCGATCCCGCGGCCAACCCGGTGAAACAGCTTCGTCGCGTGCCGCCCCTCGATGTTGGCGATCGCCGTGCTGACCGCCGACTGGACGATGTTCAGCGCCTCGGCGGCCCGCGTCACGTGCTGCCGCTCGGCCACCGCCACGAAGATGCGAAGCTGGTCGAGGGTCATGGCTGCCGACGATCCGGCGCGAGGCCGCGGACGTGCGCATCGACCGCCTGCGCGACGGTGAGCAGCCGGGCCTCGTCGGTGCGGCCGGTGACGACGTAGGACATGCCACCATCGACCCAGGAGAAGGCAGCGATGTCGCCCTCTCGGGCGAAGCGGAAGAGCGTTCGCCCATCGCCGTCTCCGACGCGGCTGTAGAGCGTCAGCCGCGTGCCGTGGTCGTCGTCGTACATCAGCATCGCCGCGGATTCGGCGCCGGCTGGCAGCAGCCGCCCGCCCATCAGGCGAAACCCTTGGGCCGCGAGATCGGGGGCCGCGACCGCGTGACCGAGCCGCTTCGAGAGCCACGTCACGAGGTGGGGCTTCTCGTCGGCGCGCACCTCCACCGGATGCACCACCTCGACCACGAATGTGCGAAAGGCCGCGACCGCGTCCTGCGTCGCCGGTGCCTCCGCCACCATCGCCGTCGCGGGTCCGCCGCGCAGGGCATGGCCGACCCAGCCGCCGGCACCGCCGAGCGTGAGGCAGAGCACGGCTGCAGCCGCCATGGGGAACCAGCCCGCGCCGACGAACCGATGTCGCGGGCGAATGTTGGCCACCCGGAGCCGCGCCGGGATCGCCTCCTCTGCGATCGGCGCGAGGCGGGCACGCAGGCGCTCGCGCAGGACGCGATCCGCCGAGACCTCGGCCGCACGCGCGGGGTTTCCCTTGAGCCATGCCTCGACCAGCGCCTGCCGCTCGGGTTCGAGGCGGCCGTCGATCAGGCCGTGCAGGTCGTCCTCGCCGACCGGGCGTGGATCCCCGCTCATTTCACCCTCCTCAAGAGGCCGGTCCGGCCAGTTTCCAGAAAACTTCGCATCCGTGTTCGCGCCCGGCTCAACCGCGACATCACCGTGCCCAGCGGTACCCCGAGCACCTGGGCCGCCTCGGCATAAGACAGATCCTCCACCGCGACGAGCAGCAGCACCGAGCGCTGTTCCTCGGGCAAGGTATCGAGCCCGGCGAGTACGTCGCGAGCCCCCAATGCGGCTTCCGGGTCGCCACCCGGATCAGCGACCTGCTCCAAAGCCTCACCGTCGAGATCGACGCCGCGTCGGCTCCGGCGTCGGACGGCGCCAAGGAACAGGTTGCGCTCGATCGTGAACAGCCACGCCCGCAGGTCGCCGTCGCGGCGACGTCCGGACCAGGCGGACAACGCCCGCTCTAGGGTGTCCTGGACGAGGTCGTCCGCCGCCTCGCGGTCCCGCAACAGCGCCACGGCGTAGCGCCGCAGGGCCGGGATCTGCGGTTCGATAAGGGCGGCGATCTCGTCCACGAGGCTTTACCGATCAAGGCTTGGCGATGTGCCACGCGCCGTTGAGGAAGCCGTCGCCGGTGATGTCGCCGGGCTTGGTGTCCTTGGCAAAGGTGTAGAGCGGCTTGCCCTTGTAGGCCCACTGCATCGTGCCGTCGTCCCGCGTCACCATCGTCCAGTCGCCGCTGGCGGCCGAGCCGGAGGCGGCCATCAGGGCCGGCCAGTTGGTCGCGCAGGGGCCGTTGCACATCGACTTGCCGCCCATGTCCTTGTCGAAGGTGTAGAGGGTCATGCTCTTGGCATCGACGAGCGCCGGCCCCTTGGCGGTCTCGGCCGTCATGGCAGGCGCGGCGGCCTGGGCGGCCACGGCGGAGAAGGTGATGGCCGCAAAGGCGGCGCGGATCAGCAGATGGCGCATGGGCGAGGTCTCCCGCGGTCGAGCATGACCGCATCGTGAGGGATGTCGAACGGGCCCATCTATTCCGCTGACACACGAAAAAGATTGGTGACGTCAGCGTGACCGCCGACTCGTCCTCAATCACGGCATACGGCCGTCACCCAGGAGCAGTCAGAGGACTGATGCGGCGGCGTCACCACTCTGAAAGGCGGAGATCCGAGATCATGCCCTCGCAGGGCGAGATCGACTGCAACGTCTGCTTTCGAGAGATACGTTGGCTTGCTCTTACGGCGTAGTTGGGTCGATAGCAGACTGTCTCTAACGCGGCCGGGCAACACTCCGATGCTCCTCGACCGCCTGGCGAGCCGCCTCCGCCGTAAGCCGTTCCTGCTCGGCCTGGACCTGCATCTGCGTCTCGCGCTTCGCCTCGGCCTTCCGAGCTGCGGCCTGCTCGGCGGTCACGTCCCGGATGCGGTCGTTCCAATCCTTGAATGCCTCGCCGGGGTTCCGGTCCTCGATCTTGGCGTCGGGCTCGACCTCGCGGATGGCCTCACGGACCTTGGCGGCGAAGCGCTCGCCGTCCGGGCCGTTGTCCATGGCGACGTGCCATGCAGCCTCCGGGTGCCGGCGCGCGAGCGCCTTCACCGTGTCGATGGCGGCGTCGCTTGGGGTTCCGTCTGTGGACGTGAGCAAGGCTCGGCCGGGGCCGCCGTCATGCTGATAGATCGACAGGGTGTCGATGGCGGATTCCGTGATGTAGATGCGCTCCGGGGCTCGGGTTTCTCCGGCCTGCCAGAGGCACGGCGTTCCGCCAGCCGCAAAGCCCTTGAAGCCGGCACCGGTCTTACCGAAACCGCGCCGGGCATAGCCGACGATATCACCCTCGACGTTGCGGTGAGCAAAGGCCACACCGCCCCTATTCGTCGCCCGCTCGTGTTCGCTCTCTGCGCGGATGTCGGCCCGGAACCGAGACGCAATTTCCGGCGCGATCTGACGCTCTGTCGTGAGGTAGCGCGAGCCCGTGCCGAACATCTTGTGCCACTTGCGGCGCACGTCGGCGAGGGTCGGCGGCGCCTTCTCCGGGCCGCTGCCATTGACCTTGGACACCACAAGCGCACTCGGATTCCATGTCCTGAGACGGTCGCGAATGAAGTGAAGGGCCTGGCCGTAGCTGACACCCTTGGCCTTCTCGACCAGGTTCCAGATCACGCCGCTGCCACCCTCCCGGCCGGCGGTGGACACCCAAATCCACATGTCCCCCTTCCGGCTGATCGACACGGATTCATTGCCGTCCGACGTCTTGAACTTGCCGGCGCTGCCGCCGCTCCACGTCTCGACCATCTTCATTCCAAGATGATCCTGCGCGAACTGCATCAGGTTGGACCGCACCATCTGATCCCGCTCCTCGGGCGCCACACGCTGCGAGGGGACGGGATAGGCCACGGAAGCGTTCGTGCGAGCCGCCATGCGCTCGCGGAGGACGGATGCCGCGCGCTGCGAGGTAGTAGGAGACGAGGGGGCCTGCGCCTCGGCAGGGGCCTTGGCCTGGCCGGGGGCCTTCCATGCGGGGGAGCCGGGCCGGATCGGGAGGCGCGGCAACCCTGCCGGTGGCGTGAAGGGCTCGCGTGCCGGCTCCTCGACGGGCGGCGGTGGCGCGGCCTGGGCAGGCGCTTCCGCTCCGGCCCAAACCCGGAGGTTCGTGCCCTCGGGTAGGAAGTCGGATGCGTTGGCCTTGCTGCCGCTGATGGCGGATTCCTCGATCAAAGCCGCCCTGACATCGGCCAAGCTGATCTCCGGGGCCTTGGCGACCTCTCCGGACAGTCCGCGCTCCTCGGGCGCGACGCCCGGCTGACGAGCCTCAAGCTGATCCCGCACGCGTGACGTGTCCGCATAGAGCCGCACGCTTTCCCTGTGACGGGTCATGGCAACGTAGGTGCTCTCTGACTGCATCCCCCGGACATTGGCGACGTAGCACTGATCGACCGTCACACCCTGGGCGGCGTGAGTCGTCATCGCATAGGCATGTTGCAGCTTCGGAGCCTTGGCGGCTCCTTCCTCACGGAAGCCGACAAGCTCGGATTCCCTGGCCGTGACGGTCGCCCCGTTCTTCGCCATGCGGAAGGTCAAAACGGCCTCCCCGGTCTTGCTGACATCGACCCGCTCGATGCGCGCGAGATCCGCGTTGCGGATGGTCTGGCCCTGAACCTCGACCGTCTCACCAAAAATCACGTCGTCGCCGGCCGCGAGGGCGAGGGCGGCCGGCTTGCTGCCGCCCCTCGGGATGGCGTTGACCTCCGTATCCCGGCCCTGCGGGAGCATCCCCTGGGCAATCAAGGATTCGCGGACCCGGCGGTTGATCTCCTGCACGTCGACGTTCCAGCCGGTGAGCACGGCCCTCGTCTTGTCCGGGGCCTGCTGCCGGTCGGCGGCATAGTCCCGCACAAGGGCGTCAATGGCCGCGTCGCGGTCGTCGCCCCATGTGATGGCACCGGCCCGGTCGTAAGCCTCCAAGGCCGGCTTCGTCTCGCCCTTGGCGAAATCCATGCTGGCGGCGCGCATCCAGGCGCCCTCCTCCTGCGTCCGGCCCTTCTGCCGCTGGATCTCTTCCATGCGGCTCGTGCCGAGGCCCTTCACCAAGGCCCGCATCGGAGCGCCTGCGACGACGGGCGCGAGCTGGCGAGTGTCCCCGGTCAGAACGAGCTTTGCCCCGGCACTGCTGGCGGCCTGGACGAGGGCGGCCATGTCGTGAGTGCCGATCATGCCGGCCTCGTCGGTGACGATGACGGTGTTGCGGTCTAGCTCGATGTCCCCCTTCTTCACGCGGTGAAGGAAGCCCGCGACGGCGCGGGCCATTTCCTCGGCGGTCTCCGTGTCCGTCCGAATGACATCGACCGCCTTCCACGATGGCGCGATGGTCCAGACCTCAGCGCCGGCATCCCTGGCCGCCTCGGCGACCGACGCCATGGCGAAGGACTTGCCGGAGCCTGCGGAGCCCTCGACCACGGCCACGCCGTCGCGGTTGAGGGCATGGCGCACGGCGGCCTTCTGCTCCTCCCTCATCGTGGGCCGGTTCGCGAGCACACGGTCCAGTGCGGCGGCCGACACGAACTCCCGCTCGCCCTGCCGGGTGAAGGCATCCCGGAGCATGGCGCGCTCGGCCTCGACAAGCTCGACCGTCGAATACACGGACTCCTTGGCCTTGGTCTCGCCGAGGCGGATGACCTGCCCCCGCTCGGTGAGCCCCTTCACGGCGGCTAGCACCTCGTCCGCATTCGCCTCGCATTGGAGGGATTCGGCGACGTGGCGCAGCAAGTGCCGATGCTCGATCACGGCTTCCGTCTGTGTCACGGATTCGATACCGGCGAGGGCAAGCCGGCCAAGCCGCTCCTCGCGGGAGCCGTCGCCCTCGCGCTCGGTACGGGCTCGCTCGCCCTCGACGCGGGCGATCTCGAACAGGGAACGCGGGCTCCATCCGGCGTTCGTTAGTTCCCGCAACCACCGTTCCTCTAGGGTGGTGAGCGGGACATCCTTGTCCTTCGCGGCGCGTGTGTCGAAAGCTGCAATCTGCGCTGCTTCGCGGTTCGCTGCGGTGTTAAAGCCACCTTCCTTGGCGGCCTTGTCGATTTCTGCGCGTCGCTTCGAGAACTGTTCCAAAACCCGTTCGGGAATACCTGTAACCTCGAAGTTCCGCCCTTCGCGATGCGCCTCGACTCCAAGCTCTCGGCGGAGTTCGCTCGCGAGTTCACTCCTGTATAGCGCGGCGATGCCACCCGCATTTCGCAGGATGTCCTTATTGTCGATGCTTCCGGTCTTGCCGTCCGCCCGGACTGCCAGGTTGAGAAGCACGGCATGGCTATGCAACTGCGGATCCTGAGCCCGGCTCGTGAAATGCCGATAGACGGCGGCCGACACCTCCTCGACTGGCGTCCGTTCCTTCCCCTGGGCTCCTGTCCGGGTGACGATCAGGCCCTCGTCAAAGGCGAAATCGAGCGCTCGGCGCACGGCGCGATCATGGGCGGCCAAGATCTTGTCACGGACCTCGGGTTCCGCGAAGGCGGCAAGCACGCTCACACTCTTCGGGGCGGCAAACTGCATGTCGTACCCGACACTGCGCTTCCCGTTCGCCGACACCTTTACGAGGGGGTCCAACGATTCCGGGTCGCGGCCTTCGGCTAGGTCCCTCAACACCCGGCCGTCTACCTCGGTACCGTCCGCCGAACGGCGGAACGGAGAGGGAGTAGGAAGGGAAAGGGGTTCGGACCCGGCTCGACCTTGCCGCGTCCACCACACCCCGTTCGCCTCGCCCGCGCCGTTATCGGTATAATATGCGACCTGATCGCGGCCCTCGGCGTGGCCGTTCTTGAGGGTGCACAACGCCTTGTCGAACGCGACGGCATAGGCGGCCTCGTAAGCCTCGCTGCCCTCGCGGTGTGCCTTCGTTGCTTCCTTCCGGGCGTAAGCCGCTGCTGTGTCGTCAACCGTCGCACCATCGGAGACGAGGCCGGATTCGCGCTTGATCTGACGCGCCATGGACTCGTAATACTCGACGCTGGTGATTCGCGTGCATGTCATCATGGCGATGGCCTCAGCGTTCGCTTGTTGTTACGTATCAGTTATCAACAAGTTCGTTTTCGTTTCGAACGCGATATAGGTCCACGATGAAATCCGAGATGACCCGGATCTGGTCTCGGGTTTCCGCTGCATTCGCCATGATGTCGGCGGCGTTGACATTCATGCTCTCGGCAACGTGGGCGAACCTCTGCATGGCATCGGACGGCCCAAGGGAAGCGGACAAGGCTTCCTCGACGTAGAGATGAGGGGCGACCCCCCGCACTTTGGCGGCGGCCTGCACAGCATCCCATAGCGCTTCGTCTAGGGAGATGCGGACTTGTCGGCGGGTCATGCTTGCCTCCTTCTAGCTACAAGAGTGCCAGTCTTGGCAGTGGTTTACAAGGCCGGGAGGCAAGCTCAAGGCATCGGCGGTGCGTAGTGTGTCTCCTTCCAACCTTGCTAACCCCTACCCGGAGGCTTCTTAACTTTTTGCGAACGTATGGCTGCATAAATACGAAAGCCATGCGAACGCCCATTGTAATTTTGACGAACGCTGATAGCTTGACCCTGGTAACGTACCTTTCGCAAAGGGCATACGTCGCGAGAAAGGCCCTCTAATGGCAAAGCAAACGAACCCGGAAGCGCTTGCGGAGCTTCAAAGCCTCCTGCGCGACACTGCTAAGTCCGCCCCGCAAAGGACGGCCTCGATCTACGAAACCGTCAAGGGCCTCCTCCCGGACATTCGGGAGCTAAAGGCCAAGCGGTTCACCGATGCGGAGATCCGCGACATGTTCGCAGAGAAGGGATTCGAAATATCCCTTGGAACATTTCGCCAATACCTGCAACGCGCGAACCGAGAGGAAGGTGTAGCTCCCACGCGAACGACACCGAAACCTCGCGCGAGGATCAAGCAAGCTTCGGAGGTAACAGAGACGAAACCTGACGCGAACGCAGGAGCGAAGGCCAATGACACGAAGGCCGCGCCGGATGCGAACGCAACGCCTAAGCCGTCTGAACTGGCGGTTGCGCCGCGAGCAAAGACGGGCGCGGGCGCAAAGGCAACGGGACACCGGCTCAACGACGCCGACCTCTGAACACCGATTCGAACATCAGGACGAAGGGACCACGAACATGGCGCGAGCGGCAACTAAGGTGACGGAAAACACAAAGCGAAAGCGACTTGTGGGCGTCGCCTCCGAAAAGGGTGGCGTGGGCAAGAGCGTGACGGCTCGTGCTCTCATCAACCTCCTACGGTCACAGGGAACGCGCGTCGCCGCATACGACGCGGACGGCGGCGTGGGCGGCCTCGTCCGTGTCCTCGGCACCCGCGGGCCCGATGGACGACTGTCCGACGATCAGAGCCCCGTAGAGGGGGTCGCCTACTACAACGTTCGGGCGGAAGGCGAGCGGAACACCTTGCTCGATTGCATCTCAACCGGTGAGCCCCTGATCGTGCACGACCTGGCGGGCGGCTCCCTGGCCGACTTGATGAGGATCGTGGACGGCGGCGACGGGATCGACGGCCTCCTGGCCGCCTTCGAAGAGCATGGCTACCGCGTGACGCTCCTTCATCTCGTGAGCCCGGAAGTCGGCTCCTCGGCCTCCGTGGCCCGTTGGCTCGAACTGGCCGGAGACCGGGTGGATCACGTCGCGATCCGCAACACCCGCTGGGGCCGGTCTGAGGCGGATTTTCCGTTCTGGCATGGGTTCACGGACGGCAAGGGCGTCCAGAAGGGCGGCAAGACCCGCGAGAAGCTGTTGGCCCTGGGCGGGGTCGAAATCGACCTGCCGAGCATCCCTGCGGGCACCTTCGCCAAGGTGGATGCCGACAACCTGCCGTTCTCCTCGGCCGTCTCGGATTCGTCCCTGTCGATCACGGAACGGGCGCACGTATCGAAGTTCGTGCGGGAGTTCTCCGCCGCCATCGAGCCGGCCCGGCCATTCCTGGGCCTGTGATGACGTGATCCAAGGAGGGGGCTGCGCCCCCTCCCTGGACCCTCCCCCGTTCCCGGCTGTGAGCCCGTGTCATGCGTCCAGAGAGCAAGCAGCAATTCGAAAAGGCGGCCGACGTCCTCGCGCTCGATCCCGCTGCGCGGGATCTCGCATGGCGCCGGATCGCGGATCTCGGGCTCTCCCCGGACGATCCCACGGTGATCTATCTGGCGGTTGCCGGCCTGCTCGAAGCTGCCGCAAAGACGATTCCCGGTGCCATAGACGCCCTACCCGCCCGTATCGAGGAAGCGGCCAAGCGTGCGGTCGGGCCGGTCGCCAAGGCGGCCACGGCACGTGTGGAAGCGGCGCACGCTGCCCTCGCGGAACAGACCGGCGAAGCCGTGGCCGTGACCGCCCTGGCCCATTTCGAACGGGCCGACCGGCGACGGGATTTCGGGATCGGGCTCAAGCTGATCGCGCTCGTCGTCGCCATCGCCCTCGGCTTCGGCATCGCAGGGTGGGGCCTTGGGCGGTCGAACGTTACGGGCATCGCGACGGAATGGGCGGCCCTCGCCGCCCGTACCGATTCGCCATCATGGTTTAACCTGGCCCGGAGCAACGCCGACCTCGCCCTGACCCTTCGGACCTACTGCGGCCCCGGAGCGCAACAAGTCATCACCGTGAACGGCGGTCGCGCCTGCAACGTCCCGCTGTGGCTCGAAGGAAGCGCCGCACCGGCCGCCGGAGCCTCGCGCGGGGTCTACACCGGCCTAGTCGATTGGCTCGCCGGCTGGGGGCCGCTCTGGCTCATCGGGGCCGGTCTCCTCGCCGGCCTGTTCGGACGCAAGGCCCTCCTGGGGTTCTTCTCGACGGGACCGGTTGCCTGGCTGGTGAAGTGATGACCGATTGGCAGGAAGCCCTCTCCAAGCGCTACGCCTGGGCTGAGCGCACGTCGTTCGCCGTAGGGGAAGGTTGGCGCGAGCTTGTCGAACGCACGTTCGCACGCCTCGACGCCCTGGCATCAGCCCAAGGCGAGCAAGACCCGGATCTCGGCCTCCGGGTACTCGACGTGAAGGAAAAATACGGCACCCTGCGGATGGATGTCGTGCCGTTCCGCGACGATGCCGAAGCCATCGTGGACGATGCCGAAAGGCAATCGGAGACGATCTGCGACGTGTGCGGCAAGCCCGGATCGCTTCGCGGAGACGCTTGGCTCTCCACAAAATGCGACGAGCATTCCAAGAAATAGATCCCTATATAGATCTATATTTAGCAATCTATTTCGCTACAGAGCGCCGCTCAAGCGAATTGTCGAGCCCAATTTCTTTGGCTTTCAAATCAAAAGCGGCATCATATATTAGATTAAGCTCTATTTGAGCAGAACCATCATCATAACGCAGGCCAGTCGGTTTTAAATAAGGATGATCTGGTGCCAGCTTCGTAAGCTCGGCACGTAGAGCGCGGCCCTGAGCAAGAATTCCAGTTTTATGGGCGACCTCAAGCAAAAGGCTAAACTTGGCTTGCGCTAGCTCGGAACGAAGCCGGGCTATCTCAGTGTTGGCCTTCCCGATCTCGCCGTTGGCCTTCCTGATCTCGCCGTTGGCAATGTCGATGTTACGGTCATTGACAATACGCTCGCGACGAAGAGCGAAGGACATGCCTCGCGCTATGCCGATGGCCTCGTAGTCAATCATTGCCCCGACTCCTATGACGTTAAGCGCATGTCCGTGAATGAAACCACAAACGGTTTAAAAATTGGTCCACTGGCACATGCAAAATACAGTTAAAAACAAGCGAGCTATATCACGTCCAAGCAAAACAATTCGTAGCAAGCAGTAACTATCCGATGTAATCATAGATAGAGATCAGTTCGCATTCAGGTCTTGTTTATTTGACAGAGGCTAGTGTTGAGGCATGAAAAAAATCCGACGTTCCCTCAACATCTTCTCCGCGATTGCATTGCTCGGGCTGGCCGGCGGGGTCGTGCCGTGCAGGGCGGAAAAGGCCCCTCCCCCACTGGGAGAGGAGATCGCCCCCCCGGACGTGGCCGAAGCGAAACGCCAAGGGTTCCGGGTCGTTGAGTGGACGATGCCTGCGGACGCCTGCGCCAAGATCAAGCGGGAGATCGTGGAGCCGTTACGCGCTCGAAACGGTCATAGGGAGATCTTCGGCATCGAGTGCGCTACCGCCTCCCTGACCGGCGCCCGAGTTCCTGACATCCTGGTCCTGGCCCGTGGGGTCGGTGCGGACCTCAACGATTCGCGGCTGGAAGGGCATCGGCTGCTCGTCTTCACGC
Source organism: Methylobacterium sp. J-030 (assembly GCF_022829545.1). GTDB lineage: Bacteria > Pseudomonadota > Alphaproteobacteria > Rhizobiales > Beijerinckiaceae > Methylobacterium. The sequence goes on along the minus strand of NZ_JAKSYM010000033.1, from coordinate 2,878 downwards.
AAGCCGGCGAGCCCCCCGGTTCCTGGCGCATCGCCCTGTCAACGCAGGCCATGGCGGTCGGTCTGTACAGGCAGCAAATCGCCTCGATCCAACCCGGCGGCATCGTCCGATTCGAATGGGACGGGCGAACCTTCGCCCCCCGCCCTGCCTATGATAATTCCCGCTACGTCACCGGCCTGGACTTAACAAAGGATGGGTTCCGGCACCGGGTACGTCTGCGCTTCTCCCCTGGCGATGACCCGGCGGAGGGAATGCCCTACGAGGGCGACAGGGTGACAGCCGAGTGCCAAGTCACGAACCTCCGCACAGGCAACGTCCGCACCTATACCGGCTCCGGCCGGGCGGCCATGCGACAGGACACTATCGGCGGGGACGTAGGCCAGCCCCTCGGATACTTCGACCTCTTCCTGCCGGGGACCGGCGGATACCGGGACGGATTTCTGGACTTCAAAGATCCGCGATGCGGCTCCGGCATCCCTTCGTTTGAACAGGATTACTGAGACATTGAAGTTTCGTCGGGTCGATCCCAGGTGCAATTGACGCCGAGCAAAACGGGGTTGACCAATGGGACTCCCTACGCCCGCAAAAGCCGCTAACGCCCTTGTGCAAGGAGCGGCAACCGTTCGCGCCGCCAGCAAGCATGGCCCGGAAACACTCGTCTACGTCGTAGTCGCCTTTGCCACTTTGGCAGCGCTGGCCCATGTAGGTGCTAGCCCCATATGGATCGTCGTCGCAGGTGCAGGTCTAATTATAGGCTACCCTGCGTATACGTACCTTAGTGACGTGTTGAAAGACTCTACGACGCTGCGCCGCGCTAAAAACGGAGTAGGGGAAATCATCGAAAAGAAGGGATTCCTTGGAATTCTTCGTGGCATCTTTAAGTCAAACAAATAAAAGATTGCCCATGAGTGTCGAAGGAGAAGAGAAGATGGATATTTCATTTTCGGAATATGGATTACCTGCGATGGTAGTCATTACGATGATATCCATCTCAATTGCAGCAACTCGCGAACTCAAAGAGTATCGTGATAATTTGAGATATCAGATCATAGCTACAAACATTGCAAAATCAGACATAGAAAAAACGTTCAATCTGATTGAACAGATTGCTAATGATTCATCTACACCAGAAGACATAAAATACATTCTCAAAAACATAACCGAGGTTATTGTAGATAAAAACTTGGGCAGACAAGTAGCTCAGAGATTTATGAGTAACATTGGCGATCTAAGTTATAGAGAAAAATCTTATAACTATGCCCTTGATTCGTTGAAAGATCTAGAAAAAACTAACTCTCGAATAGCCAATGAATTCAAGGCAGTTCTAAAGAGTGGAATATGCGCTTTGTTACTCATGCACTCCAAAAAACCATCGGGAGAGATAGCAATCCGTAAGGCGATAATGAATTCGTCCGGTCTGATTCCAGAAATTACAAAAGTATTCGATCAGGTAGATTTAGTAGGCGCTTAACCTCTCCCTCCTGCTCTAAGCAGGAGGGAGATACCGCTGTAAAAACATGTCGTTTATGACACCGATAAACCTTGCAATTTCGGGTTCCACCCGGACAATCGAAGGGTCAACGGTCTCAGAGGTTTACCGTGCGCCTTCTCACCATCGCCCTCACCCTCATCGCCCTAATCACACCGGCCTCGGCTGCCGAGGCCCCCTATTTTCGCGTTCTGCCGCTCCCTCGGATCTCGGCCGCGCTGGTGACGGTCCCAACTGTGCCAACCTCACCCTCGACTGATCCGGCCTTGCCTCCGGGAATGTCGAACTCCGATCCGAGTACGGCATTGCCGCCTGGCATGGGCGTCGGTGAGACGGACCCGAGCCTGACGACTCCGCACAACGGCCTCCTGCAAATTGCCGCCCTTCCCGGTTGGTCCTGGGACGTTTTGTGGAACGGGATGCCGGCGAACCTGGCGCAGGTCCAGGTCTATCCAGGCGGCGGCAACACGGTCTTCGAGTTGACGGTGCGGGTCGGAAACGGCGGCTGCGCGCTCGCCACAATGGGCGTCGTCGCCTCAACCGGACAAGTGTCGTTCTCGACCTTCCGGGACGATTCGCACGGAGCCTGCCTAACGCCCTCGACAGCCGATTGGAGCACCGTCACGGGCCAAGCGTTCCCGTCCAGCGTCCGGGTCGTCAAAGCCGGCTCTCTGCCTACTGGAAACGGCTGGGGTTCATACACCAACACGTCGGCATCGTTCGCCCTCGCCCATTGATCCTCACGCGGCCCGGAAAATCCGGCCCAAGAAGGTCCGCCGCTCCGGTGGGGCCGGCACTGCCGGCGGCGCCGGAGGGGGCGCCAGGAGCGCCAGGCGCTCGGCCTGGGCCGCCCAACGGTCCCGGTCGGCGATAGCCTCCTCGGCACGTCGGCGCTCGGACTCGACCACCTGTTTCAGGCCCTCGATCCGCGCCTCAGCTGCGGCAAGGGCCTTTTCCGTCTCGGCGTCCCTCCCCGTTCCGGGCGGGGTCGCGTCGCGTTCCGCGCGACCGTCGCCCGCGACGGTTTCGGCGGTCGCACCGGGGATCTTGCACTCGTAGACCCGGCAAAGCTCCGCCGGGTCGATCTCATAGCCGCCATCCGCCTTGCGGGTGGCACTGAGCCGGCCGGACTGGATCGCACGGGCGACGGTGGTTTTTCCGACATCGGCGAGGCGCGCGGCCTGTCCGAGGCTGAGCATGTGGGACACGGGACCCCTCCGGTCGCGTCGCGTTCCGCGCGACGGGTCCCGGCTACGGTGCCAAGGTCACGTTGACGGCTGGTTAACCACGGGGTCGTCGGGGTCCGGGGGGCGCACGGAACCCGGCCGGGACGGTCGCACGGGCCACCGCGCGACTCCTGGCGGGACCCACCACGTCCACTCCCCGGAT
>NZ_JAKSYM010000211.1 GCF_022829545.1 Methylobacterium sp. J-030 | reverse complement strand
CATCGACGGCAAGACCTACAAGACGCTCAAGCGCCACCTGACCAGCCACGGGCTGGACCCGCGGGCCTACCGCGACCGCTACGGCCTGCCGGCCGATTACCCGATGGTCGCCCCCGCGTATGCCGAGCAGCGCTCGGCGCTCGCCAAGGCGATCGGCCTGGGCCAGCCCGGCGCCATGGCCGAGCGCGAGCGGAAGGGCCGCCAGGCCGCCTGAACCCGCATGCTCCAAAGGGACACCCCGCCCCGGCCGCCCCCACGGCATCGCGGCGGGGGTCCAGCCGCATAGAGACCGCCTCGACCGGTGCCCCGGCGGCCTGCCGGTGGCCCGCGCAGGCGTTGCCCCGGCGCCACACTCGTCGGCGATGGTGCGTGACACGGACAAGCTGCCACACTCTGCACAAAGCGTCTGCGCACGCCGGATCCCAGGAACGAGAACCGAGGGACTGGCGAGATGAAGCGAGAGCAGACGAAATCGAGTTCGGTCGTGCCCTTCCCGGCGCATATCGCACCTGCGGTGGCCGACGAGGACACCGCCTCGATCATCGCCGTGTTGCAGGACCAGCTGGCGCTCGCCCGCGAAGGTCGGCTGCGCTCGGTGGCGGTTGTCTCCGTTTCGGCGGATGGAGAGGCGATCGGAACGCAGTGGTCGTGCAAGAGCGGGGATGTCAGCAGCCTGATCGGCAAGCTGGCGGTGCTCTCCCACGACCTGATGGCCGCGCGGAAGTGATCGCCCTGTCCTGAATTGGATCCGTTCGGTCACCTGGATCCGACGCGGATGCCCGCTCGGATTGCCGTGGAGTGGCTGACCATGAGAAGCGCCCTGCTAGCCGTCGTGCTCGCCGCAGCAGCGCTGCCAGGCGGATCCGCCTCGGCCGAGGACGCGACGGACACGACGGCATCCAAGCGCGCCGAGACGCTCGACGGGCTCGTGCGGATCGTCGGCGCGCAGGCCGGCATCGTGCTGTATTGCCGCAAGCTCTACACTGTGGACGACGCGGTCTCGGATGGCCTGTCCCAGACGGCGCGCCGGGCCCTCGAAGCCGCCATGGGGCACCGTCGGGCCGAGACAGCGGTCGCGGCGGAGGGTCGACGGGTCGGGGAGGAGATCGCCTCGCTCGGCGCCGACCGCTGGTGCGCCGATCAGCGCGATATCCTCAATACGGATGGCGTTCAGGTCTTCCTTGATTGACGTCGCGTGGGTGCTGCCGACCCCTGGAAGGGATGCGGGTCGGAAAAGGCTCGGATCCGGACACGATGACAAGGCGATCGGGTAGGGCTCCGGGCAGGCGGATGGCTGGTGCACCGGCAAATCCTCCCGGATTCGCCGGCCGACATATCGCGCTCCCTGTCCGCGAAAGTCAGATCTCGTCGCTGCTGTCTTGACGTTCTGCAATGCAGAACTGATTGGAACCTTGTTCACCGCCTCTTCGTCTGTCATGCTCCATCGGCGGATGGAATTGAACAGATCACGCCGGTTTCGATCATCCGGACAAGAGCCCTGAAGGGCCGCGGGACCGGCGAGGAGGAAACGTCATGTCGCGACCGATTTACCTCGCCATCGCCCTCATCGTGTGCGGCGCCACCGTGACGCTCTTCACCTTCGCCCGCGCACCGCGGTCGCAGGAATTTGCCGGCTGGGACGTGGCGTTCATGGGCGGCCTCGGCGCCATCGCCCTCGGCTTCCTGACGACCCTGGTCGAAGTGGTCACCGGCTAAGCAGACTTGCGTTGGCCGGCCAACGCGTCGTCCGCTCAGACCCTTGGTGTGCCGCAGGTTTTCGTCGCAAAACCGGAATCCGCTTCTGCGAAACCTGCTTAGCGCGCTCCGCGCCGAAGCGGATACCGGTTCGGCGTAAGCGCGCGCGTTGAAGCAAGGGCGCAGAGCGGCGCCCGATCGCAACGCGATCCGGCGCGGCTGCGGAGGCCCGCCGCTCCGCGGAGCAGGCCGGGGCTGCCGGTGAACACTTGCTTACGGCTCGATATTGATCGATCCGCGCCTCGATATCGTGGAATCCCCCAATTTCCTCACAAAACAGTGATATGCTGGCGATAATAGGCGAAGCGAACAATTCGATCTTTCGCCAAAACCCTGCCTGAACCGGCATCGTCGATCCTGGTTGCACGACCTTCCATGAGGCAGCGATGTTCGAACGACGCCGTGCTCCGCGTACGATCCTGAATGAAACCGGCAGCATCTCGGTCGACGAGCACCGCAGCCTGCCCTGCATCGTCTACGATCGGTCCGTCGGCGGCATCCGCATCGCTCTCCCGGAAGCCGAGATGGTGCCGGACCGATTCGTGCTCAGCATCGACGCGAACAACGAGATCCTCGTCTGCCAGGCCGTCTGGCGCGGGCGGGAGGAGATCGGCGCCGCCACCGAAACGTCCGCACCGGTCCGTCCGATCATGCCGGATTCGCGGTTCGGGTCGCAGACGGCCTGAGATAACGCCTCTCTGTCACTCCGGCACCTTCGTCCGTGTCGACCGTTCTCCCTCGGCGGCCCCCAACGGGATCGCGGCACACGGGAGGATAGGCCATGCCGGCTCCGAAATCGCCCGACGCGGATGAGAGGCCGGACCTGCCGCAGGGTCTGCCGATGCCGCCGAATACGGGCGACATGCCGCCCCCGCGGCTGCCGCCCGCGCCGGAAGACGATCCGGCGCCCCCGCGTGGGGAACCGGTGCCCGATATCGACGAGGTTCCAGGCTTGTGACGGGCGTATCGCCGGGGCCGACCGCAGCGGGGTGTCTCGCCGCCGCGTGGCGATCGGCGGGGTCCCGCCGGTCTCCAGCCCGGCGGGTTCCGATGCGGCGCGTCTTGAGCCTCGCGGCCTGTCTGGGCTGGATGTCGGCGGGCTCGGCCGCCGAGCAGCCGCTCAGCATCGAGCAGCTCAACGCCGATGGCTGGGAGATCGCCGGCTACACCGGGACGTTCGACAATCGCTCGTCCCTGATCCTGTTCCGCAAGCGGGACCGGACGTATCTGGTCCAATGTTCGATCCTGTACGACGTGACGCGCAGCCCGCGCGTCATCACGAATTGCTACGCGTTGCACTGAGGCGCACGGCGCGGCTGCGCGCTCAGTCCCAGTCGATGTTCAGGGAGCGCTCGAAGGCGGCTGCCGACATCTCCTTTCCCTTTGGGTCGGCGACCGTGATCTCGCGAAATCCCCGCCGGGCCAGTTCCCAGGTCTTCTCCATCGCCTGCTCGTCGGTGCCGCAGGCGAAGGTCATGACACGCCCGGACGGATCGATCCCCTTGACGGTGAACACACCATTCTCCTCGCTCGTCTGCGTTCATATAGCGCTGCGGCTCCGATCCTGTCCCGGGGGCGACCGCCGCTGGACCCTGACGGGCGACATCGCGTTACCAGGCGGAGAGGCCACAGATGACGAACACCCGCGCGATCCAACCGCCGAAGCACGACCCCGATTCGGTCGCCCCGGGACCAGACGGCCCTCGGGACCGCGATCGGGACGGCTCCAACGAGCCTCTGCCGGTAAGCGACGCGGATCCGGATGTCGGCTTGTCCCAGAAGGGCACCGACGCGGACGCCGTCCTCCGGCGCGAGACGGAGATTTGAGTTCGGGGTCCGAGACCGACGCGCTGAACGCCGGCGTTTGTGCGATGCACACAAGACAGGGCCGTGACCGGACCGGCGGCCCCGGGGGAGACCGAGCATGGCCGATATTCCGAGCCTCGAGGCCCCGTCATGGATGCGCGCCTCGACCGGGAGCAGTCTGAGCCAAGCACACAAACCGTCTGCCGGCTTCATCGAAGGCGCGCGTCGCGTCACCGGCACGATGCAGGACTCGACGGAGTTCGCCCCCATCCAGTCCCGGGACATGTTCGCCCGCGGGCTGGACTCTGCCGAGTCGAAAGTTTGCGCCTCCTTCGATCTCGCCCGGAAACTGGCAGAAGCGCGCCCGGCTCCGGAAGCGGCGCAATTCCAGGCCGAGTTCGCGGGGCAGCGATCTGCCGCCATGCAGGCCCGGGCCCAGGATCTGAACGGCCTCGCCGAGGGCACGTTCCGGCAGGGGACCGAACGCGCCCATCCCCCGATGCAGCCGGGTGCGGACGCAGCCCGGAAGGCGGCCCAACAAGGGCGGGACGCGGCCCTTCATGCGGGCCGGGAGATCCAGCAGGCGACCGAGCAGCTTTCGCATTGATTGCGGCCAGATCGGATCACGGATCCATGCCGGCGGCGGGTCGAAGCGTCGCCGGCCATATCGGGGTGGGGGCGGAGATGATCGAGCGGGACATTGGCCGGCTGGCCGATGAAAGTCTGCGTCTGTGTCTTCGGCAGGCCGAACTCGCCGCGCTCTTGGCAACGGCAGTTCAGTACGCTTGGCTGGACCTGTGTCTTGAGGGATATCGAACGCTGGCGCTCACGATCCGCGTCGGATCGGATCAGCGGGAACGGACACGCCGGCTGATCCAGCGGGGCGTCCCACCGGCGGAGGCCGCCCGCGCGTTGCATCTCGTCTGAGCCCCGAGTGCGGAGACTCGTCCCTGAGGCGTCGCCGGAACCGGGGGCGATCCGGTTGATCGCCCCCGGTTCCGAAACCTCAGCGTCGCGCCTCGGCGGAGGCCTGAACCAGGGACCACCTGGTCGTCGAGGCGGTCCGACCATGATCCGCCGAGGGGACCGGCTGCGGCGTGGTCGTCGGAGCGGTGACGCGGTTACCCTGCCGCAGGGCGTAGGCCAGATCGCGATAGAGCGGCGGCGTCAGGTGCAGGGGCTCCTCGGCCGCGGCCGGCCCGGTGAAGACGGCGGCCGAGATGAGCGCGGACGACGCGAGGATGAAGATCGTGCGCATGGTGCGTCTCCGTTTCGATCGCAGGTCGGGTCGCGGTAAGCGACCGACGCCGGACGAAACCATGTTTTTGTGCGCTGCGGTATGCTTATCACGCAATGCAACATAACGCCGTATCGGCATTGTGGTGCAGAGATCGAGGGGCATCGTCAGCCATGATGCGCAGTCAACCGCACCGCGCGTCATGCATTCGATGCAAAGGGGGTAAAATTCATCACCATTGAACTCAAAGGAAAATTGAAGAGCTGTAAGATATAATTTGATCCGACGGTGGTTGCGGCCGGATGATGGGCAGGATCCGGCTGTGGCAGCACCGTGATCGTGGCGACACGAATCAGCAACACGTTCGCCAGATCCACGTCACACGGGGGCGCTATCGAGCGTTCGAGACCCGACGCATCCGGAGCGCTTGCATGACGCCCGCTGATCTCGACAAACGCGCGGAGCTGACCGTCTGGCCGAAACGCGGACCCGGCCGATCGGCGCAGGGCCGCCCATTCGCAACCCTGCGCGAAGCGCTCGCCGTCGCCGTGCATGCGATCGAGGCCGAGGATGCGCAGCCCTGGATTATCACCGAGGCCGGCGACATCCTCTCGCCGCGCTGGATCCGGGCCAACGGCCTGCCGCGCGCCCTTCAGTAGGATCCCCCGCTGTGGCGGGGTGGGACCAGCCGCTCAGCAGCCGATGCAGATGTCGTGCACCACATGCTGGTGCCGGGAACCGGTGCGCTGGTTCGGAAGCTGACCGCCGATAACCGGAAACCCGGCCCCGAGCGCTCTGGGCCGGCGGTGGCCCTCGCCGGGGTCGATCTGGGGCGGGGCCGGGATCGCCGGCGGCGCGGACGGTCTCACAGCCACGCTGTTCGCCATGCCGGGCTCGGGGGGCGTGAGGGCCATGCCGGGCGCCGGGGGCACCGGAGCGAATTCGCCCGCCCGGGCCGGCACGAACACGGCGAGAGGCAGAAGCGCGAGGAGGGGCGTGAGGACGAGACGGCACCGCACACGCATCCCGCACTCCCTTCGGATCGACGTCGATGGCGACCGGCGCATCCGCGCCGGTGCGGCTCGCGATCGCCTCAGTAGGCCCGGCCGAAATAGGGCTGCGAGATCGGCCTGTAACGGTTCCTGACCGGCCACGTATAGGGCTGGTCCCGGACGGTCCGCATGTCGGCTCTGAAGCTCGGCGTGCTGAAGCCGAGGGTCTGGTGGGGAACGGCCTTCCCGGCCCCCGGGGGCGGAGAGCCCGCCTCGTGCGCCAGGGCCGCGCCCGACAGACCCAGAACGAGAAAAGCCGCGTACGCGGTGCGGCTCAGATTGACGGTCATCGCCTGCTCCTGTCCCGGCCGTGGTGCCGGTGCGGAAGGAACGGCCGCGCCGGAACGGCGGTTCCGGGCCCGGCGGATCAGTACGCGTTGTCGGCGCCGAAGCAGGCCGCCGTGAGGGCACCGCTGCAGGGAACGTCGATCCGGCCGGGCGCGGCGGCGGCGCCCCCGATGCCTGCGCCGCCGGATGTCCCGCCACCAGCCGACGCCGCAGGCGCCGCTTGGACGAGATCGAGGTCCCGGCCCGCCACCGCGGTCGACGCGGCCGCGATCCCGGCGCCGCCCGAGGCCGTTCCCGCCGCCGTTCCGGTCGTCGCGACCGCCCCCGTGGCGAGGCCCGCGGCGGCTCCGGTCCCGCCGCCGGTGGTGAACGTCCCGAGCCCGGACGAGACGGTCCCGAGGGCGGCCGCGTCGACGGCATTCGTGGCCCCGCTCGAAGTGACGCCCGATGCAGTCGTCGCGCCGGTGCCCTGGCCGGTGGCGATGCCCGATGTGCTGCCGATCCCGGCGCTGGATGCCCCGAACGCGGATATCCCCGACACGGAAGTCCGCGACGCGGACACGCCCGTGCCGGTGCTCAGCCCGGTCGTCAGGCCCGCCGTATTCGTCGTGAACGCCGCGTTGCTGCCCAGGCTGGTCGTCCCGAAGCTCGTCGAGAGCGCGCTGCCCGAGAGCGAGCCGAGGGCGGCGTTCGAACTCGATCCCAGCGTCGTGCCGAAGCCGGCGAGCGTCCCGGTGGCTCCGGTCGTGCCGCTGGATCGGCTGGTGCCGAGCGTCGATCCGGTGACCCCGGCGCCGCCCGTGATGCCGGTGCTCGACGAGAACCCGAGCTGGCCGGCGCCGGGGAGCGCGCTGGTCGGCGCCCCGATCGTGCCGCCGCCACCGCCGGCGCCGCTGAGGCTCAACTGGCCGGCATTCAGCAGGCCGCCGGTCTGTGCCGAGAGGGTCGGGAACGGTCCGGTCGTGGACGTGCCCCCCAGGCTGAGCTGCCCGGGATTGGCGATCGCGGTGATCGGCTCCAGGGAGGCCGCCGTCGGCGCCGTCGCGGTGGCCGACAGGCTCTGCGCCGCGGCCGGGGCGGCGATCGGCAGCAGCAGAACGGCGAGCAGGGCGCGCACCGGCGTTTCCATGGCGGTCTCCGGCCATCTCCGCACAACGGACGTGAGGTCCAACCGAGCCCGCCCGGGGTCGTTCCGGCGACGCGGCGACGCGGCGACGCGGCCCGGCCTTCATGCTGCCGGAAAGGCGGTGTCGTGTCGGCCCAGGATCCGATCAACCGATCTTTGTGCCCGTGCCCGATACCTTCGCCCGAGGCTTGCGCCATGCCGGCTGGCTCGCCGGCCTGCCGGCGCTCGCCCTGATCTGGGCGAGCGCGACGCTCTACGCCGCCCCGCGGATCGCCGAGCGGCTCGAGGCCGCGGGGGCCCGCGTCGCGGCCGGCACGGCCACCGAGACCGGCGAGCCCTGGCTGCGCCTGACCGTGCAGGGCCGCGACCTCGTGGCGGCCGGCGAGGCGCCGGATGCGGGCGCCCGCGCCGCCACCCTGTTCCGCCTCGCCGTCCTGGACGGCCCCCGGCGCATCGTCTCAGAGGTCGGCCTCGTCGAGACCGCGACACCGTTCCAGTGGGCGGCGATCCGCAGGGGCCCAGCCCACGTCGCCCTGGAGGGCAGCCGCCCGGTGGAGATCGGGCGCCGGGCCCTGGAGGCGCGGGTCACCGGGGCGCTCGGCCCCGGCACCAGCCTCGACGATACCGCCCGGGCCGCCCGGGGCGCGCCGCCGGATTTTCCGAGCGCGGCGGCCTTCCTGGCGGCGCGGCTCTCCGGGCTCACGGCGGGCGGACGGGCCGCGCTCAGCGACACCGTTCTCAGCCTGTCCGGCGAGGCCGTCGACGTGCCGGCCTACGAGGCGCTGCGGGCCGCCCTTTCGGAGCCGCCGGCGGGGTTCAGCATCGGCCGCGTCGAGATCCTGCCGCCGCGGGTGGCGCAGTACCGCTTCACCGTCGCGAAGGAAGCGGGCGGGATCGTGCTCGACGGCTTCATCCCCTCCGCGGCCGACCGCGAGACCGCCCTGCGCGCCGCCCAGGAGGCCGCGCAAGAGTCCGCGCAGGGGACGGCAGGCGCGGCCGTGGACGACCGGCTGGTGACCGCCCGGGGGCTCGACCCGGCGATCGACCCGAAAGACCTGATCGCCTTCGCGTTCCGCCTCGCCGCGCTGATCCAGACGGGCCGCGTCGCCTTCGTGGACGGCGCGGTCTCGGTCGGCGGCGACGCCATCGACGGGCAGGCGATCCCCGACGCCGAGGCGCTGATGCGCGACGGCCGCCCCGCCGGCGTCGCGGCCGGCCGGGTCGCGCTGACGGCGCGGCCGCTCTCGCCCTACCGGGTCGCGATCCGCCGGACGCCGGAGACGGTCACGTTCACCGGGCACGTGCCGGACGCGGCCACCCGCGAGCGGGTGCTCGACGCGCTCAGGCCCCGCCTGTTCCGCGAGCCGATCCTCGACCGCACGCGCCTCGCCGAGGGCGCGCCGGCGGATCTCGGGGCGGCGCTCGCCGCCGCGGCGCCCCTGGTGGCAGGCCTCGCTACGGGTGAGGCCAGCGTCTCCGACCGGACGCTGACGCTGACCGGCGAGAGCCTCTACCGCGAGGTCGCGGCCCGCACCGCCGAGCGCCTCGCCGAGGTTCTGCCCCCCGGCTGGACCGGTCGGGCCGCGGTCACGGCCCGGCAGCCGGCGGAGCGGCGTGACCCGGCGGCCTGCCGCGCCGATTTCACCGCCGCGACCGCGGGGGCGGATCTGCGCTTCCCGGCGGGCAGCGCCGTGCCGGGCCCGGCCTTCTACCCCACCCTCGACGCCCTGGCGGCCCTGGCCAAGGCCTGTCCGACCCTGCGCATCGCCGTCTCGGGCCCCGCCGATCCGGCGAAGGCCGCGCCGACACCGGCCGCCGGCCCGGGGGAGGGCGCCCGTCCGGCCGCACCGCCGGAGCCCGAGCCGACCCGCGTCGCCAGCGCGGCCAAGCCGGAGGCCCCCGGCAGGTCGGCGGCCAAGCCCGATGCCAAACCGGACCCGAAGTCGGGCGCCAAGCACGACACCAAGGCAGATGCCAAGCCCGATCCGAAGACATCCGCCAAGGACGCCGCCCGACGCGGCAAGCCCGCCCCCAAAAAATCCGAGGCGGCCGCCGACGAGCCGCCGCAGGACCTGCCCCGGCTGCGCGCCCAGGCCGTGGTGGAGTATCTGCTCCAGGCCGGCGCCCGGCCGGATCAGGTGAGCGCCGGGCCGGACGGACCCGCCGGCCCCGTCGCCTTCGCGCTGCTGCCGTGAGGCCCGATCGATCCGCCGCGCGCGGGCGCCGCACCCGTCTGGAGACCGCACGGCCGTGATGCTGCTGCTTGCCGGATTCTGGCCCGGACTCGCCGGGGCGGGGGCGCTCGGCCTCGGGGTCGGGGCGCTGGCCGGCTGGCCGGACCGATACGCCGTGCCGCTCGGCCTGTTCGTGGCCGCGGGCCTCCTGGCGGCGGCGGCCCTCGCCGCGATCGTGCCCGGCCTGCCCGGGCTCTGGCTGGAGGGCGCGGCCTTGATCCTGCCGCCCTACATCGCGGGCTGCGCCCTCGGCGCCCTCGGACGCCGCCTCGTCGCGCGGCGCTGAGCTCCGGGAACCGTCCCGCCCCCGGCCGGCGTTGCCTCGTCATACGGGCCCGAGGCCCACCCCGCTCGACGAGGCCACCATGTCGACGACCGATCGCCGCCCGCGGCGCTCCGCCCTCCGCCTGCCGCGCCCCCGGGCGGGCGCCGCCGCAACCGGCCTGTTCCTGACCGCTCTGGCGCTCGCCGCCGCGACGATGCCGCTCTCCGAACCCGCCGATGCCACCACCGCCCACGGCACCGCGCAAGCGGCGCTGACCGCCCCGGCCCGCTGAGGGCGAGGACCAGCCCTTTCCGGGCGTTGGTCAAGAGATCCGATGCCACCGCATCGTGCCGGTCGTGCCTCGACCCTGTCCCGGGCGCATGGAGCGCCGGCGGAATGCGACCCGGGATCCAGCACAAGAGCTCGCGAAGCGGCGGTCTGAAACAGACTGTGCCGCGCGCGCGGCCCTCTTTTGTGCTGGGTCCCGGATCAGGTTCCGCTGACGCTCCACCTGTCCGGGAAAGGGCGCGTTGCCCGCCGTCACCGGATCGCCCCGGCCGCCGCCCGCCAAGGCAACCGACCCCGTCCCTGAGCGGTTGTTCGCCCGGGCCCGGGGCGGGCTCCGGGGGGAGGGGCGCATGGGTTTGCTCGAATCGGCGATCGGCGGCGTGCTGGGTCAGGTGTTCGGCGGGCAGAAGGGCAGCGCCGGGGGGATGTCGCCCCTGGTGAAGGCGCTGCTGATGCTGCTGCTGGCCAAGGGCGCAGGCGGCGGCTTCGGCGACATCTTCGGCGGAGGACGCCGGGGCGAGCCCGGCCCCGAGGCCGACCGCTCCGGCGGCGCCGGCCCCTCCGGACGTGATCCCGGCCAGCACCCCGCCGATGCCGGCGGGCGCCGGCCCGACGAGAACGGCGATATCGGCGGCTGGGACCAGTATGGTGGCCGCCGCGACAGCGGCCCGGACGGCACCGTCGACCCGTCCCTGCCGCCCGGCGATTTTTCGGATCTCTCCGGCATGCTCGACGGCCCCGGCGCCGCCCCGGCCCCGAGCCGCGCCGCCCCGGCGGGGCAGGGGGATCTCGGCGGCCTCGACGGGCTGGTGGACCGGTTCCGCCAGGGGGGCCTCGGCGACGTGATCGAGTCCTGGATCGGCCCCGGCGCCAACCGCCCGGTGGCCCCGGACCAGCTCGCCCGGGCGCTCGGCCCCGACACGGTGGACACCCTCCAGAGCCAGACCGGGCTGGACCGCGAGACGCTGCTGTCGCAGCTCGCCCAGGCGCTGCCGGAGGTGGTGCATGCGCTCACCCCGCAGGGGCGGGTGCCGGGGGAGGCGGAGCGAAGGGGATGGTGAGGGCCAAGAGAACGAGATCTAAAAACCTGTGAGTTTGGCACCTGTGGTCGTTACCTAAGCAAGGCTTTTCGCTGATACATTTGTAGCTGGTTTTTATCCCATAAATTCATCGGGAGGGAAATTTGTCATCGCGCACAATCGCTGTTTACGGATTTAATCTTCCTAATATTGATGGCATTTGAAAAATTCGAACGACTCCGATTTTGCCAAAGCATGCCGAGAGGCCTTCCGAAATACGCCGGGCGGCTTGATAAATTTTCCGAATATTCCAGAAGAAGGTAGTACATCTGTGGCAAAGCCAGACCTCAGGAGTGCTGACGCACCGAACTGATTGCCTCAAATTCAAAAATTTTCGGTCTCGTCTTAAACCCGCCGCATCACCAAGCTGGCATTCGTCCCACCAAACCCAAACGAATTCGACAGCACCACATCCACCGGCTTCCGCTTCGCCTCGAACGGCACAAGATCGATCTTGGTCTCGACCGAGGGGTTGTCGAGGTTGAGCGTCGGCGGGATCACGCCGTCGCGCAGGACGAGGATCGAAAAAATTGCCTCCACCGAGCCGGCGGCGCCCAGCAGGTGGCCGACCGAGCTCTTGGTGGACGACATGGTCGCCCCCGCGGCGGCATCGCCCAGGAGCCGCTCAACGGCCTTCAGCTCCAGCTCGTCGCCCATGGGCGTCGAGGTGCCGTGGGCGTTGATGTAGCCGATCTCGGCGGGCGAGATCCCGGCCCGCTTCACCGCCGCGCTCATGCAGCGGAAGGCGCCGTCGCCGTCCGGGGACGGGGAGGTGATGTGGTAGGCGTCGCCCGAGAGGCCGTAGCCCACCACCTCGGCGTAGATCTTCGCGCCGCGGGCCTTGGCGTGCTCGTATTCCTCCAGCACCACGATGCCGGCGCCCTCGCCCATGAGGAAGCCGTCGCGGTCGCGGTCGTAGGGGCGCGAGGCCTTCTCCGGCGTGTCGTTGAAGCCCGTGGTCAGCGCCCGGCAGGCGGAGAAGCCCGCGATCGAGAGGCGGTTCACCGGCGATTCGGCGCCGCCCGCCACCATCACGTCGGCATCGCCCAGCGCGATCAGGCGGCTCGCGTCGCCGATCGCGTGGGCGCCGGTGGAGCAGGCCGTGACCACGGCGTTGTTCGGGCCCTTGAGCCCGTGGGCGATCGAGACCTGCCCGGAGGCGAGGTTGATGATCCGGCCCGGGATGAAGAACGGCGAGATCCGGCGCGGGCCCTTCTCGTGCAGGGTCACGGAGGCGTCGTAGATGCCGCCGATGCCGCCGATGCCGGAGCCGATCAGCACGCCGGTGGCGCACTGGTCCTCGTGGCTCTTGGGCGCCCAGCCGGCATCCTTCAGCGCCTCGTCGGCCGCCGCCATCGCGTAGACGATGAACGGGTCGACCTTGCGCTGCTCCTTCACCTCCATCACGCGGTCCGGGTTGAAGGTGCCGTCGCTGCCGTCGCCGAAGGGGACCTGCGCGGCGATCCGGCAGGGCAGGTCGGCGGATTCGAAGCCGCGGATCGGGCCGGCGCCGCTGTCGCCCGCGATCAGCCGGCTCCAGGTGTGCTCCACCCCGCAGCCCAGCGGCGTGACCATCCCCAGACCCGTGACCACCACCCGCCGCATCGCACTCGTCCCGTCTTGGATCGCGCAGCCAGGCCGCCGCCGGAGCGCATCGTCTATAACCGTCGGAGGCGGATTCGGTCCCGGCTCCGAGCCTTCAAACGCATAACGGCGCGGGGGCTGTTCCGCCTCACCCGCGCCGCGTGGAAGGAAAAATCCGGCGCCGTTACGCGGCGGAGTTCTTCTCCAGGAACTTCACGGCGTCGCCGACCGTCTGGATGGTCTCGGCCGCGTCATCCGGGATCTCGACGTTGAACTCCTCCTCGAAGGCCATGACCAGCTCGACCGTGTCGAGGCTGTCGGCACCGAGGTCGTCGATGAAGTTGGCGCTCTCGACCACCTTCTCGGGCTCGACGCCCAGGTGCTCGACCACGATCTTCTTCACGCGCTCAGCGATATCGCTCATCGGTCTTCCGTCCTCGTCCTTTAAGTCTGTCAGTCTTCTCGGGGTGGTGCGTTGACCGCGTCGCGCCCCTGCGGGCTTGTTGAGCGGCCGGTGTCCGATCGCGCGTGCTTCTGACGGTGAACCGGCAAGGTGCACCGGGATGCCCCCGCCGGGAGGCCCTTGGACTGAAAACCCGCTGAACCGTCAACCCCCTGCGCGGTTGCGGGGGGTTGGTAGCACAGGCCTCCCGCCCTGGCGAGGGGCCGTTCAGAAACCCTTCAGCGGTGTGGCGTTTCCGCGTCGGCGGCGCTGATTCGCCAACGGTTGTGACCAGTATACAGCGCCTAGTACATCGCCATTCCGCCGTTCACGTGCAGCGTATGTCCGGTCACGTAGCCGGCCTCCGCGGAGGCGAGATAGAGGCAGGCGGCGGCGACCTCGGCGCCCTCGCCGAGTCGCCCGGCCGGCACCCGGGCCAGGATGCCCTCGCGCTGCTTCTCGTTCAGCGCGTCGGTCATGGGCGAGGTGATGAAGCCCGGCGCGATGCAGTTGGCCGTGATTCCGCGGGAGGCGACCTCGGCGGCGAGCGACTTGGTCAGGCCCACGAGGCCGGCCTTGGCGGCGGCGTAGTTGCCCTGGCCGGGATTGCCTGTCGAGCCCACCACCGAGCCGATATTGACGATCCGCCCGAAGCGGCGGCGCATCATGCCCTTCACGGCGGCCCGGGACAGGCGGAAGGCGGCGGTGAGGTTGACGGCGAGCACCTGCTCCCACTCCTCGTCCTTCATCCGCATGAACAGGTTGTCCCGGGTGATGCCGGCATTGTTCACGAGGATGTCGAGGGGGCCGATCGCGGCCTCGGCGGCCGGGACGAGGCCCTCGACCGAGTCCTTGTCCGAGAGATCGGCCACGACGGGGCTCGCGCGCTCCCCCAGTTCGGCGGCCAGCGCCTCCAGGGCCGCCTGCCGGGTGCCCGAGAGGGCGACGGTGGCGCCCTGCGCGTGCAGCGCCCGGGCGATCGCCTGCCCGAGGCCGCCGGTGGCGCCGGTGACGAGGGCCTTGCGGCCAGTGAGATCGAACATGCGGGGCTCCTCTGAAAGGGTCCGGATTCAAAAGGCCGAGGCCTTTTGCGGGTGCAGGGCAGCGCCCTGCTGGGTCCGGGCGAAGCCCGACATCGGGGCTCCGCCCCGACACCCCGCCAAAGGGCTCGCCCTTTGGAAACCCGTTACAGCGCGAAGGCGGCGACGTCCGAAGGCGTGCCGATCGCGGTGGCCGTGGCCTGGGGGGCGATGCGCTTGACGAGGCCGGTGAGCACCTTGCCGGCACCCAGTTCATGGAATCGGTCGACCCCGGCGGCCGCCATGGCGGCGACGCTCTCGCGCCAGCGCACCGTGCCGGTGACCTGCTCGACCAGGGCCTTGCGGATCGCCTCCGGCTCGGCGACCGGCGCGGCCGTCACGTTGGCGTAGAGGGTGACGCGGGGCGCCTGCAGGGGGACAGTGGCCAGCGCCCGGGCCATGGCCTCGGCGGCCGGAGCCATCAGCCGGCAGTGGAACGGCGCCGAGACGTTGAGCAGCACGGCGCGCTTGATCCCGCGGCCCGTGGCCAGCCCGATGGCCCGCTCCACGGCGGAACGGTCGCCCGAGAGCACCACCTGCCCGCCGCCATTGTCGTTGGCGACGTCGCAGACCGCGCCGCCGCCGGCCTCCTCGGCCAGGGACCGGGCCGTTTCGAGATCGGTTCCGATCAGCGCCGCCATCGCGCCCGCGCCCGGCGCCACCGCCTCCTGCATGGCCGCGCCGCGCAGGCGCAGGAGTTTCGCGGCATCGGCGATCGTCAGGCTGCCGGCGGCGGCGAGCGCGGCGTACTCGCCGAGGGAATGGCCGGCCACGCAGGCGACGTCGCGCTCCAAGTCGAGGCCGGCCTCGGACTCCAGCACCCGCAGCACCGCGAGGCTCGCCGCCATCAGGGCCGGCTGGGCATTGGTGGTGAGGGTCAGGTCCTCGGCCGGCCCCTCGAACATCAGGCGCGACAGGCCCTGGCCCAGGGCGTCATCGACCGCATCGAGCACGGCCTTCGCCTGCGGGAAGGCCGCGGCGAGGTCCCGCGCCATGCCGACCGTCTGGCTGCCCTGGCCGGGGAAGATGAGTGCGCGCATATCCGGTCTTGATCGCTCCGCGACGCGCGAGCGCCGCCCGTGTCGGCTGAACCTCTGGAATGGCGGGCGGACTGGCACCCGTTGCCGCGGGTGTCAACAATGCGCCGCACCATGCGGCGGCCAGGCCGGCGGACGTGCGCCCTGCGCAAGCCGCTGTGCTTGTTGCACAACGGCATCCGGTGTAGGGTGCGTTCATACCCGACATCACCCATCGCTCAAGCCCAAGGAGCCGCCCCGCATGGCGCGCGTCACCGTCGAAGATTGCATCGAGAAGGTCGAGAACCGGTTCGAGCTGGTCCTGCTGGCGAGCCATCGCGCACGGTTGCTGGCCGCCGGCGCCCCGCTCACCGTCGACCGCGACCGCGACAAGAACCCCGTCGTGGCCCTGCGCGAGATCGGCGACGAGACGATCACCGCGGACGACCTCAAGGAGCAGTTGATCCACTCGCTGCAGAAATACGTCGAGGTCGACGAGCCGGAGGCCGAGACCGTGCCGCTGCTGTCGAGTTCGCCGGCCGCCGCCGCGGTGGCGCCGCAATCCTCGAGCGACGATTCGGCGGTCCAGTTCGATCGCATGAGCGAGGAGGACCTGCTGCGCGGCCTCGAGAACCTCGCCCCGCCGGTCGAGACCGACGACGAGGGCGAGTGAGCCGCACCGCGTGGGTCTCGACGCGCCCGAACTGAGTGAATCCGGACCCGGCCGAGACGCCGGGTTCTCTCGTTCCGAGGACGCTGCGGTCGCACCGGGCGGTTTTCCGCCGCCGGGGGCTGGCGCCGGCACGGCGGTTGCGGAACAATCGGGCGTGACCCCGACATCGCGTCCCCCGCAGGAGCCGATCCCGTCCCGGCGGATGATGCGCCAGTACGAGCTGGTCGAGCGGGTCAAGCGCTACAACCCGACCGCCGACGAGGCGCTGCTCAACCGCGCCTACGTGTACGCCATGCAGGCGCACGGCACGCAGAAGCGCGCCTCGGGCGATCCGTTCTTCGCCCATCCCCTCGAAGTCGCTGCGATCCTGACGGATCTCCACCTCGACGACGCCACGATCGTGGCCGCCGTCCTGCACGACACCGTCGAGGACACCGAGGCGACGCTTGAAGAGATCCGCCGGCTGTTCGGGCCGGAGATCGGCGCGCTGGTCGACGGATTGACCAAGCTCAAGCGATTGGACCTCGTCTCCAAGCAGGCGGCGCAGGGGGAGAACTTCCGCAAGCTGCTGCTCGCGGTGGCGGCGGACGTGCGGGTGCTGTTGGTCAAGCTCGCCGACCGCCTGCACAACATGCGCACCCTCCAGCACATGCGGGACGACAAGCGCCGCCGCATCGCGCAGGAGACGCTGGACATCTACGCGCCGCTCGCCGGCCGGATGGGCATGCAGGAGCTGCGCGAGGAGCTGGAGGATCTGGCCTTCCGCAACCTCGAGCCGGAGGTCTACGCCACCATCACGCAGCGGCTGGCGCGGCTCAGCGCCAAATCCGAGAGCGTGGTCGAGACCATCGCGCAGGTGCTCACCGAGAAGCTCGGCGCGCAGGGGATCATCGCCGAGGTGAACGGCCGACAGAAGCAGCCGTTCTCGATCTGGTCGAAGATGGAGCGCAAGTCGGTCGCCTTCGAGCAGCTCTCCGACATCTTCGGCTTCCGGGTGGTCGTCGACACGGTGCAGGCGTGCTACGCGGCGCTCGGCATCGTCCACACCAGCTGGCCGATGGTCCCGGGCCGGTACAAGGACTACGTCTCGACTCCGAAGCAGAATGATTACCGCTCGATCCACACCACGGTGATCGGGCCGAAGAGCCAGCGCGTCGAGCTGCAGATCCGCACCCGCGCCATGGACGACATCGCCGAGTACGGCATCGCGGCCCACGCCCATTACAAGGAACTCGGGAAGGAGTTGGGCCGCCGCGAGGGCGAGGGCAGCGTGCACCCGAAGCTGGCCGCCGAGAGCGGCGCCTACCAGTGGCTGCGCCGGACCATCGAACTGCTCGCCGAGGGCGACAGCCCGGAGGAGTTTCTGGAGCACACCAAGCTGGAGCTGTTCCAGGATCAGGTGTTCTGCTTCACCCCGAAGGGCCGGCTGATCGCCCTGCCGCGGGGCGCGACGCCGATCGATTTCGCGTATGCGGTGCACACCGATGTCGGCAACACCGCGGTGGGCGCCAAGATCAACGGCCGGATGGCGCCGCTGCTGCACGAACTCGCCAACGGCGACGAGGTCGAGATCATGCGCTCGGACGGCGCCTCGCCGCCGGCCGCCTGGGAATCCCTGGTGGTGACCGGCAAGGCGCGGGCCGCGATCCGGCGGGCGACCCGGGCGGCGGTACGCCGGCAATATGCCGGTCTCGGCCGCCAGATCCTGGACCGGGCCTTCGAGCGGGCCGCCAAGACCTTTTCGGAGGACAAGCTGCGCGGCGCCCTGCCGCGGCTCGCCCGGGCGAGCACCGAGGACGTGTTCGCCGCCGTCGGACGGGGCGAGATGTTCTCCGGGGACGTGGTCCGTGCCGTCTATCCCGACCACCGCGACGAGCGCCGGCCCTCCGCAGCGCAGGGGCCGGCCAATGGCGCCGGCCGGCTCGTCCGCTCGGCCGACCAGACGATGCGGCTGACCTTCCCGGGCGCGGAGGGCAAGGAGGGCGAGGTCGAGGGCCGGAGCGACGCGATCCCGATCCGGGGCCTCGCGGGCGACCTGCCGGTGACCTTCGCGCCGAACGGCGGCGCCGTCCCGGGGGACCGGATCGTCGGCATCCTGACCCCCGAGGTCGGCGTCACCGTCTACCCGATCCAGTCCGCGGCGCTCGCCGCCTTCGACAACGAGCCGGAACGCTGGCTCGACGTCCGGTGGGACGTCGAGGCGCTCGGCGGCGAACGCTTCCCCGCCCGGCTCGCGCTCAAGTCGATCAACGAGCCGGGGGTGTTCGCCCAGATTGCCCAGGTGATCGCCGATCACGACGGCAACATCGACAATATCTCGATGAAGCGGCGCACCCAGGACTTTACCGACATCACCATCGATCTGTCGGTCTGGGATCTCCAGCACCTGAATGCCATCATCGCGGAACTGCGCGGCAAGCGCGCGGTCAACAGCGTCGAGCGCGTGAACGGCTGATCCGTGCCGGCGTTGCGATCTTAGGTTTACAGGATCAGTGACCGCAAAGCTTCTTAAGACCGCCCGCAAACCCGTAATGGCGAACTGTTTCGACCTTCTTGCTTCGCAGCATCCATCTCCCCGGCCACAGACGCGCCGTTCTGCTTGACACGGACGCATTTGGGACGAATGGTTCGCAGGCCTGGGCGACCGCCACCAGCCGACGACCGCGCTTTTCGCCCTGGATTGCTGAGTATATCGACGATCGATCGCGCTGATCCGTCCCGGTCCCGAGGCCGCGATCGGAGTTTGGCCGTTTCTTGAGACGATTTTCCGTCACCTTGTATTATTTTAGGATTCAACCTGTTCATGGCATCAACTCAACGCAGCGCGATCTTTATTGACGGCGCAAATCTCTACGCGACAACCAAAGCCCTCGGTTTCGATATTGATTACAAGAAGCTACTGAAGGAATTCCAATCCCGCGAAAATCTTCTTCGTGCGTTCTATTATACAGCAATGATCGAGGACCAAGAATATTCTTCGATTCGTCCGCTCATAGACTGGCTCGATTACAACGGCTACCGTGTCGTGACCAAGCCGGTGAAAGAGTTCACCGACTCCATGGGACGGCGGAAATACAAGGGCAATATGGACATCGAGCTGGCGATCGACGCCCTGGAGCTCAGCGCCCATATCGATCACATGATCCTGTTCTCGGGCGACGGCGACTTCCGCTCGCTGGTCGAGGCGATGCAGCGGCGCGGCGTCAAGGTCACGGTGATCTCCACGATCCAGACCCAGCCGTCGATGATCTCCGACGAGTTGCGGCGGCAGGCCGACGAGTTCGTCGATCTGGCGAGCCTCTCGGGGCGGATCGGGCGCGAACCGAACGAGCGGCCGGCGCGGGCCGCGGGCGACGCCCCGAGCCGTTACCGCGGGGAAGGCCGTCCGAGCCCGAGCCTGGAGAACCGCTACGGCATCCGCCAGCCGGAGGCCGAGGAGGAGTAGCGCCGCACGCGCCGGTTCGACTCGGTTTCGAAAGGGCGAGACCTTTCGCGGGTCCAGGGCAGCCCCCTGGTGAACGCCTCAGGGCTCCGCCCTGAGGACCCGCCAAAGGGCAAGCCCTTGGAAATCCAGGATTGTGGCGCGAACGGCCTCTCAGGCCGCACGCCCATCGAGCCAGTCGAGGACCTGCCGGGCGCTCTGGTCCGGCGGGAAGACCGGGTAGAACAGGTGGCTGACCACGCCGTCGTCGATCACCAGGGTGAGGCGGCGCAGCAGCACCTGCCCGCCGGCCCAGAAGACCGGCAGGCGCGCCGCCATCGCGAAGGCGCGGTGCGGATCGGAGAGCAGCGGGAACGGCAGGCGCAGCCGTTCGGCTGCCTCCCGCTGGTAGGCGCTCGTCTGGGTCGAGAGGCCGTAGATTTGGGCGACGCCGCACGCTTTCAGATCAGAATGGTGGTCGCGGAAATCGCAAGCCTGCGGCGTGCAGCCCCGGGCGCCGGGGATCGCATCCCAGTCGGGCGTGAGGCCGGGCTGTCCCGGCTCGCCGGTCCGCGGATAGGCGTAGACCACGGTGCGGCCGGTGAGCCGGGCCAGCGAGACCGTGCCGCCGTCGGTGGCGGTCAGCGCCACGTCGGGCAGCCGCATCCCGCGCAGATGATCGGCCGCGCCGTCATCCACGGGGGCGGGGAGGTCGGCGGGCAGAGTGTCGTGGGTGGATGGCATGGTGGCGCGCTCCGTTCGCTGGCGGGGATCGTACGACCGTTCAGCACCGGCGCGAAAGATTGCGCCAGCAGAGCCGGAACGGATGCGGTGCCGGTTGGATCGACAAGGCAGATGCCTGTCCTATCCGTGCCATGCTGGAGCGTGTGATGGGCAAGGCTGCCGAGATTCTGGAGATCCCCGCGACGGTCACGGCTCGGGGTCAGACGACCGTACCGGCCGCGATCCGGCGCCTGCTCGGACTCGGCAAATCCGGACGAATCGTGTTCCGCAGGCTATCGGACGGCACGATCACGATCGCCAAAGTCGATCCACCGGTCGAGGAGGACCGCGCGCTGGGGCCGTTCCTGTTCCTGATCGAGCGGGATCTTGTGAAGTGGCCGGCGGCCATTCGGCCCGTCACTCCGAACCTGTATTGACGGGCCGCCGCTCTGGTCGACGGAGTTGCGATCGATCTGGATGCCCCGCTTCCGAGCGACGAGGAGTGCGCGACGGGCCACCGAGAATCAGCGGGTGGGAGATCCATCCCATCCGTTGTTCCTCGACCAGCTCGAAGATCTCATCGCGACGGTCATGGCGGCCAGGACGAAAGACCCGGGCGGCTATCCGAACAGACGGGTCACGCAGGTGCTCGCCGCAGTCCTGAAAGTCGCATTCGAGGTCATACCAGAGGATCCAACCCGAGCGCAGGATCGACAGGGCGATACGCTTGGAAGCGTACACAGGCGCTCGTTCCGGGCAAGATTCCTTCAGCGATACCGGCCGTTCTTCCGCTACCGCGAAGCGGGCGGGCGTCGCGTGATCGTGCTGGCATGGGTCAACGATGACCGGACGCTCCGCGCTTACGGCAGCAGATCGGACGCCTACGCGGTCTTTCAGACGATGCTGCGCCAGGGCAACCCACCCGACGATTGGGACGCGCGCCTGCACGCGACGGATGCGGAGAGCGAACGTCTGAGACAGATCCGTTGCCTCGGCGATCCCGATTGAGCTGGGTCGCGGCTCCGCCCGCTAACCCCGGTCCCGCAGCAGCCGCGCCCGGTCCCGCTGCCAGTCGCGCTCCTTGGCGGCCTCGCGCTTGTCGTGGGCCTGCTTGCCCTTGCCGAGGCCCAGCTCGACCTTCGCCCGGCCCTTGTCGTTGAAGTAGATCTTCAGCGGCACCACCGTGTAGCCCTGGCGCTGGGTCGCGCCGATCAGCTTGTCGATCTGGCGGCGGTGCAGCAGCAGGCGGCGCGGGCGCTTGGTGTCGTGGTTGAAGCGGTTCGCCTCCAGGTATTCCGGGATGTAGGCGTTGAACAGCATCAGGTCGTTGCCGGACGGGCCGGCATAGGATTCGCCGATGGTCGCCTTGCCGCCGCGCAGGGACTTCACCTCGGTGCCGGTCAGCGCGATGCCGGCCTCGAGCGTGTCCTCGATCGTGTAATGATAGCGCGCGGCGCGGTTGTCGGCGACGATGCGCCGGCCGGGCTCCGGTTTCGGGGCCATTCTTTTATGACTCTCTAAAGCCTACCCAATCAGCCGTCGAGCAGGCCGGCATGCCGCAGGGCGGCGTCCACGATGCGCCGCGTCGCCTCGGAGACCGGCACCATCGGCAGGCGCAGCTCCTCGGCGATGTGGCCGAGCCGGGCCAGCGCGTACTTGACCGGCGCCGGGTTGGCCTCGGCGAACAGGCCGGCCTGGAGCGGGAACAGCCGGTCCTGGAGGGTCAGCGCCTTGGCGTAATCGCCCGCGAGCGAGGCCTCCTGCAGGTCGGCGCAGAGCCGGGGCGCGACGTTCGCCACCACCGAGATGCAGCCGTGGCCGCCGTGGGCGTTGTAGCCGAGCGCCGTCGCATCTTCGCCCGAAAGCTGGAGGAAGCTCTCCCCCATGGCCTGTCGCTGCTGGCTGACGCGGTCGATCCTGGCGGTCGCGTCCTTCACGCCGGCGATGTTCTTCAGCTCGAAGAGCCGGGCCATCGTCTCGACGCTCATGTCGACGACGGAGCGCGGCGGGATGTTGTAGATGATGATCGGAATGCCGACCGCATCGTTGACGGCCTTGAAGTGGGCGTAGAGGCCCTGCTGCGTCGGCTTGTTGTAGTACGGCGTCACCACGAGGACGGCGTCGGCGCCCGCGCGCTCGGCGTGCTGCGCCCGCTCGACCGCCTCGGCGGTGGAATTGGAGCCCGCGCCCGCCACGACCGGCACGCGCCCGCCCGCCTCGTCGATGCAGGCCTCGACCACCCGGTCGTGCTCGGCATGGGTCAGGGTCGGGCTCTCGCCCGTGGTGCCGGTCGGCACGAGGCCGTGGCTGCCCTGCTCGATCTGCCAGCGCACGAGTTTCCGGAAGGCGGCCTCGTCGAAGGCGCCGTCGCGGAACGGCGTCACAAGCGCGGTGAGCGAGCCCCGCAGGCGGCTCCCGGTCATCTCGGTCATCTCAGGCGTCCCAAAGGGTCCCTTCCGGGAATCCGGCGTTCTCGGCGCCGCGCGTGGTCCGCACCTTACGGGCGCGGACGGGCAGACATAGGCGGTCGCGCCACGGCGCGCAAACAGATCGTCGCGACGGTTAACGCGATCTTAATGGTCCCCGCCCGATCCTCGGCCTTTCCCGCTCCGGCGACCAGCAGGGGGAAATCGTGATCCGATCCGCGGCCTCGACTCCCGCCTCGAAGCGCACGTCCCTGGCCGCCGTCGTGCTGATCGCCACGGTCGGCGTGGCGCTCGCGGGCCCGGACGCGCCCGCGACGCAGCCGACCCCGCCCGCGAGCGACGCCGCCCTCTCCACCGCGCAGGTCCGCGACGCCGAGAAGGGTGCCGACCCGGTGGCGGCCGACGCTCTGAAGCTCGATCCCGTCCACACCTCGGGCGACGAGAAGGGCGAGGAGCCCGCCCGGGCGCTGCCGGCCGCGGCCTCGGCCTACGCGTCGGCCGACCCGGACGCCCCCGTGGCCTTCCCGATGCCGGACGCCGCGGTCGCCCCGGCTGCCCCGGTACCCGAGGTGCCCGACCCCGCGCGTCCGAAAATCTCCGGCGACACCGATCCGACGCTGCTGCGCGGCGCCATCGATCTCTACCGCAAGGGCCGGGTCGCGGATGGCGACCGGATGCGCGACGGCTTCACTGACCCGGCCGCCAAGGCGCTGCTCGAATGGGTGGCGATCCGCGCGGGCGCCGGGATCGGATTCAGTCGCACGGTCGCGTTCGCCCGGGCCAACCCGGACTGGCCGGCGGGTCCCCTGCTGCGCCGCCGGGCCGAGGAGGCGCTGCTCTCCGAGCGCAAGCCCCCCGCGGTGGTGCGGGCCTTCTTCGCCACGGCGAAGCCGTCGAGCGCGCCGGGCAAGTTCGCCCTGGCGCTGGCGCTTCGGGCCGACGGCTACGAGGCCGACGCCGCCGAGATGGTCCGGGACCTCTGGCGCAGCGAGAGCTTCGGGCGCAGCCTCGAGGCCAGGGTGCTCGACGCCTTTCCGGAGGCGCTCACCCGGGTCGATCACCGCTACCGGATGGAGCGGGCGCTCCTGAAGGACGATTGGGAGAGCGCCGGCCGGGCGGCCGGCTACGCGGGGGGCGCCTATGCCAGCCTCGTGCGCGCCCGCCGGGCCGTGGAGGACAAGTCCTCCGGCGCCGCCGCGGCGCTCGCCGCCGTGCCGCCGTCGCTGCGCGGGGACGCCTCCTACACCTTCTCCCGGGCGCAGTATTTCCGCCGGGCCGACAAGCCCGAGGAGGCCGCCGCCGTGCTGGCCGCGGCCCCGACCAACCCCGACGTGCTGGTCGATGGCGACGAGTGGTGGGTCGAGCGCCGGATCGTGGCGCGCAAGCTCCTCGACCTCGGCGATGCCAAGACCGCCTACCGGGTCGCCGACGCCCAGGCGGCGCGCACGCCGGAGAAGCGGATCGAGGCCGAATTCCACGCCGGCTGGATCGCGCTGCGCTTCGCCGGCGATCCGGCCGCCGCCGCGCAGCATTTCGCCCAGATGGCCACCATCGCGGAGAGTCCGATCTCGGTGGCGCGGGCCGCCTACTGGCAGGGCCGGGCGGCCGAGGCTGAGGGCCAGACGGACGCGGCGAAGCGCTTCTACGAGAAGGCCGCCCTGCAGCCGATCGCCTATTACGGGCAGGTCGCGCGGGCCCGGCTCGGCCAGACCAGCCTGCCCCTGCGGTCGCCGGCGGATCTCGAAGGGGCGGAGCGGCAGGCCTTCGAGGGGCGGCTGTACGTGCGGGCCCTGCGCATGCTCGGCGAGGCCGGCATCAAGGATCTCGCCCTGCCGCTCTACATCGACGCCGCCCGGGACCTCTCCGACCCGCGCGAACTCCAGGCGCTCGGCGACCTCGCCACCGACATGAAGGATGCCCGCGCCCTGGTGGCGATCGGCAAGCTCGCGGTGCAGCGCGGCCTGCCCCTCGACGCCCACGCCTACCCGACGATCGGCATTCCCGACTACGAGACCTTCACGGCGGTGCCGCAGGTGGAACGGGCCATGGTCTACGCCATCGCCCGGCAGGAGAGCCAGTTCGATCCCCGGGCCCAGTCGGGCGTCGGCGCACGAGGCCTGATGCAGATGATGCCGGCCACCGCCCAGCGCACCGCCCGCCGGGTCGCGGCCGCCTTCGACGTCGACCGCCTGACCAGCGACCCCGCCTACTGCGCCAAGCTGGGGCAGGCCCATCTCGGCGAGTTGATGGAGGATTGGCGCGGCTCCTACGTGCTAGCCTTCGCGTCGTACAACGCGGGCGGCGGCAACGTGAAGAAGTGGATCGACGCCTACGGCGACCCGCGCAAGCCCGGCGTCGACGTGATCGACTGGGTGGAGCGCATCCCCTTCACCGAGACGCGCAACTACGTGCAGCGGGTGATGGAGAACCTCCAGGTCTACCGCTCCCGGCTCGACAGCCGCAGCGCCCTGCTGATCGACGGCGACCTCCACCGCGGGGCGCGGTAGCCGGACCGTAACCGACGCCCCGTCTAGGCGAAGCTTGCGGTTGTGCCATCGGCCCTTCTCTCCCTAGAAGATGGTCCGGTCCGCGTGGACCGGCCCGGGAGGCCGTGGCTGTCGGGAGACTCTTCATGCTGCGTTCGAGATCGGGCTTCGCCCTCCTGCTGAGCACCGCGCTCGCGGCCACCGCGCCGGCCCTGGCCCAGGATACCTCCACCGCCGAGCAGACGATCGACGTGATGAACACGCTGTTCGGCAAGCATCCGGGGGCGCGGGCCAACCACGCCAAGGGTGTGGTGGCGGAGGGCACCTTCACCCCGTCGGCGGAGGCCGCCACGATCAGCAAGGCCTCCCTGTTCCAGGGGCCGGCGGTGCCGGTGACGATCCGCTTCTCCGACGCCACCGGCGTGCCGACCATCCCGGACGGCGCGGCCAACGCCAATCCGCACGGCCTCGCCCTGAAGTTCAAGCTGCAAGACGGCTCCGAGATGGATGTCGTCACCAACTCCTTGAAGTACTTCCCGGTCGCCACCGGCGAGGAGTTCCGCGATCTCCTGAAGGCGGTCGCCGACAGCGGCCCGAACGCGGCCCATCCGACTGCGCTGGAGCGCTTCACCGCCGCGCACCCGGCCGCCGCCACCGCGGGCGGCACGGCCAAGACCCCGTCGAGCCTCGCGCGGCAAACCTATAACGGCGTCAACGCCTTCATCCTTGTGGACAAGGACGGCAAGCGCCAGCCGTTCCGCTTCCGCATCGAGCCGGTGCAGGGCGAGGAGATCCTGCCGCCCGAGGAGGCGGCCAAGCGCGACCCCAATTTCCTGATGGGGGAGATCGGGCCGCGCATCGCCAAGGAGCCGGCGAAGTTCCGTGTCCTGGCCCAGCTCGCCCAAGCCGGCGACCCGACCAACGACGCCACCAAGCCCTGGCCCGACGACCGCAAGACCGTCGATCTCGGCACGCTGACCGTGGCGAAGGCGGTGCCGGACAGCGCCGAGGCCGAGAAGGCGCTCCTGTTCATGCCCAACAACCTGACCGACGGGATCGAGGTCTCGGACGATCCGCTGATCGACGCCCGCGTCCAGGCCTACGCGGTCTCGTTCAGCCGGCGCTCGCAGTAGCGGATCAGCGGGTGGTGCCGGCGGCGGGAGCCGAGGGCGGCTTCGTACCGCCGGTCTGCGGCTTGTCGGTGCCGGTGCGGGCTCCGTCCTGGGTGGCGCCGGTTCCGGTTAGTCCGCCGGCGCCCATGCTGGTCGTGGGGGTCTTGTCCTTGCGGCCGGTATCCTTGCCCTCCGCGGCATAGGCGGATCCCGCGGCGCCGGCGACGAGTCCGGCGAGCAGAGCGGTGCGAGTCAGGCGTCTCACGGGACCTCCGCGGTTCATCGGCAAGTTGTATGCGCCGGACCAACCGGGCGCGCCCAGGACCGTTCCCAGCGCCGGCTGTCCCGGAATTCCAAAGGGCGAGCCCTTTGGCGGGGTATCGGGGCGGAGCTCCGATCTCGGGCTTCGCCCGAACCCAACGGGCTCCGCCCTGCACCCGCGAAAGGGCTCGCCCTTTCGAAACCCGGAATGACGTCAGCCGGCGTCGCGCAGCCCCGCGGCGGCGCGCCGGCCGCGGCGCTCGGCCGGGTCCTGGAAGACGCCCGACCACAGGCCGAGGCGCCGCCCCCAGGCCCGGTCGGCGGCGGCCGCATAGGCGGGGGCGGCGCCGCGGTCGGGTACGGCGAGGCCGCGCGCGACCATCCAGGCGCCGAGATCCTCGTCGCCGACCCGGCACAGGGCCACGACCGCGCCATCGGTGCCGCCGCGCGCCTCGCAGGCGACCGCCGCCCCGCCGATATGGTCGGCGAGCGCCCGGGCGGCGTCCCGGCCGCAGGCGTAGGTCCGGTCCTGCGCGTCCGAGCAGGTCTGGTCGGCATCCGGCGCGACGATGCCGGACAGGCTGACCTGACGCGCGCCGACCCGGAGGGTCCCGCCGTCGATCACCTGGGCCGGGCCCTGCAGGGCCTCGCCGGCCCGGGCGGGGGCGTGCCAGGCGAGGCCGCCGGCCAGGAGAGCGGCCAGCAAGGGCAGGCGCGAGCGGCCCGCCTTGTCGTCCGGGCAGAGGAGGGTGCCGGCGACGCCGGCCGCGCAGGCGAGGAGGGCACCGAGGATCAGCGACATGGTTTCAGGTCTCCGGACGGGGTATGGCCCCCTTGTGCCGAAGCCCCGCCCCGCCACCCTGACGGCGCCTGTCAGCCTCCCGTCAGGCGGCACGCGCTACCGCGTGCCCGCATGAACGCCCGCCGCGCCGCCCTCCTCTGCCTGCTCGCCATCCTCGGAGGCGCACCCGCATCCGCCTCCGAGGATGCCGACCGCGCCCGCCACGCCCTGGAGACGGGCGAGATCCGCCCCCTCGACGAGATCCTGCGCGCGGCCCGGGAGGCGGTGCCGGGCGACGTCGTGTCGGTCGATCTGAAGCGCGACGACGGGCATTGGCGCTACAAGCTGCGCATCCTCGGTGCCGACGGGAAGCGCCGGACCGTGAAGGTCGATGCCGGCACGGCCAAGATCCTGGACGATGACGACGATGAGTGAGGGACATCCGTGCGCGTCCTGATCGTCGAGGACGAGCCCCGCATCGCCGCCGACATCCGCCAGGGGCTGGAGCGGGCCGGCTACGTCGCCGACGTGGTGGGCGACGGCGAGGCCGCGTGGTTCCGCGCCGAGACCGAGCCCTACGACGCCATGGTGCTCGATCTCGGCCTGCCGCGCCTCGACGGGCTCGGGGTGCTGCGCCGGCTGCGGGCCGCCGACGTGGCCCTGCCGGTGCTGATCCTCACCGCCCGGGACGGCTGGCGCGAGCGCGTCGAGGGCATCGATGCCGGGGCCGACGACTACCTCGTCAAGCCGTTCCGCATGGAGGAACTGGTGGCGCGGCTCCGGGCGATCCTGCGGCGCACCGCCGGCCACGCCTCGCCGATCCTGCGCGCCGGCGCGGTGGAGCTCGACACCCGCACCCGGGCGGTCAGCGTCGACGGCCGCCCGACCGAATTGACCGCCCTGGAATACCGGCTCCTGTCGTTCCTGCTACACCGGCCGGGGCAGGTCGTGCCGGCCGGCGACGTGCTCGATCACCTGCACGGGGTTGGCACCGAGCGCGAGGCCAACGCCCTGGAGGCCCTGCTAACCCGCCTGCGGCGCAAGCTCGGGCCGGGGGTGATCGAGACCCGGCGCGGACAGGGCTACTGCGTGCCGGCGCCGGACGGGCCGTGAGGCGGCATTCGCTGCGCCTCCGGCTCGGCCTCGCGGCGGCGGCGCTGATCGCCCTGGCGCTGCTGCTCGCCGGGATCGGGCTGACCGTGATCCTCGACCGGGTGCTCGACGCCCGCACCGCCGACGCCCTCGACCGGACCGCCAAGCTGATCGCCGGCCGGGTCAGCCTCGCGCCGGACGGGAGCCCGACCCTCTCCCGGGAGCCGCCGGACTCGCGCTTCGCCACGCCCTATGGCGGCCTCTACTGGCAGGTGCAGGCGGGATCGCACGTCCTGCGGTCGCGCTCGCTCTGGGACAAGAATTTGGAACTCGGCGCGGACGCGACCGGCATGGTCGACACGACCGGGCCGGACGGGGGTCGGCTCATCGCGGTGGTCCAACCGCTGGCGATCGGGCCGCCGGGCGCCGAAACCGAGCTTCGGGTGATCGTGGCGGAGGATCGGCGCAACCTCGCGGCGAGCCGATCGACCTTCCTGCGCCTGCTCGTCCCGGCACTCGTGGCCCTGTTCGTCGTGCTCACGCTGGCGATGGCGCTGTTCGTGCGCCGGGCACTGGCGCCGTTCCGGGTGCTGCAGGCGGATCTGTTGGCGGTCCATGCCGGGACGCGGACGCGGCTGCCGGAGCACTTCCCCGACGAGGTCCGGCCGCTGGTCGCCGATCTCAACCGACTGCTCGACGCGCAGGAGCGGGCGCTGGTCCGCGCCCGGGACGCGGCGGCCGACATGGCCCACGGCCTCAAGACGCCGCTGGCCGTGCTCGACGCCCTGGCGCGCCGGACCGGGGCCGCCGATCCGACCCTCTCGGCCGAGATCGCCGAGCAGGCCCGGGCGATGGGCGGGCAGGTGGAGCGGGCGCTCGCCCGAGCGCGGATCGCCGCCTCCGGCGACCTGCGGCGGCGCTCCTGCCGGGTCGCCCCGGTGGCGGAACGCCTCGTCGCGACCATGCGCCGGCTGCCGGAGGGCGGTTCCCTCAACTGGGCGGTGTCGATCCCGGAGACGCTCGCCTATCCCGGGGAGGAGGGCGAGCTGATGGAGGTTCTGGGCAACCTCCTCGACAATGCGCGGAAATGGGCCCACCGGCGGGTCCGGATCACCGGCGCGGTGGCCTCCGGGCGCCAGAGCCTCGCCGTGGACGACGACGGCCCCGGCATGAGCGCGGCGGCGATCGCCGGCATCGCCCGCGGCCAGCGCTGGGACGAGACCCGGCCGGGCACCGGCTTCGGCATCGCCATCGCCCGGGACGTCGCCGAGGCCGCGGGGGCGCAGCTGGCGTTCGGGCGCTCGGAGCTGGGGGGCCTGCGGGCAGAGCTGACGTGGCCGGGCGGGTAGAGTGAGAACGAGTGCGCATCCAGTACACCACCTCATCCTGAGGTGACCGCGAAGCGGGCCTCGAAGGAGGGCTCCAGGGACCGCGCGGCTGGCTGGAGGGCTCCTTCGAGGCTTCCGCTGCGCTCCGGCACCGCAGGATGAGGGGCGTGGGGTGGATGCTGGCGGTGATGCCGACGCTCGACCGCTCACCGCCGCGCCTTCACCCTGCCCTCCGCCGGCCGGCTCAGCCGCATCAGCAGCGCGCTCAAGGTCCGAGCGCAGGCCTGCGTCGTGCGGCCCTCCGTGGCGATCGTCAGGTCCGGCCGCTCCGGCGCCTCGTAGGGGGCCGAGATCCCGGTGAAATCCGGGATCCGGCCGGCGCGGGCCAGACGGTACAGGCCCTTCGGGTCGCGGGCCTCGCACAGGCCCAGCGGCGTGTCGACGAACACCTCCACGAACGGGATGTCCCCGGCGATCCGCCGGGCCAGCGCCCGATCGGCGCGGTAGGGCGAGATCAGCGAGACGATCACCACCGAACCGGCCTCGGCCATCAGCCGCGCCACCTCGGCGGTGCGGCGGACGTTCTCGGCCCGGTCCTCCGGCGTGAAGGCGAGATCGGCGTTCAGCCCGTGGCGGAGGTTGTCGCCGTCGAGGACGGCGCTGTGCCGGCCGCGTGCCACCAGCGTCCGATCGACGGCCGCCGCCAGGGTCGACTTGCCCGCCCCCGACAGGCCGGTCAGCCACGCGATGACCGGCCCCTGGCCGAGGCGCGCCCACCGATCCTCCCGGGGCTGGAGGCTGTGCCACGTCACACGGCTTGAGGGCGCGCCGGTCGGAATGTTCTGCACGATGCACATATCCACCGTCTGGAGCATCATCCCGAAAGGTGGTCACCGGCCTTCGGGAAAAAGATGATGCGAAAAGAATGACTTGGAGCATCGTGCCGGCTCTGGTTGCCGGGACGACGCGCGAGGATCGTCCGCGGGCGCGGCCGCCGGTCTTGGAACGGCGCCGCGCAGGCGCGGCGTCAGGGCACGCGCCAGGCCGGGTATCCGACCGCATCGCCCAGGCGTTCCTTGAATTCCTCCAGGAGGTAGGCCGTCCGCCGGCGCCAGGCGGGGGGCGCCTGGAAGGCGACATGGTCCGTCGCCGCCCGCACCAGCGCGGCGACCAGCGCCTCGGTCTCCGGCGCGATCGGCCCGGCGGCGAGTTCGTTCGGGGATGCGGCCGGCGCGGTGTCGATGACCGCATCCCACGGCCGGCCCCAGCAGGCGGCGGCGAAGCGTTCGTTCGCGCCGGCGAAGCGTGCCGCGACCCGGGCCAGGCCGTCCGGCGCATCGCCGCGGAACCGCTCCGCGTCCAGCCCCCGCGACCAGGCCCAGCGATCCAGACAATGGCCGAGCTGCCGCGGATGCCCGATCACCTGCCGGTGCACGCCGAGCCTGTACAGGCGGCACGCGGCCTCCACGGCGAGCGGCCCCGCGCTCCGGTTGGTCCGGTATTCCAGATCGGCGGGGGTCAGCAGCGCGGCGAGGCGGTCCCGCAGGCCGAGACCGTCGATCAGCCGCGCGAGCAGCGGGGCGTCCGACCGGCGGTCGCGGAACGGCACGGCGGTCACGCGGCCCTGCGAGGCCCGGCGCCACGGCGCCAGCAGGGCGTCGTAATCGTAGCGCCCGGAGGCCCCCTCGGCGCCCAGGAAACCGCGGAAGGTGCGCCCCTCGAACACGACCTGGGTCCGCAGGGCGTAGGCCGAGGCCAGCTGCTCCTCCTGCGGCTTGACGACCAGGACCGTCTCCAGGGCGAAGCCGTGCCGCGCGAAGATCCCGGCCAGGACTTCCGGGACCCGCCAGCGCGCCCGCTGCACGGCGAAATCCTCGTAGGAGAGGATCAGCGTATCCGCCCGGGTCGCGCCCAGGATCGCGTCGAGCCGCGCGAGGCCGGCGCGGCGCTCCGCCTCGGACCGGCGCCGGTCGAGCCCCTGGCCGAGCCGGTGGTGATTGACGTCGAGGCTCTCCGGGGCGCCCGGAGGGGCGAGCTTTGGATAGCAGATCCCGGCCGCGTCGAGGCCCGGACGCAGCCGGGCCAGCACCTCCTGGAACGAGGTGGAGCCGGTCCGCGGCATCCCGATATGGACGATTGCGCGTCGCACGTGTCCTGTCGACCCTGTTGGATTCTAGGATCCCGGCCAGTGTCGGCGCGGCAAAGCACAGTCCACGCGGGACGCGCGGACGTCAATATCCGGAAACACAGCCGAGTAGATCCGTAATCACGGTCCGATCACGGGAACGCGACCAGAAATAGCCAAGCTCCGTTTCTGGTCTATTTCAAGTTATGTCAGGCCCGGATGCCGGTTGCACGGCGCGGAGCCGCTCAAGCGGCTGGTTTCCGGATCAGGTTCCGCGTCACGGCACCTGTCCGGGAAGGGGGGGCGATGATGACGGGGCGCGAGCCCCTAGCGCCCGCCCTCGGCGCCGTCGCGGCGGAGCAGGAACACCCCCTGCGCGCCGAACAGGTTCCAGACCCACCAGGGCATCGAGAACCGCATCGGCCGGCCGCGGGCGTTGAGCGCGGTGGCGTGCTCGATCCGGGCGCCGATCAGCCGGCAGAGCCCAACGAAGTCGCGGATCGTGCAATGGTGGATGTTGGGCGTCTCCCACCACGCGTCCGGCATGATCTCGGTGATCGGCATGCGCCCGCGCAGGGCGAGTTCGGACCGGACCCGCCAATGCCCGAAATTCGGGAACGAGATGATCACCTGCCGGCCGATCCGCAGCAGGTGCTCCAGCACCACCCGGGGGTTGCGGGTCGCCTGGATGGTCTGGGACAGGACCACCACGTCGAAGGCCCCGTCCGGGTAGTTGGCGAGGTCGGTGTCGGCGTCACCCTGGATCACCGAGAGGCCCCGGGCGAGGCAGGCGTTCACGCCCTCCCGGGACAGCTCGATCCCGCGCCCGTCGATGCCGCGGCGGTCGCGCAGGAGCGCCAGCAGCGAGCCGTCGCCGCAGCCGATGTCGAGGACGCGGGCCCCCGCCGGCACGAGGCCCAGCACCACGAGGTGGTCGACCCGCGGCGCGCCGCTCTCCCCGGCATGGGGGAGGGCGTCCGCGCTCTCCCAGGGCGCGCCGTGAGCGAGCCTGCCGAGGGCGATCTTGCCCGATGCGCCGGTCACAGGCCGCGCGCCCGGGCTGCGGCGTCGATGAAGCCGCGCGCCGCGGAGAACATCGCCGGCTCGTCGAGCAGGAAGGCGTCGTGGCCCTTGTCGCTCTCGACCTCCACGAAGGCGACCGGCGCGGCGGCGGCGTTGAGCGCGTGCACGATCGCGCGGGAATCCCGGGTCGGAAACAGCCAGTCCGAGGTGAACGAGATCACGCAGAACCGGGTCTTCGTGTCCCGGAACGCGTTGGCGAGCACGCCGCCATGGTCCTCGGCGAGGTCGAAATAGTCCATCGCCCGGGTGAGATAGAGGTAGGCGTTCGCGTCGAACCGCTCGACGAAGCTCAGGCCCTGGTGGCGCAGGTAGCTCTCGATCTGGAAGTCGGCGTTGAACGAGAAGGTCGGCGCCGAGCCGCCCTGGAAGCGGCGGCCGAATTTTCGGTGAAGCGCCGGCTCGGACAGATAGGTGATGTGCGCGCCCATCCGGGCGACGCCGAGGCCCTTGGCGGGGCGCGTACCCGCGTCGAGGTAGCGCCCGTCCGCCCAGGCGGGATCGGCCATGATCGCCTGCCGGCCGACCTCGTGGAACGCGATGTTCTGCGCCGAGTGGCGGGCGCCGGTGGCGATCGGCATCGCGGCGAAGACGCGCTCGGGATAGAGCGCCGCCCATTGCAGCACCTGCATCCCGCCCATCGAGCCGCCGATGCACAGGAACAGGTCTTGGACGCCGAGATGCTCCAGCAACATGGCCTGGGCGCGGACCATGTCGCGGATCGTCACCAGCGGGAAGTCCAGCCCGTAGGCCCGGCCGGTGACCGGATCGATCGAGGCCGGGCCGGTGGAGCCCATGCAGGAGCCGATGACGTTGGAGCAGACGACGAAGTAGCGGTCCGTGTCGATCGGCTTGCCGGGTCCGACCAGCGTCTCCCACCAGCCGGACTTGCCGGTGACCGGATGGGTGTGGGCGAAGTACTGGTCGCCGGTCAGCGCGTGGCAGATCAGCACCGCGTTGGAGCGGGCGGCGTTGAGGGTGCCGGCGGTCTGGTAGGCGATCTGGAAGGGCGCCAGTTCGACGCCGGCATCGGTGAGGAGCGGCCTGTCCGCGCCGAAGCGGGCGACCGGGCTCTTCGGGTCGAGCGCCTGCGAGCGCTCGGAGGCGCGCCGGGCCGGCTCGTCGATCGGGTCCGGCCGGAGGGCCGTGTCCGGTTGGGTGTCCATGGCGGATCTGGGGCGGGTCTCGACGACCGTGTCTCCGAGCGGGTCCGAGCCGGAAGAGCACGGTCTCGCCTGACGCGCCGCCCTCGCCCGACACGGCCAGCGAGGGTGTGGAGGTAATGCGCGCGGCGGCGAGCGTCAACGCGCGCCGCCGCAACCGTTCACCGACCTGTTTCGCGCCAGTCCGAGACGCCTGCCGTCCAGTGCGCCTCGACCGACCGGGCTGCCGTGGCCGACGCCAGCGCCCGCTCGGCCCGCATCCAGGCGGGCTCGACCATGCAGGCCGCGCCGTCCCGGACGATATCGAAAACCGGGCTCATGTCCCCCTCCGTCCTGCGATGACGGAGGTCTAGCTCGCGCCGCCAAGCGTGACGGTGCGGCCGAGCACGCGCGGCTTCCGGCTCACGCGATGGGTGCGGCCATCACGGCCAGCCCCAGCGCCGGTAACGCGACCGCCAGCGCGGCACGGGCATCCAGCCGGTCGGCAGCGGCGCCGGCGCGCCAGTGCCGGCTGGCCGTGCTCTCGATCAGGAGACCGGCCAGCACGAGGGCGCAGCCGGCCAGCGCCTGGAACGAAACCATGAAACCCTCACCCAACCACCCGCCGGTCCTGGTCCGGCGGTCGAATCCGGTTGGAAAAATCGGTCCGGTGCCCGGCGGTTCCTCAGCGGATCGCCGCCGCGCAGGCGGCGAAGACCAGGGCGGCTCCGGCCGCGGTGATGCAGCCGTTGGCCCATGGCGCCGCCTCCGCGCGCCGCAGGCGGCAATCCGCGGCGACCGAGGTCAGGATCCCGATCAGAAACAGACTGCAAGGGATCAGGTCACCGGGCATTCTCGATCCATCCACGCGTGGGCCGGGCGCGGCACGCCCGTTGCGCCCTGTCTGCGGATTCAACAGGCCGAAACGTGGCGGGTGCCCCGCGGCATTTGCGCGTCGCCGGTTTTGCCGCGGCGGGATGATCGCCGTCAGCGCTCGGCCGGGGCCGGCCCCGTGTCGAAATCCTCCGGGCCCATGTCGAGGAGGTCGTTCGGCGTCTCGATGCGGTCGTAGGCGCGGCTGGCCGCGGCCTCGACCGCCGCCTGGTTGCGGGCGAACAGGTCGAGGGGCGCCACGTCGGCGCCCGCGCCGAAATGCTGGCGCAGCACCGGGATCGGCACGTCGATCCCGATCACGCGCTCGCCGTTGGTCATGGCGAAGCGGATCAGGGTCTCGTCGGCGGGCAGAATGTGGGCACCGCCGTCCATGTAGCGTTCGAGGGGCATGGGATCGCTCCGTATCTCGGAAGGTCGAGACGACAGGTAGGGCGACGCGATCCCGCGTGAATTGATTGGCGCGGAGCGGCTGCACCTTCGAACCCGGCAAAGGTGGAGATCTGATCGTCCGCCGCGCGGGTCTGACGTCGGTCCTTCGGCAGCAGGGCGACGCGAAGGAACGCGGCACCGGGCTCTGGCGGAAGATCCCGAAGGGTCTGGAGATCAAGGACGAGGGCTGATGCTGAGATACCCCGTGGTCCTGACGCCCGATGACGACGGAACCCAACTCCTGACCTGCCCCGATCTGCCGGAGGTGACGAGCCTCGGCGCGGA
Organism: Methylobacterium sp. J-030; assembly: GCF_022829545.1. Classification (GTDB taxonomy): domain Bacteria; phylum Pseudomonadota; class Alphaproteobacteria; order Rhizobiales; family Beijerinckiaceae; genus Methylobacterium. The sequence goes on along the minus strand of NZ_JAKSYM010000211.1, from coordinate 20,259 downwards.
CGAGGCCGATATGCTCGCCCACGGGGCGGATGCGGTCGCGACCGCCCTCAAGGGACGCATCACGGCGCGACAGCCTGTTCCGGCCCCCGGTGCACCGACGAGCCACGCGGTGGCCCTGTAGGCACTCACGGCGCTCAAGCTCGAGCTGTATCGGGCGATGCTGGCGCCCGACATCCGCAAGGCCGATCTGCTCCGCCGGCTCAACGTGCATCCGCCGCAGGTCGACCGGCTGCTGGATCTCGATCACGAGTCCCGCCTGGATCAGATCGAGGCGGCGCTCTCCGCGTGCGGACGCGAGATCGTCGTGACGACCCGGGCCGCTTGAGCCCGGACCTGTCCGGCGCCGCGGCCGCGGCGTGAAGGTGCAGCGGGTTCACCGGCACAGGAAATGTTGTAGACGGGCGCGAACCGTCCTCCGCACCGCGCATCCCGAGTCGCCCCGCAATGTCCGCCCCGCAGCCCGCCCGCCCGGAACCGCGCCCCGGAGTCCTGGCGATCGACACCTACGTGCCCGGCAAGAGCGGGCGGCCCGGCGGCGGCACGGTCTACAAGCTCTCGTCCAACGAGACGCCGCTCGGCCCGAGCCCGGCGGCGCTCGCCGCGCTGCACGAGGCCACCGCCAAGCTCGAGACCTATCCGGACGGACGGGCCACGGCCCTGCGCGCGGCCATCGCCAAGCGCTACGGGCTCGATCCCGAGCGGATCGTCTGCGGCGCGGGCTCGGACGAGCTGCTCTCGCTGCTCGCCTACGCGTATGGCGGGCCGGGGACCGAGGGCATCTACTCGGAGCACGGATTCCTGGTCTACCGGATCGCCATCCTGGCCTCGGGCGCCGAGCCCGTGGTGGCGCCTGAGCGCGACCTCACCACCGACGTCGACGCGATCCTGGCCCGGGTCACGGAGCGGACCCGGATCGTCTACGTCACGAACCCCAGCAACCCGACCGGCACCTATCTGCCCTTCGACGAGATCCGCCGCCTGCAGGCCAGCCTGCCGCCGCACGTGCTGCTGGTGATCGACGGCGCCTATGCCGAGTACGTCCGGGCGAACGACTACTCGGCCGGGCTGGAACTCGCGCTGGAATCCGAGAACGTCGTGATGACCCGGACCTTCTCGAAGATCCACGGCCTCGCCGCTGTGCGGATCGGCTGGATGGTGGCGCCGGCCCACGTGGTGGACGCGGTCAACCGGATCCGCGGCCCGTTCAACGTCTCGGGACCGGCGATCGCCGCGGGCTCGGCGGCCATCGCGGACGAGGCGCATATGGCGGCGGCCGCCGCCCACAACGCGGAATGGCTGCCGAAGCTCACCGAGGGCGCCCGCGCGCTTGGCCTCACGGTCACGCCGAGCATGGCAAACTTCGTGCTGATCCACTTCCCCGACGTTCCCGGCCGCTCGGCCGCGGATGCGGACGCGTTTCTGACCGAGCGTGGGCTGATCACCCGGCGGGTCACCGCCTACGGGCTGCCGAACGCCCTGCGGGTGACCGTGGCGGGCGCAGAGGCCAACACGGCCTTCCTGGCCGCGCTCGGCGACTTCGTGCGGGGCGCGCATGCCTGAGGAATCCAGGGCCCCCATCAACCGCCTCGCCATCGTCGGCCTCGGGCTGATCGGCTCCTCGATCGCCCGGGCGGCCCGGCGCTACGGCCTCGCCCGCACCATCGTGGCGGTGGACCGGGACCCGGCCGTACGCGAACGGGTGCGCGAACTCGGCATCGCCGATAGCGTCACCGGCGACCCGGCGGAGGGCGCGGCCGACACCGACCTCGTGATCCTGTGCGTCCCGGTGGGCGCCATCGGCGCGGCGGCGGCCGAGATGATGCCGCATCTCAAGCCCGGCGCGATCGTCTCGGATGTCGGCTCGGTGAAGGGAGCCGTGGTGGCGGCGATCCGGCCGCACCTGCCCGACGGCGTCGCCCTGGTCCCCGGCCACCCGATCGCCGGGACCGAGTTCTCGGGGCCGGACGCAGGCTTCGCGACCCTGTTCCAGGGCCGCTGGTGCATCCTGACCCCGCCCGAGGGCACCGACCCGGCGGCGATCGAGACCGTTCGCGCCCTTTGGGCGGGGATGGGCGCCAATGTCGAGACGATGAGCGCCGAGCACCACGACCACGTGCTCGCCATCACCAGCCACCTGCCGCACCTGATCGCCTACAACATCGTGGGCACGGCGGCGGAGCTGGAGGAGGCGACGCAGTCCGAGGTGATCAAGTTCTCGGCGAGCGGATTCCGCGATTTCACCCGCATCGCCGCCTCGGACCCGACCATGTGGCGCGACATCTTCCTCAACAACCGCGACGCGGTGCTGGAGATGCTCGGCCGGTTCAACGAGGACCTCTCGGCGCTGGCCAAGGCGGTGCGCTGGGGCGACGGCGAGGCGCTGCACGCGATGTTCACCCGCACGCGGGCGATCCGGCGCAGCATCGTGGCCTCCGGCCAGGAGACCGCGGCGCCGGATTTCGGAAGGCCACGGCCGCCGGAGGAATAGGGCGAACCCCAATCCTCCCACCCACCCCCCTCATCCTGAGGCGCCGGAGCGAAGCGGAGGCCTCGAAGGAGCCCTCCAGAGGCCGCGCGATCCCTGGAGCCCTCCTTCGAGGCCAGCTGACGCAGTCACCTCAGAATAAGGGGATTGGATGGGATATGGACCGGCCTCACGCCGGCGGGCGGTTGACCAGCGCCGGCTGCGCCGTGGTCCGCTCCGGGAACAGGGCGCGCAGGGCTTCGAGCTTCGGCGCGTCGTTGATGGCGATGTAGGGGTGCCCCGGGTGCAGGGCCATGAAGTCCTGGTGGTAGCCCTCCGCCGGGTAGAAGGCCGCCCCCGGCTCGATCCGGGTGGCGATCGGCCGCGCGTAGATCTTCGCCGCGTCGAGCTGGGCGATGTAGGCCCGCGCCACCTGCGCCTGCCCGGAATCCTGCGGGAACAGGGCCGAGCGGTACTGCCGGCCGCTATCGGGACCCTGGCGGTCCACCTGCGTCGGGTCCAGCGCCACCGAGAAGAAGATCCGCAGCAATTCGTCGTAGCGGATCTGGGCCGGGTCGTAGGTGACCGCCACGGCCTCGGCATGACCGGTCCCGCCGCCGCTCACCGTCCGGTAATCGGCGTCGGCCCGGGTGCCGCCGGCGTACCCTGAGACCGCGCCCGTCACGCCGCGGACGTGCTGGAACACCCCCTGCACGCCCCAGAAGCAGCCGCCCGCGAAGACGGCCACGTGCGGGCCCGGCGCCTCGGCTGAGCGGGTCACGGCCTCCGGCAGGCGCCGGGGTGCCTCGTCGGCGAAGGCCGGCAGGCGCGGCAGCAGGACGGCCGCGGCCAGGCCGAGCCCGAGGGCCGCCCCGAGGAGCGGGCGGATCGTGGTGCGAAGAGCCATGGGGGTCCTCCTGTCGGGTAACGACAATGCCTTCGCCCGTAAGTCAGCCGCGGTTACGCGCGGCAGGCCGCATTGCGGCGGCGCCCGCATGGGTCTACGCACCCGGCAACAGATCGACTTCCGCGCGCAGGATCCGTCCCGTGACCATCGCCCCCGAGCCCAATTCCTTCCGCACCGGCCCCGACGAGCGCGGCCGCTTCGGCATCTTCGGCGGCCGCTTCGTCGCCGAGACGCTGATGCCGCTGATCCTCGAGCTGGAGGCGGCCTACGAGGCGGCGAAGGTCGATCCCGCCTTCGCGGCCGACATGGCGAGCTACGGCACCCACTATATCGGCCGGCCGAGCCCGCTCTACTACGCCGAGCGCCTCACCGAGCACCTGCGCGCCAAGGCGCCGGCGGGCCAAGGGGCCAAGGTCTATTTCAAGCGCGAGGAGCTGAACCATACCGGCTCCCACAAGGTGAACAACGTGCTGGGCCAGATCCTGCTGGCCCGCCGCATGGGCAAGCCGCGGATCATCGCCGAGACCGGCGCCGGCCAGCACGGCGTCGCCACCGCCACGCTCTGCGCGCGCTTCGGCCTCAAGTGCGTCGTCTACATGGGCGCGGTCGACGTCGCCCGGCAGGCGCCCAACGTCTTCCGCATGAAGATGCTCGGCGCCGAGGTGATCCCGGTGGAATCCGGCACCCGGACCCTCAAGGACGCCATGAACGAGGCCCTGCGCGACTGGGTCACCAACGTCGCCGACACGTTCTACTGCATCGGCACGGTGGCGGGGCCGCACCCGTACCCCGCGATGGTGCGCGACTTCCAGTCGGTGATCGGCCGCGAGACCCGCGAGCAGATGCTCGCCCAGGAGGGCCGCCTGCCGGACTCGCTGATCGCCTGCATCGGCGGCGGCTCGAACGCGATGGGGCTGTTCCACCCGTTCCTGGACGACCGCGAAGTCGAGATCTTCGGGGTCGAGGCGGCGGGCCACGGCGTCGAGAGCGGCCTGCACGCGGCCTCGCTCACGGGCGGCAAGCCGGGGGTGCTGCACGGCAACCGCACCTACCTGCTGATGGACGCGGACGGGCAGATCTCCGACGCGCACTCGATCTCGGCCGGGCTCGACTATCCGGGCATCGGCCCCGAGCACGCGTGGCTGCACGAGATGGGCCGGGTCAAATACCTCTCGGCCACCGATTCCGAGACCCTGGAGGCGTTCAAGCTCTGCTCGATGCTGGAGGGGATCATCCCCGCCCTGGAGCCGGCCCACGCCCTGTCCAAGGTGCTGGACATCGCCCCGCAGCGCCCAGCCGATCACCTGATGGTGCTGAACATGTCGGGCCGCGGCGACAAGGATATTCCGCAGGTGGCCGAGATCTTCGGGACGACGCTCTGAGGGCGCGTCAGCCCTCAGCCAGGATCTTATCCCGCGCCGCGGAGACCAGGAAGGCCGATCGCGTGAGGCCCCGTGCCCGCGCGGCGGCGTCGATCTCGGCCAGGGCCGCCGCGTCCAGCGAGACGTTGACCCGCACCGGGCGGCCGGAATCGAGCAGCAGCGGGACGAGGCCGAGCGTCGCCTCCTCCAGCACCTCGGCCAGGGCCGGGTCGACGCGCAGGGCATCCGGCCCGCGCGGGACCGGCGGCGACAGGCCGGCCGCGATGCGATCCGCCATCCACTCGCTCAGGGCGGCCGTGGCATTCGCCATCGCCTCGTCGACGGTCGCGCCCATGGCGGTGCAGCCGGGGCAATCGGGCACCGCGACGCCGTAGGCACCGGCCTCGCCATCGATCAGCACGGTGTAGCGGGACATCCGCCTCTCCTTAGATCCAGCCCGCAGCGCCGGCGATGTTGCGGGCGTCCGGAATCGTGAGGTCGAGATTACGCGCCACGGCCACGGTGGTCTCCCACAGGGCGAGCGGTGAGAGCCGAAGCGTCCACGAACATCGGTGCCGCCTCAACGGCGCTCATAGAGGCTGTCGATGAAGGCCGCGTCGGCAGGCTTCAGCTCGGGCCCGGCCCGCTCACGAAGCGCCTGGACGAAGTCCGCCGTCTGCTCGAACAGATCGCGCTTGCCCGTCTGATGGGCGATCTCGCTCTGAAGGGCACGGCGCACCGCGTCCGTCTTGTTCGTCCCCAGCAGCAGCATGAGATGCGTCGCAAGCGCATCGACCTGCGGATCCTTGACGGAGAGCGGCATGTCCATGCCCGTTGGATATCCTCGATCGACCTAGGTTATATCCTCGGCCGCCTCACCGCACCGTCACCTGATCCTTGATCCGCTCGTACACGGCCCGGCTGAGCACCCGCTTCGACAACAGCTGCTCCACCGACGTGTACGGGCGCTTGGCGACGATCGCCCGGCCGATGGCGCCGCCCCCCCGCAGGCGGTTGAGATCGGCCACCGAGGCGGTGTTCAGGTCGACCACCGCCAGGGCCCGGGGCCCGGCGCTGTCCTCGGCCTTCTCGACCTCGGCCTGGGCGGCGGCTTCCTGTCCCTGCGGCTGAGCCGGAGCCTGACCTTGCGCGGCCGGATCGGACGGGAAGGCGAGGGCGTCGGACGGCATCTGACCCGGGGCGGCGGGCGCCGCGGCGATCTGAGGCGGAGCGTCGGTCGGGGGCGATGCGTTGAGGCCCCGATCGGACCCGGCCGCCGGTGCCGGGACAGGCGTCGGCGGACTTGGCTGGACGACGGCCGGCGGCTCGGCCACCTGAGGCGGCACGGGTTGGGACACGGGCGCGGGCGCCGGGCTCGGCAACAGGGCCTGCACCACCGCGGCGAGGATGCCGGCGATGATGAGGAGAAGTGAGATTCTGAGGATCGCAGGGCCGCTGAGCACACACCACTCGACGAGATCTAAGCCTCTATAATGCTACAGCTTATGCTTTCGTCGCGTTTCGGCCAACCGGCCGGCGTCCTTCGGCGTTGGATCGCGCGGCGATGACCGGTCCGGCCGACCGCCCGGGGGCGCGCCTCGGGGCCCTGCGCTACCTGCCGACCCTGTTCCGCGAGGTCGCGGCTTCGAGCCCGCGCCTCCTCGCCGCGAGCCTGGCCTTGCGCCTCCTGGCCGCCTGCCTGCCGGTCCTGACCCTGTACCTCGCCAAGCTGATCCTCGACGGGATCGTGGCCGAGCACGCCCGCCCGGCGCCGGAGTCGGGGTTTTCCGGATGGCTCGCCGATCCCGGACGGGCCCGCCTCGCCGGTCTGGTGGCGGCCGAGTTCGGCCTCGCCCTGCTGTCGGACCTGACCGGCCGGCTCACGAATCTCACCGAGACCCTGATCGGCGACCGTTACGCCAACGCGGCCTCCCTGCGGCTGATGGCGCACGCCGCCGCCCTCGACCTCGCGCAGTTCGAGGACAGCGCCCAGCAGGACCGGCTGGAGCGGGCGCGCCGGCAGGTCAGCGGCCGCACCGGTCTCATCGGAACGGTGCTCGGCCAGGTCCAGGCCCTGCTGACCCTGGCCTCGCTGGCCGCGGGGGTCGCGGCGTTCACGCCCTGGCTGGTGGCGCTGATCGGCGCCGCCCTGGTGCCGGCGCTCCTCAACGAGTGGCACTTCACCAAGGCCGGCTACCGCCTCGCGTGGTTCCGCAGCCCGGAGCGGCGCCGGCTCGATTACCTGCGCTACGTCGGCGCCAGCGTCGAGACCGCCAAGGAGATCAAGCTGTTCGGCCTGTCCGACTACCTCACCGGCCTCTACGGGGCGATGGCCGGGCGGCTGCTCGCGGAGAACCGCAGCCTCGCCACCGCCCGGGCCCACTGGGGCTTCGCCTTCGCGAGCCTCGGGACGCTCGCCTACTATGCCGCCTACGCGGCGATCGTCTGGCGGACCGTGGCAGGATCATTCTCGGTGGGGGATCTCGCCTTCCTGGCCGGGGCGTTCCAGCGCCTGCGCGGCGGCATCGAGGGGCTGCTCCTCGGCCTGACCCAGGTGACCGGGCAGGCCCAGTACCTGGACGACTTCTACACGTTCTTCGCGATCCGGCCGCAGGTCCGCACGCCCGCGCATCCGGTGCCGGTGCCGAGCCCGATCCGGGAGGGGCTGGTCTTCGAGGATGTCGGCTACCGCTATCCCGGCACGCAGACCTTCGCGCTGCGCCACCTGTCCTTCGCGGTGCGGGCCGGCGAGACGGTGGCGCTGGTCGGCGGCAACGGCGCCGGCAAGACCACGATCGTCAAGCTGATGACCCGGCTCTACGATCCGCACGAGGGCCGCGTGCTCCTCGACGGGGTGCCGCTGCCGGAATACGACCTCGCGGAGCTGCGGGCGCGGATCGGCGCGATCTTCCAGGATTTCGTCCGCTTCCAGCTCACCGCGGGGGAGAACGTGGCGGTCGGCCGGATCGAGGCCGCCGCGGATACCGACCGGATCGCGGGCGCCGCCGTCCGGGGCCTCGCCGCCCCGGTGATCGAGCGCCTGCCCGAGGGCTACGCCCAGCCGCTCGGCAAGCTCTTCTCGGGCGGCCTCGACCTCTCCGGGGGCGAGTGGCAGAAGATCGCCCTGTCCCGGGCCTACATGCGCGAGGCCGAGATCCTGATCCTGGACGAGCCCACCGCCGCCCTCGATGCCCGGGCCGAGTACGACGTCTTCGCGCGGTTCCGGGAGCTCTCGGCGGGGCGCACGACGGTGCTGATCTCGCACCGCTTCTCGACCGTGCGGATGGCCGACCGCATCCTGGTGCTGGAGGGCGGCCGGGTGCTGGAGGCGGGGAACCACGCCGCCCTGATGGCCCGGGGCGGCCGCTACGCCGAGCTGTTCACCCTCCAGGCCGAGGGCTACCGGTAGTCCCCAGGATTGCCCGATTCGCCAAGCCTGCTATCTGCGGCGGACTGAGAGCCGCTCACAAAACTCCCGCTGCGCCGTCGCGGTCAGAGGGAGAACGCCCGTGCCCGGGCGTTTCGTGAGGCGTTCTGAACCGAGGTCATCCATGCGCCTGCGCCTCCATCGCCTGCTGACGGCCGGCCTTCTCGTCTCCGCCTGGAGCGCGCAGGCGGCCCCCGTCGTCTCCGAGCCGACCGCCCCCGTGCCCGGGGCGCAGAACCAGGCCCCGGCCCAGACCCCGGCCCAGACCCCTCCGCAGGCTCCGGCCCCGGCGCCCGCAATCGTGCTCGCCAACCACCGGGCCGTCTACGACCTGTCGCTGGACGAGGGCGGCAGCAGCCGTTCGGTCGAGAGCGCCCGCGGGCGCATCGTCATCGATTTCCGGGGGGATGCCTGCCGCGGCTATACGATGCTGACCCGGCAGGTGACGGAATTGTCCTCCGGCGAGACCGGGGCGCGCCTGTCCGACATGCGCAGCACCACCTTCGAGGGCGGGCAGGGCCGGGAGTTCCGGTTCAAGACGACGACGCTGACCAACAACCAGCCCGCCGCCCCGGTGGACGGGACCGCCACCGACCAGGGCGATGCCGTCACGGTGAAGCTGAAGGGCGGCGCCAAGCCGTTCACCGTCGAGGGGCCGGTGCTGTTCCCGAGCGAGCACATGCGCCGGCTGATCGAGGCCGCGCGGGCGGGACAGTCGACCCTTTCGGTCAAGGTCTTCGACGGGTCCGACGACGGGAAGAAGGTCTACGACACGTTTGCGGTGATCGGCCACACTGAGACGGGTCCGGCGCCGGCCTCCGGCTCGACCCGGGACAAGCCGCTCCGCGCGGGGGCGATCGCCGGCATGCCGCACTGGCCGGTGCGCCTGAGCTACTACACCGAGGGCGCCGGCGAGCGCACGCCGATCTACACCCTCGGCTTCGACCTCTACGAGAACGGGGTGAGCGGCGCGCTCAAGCTTGATTACGGCGACTTCGCCATCCTGGGCGACATGACCGCTCTCGACATCGACGCCACCGCGGGGAAGGGCGACAAGGACGCGGGGAAGGGCTGCACGCCGTGAGGGCCCACCCGCGCCCATGAAGCGCGCCCTTCCCCGGACAGGTGGAGCGAAGCGGAACCTGATCCGGGACCCAGCGCAGGAACAAACCGCGTCGGCGGCACCGTCCAACCGGACGCTCTGCGTCGTCTCGCGCTGGATCCCGGGTCGCATTCCACTGCGTTTCATGCGCCCGGGAGAGGGCTGCGCCCGACAAGCGGGAACGCCTCACGCCCACTCGTCATCCGGCCGCGGCGAGAGCCGGTGCCACGCCGTGGCGATCCGCTCCGGCTTCACGTCCAGCGCCCGTGCACAGGCCAGAAGCACGTTCTCGTCGCCCATCACGTGATCGAGGACGCCGACCAGGAAAGCCGGCTCCCGGACGCTCGCGCGCAGCGTATCGAGGTCGAGACCGGTCGCCGCGAGGAACGGCAGGAGGCGGTCCTCCTCCCCCGTGATCCACAGCAGAACGTTGAGGGCGAGCCGCTCCGCGGCCTCATCCCCTTGAAGAGGTTTGCCATTCATCAACATGTCAACGCTACAAAGGTGATGGAGGGGCTTCACCGCCCGCTAATCATGATCAGCGAGCACCGGGACAACGGATCATGAAGAAGACGGTGCTGATCGTCGAGGACAACGAGTTGAACATGAAGCTGTTCAACGACCTCCTGGAGGCGAACGGCTACGCGACGCTCAAGACCGCCCACGGCATTGAGGCGATCGAGCTGGCGCGCGCCCACCACCCCGACCTGATCCTGATGGACATCCAGCTCCCGGAGGTCTCGGGCCTCGAAGTCACCAAGTGGCTCAAGGAGGACGACGACCTCAAGTCCATCCCGGTGATCGCCATCACGGCCTTCGCCATGAAGGGCGATGAGGAGCGGATCCGCGAGGGCGGCTGCGAGGCGTATCTGTCGAAGCCGATCTCGGTCGCGAAGTTTTTGGCAACGGTTCGCGCGTATCTTGAGCCGCGGTGACTCCGGAGGGGCATACCGTTGAGGCGGCTCCCCGACCGAGCCGGGGGACCGCCTGAACCGTCTGTCTCGATGCGTGGCCGTGTCCCGACCCGCCCGTCCCGGGCCGCCCTGCCACGCGTCAGCGAGGAACCATGTCGGCCCGCGTCCTGATCGTCGACGACCTGTTCCCCAACGTGAAGCTTCTGGAGACGAAGCTCGGGCTCGAATATTTCGACACCGTCACCGCCATGAACGGCCGGGACGCCATCTCGATCTGCGAGCAGGGCCTGTGCGACCTCGTCCTGCTCGACGTGATGATGCCCGGCATGGACGGGTTCGAGGTCTGCCGCCACCTCAAGGGCAACCCGGTCACCGCCCATATCCCGGTGGTGATGGTCACGGCCCTCGACCAGCCCTCCGACCGCCTGCGCGGCCTCGATGCGGGCGCGGACGACTTCCTGACCAAGCCCGTGGACGACACCGCCCTGTTCACCCGGGTGCGCAGCCTCGTCCGCCTCAAGGCGGTCACCGACGAGCTGCGCCAGCGGGCCTTGGCCTCCGCCGAGTTCGGGATCGGCGATCCCCTGGCGCTCGCCGCGGCGGAGACCGGCCTCGACGCCCGGATCCTGCTGATCGAGGACCGCCCCGGCTCGGCCGAGCGCCTCGCCGGGGCGCTCCGCCAGCACCACGCGGTGACGATCGAGCCCGATCCGCAGGCGGCCCTGGTGCTCGCCGCCGAGGGCGGGTTCGACCTCGCCCTGGTGAGCCTCGACCTCGACGGGTTCGACGGCCTGCGCCTGTGCAGCCAGCTCCGCTCGCTCGACCGCACCCGCGCCATGCCGCTGATCATGCTGGCTGAGGAGCACGACCGCGCCCGGGTGGTGCGCGGGCTCGATTTCGGCGTGCACGACTTCCTGATGCGCCCGGTCGACCGCAACGAGCTGATGGCCCGGGCCCGGACCCAGGTGAAGCGCCGGCGCTTCACGGACGCGCTCCGGGGGGCGATGCAGGCCTCCCTGCAGATGGCCGTGACCGACGCGCTGACCGGCCTGCACAACCGGCGCTACCTCGACAACCACCTCGGCGCGGTGTTCTCGGAGCCGGGCACCCGGCGCTCCGCGCTTGCCGCCCTGATCCTCGACATCGACCACTTCAAGCGGATCAACGACGGCTACGGCCACGAGGCCGGGGACGAGGTGCTGCGGGGCTTCGCCGACCGGGTCCGCCAGCACACGCGGCCGGTCGACATCGTGGCGCGCTACGGCGGCGAGGAGGTGGTGGTGATCCTGCCGGAGGCCGGCCTCGCCGAGGCGCAGGTGATCGCCGAGCGCATCCGCGAGCGGGTCGAGGCGGTACCGTTCGCGGTGCAGCGGGCGACCCGGTCCATCGGCGTGACGGTCTCGATCGGCGTCGCCGTGCGGCAGACGGACGACGCGGATCCCGGCGCCATGCTCCGGCGGGCCGACCTTGCCCTCTACCGGGCCAAGGCGGCGGGGCGGAACCGGGTGGAGGCCCAGGCGGCCTGATCGGCGCGGGCTCTAGCTCAGGTCTTCCCAGGCGACCTTCGTGACCGCCCGCGCCGCCCGCAGCCGCGCGAGGGCGGCGAGGGTCCAGGCCCGGGCATCCCCCCGATGCGACCCGATGCAGCGCAGGCTGCCGCCCGCCTCGCCGAGGGTCAGCGTGCTGGCCTTCACCGCCAGGCCCAGGGCGTCGAGGTCGGCCAGGAGGGCTGCCGGATCGGCCTCCGGGCCGAACTCCACCGTCATCGTGCCGTAGCTGCGCCGCCGCAGAACGGCTTCGAGCCGGCGCAGGGCCTGGAGCGTCACGAGCCCGCAGAGGGTGGCGGCGGTGCCGATCTGCCACCCGCCGCTGCCGAAGCACAGCCCGATCACCGTCGTGAGCCACAGGGTCGCCGCCGTGGTGACCCCGCGCACGATGTTGCCCTGCTTGAGGATCGTGCCGGCGCCGATGAAGCCGATGCCGCCGAGAACACCCTGTGCCAGCCGCATCAGGTCGAGCCGGGTGAGGCCGCCCCGGGAACCGACGGTCTGCGCCAGTAGCCAGTCGGCGAGCAGCATCGCCGTGCAGGCCGAGAGGCAGATCAGCACCAGGGTCCGCAGGCCCGCCGGATGGCCGAGTTCCTCCCGGTCCCAGCCCAGCACGAAGGCCGCCAGGAAGCTGAGGCCGAGCCGGACCGCGATCGTGTCGAGGGTCGGATCGCCGCTCATCGGGCAAGTCCCGGGCAACGCGCAAGTCCCGAGCAAGGCGCAAGTCCCGGGCAAGGCGCAAGTTCCGGGCAAGGCGCAAGTCGCCCGCAAGTCCCGGCCGCCCACCGGATACAGTGGGCCCAGTGGAGGCGCGATGGGCGAAGGTCGGATCGAGGGCAATGCGGTCGCATGGACGCGAGGTATAGCTTGCCGCCACATCAGAAAGACCGCAGGCGCCGGATGAACCGGAATTTAATATCTCGGTGCGCACGCTGCATCGATACACGCGTTGTCGGGCACACTATCGATTGACTTCAGCACCAGGAGCGGACGACCGAATGGACATGCAGGTGCCGGTACGGTCCGGCCGCGACGCGAGCGTGCTGGAGCACCGCCGCCTGTGCAAGATCGCCTCCTCGCCGCACGCCTATGTCCGCGGCACCACGGCGCGCTTCTACGAGCTGATCGCCCGGATGCCGGCCGGAACCCTGCCCGAGGGGCCGCCGGTCTGGATCTGCGGCGACGCGCATCTCGGCAATCTCGGCGCCGTGGCCGATGCCGAGGGGCGGATCGGCATCGAGATCCGCGACCTCGACCAGACCGTGGTGGCGAACCCGGCCTTCGATCTCGTGCGGCTATCGCTGTCGCTGGTCACCGCGGCGCTGAACGCGACGCTGCCCGGCATCGTCACCGCCCGCATGATGGATGCCATGGCGAACGGCTACGCCGAGGGGATCGCCGACCCCGATGGCGTCGAGGGCGCGGTCGCCGAATCCGACATCGTCGCCACCACGAGGCACCGGGCGCTCGGCCGGCGCTGGCGCCACCTGTCCCGCGAGCGCCTGAAGGGCAAGACCGACCACCTGCCGCGGGGGAACCGATTCTTCGACCTCGACCCCGACGAGCAGAATGCGTTGACGGCGCTGATCCGGGATCCGACGGTGCGCCGGCTCGTCCTGGCGCTGGGCAGCGGCGCGACCGATGCCGAGATCCGGCTGCTCGACGCCGCCTACTGGATCAAGGGCTGCAGCTCCCTCGGCCGCCTGCGCTATGCCGGCCTCGTGGAGGGTCTCGGCGGCGCGCGGCCGCACCGCGCGCTCCTCGACGTGAAGGAGGCGGTGCCGCACCTCGCCCCGGCCGCCCGCGGCGCGCCCATGCCGGCCGACCACGCCGAACGCGTGGCGGCGGGCGCCCGGGCGCTGTCGCCGCATCTCGGCGACCGGATGGTGGCCGGCCACGTCCTGGGCAAACCCGTCACGATCCGCGAGCTGATGCCGCAGGATCTCAAGATCGACGCCGAGCAGTTCTCCCGCCGGGAGGCGGTCCGCGTCGCCGGCCACCTCGCCGCGGTCCTCGGCCGGGCCCACGGCCGGCAGATGGACGAGCCCGCCCGCCGGACCTGGATCGATGCGGTGCGGGCCCCCGGCCCGGGCCCCGACGCCCCCGGCTGGCTCTGGTCCGTGGTCACGGACCTGATGGGCGCGCACCAGCGCGGCTATCTGGAGCATTGCTACCGGATCGCCCGCGAGGACCTGTCGCACGGCTGAGCCCGGTGGTCGCCGCCCGGCGCAACCGCCCCCGGTCCGGCCGATCCGGAGCCGGACCGGGGCTGCGCGCGATCATCCGGCGGGGGCGCTCTCCGCCGAAGCGGACATCGGTTCGGCACTAGAGCGCGCGTTGCGGCAACGGCTGATACCCCGTTGCGTGATCCCGACCCACGGTCGGGATCACCGGGCCCGGCGGACGACCGCCGCGCCTTCGCGCGGACGAACCGCGCGGGGTCGGGCTCATCACGGTTCGGTATGGGAGCCGCGCCCGCGGCCTCATCCAGACCTCACCAGCTCAGGCTCAGGGTACCCCGCAGCGTGTGGTCCTGAGCCCGGCCGCCCACCTGACCCGAATAGGCCACCCCCAGGGTCAGGTCCTCCGCGACCCGGGCATCGATCGCCGCCGCGGCCATCAGGGCGTCCCGGGCGAGCGGAACGCCCGCCGTCTCGAACGGACGGCCGCCGCCGAAGGCCATCAGTGCCCGCGGGACCACGTCCCCGAAGGCCCGTTGGTAGCCGAGCGATCCCCGCACCGCCACCGGCAGGCCGAGGCCCAGCGCCTCCGCGATTCCGACCGTGCCCTGGAGGCCGAGGGACGCCGTCTGCACGTCGTAGCCGCGGCCGAACACCCGCAGCGCCGCAGCACCTCCGCGCTCGGTGAACCCGTCGCGCCGCAGATGCAGCGCCGTGCCGCCCACGAACGGCTCCAGCGACGCCGCGCCGCGCGCGAACCGATAGCCGACCTGACCGAAGCCCTGGGCGAGATCACCCTCCACCTTCCCGGTCACGGACTGCGAGAAACCCGGGAACGTCACCCAGCGCCGGGTGTCGAGCGCTTGGCTGCCGTAGACCGCACCGGCCCGCAGGCGCAGCGGACCGAGGGCTGCCCCGCCATAGACGCCCCCGAAGGCGCTCTCTTCCCGGCCGCTCGACAGGCGCGCCGGGATCTCGAAGCCGGCCACGCCGTAGCCCGCCGCCACGCCGACGCGAACCTCGTCGAGGCCGGACAGGTCGGGCGCCGTCTCCAGCCCGAACACGAACCCGCCCAGGTCCCGGGTCACGCGCGCCGCGTTGCCGTCGCCCCGGGTGCTGCCGAGCGTGCCCAGCCCCTGGCCCCAGAGCACGAAACTCGGCCGCACGGGCGCCAGCGCGACGAGGCCGAGGACCGGCTCCCCGGGACCGTCCGCCGCGTAGGCCGCCGGCACGGTCGCGCCGGGGGCGAACCGGCCGGCCAAACCCGCCTCCACAAAGCCCGGACCGTCGAAGCGCAGGCGGTCCAGCAGCGGGCCCTGGATCAGCGACAGGCTCTGCGCGACCGCGGCGATCGCGGTCGCATGAACCTCGCCCGAGAGGACGGTGAGCGCCTGCGTGGCGCCGGCGGCCGTCTGGTTGAGCACGGCGGTGGCCACCTGCGCGGCCGGGCTCGACACCACCGTGGTGATGCCGGTGGTGCCGGTCACCGTCGTGGTCGTCGTACCGTCGACCGAGACCTGCGTGGTCACCGAAGGCCGTGTCGGGGCGGCCGCGGAAGCCGCAGGGGCAGCAGGGGCCGCCACCGTGCTGGTCACGCGCGGTCCCGCTCCGTTCAACGCCGCCGCCGTCCCGGTCTGGTTCGGCGTCGCAGCCCGGCTGGTGAGCGGCGCGGTCTGGGCGAAGCCGAGCGACACGCTGGTGGCGTCGTAGGCCAGCGACGGCGTCAGGAAGGCGAGGTTGCTGGTGGTCCGCAGGCTGTTGAAGCGGCCCGTCACGCCGCCTGTGGCGGTGAGCAGCGTGTAGCGCAGGGCCGGAATGTAGGTGCCCGAGCCCGCCAGCACCTGCACGGTCCCGCCCTGGATCGTCACCGGCCCGGTCACCGCGGTGCGGTCGTTGGCGGTGGGCGTCACCTTGACCGTGTAGAACGAGCCCGGCGCGAAGGTCAGCGGGCCATGGATCGACAGGGTGCCGATCGCCGTGGCGCTGCCCGGCGCCAGCGTGCCGCCCGCCTCGATCAGCGGGTCGCCGATCTTGCCCGAGCCGGCCAGCGTGCCGCCGCGCTTGACCGTGACCTCGGACGCCGTGAGCACGCCGTCGATCTGCAGGGTTCCGGCCGCGACGGTGGTGGCGCCCGTGTAGGTGTTGCGGCCGGCGAGCACGGTGGTGCCGGTGCCCGCCTGGGTGAGGCTGCCCGACCCGGAGATCGCGGGGGCGAAGGCGACGGTGTCGGCCCGGTCGAACACCAGGGTGCCGGCGTTGGCGACGCCGGAGGTCGCCGGGATCGCGCCGGCGGTGCCGCCGTCGCCGAGCCGCAGGGTCGCGCCGGCACCGATGGTGGTGGCACCCGTGTAGCTGCTTGTGCCGGTCAGCGTCAGGGCGCCGGCGCCGGCCAGGGTCAGGCCGACCGCGCCGGCGCCATTCCCGATCGTGCCCGCGAAGGTGCCGGCGCTCAGGCCCGCCACCGTCAGCACGGCCGATCCGCCCGCGCTGCTGGTTACGAGAGCGGCCGGCGAGGCCCCGGCCAGGGCGCCGACGATGTTGCTCGCGCCCGCGAGATCGAGGGTGCCGCTGCCCGCCAGGGTGTAGGCGGAGGCCGCCGAGAAGCCGCCGGCCCCGCCCGCCTTCAGGATCGATCCGTCGCCGACCGTGGTGGCGCCCGTGTAGCGGTTGGCCGTCGAGACGGTGGTGCCGCCGGTGGTGGTCAGCGTGGCGGTGCCGGCGATCCGCGCCAGCGTGCCGCCGGAGGAAGCGACCGGTGCGGTGAGCGCGCCGTTCAGCAGGGTCGCACCGTCGGCGAGGGTGACGGCGGCCTGGATCTGCCGGGTCCCGCCGAGGTCGAGCACGCTGGTGGCGCCCTTGACCGTGGCGGCGGCCGTGGCGCTGCCCAGGGTGCCGGCTCCCGACAGGGCCAGGGTACCAGCGGAGACGGTCGTGCCGCCCGTGTAGGTGTTGGCCCCGGTCAGGATCGTCGTGCCGGCGCGCTGCTGCACGCTGCCTGCGCCCGCGATCACGGGGGCGAAGGTGACGGCTGAGCCGTCCGGGTTGCCGGTGTGGTTGAACACCAGCGTGCCGGAGCCGGCGCCGAACGTCACCTGGGCGGCCGAGATCGTGCCGGCCGGCACCGCCGCCTGGCCCGGGGGCGCGCCGATGGCCAGCGTGCCGGTCGAGCCGTGCTGCTGCGCGAGCGTCAGTGCGCCGCCGGTCACCGCCACGGTCGCGCCCTCCGCGACCGTGAGCGTCCCGGTACCGGAAGAGCCGACGATCAGGCCGATGCTGCTGGTCCAGCGGGAATCGGCGCCTGTCACGGTGACCGAACCGGAGGAGCCGGCGCCGTTGCCGATGTAGCCGATCGTGTTCGAAACCGCCCCGCGATCTGCAACCGTCATTGTTCCGGTGCCGCCCTGGCCCACGTAGAGGTTGAAGCTGTGGGTCCAGGCGGACTTCGCCCCCGTGACCGTCACGGTTCCGACCGAGCCGCGATCGGCGCCGATCGTGCCGCTGCCGCCCGAAGCGGCCCCCCCATGCGCGATGGTGAGCGCGCCCCGTCCGGATGCTCCGACCTTGACGCCGTTCGTGTTGGTCCAGCGGGAATTGGTGCCCATCACGGTGACGTCGGCGGTCGAGCCGCCGGCGGCATCGACGGTGCCGAAGGCATCCGACATCGTTCCGCCACCCGTGATCCGAAGCCGGCCGCCGCGCACGGTCGTGTCGGCCGCGACGGTGTTCGCCCCGGTCAGGGTCCAGGTCCCGGCGCCGTCCTTCGAGAGACCCGCAATGCCGCGGCCGATGGTGCCGGACATCGCGCCGTCGCCCGCTCCGCCCAGCGTGAGGCGCCACGTGTCGAAGGGGGAACTGCCGGTCCCCGTGATGCTGCCCGACACGGTCAACAGGCCCGCATCCGCGTTGATGCGGCTGTCGTCCGTCAAGGTGACCGACCCAGCATAGCTGTTGTCGCCCGAGATGCTGCGCAGGGCGCCGAAGCCGCTCACCCCCGTGCCGGCGAGCGACAGGGCCTCGTTGCCGACCGCGATCCCGCCCTGGAGCTCCAGCGCCGCGCCCGAGGCGACCGTCGTGCCAGTCGCCGCCGTCCCGTCCGCCGCGCCGAGCGCCGTGCTGCTCCGGATGTTGAGCACGCCAGCCGTGATCGTGGTGGCGCCCGAATAGGTGTTGGCGCCGACGAGCGCGAGGGTGCCGGGGCCGGCCAGCATGAGCCCGCCGGCACCGCCGACCGTGCCGGAGGCGGTCAGCGTCGTGACGGCACCGGGCGCGAAGGTGCCGCCGCCGGCGTTGAGCGTGACGGTCCGTGCGCTCGCCACGTCCGCCGTCGTGGCGAGCGTGCCGCCGTCGAAGGACAGGGCGCCCACGGTGGCGCCGAGATTGGCGTCGGACGAGATCTCGAGCATGCCGCCCGAGATCGTGGTGCCGCCCGTGTAGGTGTTGGCGGCGGTGAGCACCGTGGTGCCCGCGAGCTGGCTGACGCCGCCCGCGCCGGTGATCTTCGGCGCGAAGGTGACGGCCGTGCCGTCCGGGTTGCCGGTGTGGTCGAACACCAGCCTGCCGGTGCCGGCGCCGAAATGCACCTCGCCGGCCTGCACCGTGCCGGCGGCAGCCGCTTGGCCGGTCGCCGCGCCGATCGCCAGCGTTCCGGTCGAGCCGGCTTGGTCGGCGACGGTGACCGTGCCGGTGCCGTTGGTGCCGACCGACACCGTGCCGCCCGCCGCCACGGCGAGCGTGCCCGTGCCGCGATGACCGACGGAGAGGTCACTGGCCGCGGTCCAGCGGGAGCCGGAACCGGTCACGGTCGCGCGGCCGGACGAGCCCAACGAAGAAGCGATGGAGCCGTAGGCGCCGGAGAGGCCGCCGCCGGCCTCCAGCCGCAGGGCACCGCCGTCGATCCTGGCGTCGCCGCCGAGCGTGCTCTGCCCCGTCAGCGTCCAGGTGCCGGTCCCGTCCTTGACGAGAGCGCCGATGTGGCCGGCGATGGCGCCCGAGATGATGCCGGTGGCCGCACCGCCCAGGATCAGGTCCCGATCGGCCCCGGCCGCGCCGGAGAGGCCGCCCGACAGGGTCAGCGTATCGGCGTCCACATCGATGCGGCTGCTGTCTGCCAGGGTGATCGGCCCGGCGAAGCCGTTGTCGCCCGAGATGCTGCGCAGGGCACCGCCATTGCGCACCCCCGTGCCGGCGATCGAAAGCGCTTCGGTGCCGACCGCGATCCCGCCCTGGAGTTCCAGCGCCGCGCCCGAGGCCACCGTCGTGCCGGTGGCCGCCGTGCCGTCCGCCGCGCCGAGCGCTGAGGCGTGCCGGATGTTGAGCACGCCACCGGTGACGAGCGTGGCGCCCGTGTAGGTGTTGGCACCGGTGAGCACGACGGTGCCGGGGCCCGCGACGGTGAGCGGTCCGGAGCCGGAGACCACGCCGGAGGCGGTCAGCGTGGTTCCGGCGTCCGGCGCGACCGTGCCGCCGCCGGCGTCGAGCGCGACCGTGCGGGCGGT
Organism: Methylobacterium sp. J-030; assembly: GCF_022829545.1. GTDB lineage: Bacteria > Pseudomonadota > Alphaproteobacteria > Rhizobiales > Beijerinckiaceae > Methylobacterium. The sequence continues at coordinate 862 of NZ_JAKSYM010000211.1, read as the reverse complement.
CGCGAAGCTGGCCGCCGTGGCGAGCGTACCGCCGGAGAAGGACAGCCTGCCGGCGGCGGCGCCGAGATTGGCGTCGGCGGAGACCCGGAGCGTACCGCCGTTGAGCGCCGTGCCGCCCGAATAGGTGTTGGCGCCGGTGAAGGTCTCGGTGCCAGCCGCCAGGATCAGGCCGCCGGTGCCGCCGATCGTGCCGCCGAAGCTGCCGCCAGCGCCGGTGAGCGTCAGGGTCTTCGCGCCCAGCCTGACGGTGCCGGCCTGGCCAGCGGCGGTGTCGGCGAGGCCGGTGATCGCGCTACCGGCCCCGGTCACCGCCGAGATGTCGAACGCGCCGCCGGTGCCCAGCGCCACGCCGCTCGACGCGCCGATAGCACCGGCGCCCGCCAGCGCCAGGGTGCCGTGCGAGATCGTGGTCGCGCCGGCCTAGGTGTGCACGACGGCGACGGCCTCGGTGCCAGCCGGCAGGATCATGCCGCCGGTGCCACCGCTCGTGCCGCCGCAGCCGCCGCAGGCCCCGGCCAGCGCCAGAAGTCTCGCTCCGACGCCGCAGGCGACTGCCTGCCGCGGCGCGGCGTCCCGATGCGACTGGCACCAGCCAGCTTCACGGTGCCTCATGAGAGCGTCGTCGGGCGCGATTGGGGGTGGGCGCAGGTGAAGGCCACGGGGCGAGCCGCCAGGGTACGGCCCGCAGTGCAGCCGATCGTGCCGCCGCAGCTGCCGCCAGCGCCGGTCATCGTCAGGGTCTTCGCGCCCAGCCTGACGGTGCGGGCCTGGCCAGCGGCGGTGTCGGCGAGTCCGGTGATCGCGCTACCGGCCCCGGTCACCGCCGAGATGTCGAACGCGCCGCCGGTGGCCAGCGCCACGC
>NZ_JAKSYM010000192.1 GCF_022829545.1 Methylobacterium sp. J-030 | reverse complement strand
CAAATCCACTTCCGAGGTGTCCGACCAGCTTGAGGGGGTCTGGGCGGCGTGCCACCGGAACCTCGGATTGGAGTGATCGCGGTCTTGGCCGCCCAAGCTGGGGAAGGCCGCAGCGAGCTTTGTTCCGTAGCGTGTCCTTTGGCGAATGGCGGGACGGAGGGCGGCAATGTCCGCTTACGGGACTTTCCCAAGTGGCCTGAAGGGCCGCGATGGGCGCAAGCCGAAGGTCTGCTTTTCAGCTGAATCCATAGCTTGCCCCGCTCGGCTGCTCGACCGCCCAGTAGACAGTCTCCAACAGGCACGATCGTCAACGCAT
>NZ_JAKSYM010000176.1 GCF_022829545.1 Methylobacterium sp. J-030 | reverse complement strand
GGCGAGGGTCCGGTTGACGGGCACCCGGGTCACGCCGACCATGTCGCTGCGCAGAGTCTCGCGCAGGACCTGGTCGACGGTGTCGGTTCGCGTGCTGACACGGACCCGTTCGGTCTCCACCGCACGCTTCTCGATGCGCGCGGTCTCCTCGATCAGCGAGAGGACCGCCTCCTCGCCGATGGCGACCTCCGCCGCGGTACCGAAGGGCGTCCCGAGCCCGCGGGGCTCGGTCGCGGCGCGGTCGCCGACGCTCATGCCCGGCGAGGCGTCAAGGTGTTCGGGGCGGTGCGGGTGACGGTCGGATCGACGGCCGAACCACGGCCGGCGAAGAAGGATGCGAGCGCCCCGAAGATCAGCGCGAGGGCTCCGAACAGCGCGCCCTGGGAGACACGGCGCGCGGTGGCGTCGGCAATCTGCTTGGACTGCTCCTTGGCCGAGGTGACGGTCTCCTTGAACTGCTGGGTGTACTGCGCGACCTGGGTCCGGGCCTGCTCGACCGAGATGTTCTGCGCCTTGGAAAGGGCCACGGCGGCCTTCTCCTGGGCAGCGGCCTGCTGTGCTCCGTCACCTGAGACGGCGGCGCGCATGGCGGTCACCGCGGTGTCCTTCAGCGCGGCCGGATCGGACCCGGTGCCGTTGCGGACATTGGACTCGATGTTCGAGAACGGGTCGGTGACCTTGGTCAGCGACGGGGCGGCAGCCTGCGCCAGGGTCGAGGCGGAGCCGCCCATGGCGTTGCCGACCCCGCCGATGGCCGAGGAGGCGGTGCCGAGGGCGCCGCTGACGATGCCGCTGGCAGCCGACGACAGCATGTACAGCACCACGAGCGTCGAGACCGCCCAGGCGAGGAGGCCGTGATAGCCCGCCGTTGAGGTCGACGGCTTGCCGGACAGGCGTCCGGCGAAGTAGCCGCCGGCTACAGCCGCCAGCACGCCGGAGACGACGAACCACAAGCCGGCACCGATGCCGAGCGAACTCGCCGCCGGGGTGCCGTCGCCCATCGGATCGACTGTCGAGAGGCCGATGCCGAGCCCCAGCATATTCAGGATGACCTGCGAGATCAGCGCGACCGTGGCTCCGGCGAGGACCGCACCCCAAGAGACGGAATGCAGCATCATCGTGCGCATGTCCTCGGCCGGAGTGACCATGGTGGTCTGCGGCAGGTCGCGGTCGACGACGGTGCGATCCGTGATCGGACGACTGGGGGATACGGGGGTGGGCTCGGTAACGGTGGCCATGGTGGTATTCCTGAGTTGTGAGGTCGGTAAGCTGGAAGGGCGCGGTGGGTCAGACGACCCGGCGGCGGCCCATGACGATGTGGTAGAGCCACAGCACGATCACGGCGCCGACGATGGCGACGAGCAGGCTGTAGAGGTTGACCCCCGACACGCCGGGTTCGCCGAACTGGTTGAACAGGAACCCGCCGACGACCGCGCCGACGACGCCGAGCAGGATGTCGACGAGCAGGCCCTGGCCGGTGTTGTTGACGATCTTGCTGCCGATGAAGCCGGCGATCAGGCCGAGGACGATCCAGGCGAGGAGGGACATGACGGGCTCCGGTTTTCGGCGTGCGGAAGGGTCCCGACGCAGGGCCTGCGCGGGCTGGGGCATGGGTCTCGATGGCCTGCGGGGCCGGGGCTAGGTGCGCGCGGGGCGCCGGGGTCGGGTTGGCTTATCCGTGGTGTGCCGCGCTTCAATCGTAGCGATCTCGGTCGTGGCCTCCGCCTCGACCTTGGTGTCCCCGAAGATCATGCCGATGGCCTGCTTGATCAGGGCACGGGCGTGATCGCTCGACAGAACCTTGCGGCCCTTGCCCATTCGCGGCACCTCTCTGTCCGGCTTAGCCGTCGTCGAGATGCCCGGAACGAGCAGAGCTACACCCACCGAATAATTCTATCGAACCAATGTTCCGCCGACCTACATAAAAGTATTTCAGCTTAGGCCGCTTAGTGTTTTCGACCTGGTTTTCGCGTTGTATTTTTGCCGTAATGCTCAAATGATGTTTTCTCGCCTATGCCGCGTTCCCTGGCCCAGACGACCACGGCGCTTCGTCGGTTGACGCCGATCTTGCGATACAGGCTGGCAACGTGGTTGCGCACGGTGCTCAGCGAGACGCCGAGCGCCTTGGAGATCTCCTCGTCCGTGTCGCCGCGGCAAATGCCCTCCAGCATGTCACCCTCGCGGGTCGTGAGCTTTTCGGCCACCGCCTGCTGCTTGCCCGGCCTGGGCGGGTTGCGCAGCAGGGCGAGCTTCTCGATCACGCCGTGGCTGAACCACGACGCGTCAGCCATGACGGATTCGATGGCCGAGATGAGTTCAGTCTCGGTCCGCTTTCGGGACGAGATGTCCTGCACGGCACAGAGGAGGCCCTCGCCGCCGCCGACGGTGACCTTCTCGGCGGAGACGAGGCAGTCGAGGACGTCGCCGTCGCGCGTGCGCAGGCGCCCCTCGAAGGCGCGCACCCTGCCGTAGCGCTGGAGTTCCCGTTTGAAGCGCGTCCGCTCCGCCTCCTCCACCCAGGGCATCGCGGAAGCGCTTTCGGCATCGCTGAAGGTGGAGGCGTAGGCGTCGTTGACGCTGGTTGGCAGGTCGGTGGCCGAGCTGAGGAGGACCGTCGGGATCGGGCTGAGCTCGAACGCCTTGGCGAAGCGCTCCTCGCTGAGACGCAGCTCGGCCTCCGCCTTCCGCCGGTCCTCCAGGTCGGCAAACGTGAACAGCATGCAACGTTCGCCGCCCGGCATCTCGATGGGATGGCCGGCGACGATGACGTATTTCTCGGCATCGGACGGGACCGAGAGGCACGCCTCCCGCTGCCTGATGGTCGTGCCGGCATGGAGGTGCTCGACCGCGGAGGCGCGATGCTCGCCCTGTCCGAGAAGGTCGACTTCGGTGAATGTCCGGCCGATGACCTGGTCGCGTACGTATCCGGTGAGCTCGACGAAACCCTGGTTGACCTTGACGTAGCGCAGGTCGGAGAGCCGGCAGACCACGGCCGGGGCCGGGTTCGCCCGGAACATGCACTCGAACCGCTCCTCCGCCTCGTAAAGGTCGCTGGCGTCCTGCATCAGAAGCGCGAGGCCGGTCGGTGCACCGGCATCGTTCGTCGTCACCAGTCCCCGCATCCGATGCGTCCATATCCTCGCGGGATCCCGGAAATTGTGGACTTCGACCACCGCGTCGCGAAACGCCTCGCCGGCCAGGATGCGCTCGACCGGATGCTGCAGGGGGCCGACCTCGCGGTGGTTGCGGTAGCGCAGGACGAAGTTGGCCCGGTACTCGGCGACCGTGGCTCCGAGGTCGCCGATCTCGGCGACTCCATGCATCGCGAGGGCGGCGTCGTTGGCGTAGGCGATGGTGTGATCCGGCTCGATCAGGATCACGCCCTCGGCGAGGCCGGCGACGACCTGTGCCAGTTGCCGCTGCTCGAACTGGGTCATGATGGCTCGGCTCGTTCGAAGGGCGTCAGTGGCCGCCTCGCAACCACGCATGGGTGCCAACGTCCCAAACGATGGGTCGGGCAGTACCCCGGACATTGCCGGCCGACATCCTTGCCTTCGTCGGGAAGGTCGTCGCCTCGGCCTGACACGCGTTTCCAGACTTGGACACCCCTGTGATCCGACCCTCGGCTCTCGACCACTTCGGGCTCGGGCATGACGAACGGCCTGACCGCATCCGCCAGGTCCGATAGGAAGAATCCCCCCTTCCGAATGACCCGGTCGGCCTTCCGGGCCAGGCATCGGCGGTCGTCGGCGGTGCTTAACACTTTCCTGGCCGTCCTCGCGTTGCTAGCGGTCCTGCTCGCCCGGGCCGTCCTGAAGCTCGCTTCCTGCAGCTCCGCATCTTCCGGGGCCTGTTCCGGCGCCGTCCCGCCGCCGCAGGATCTCCGGAAGCGTCGCGAAGCCCGACCCAGAACGGGAAACCCGAGCTTCGAGTTTAGGGCCGTCCGCATCCGCTATAACCGTCAGGTCACGAGCGAGCATCCGCTGGCCACAGATGAAGGTTCGGAAGCGACGTAACTGTGACATCTGACTCGCTCCGCGCCGATGTCCGCTTCGGGGATGTCGGCAGATGCCCCTGAATGGCTGAATTGGGCGCAAAGCGGAACGGCCGCTTGTCGGTTGAGGCGTCGACCTACCTGGGCAACCTGATGGAGGCGCCGCTGGCAGGCGTGAGCGTGACCTGCGGCTCGCCCATGAACCCGGAGCTCGCACCGGCGGCGATGGTACCGGCCGGCGAGAATAGCACCGTGGCGCCGGGCACCGGCGTGCTCTTCGATAAGTACGGGCTGATGTGGGACGGCGACGCGCCGATCCTCTACGAGGTCGCCGTCACGGACGCGGACAGTCGGTTCCAGCGCAGCCGCGCGCTAATCGAAAAGGACTGTCCCGTCGGCGACTGGCTCGCGCTCAAGGCACTTAACTCCGCATGCTGACGAAGCATATCGCGGGACATCCCACCCTGTGACAACCCGCCGGTCGGGAATCTTCGCTGGTTTGCTAAACTTATCGACCCTGCCGTGAAGCTTGCTGACCACCAGCGGCGGAGCTGTTCATGGCAGAGTTCACAGGTCTGACGTCAAACATCCGGTTTATCCTCAGCCCGGCGCGCAGGGGGCTCGCGCTCGGCGCGCTCGTCGCCCTCGGCCTCGCTAGCGTCGTTGGACACATGTGGGCTTGGTGGCCGGTTTGTGCCTGGCGTTCGCATACATCGCCGGCGCGGTCACGGAAGGCGACACCGGCTCCTTCGACCGGCGCGTCCGGCTGCTGTTCCGGGTTCCCGGCAACCCGGCCCAGACCATCGGCCCACCCTGGCTGACCGAGACGATGCGGACCTGACGAGCCTCGGCAGCACCGCCATCCTGGGCATCATCCTGGCCTCGGTCCTGGTCTTCCTGCTGCTGGTACGGAAATACGGGGCGATGCTGCTGGTGCTCGCTTCCGTCGGGGGCGGCCAAGTCACCGTAGCGCTGCTGAAGATGGGCTTCGAGCGTCCGCGCCCCAACCTGTTCCCAAACGCGCCTCAGGTGTTCACGGCGAGCTTCCCCAGCGCCCACGCGACACTCTCGGCCGTGACGTACCTCACGCTCGGCGCGCTGCTTATGCGATTGCAGCCGCAACACCGGTTGAAGGTCTTCTTCCTGGCTCTCTCGGTTTTTCTGACCGTCCTCGTCGGAACGAGCCGCATCTTCCTCGGGGTGCACTGTCCGACCGACGTGATGGCGGGATGGTGCCTCGGAGTGGTTTGGGCGGTGCTGTGCTGGGGCGCAGCCCTGTGGCTTCAGCGTCGCGGGAAGGTCGAGCACCTCGACGGCAAGCAAGGATCCTGACTTCCTCAACATCGATAGGCATCGACTGGAACGGGCCGGGGGGCTGCCGTCGACCGAATCGGTAACCTCGCCGCACCCGCTTGCGCCAAGGGAAGGATTTAGATTTATTCCAATCTAATATGGTGGACCACGGGTCAACGTCTCTATGCCGCTCCCTTACCCCGGGACAGCGGGCGATGTTGCGTCGCTTGACTGGTGAGGGGGCTCTGCGTTCGCTCGGGCCTTGGGAGATGCGGACAGCGCGCTCCCTACTCGAACGCGGGCTCGTCAGACCGAGGCCCCCCGGCCGGACCGGTCAGGAGATCTCAGGCCTGTGGGTCCTGAGCGCGAAGGGCAGCCGCATCGTGCCGCGCGAACCGGCTCACACGGGCGCGGCGATGCCTCGCGACGCATCATCACTCCCACCCACAGCCGTAGCGCAGAAGACGCGATGACTTCGAGCGCCGCACTCGCTGTGCAACGGGCTACGAAAGCACCGCGAATGCCCTCTATTGCCCCATGAGAGTGGTGCCCTCCGTTCCGAACGCCGTGGCGCAGGACGCAGATGAAGGGGCGCCTAAATTGGTCAACGCACCGGTCGACCCGCCCCATGCCGCACCGTTGGCGCCCCGGGTCCGCTACGGTCGCCAATTGAGCCGCCGATGACCCTGACGACCCGCATCGTGTTGCTGGTGTTGCTCGCGCTCGCGCCGGCGCTCGCGATCCAGGGGTACAACGAGTACGCCCTGCGCGCTTCTCGTAACGCGGCGGTGCGCGACGACACCCTGGCCACTGCGCGGGCAGTCGCCGACGATCTCGCCCAGGTCGCCGAGACCACACGACAAGCTCTGGACTTCGTGTCCAGAAACCCGACGGTGCGCGCGATGGATGCGGTGGGCTGCACCGAGTACCTCCGCGATGTCGCCCGCGACAACCCGCAGCTCGCCATCTTCTCCCTGACCCGGCTGGACGGGGCGGTCATCTGCAACAGCCTCGGTTCGGCTCCGGGCTCCTACTCCGTCGCTGGGCGCGTCTATCACCGCCGCGTCGTGGCCGAGGACACTTTCGTCATGGGCTCGTATATCCGGGGCACCGTCACGGGTAGGGACGTCTTGCACTTCGCGCGCCCCCTGCGCGATGCAGCCGGTCGGACGACCGGCGTTCTCGCCGCCGCGTTGGACCTCGGCTGGCTCGACCACCACCTGCGGCGCGACCTGCGGCGGCCGAGCACGTCGCTCACAATCGCGGATGCGGACGCGACCATCATCGTCCGCTACCCCGATGGTGATGGCCTGGTCGGTACGGCAGTCCCCGACGAGCGCATGCGCATCCTCCGGGCCCGCGGTGAGGGCGTCAGGATCGCCGCTGGTTATGACGGCCGCGAGCGGGTGCTCGCCAACGTGCACCCGTCCGGGCCGGCCTCGGGTTCATGGGTCACGGTCGGGCGGGACCGAGACGTGGCCTTCACCGATGTCGACGCCGCGACACGCCGTGGGCTGGTGTTGATCGCCCTCGGGACGGCACTGGCGCTGCTGGCCGCGGTGCTGGCTGGCCGCTTCTTCATCCGCCGCCCGTTCGACCGCTTGCTGCGCGCCGCCACCGCCTGGCAAACGGGCGATCTCTCGGCGCGCATCGGGATGACGCGCGGCGACGAGTTCGGCCGGCTCGGCGGTAAGCTCGATGCCATGGCCGGCACCCTGCAGCGGCGTGAGGGCGAGCTCCGCGATGAGATCGCCCGCGGGCGCGAAATGCAGGACCGCCAGGTCATGCTGCTGCACGAGCTCAACCACCGGGTGAAAAATACGCTGGCCACGGTGCAGGCGCTCGCCCGTCAGTCGAGCCGCGGCGGGGAGGCCCAAGGCGAGCGCCTGGAGGGCCGCATCCTCGCGCTCTCGAAGACGCACGATCTGCTCACCCGCGATGACTGGTCGGGAGCACCTCTGCGCGAGGTCGTAGAGGGCGAGGTCGGGCCCTATCGCGGCGGCCCCACGCGCATCATCACGGACGGGCCGGATGTCGATCTGCCGGCGCGCCATGTCCTCGCGCTGGGTATGACCCTGCACGAGTTGATCACTAACGCCGCCAAGCACGGCGCGCTCTCCGACGCGGCTGGCGAGGTCCGCGTGACGTGGCGGATCGTGGTCGGTGAGAGCGGCCAGCGACGCCTGCTCGTGGATTGGGTCGAGAGCGGTGGCCCTGTCGTTGCCAAGCCAACGCGCAAGGGGTTCGGTTCTCGCCTGATCGCCGCGAGCATCGAGCGCGAGCTCGATGGTTACTACACCCTGGACTTCGACAGTGGCGGCTTGCGCTGCATCATCGAAGTGCCCCTGCACGGGGGCTACGCGATGATGTCGCCACTCGATGTGGGAACCGGCGCGGGGGCGGTCCGTCGCAGCCGGCCTGAATCGTAGGCACCCAACCTGGCTGTACCATTTTGGTCCGGGTCGAGTCGCGCAGAACCTGTGGGTTGGGCAAGCCTAACCTAAGAATGTCGTGGCCGCCGGCTTGACCGATATCCGCTTCGGAGACGCACACGAGGGCCGTCTAGTGACTGAAATGGGTGGATTTCCGCCGGTCTGCTTTCGGATGGAGAAATACGAGAGCGGACGTCACCGCCGCGCCCGCTTCTGACCTTTTACAAAAGTGTAGCGTCCGCTTTTAGGTCACTGAATGTGGCAGTGACCTATGGCTAGACTGTTGGAATTGGGACGGCCCGCTTCCAAAGATTCGAGCCCTCGAAGTGAACGACGGCTAGTGTTCTGAGAGAAACTCTAGCACCACCTTGTTGAATGCTTCCGGGTTTTCGCGGTTCATCGCATGGGCGGCGTTCGGGATCACGATGGGTGCCGGTACTGCGGTGTTGCAGCGGTGGGCCTCGGCAAAAGCTTCCGCGTAACGCTTCGGGCTCCGCTCGCCAGTCAGCGTTAGGACGGGGAAATCGAGCTTCGCGATGTCGGCGCAGGTAATGTTTCCGCGCTCGCCGCTATCGACCCCGGTCCCCATGTTGTCGAGCAGGATCTGCCGCTGGGCCTGCGAACGCTTAGCCCACGTACCGGGTCCGCCCAGCCCGTCCGTGAACTCTTGCGCCGCCTTCTCGACGTTTCCGTCTGCCAGATTACGGCGTAGCCCACCGACCAGCTCCTTGGTCTCGGAGGCCATCTTTCTGCTCTCCGGTGTATCGGGTAGCAGCGCCTCCATGCCGCTCGCATCCTCCAGGACCAGGGTCCTGATCAGTTCGGGATGCGTCTTGGCGACCATCAGCACGACCGCGCCCCCACGGGAGTGACCGAGCAAGTGCACCTTGCCCAGCCCAAGCTGTTTGATCAGAGCCGCGACATCGCCCGCGTGCTGGCTGACTGAAAAGTCGTCGCCCTTGCCGTCCCACTTCTCAGGGAAGTAATGGCGCAGGCTCATCGTGATGACGAGGTACTTCTTGGCGAATTCTGGTACCTGCGCGTACCAGATCCGGTAATCGTTCAGAGAGCCATGCACGAGGACGAGTGGTTCCCCAGAGCCGGTCTCTTGGTAGGTGACCGGATAGCCATTTACTTCAATCCGCCGGGTTCCCTCCAGCGTCGACCAGTCGGCTAGGGTTTGCGTTGCACAGAGCATCCCGAGCGCAAGCGCCACAGTCGGAAGAACTTTCATCATCCCCTCCCTGACTACCTTCTGCCGGAAGTCTGGCGCGAGGGGCCGCGCTTGTCACCGAGCGGATGGGGCCCTTGCGGTACAATAAACGGGGGCTGACAACGTAATTACCCACCCCGGTAGTTGCAGGGTTTAGGCGCCAACGGTCTTTAGGATGGTGCCGAAGGGACTTCTTCCTGTGAGGCGCGCGGTATCGACGACGGTGCGGATGGCGGCCTCGCCCTCGGCGGCCCACATCGCTCGG
>NZ_JAKSYM010000165.1 GCF_022829545.1 Methylobacterium sp. J-030 | reverse complement strand
AGCGGCTACTATTTCGGCGCCGACATCGCCCGCTACGTCTCGATCGGCGAGAGCGTGCAGGTCGGGCGCGGCAGCCACCCGGTCCAGTGCGGCTCGACCTCGCCGCTGTTCTACACCCACCACCCGGCGGTGCTCGACCGCCCCGAGCCGCGGGCGGCGGATTACGAGATCTGCGGGCCGTATCTGTGGCCCAAGCGCGTGCGCATCGGCAACGACGTCTATATCGGCCACGGCGCCTTCCTGATGCCCGACATCACGATCGGCGACGGGGCGGTGATCGGCGCCATGGCGGTGGTGACCAAGGACGTGCCGCCCTACGCGATCGTGGCCGGCAGCCCGGCCCGGGTGGTGAAGATGCGCTTCCCCGACGCGCTGATCGAGCGCTATCTCAAGGTGCAGTGGTGGCGCTACGCCTTCTGGGACCTGCGCCAGTGCGCGATCACCGACCCCGAGAAGTTCCTCGACGCCGTCGAGGCGCGGATCGCCGGCGGGATGCAGGAATACCGGCCGGACCTGATCCCGCTGCGGTCGCTGGTGCCGGGGGGGTGAGGGTCGATCCGCGGCGGCCTGCTCCGCGGCCGGCCACCGGCGGCCCCGATCCCGTCACCCTCGGGTGCCTCACGCCCGGCCGTGCAGGAGCCGGCGCCGGTCGGGTTCGGGAAGCGTCTGCCAATATGCGGTCGCCGCCTGCACGTAGCCGAGCCCGACCGTCCCGTCGGGTGCCGGCTCCCCGCGCCCGGTGTAGTGCACCGCCCATTTCGTCTTGTAATTCATCGTCGCCAGTTCGGTCCGGGCGATCCTGCAGCCCCGCGTGTTGATCGCGGCCCAGACGACCTGATCCCCGGCGCCGCTGAGTTCGACCGGCAGCGTCGCCCACAGGGCCGCGATCTCGATGGCCGCGCGGCTCAGCATCATGGTTCCCGTATCGGCGAACCGGGTGCCGTCGCTCTCCCAGTCGAAGGGGTCGAGGATGCTGCGGTCGAGGCGCCGCAGGATCCTCCGGGACACGCCGATCTCGGCTCCGGACGACACCATCTGTTCGCGCAGGCTCGAGACGTGACGGCTCTCGAGCCAGTTGTCGGCATCCAGGAAGCAGACGTGGGAGGCACCGGTCTGGAAGGCGTGCAGAGCCCCGACGCCGCGCGCGAAATTGCCCGCATCCCGATGGGCCGACGGCAGGACGATGTGCTCGCAGGCCCACAAGCCGACGAGATGCTTCGGATGCCCATCCGCGACCATGATGTGCCGGGCCTGCGTATCCTGCTGGAGGACGCTCTGGTGGGCGGACAACAGATCCGCCAGTTACCTGTCCGCCGCAGTCCGCAGCGGTCCACTAAACCACTCAAATATCGAGATAATAAGCAGTCCAGCTTTCGCGGCGGGCCGCTGGCGTTCGCCCAAATCCGCGCTTATGATGTGGATAGCGTCATGGGTGCGAATGCCATGTTGGGTAAGCTCACCGCCCTTGGAGTCGCCAAGCTGAAAGCCCCCGGCATGTACGGGGACGGCGGCGGTTTGTGGCTTCAGGTATCCGGCAAGGGCGGGAAGAGTTGGGTTTTCCGGTACACGCTGCGCGGTAAATCGCGCGAGATGGGGCTCGGCCCGGTCAGCACGTTCTCGTTGGCCGAGGCCCGCGACAAGGCCTTGACCTGTCGGAAGCTCTGCTACGAGGGCATCGATCCGATCGAGATGCGGCGCGAGCAGCGCCAGGATGCCGCCGTAGAGTCCGCGAAGGCGATTACCTTCCGCACCTGCGCCGATGGGTACATCGAGGCTCACAAGGCCGGCTGGCGGAACGACAAGCATGCCGCGCAGTGGACAGCGACGCTCGCGACCTATGCCTACCCGGTGTTCGGCGACCTGCCGGTGCAGGCGGTCGATACCAGCTTGGTGCTGAAGGCGCTGGAGGCGATCTGGAGCACAAAGACAGAGACCGCCACGCGGGTGCGAGGGCGGATCGAGTCCGTGCTCGACTGGGCCGCGACCCGCGGCTACCGGCGCGGCGAGAACCCGGCGCGCTGGAAGGGCCACCTCCAGAACCTGCTGCCGAAGCGCTCCAAGGTCCGGAAGGTCGAGCACCACGCCGCCCTGCCGTTCAAGGACGTGCCAGCGTTCATGCGCACGCTTGAAGGCCAGCCAGGCATCCCCGCGAAGCTGATGATCTTCACGATCCTGACGGCGGCGCGCACGGGCGAGGCGCTCGGCGCCCGTTGGGATGAGATCGACCTAGAGGCCGCGATCTGGAGTGTGCCGGCCGAGCGGATGAAGGCCGGCGCCGAACACAGGGTGCCGTTGTCGACAGCGGCGCTGGCGATCCTCGCCGAGATGCAGGGCCTCGACGACATCTTCGTGTTCCCCGGCAGCCGGCGTGGGAAGCCACTCTCCAATATGGCCATGTTGGTGCTGCTCCGGCGGATGGAGCGCGCGGGCCTGACGGTTCACGGCTTCCGCAGCACTTTCCGGGACTGGGCCAGCGAGACCACGCACTTCCCGTCCGAGGTGGTCGAGATGGCGCTCGCCCACACCGTCGAGTCCAAGGTGGAACGAGCCTACCGTCGCGGCGACCTGTTCGAGAAGAGGCGTGATTTGATGGATGCGTGGGCGACGTGGTGCAGTCAGGGAGCCGCACGATGACCTGGGAGCCAGGATACGATCCAACCCGTGACGCCCGGATGGAGAAGCTGACTAAGCAGATCTTCGATGTGATGGCTTCCCTACCAGCTAGAAGTGACAATCCGAGGAGCGAAACCGACATTCGTCGATGGGCCACTACTATCGCGCGCTCCATGCCCTGGTCCATGCCTTTTCACAACGGCATGACGAGAGCCAAACAATCCGTCATTCGAAGTGAAATCAACAATTTCAAGAATGCAATCGAAAAAGCTGAAACCATCCTTCTCGGATTCCACAGTGACACATTTGGAAAAGCAGTCGAATTAGGTACAAGTCTCTGGGACATTCGAGCCTCAATGCAGCCCGCAATAGATTTCGCGGAGTCTATGTCCAAAGTTTCGTTGGATAACATACCCAAAGCAAACAAGAAGTTTGGGAAAGGCGCAAACCGTCGCCGCGCTGAAGCTGTCGCCACCCATTGTGCAAATTATTATCACTGGATAACCGACAAAGAGCCATCGCGAACCTTCAAAGAGGACAGCGATATAGCAAGCGATTTTGTGAATTTTCTGGAAGAGATATTTACGATTGCGGAGATCGAAGCATCTGCTGATGGCGTCGCAAAGGACGTGATCCGCGCATTCAAGGCCAAGCGGACAAATTGGATCAAAAGGCGGAGCAATCCGTCCATATGACTTTGTAGATCCACACCATTAGCTTTCGATTGTCCCCACGAATCTCTGGGGACCGATCTAAGGACAATCGCCATGAACTACACTGTTCAGGGCGCGGCAGAGAACCTGCGCGCGCCAACGGGGAAGCTTTTGCATCGTCGCAAGGATGCTCAGAACATCCTATCCACTAGCAACACTACGTTCCACAAGCTGGTCAATGAGGGCAAGCTAAAGGTCGTTCACATCGGAACAGCTAGCTACGTCACGGACGAGAGCCTGCGCAGCTTCCTCAACTCCCTTGAGCAGGAGGCCGCGTAGCACGATGGACCTGAAAGTAGATGAGGGGCGGAGAGCGTGCAGGCGCTCACACCCCTCGAATGTCGCTTCGGCAGCAGACATTCCTCAAATAGCACGCCGACCCGATCCCGCCAACGGTAGGCCCTTCGTTTTCGATAGCCGCGGTTGCTTCCTCGGCTTCGTGACCGGCCGCGCCGAGGCGCGCGCTCTCGTTCGGGAGGGCGTGTGATGAGCGTAATCTACCACTATACCGACACCGCCCGCCTGCCGTGGATCCTACAGGATGGAGTTTTACGGCCCGGCCGTAATACCCTCGGCGGGTTTCCCGACCCGGACTTCCTCTGGGCGACCACCATGCCGATCCCGGATGCCACGGCATCCTCGGGCGGGCAGGGTGCCCTTGCTGCGCTGAAGGACGGTCGCACCCGCACGGTGCGGCTCACCCTAAATGCCTCCGACTTCCAGGGCTGGCCTGATGTCACGGCCGGGTACCCGGCCTGGACGCCCAGCGAGGTCAAGCGCCTAGAGAAGATCGCCTACGGTGGCAGCAATCCTAAGCACTGGCGTTGCCGGGCCAAGGCGTTGCCGCGCGAGGCGTGGCTAGCCGTCGAGACCCGCGGGTTCCGGGATCGCGAGTGGACCGCTATCGACCCGCACACGGAACTGCTGGACCTCGGGGACGGGGCCCTCGGGCTCTGGATCGGGGAGCTTGCGTACTTCTCCGGTCAGATCCCGCAGCCCAACGGCAATATGGGCTACACCGTCTTCGTGGGACGGAGGACTGCCGCATGAGCACGCTCCAGCCTTACGGCACCTTCCCCACCCCCTACGGTGTCTCCGTGCCGGTTTACCTGCCGGAGGCGGTTAATCCGGCCAATCCCGAGCATGTCCTGTTCAGCATGGACGGGACGGCGATCTTCGCCGGTATCCACGACAAAGCGGAGCGGGTGCGCTTCGCTGCCGATGCCCACCGCCTCGGCCACATGCCAGCGTTCGAAGACTACGGCGGCGCCCCCGTTCCCAAAGTGCCGCTCCCCAAGCCGCGCGAGCCAGCCTACCCGCGCGTCGCCGGCATGGAAGCGGATATCCCGATCGAGGCGTGGACCACCGGCATGCTCGATCACTTCCGGTGGTGCGACCGCGCCGAGTACCTGATTGGTCTCATCGGCGAGAACCAGGAGCAGGCGACCTGGAGCCGCGACGAGATCGTCGAGGAGATCTACCCGCTCGGCCTCTCGATGATGCTCACGGCCGCCCTTGAACACCTCTGCGAGATGGAGATCGACTGCATCGAGGCAGCCGCGCTCTACGCCCTGACCGAGCACGAGGAGTGGCGCGAAGCCGGCATCACCTGGCTCCGGCCATTCCAAAATACATGGTTCCGGGATTGGCGTGACAGCCGGCCTCGCTACAGCGCGTTCGCCCGTCGGATGGTGAAGGTCTTCGCCCTCCCGAACTGGCTGTGCGGCAGCGGGGGAGGCGCCTGATGCCGATCTCCGCTGCCAACCAGAAGCTCTATCCCGGCGGCTCGATCCGCTCGCCGGAGTGGCGCGCGATCCGCGACACGATCCTGAAGCGGGCTCGGTTCCACTGCGAGGGAACCTCCCGAGTCTTTGAGTGCCGGGCCGTCCACGGCGACCCGCACCCCGAGACCGGGAAGCGGGTGGTGCTGACCATCGCGCACCTGGATCACGATCCGCGGCACAACGATCCGGGCAACCTGCGGGCGCTCTGCCAGCGCTGTCACAACCGGTGGGACAAGTCCCATCGGACCGCCAACGCGCGGGCCACGCGACAGCGCAAGGCGATCCAACTCGGGCTGTTCGATCAGAGTGCGGGAGGAAGGCCATGAACGCGCCCTTCCGCAACAGCGCCCTCAGTGCCGATCTCGCCCTCGACGCCGCAGCCGAGGCCGCTGCCATCGCCGAGAGCTACGCCCGCGCCGCCCAGGAGTTCGCCAGCGTCGGTGATCATCGCGGGCTCGCCTACGCCCTCCGGTGCGCCTCCAAGGCCATCCTGAGCGCCAACGAAGCGGCCTTGCTCGGCAGCCCCAATTTTGGGGGCGTCTGATGGACCTCCGCACTGCTGCCCGGCTCCTCGGAGGCAAAGTCAACGGTCGGGGCATCAACTGTCCCGGCCTCGGCCACAGTGCCCATGACGAATCCATATCGGTGATCTTCAGCCCGTCCGCGCCGGACGGCCTGCTGGTGTTCGACCATGCCGGAGGAGATCACCTCGGAGCCAAGGACTACGTCCGCGAGCGATTAGGGCTTCGAGGAATTGTTGATAATATAAACAATTCCTCCCGAGCTACTGGGCATGCTGTCTCGGCACCGAGACAGGTCAATGATGACAATATACATAATGACCAAGGACAAAGATCGCGGCGCCGCGACGTTGTCATTGATGACAATGTACACAATGACAAAAGCTCGGATAACACGGCACTCGCCCTGCGGATCTGGCGCGAGGCTCAGCCGGCTGCTGGTTCGCCCGTCGAGTCCTACCTCGTCCGCCGCGGTCTCAGCCTGCCCGACAACGCGCACGAGGTGATCCGGTACACCCCGGCCTGTCCCTTCGCGGGTAGACGGACCCCGGCCATGGTCGCGCTGGTTCGGAACGTCGTCACCGACGAACCGCAGGCGATCCACCGGACGGCGATTACCCTTGAAGGTCAGAAGGCTGTCGTGAATGGCCGCGACCGCCTCGCGCTCGGCCCACTGGCTGGCGGTGCCGTGATGCTGACGGCGAGCGCCGAGGTTACCTACTGCCTCGGCGTGGGCGAGGGCATCGAGAGCGTCCTGTCCATGCGCGCCCTACCCGAATTTGGGGAGCGGACGCCCGTCTGGGCTCTGCTGAACACAGCAGGCATCTCCGGCTTCATGCCGCTGCCGGGCATCGAATCCTTGTGGCTGGCCGTCGACCACGATCCCGGCGGCGAGAAGGCCGCCAGCGCCTGCGCTGGACGCTGGCGCTTCGCCGGTAAGGAGACGTTCTTGGTCAGGGCCACGATGCCCGGCGCCGATCTCAATGACATCGTGGAGGCGCGGCATGGCTGATGCGGCCGCCTATACCATCGAGCATCTGCGTCCGCGGGCCGAGCGGCGGGACGGAGATGCCGCTCGCCCCGGCACGGCGATCAACATCCGCTGGCATGGCGACGCGGACCCGAATGCGGATCGGGCGTGGCTCGTGCGGGATCTCATCCCAGAAACCGGCAAGGGATTGGCGGCGGGCCAGTGGGGTGCCGGCAAGACGTTCGGCGTGCTGGACCTCAGCTCCTCGGTGATGACCGGCGAGTCCTTCGCGGGCAAACGGGTGCTGCGCCAGGGCGGCGTGTTGTTTATCGCCGCCGAGGGGGCGCACGAAATCCCGATCCGGTTGCGCGGCATCGTCCAGGGCAAGCTCGGGCCGGACGCCCCGGACCGGCTGCCGTTCGCTTGGATCGAGGAGTGCCCGCGCTTGCTCGACGCCGACGCGGTGCCGCAACTCGTGACCGTGGCGAAGATGGCGGCCGAGCACCTAGTCGAAGCGTTCGACCTACCGCTGGCCCTGATCGTGATCGACACCGTCGCGGCCGGCGCCGGCTTCATGGACGAGAACTCAGCCGCCGAGGCTCAGAGGGTGATGAACGCCATGGAGGCGCTGAGCCACCAGACCGGCGCCTTCGTGCTCGGCGTGGACCACTTCGGAAAGGCCGTGGAGACCGGCACCCGGGGATCCTCCGCTAAGGAAGCCGCCGCCGACGTAGTGTTGGCCATGCTTGCACACCGGGACGAAGCCGGCACCATCAACAACACCCGCATGGCGATCCGGAAGGTGAGGGGAGGGCGCTGCGGCTACGAGATTCCCTACGCGCTGGAGGTGGTCACCGTCGGCGAGACCTACGACCGGGAGCCCATCACCACGTGCATCGTGAACTGGCAGACGGATCGGATCTCGGCCGCCACCGTCACGGCAGCGAAGGAGCGCTGGCCAACCTCGCTCAAGGTGTTCCGCAGCGCGTTGACCAATGCCCTCGCTGATCACGGAATTAAGGTGCACCCGTTCGGTATCAACGGGCCTGAGGTCATTGCTGTCCAGCACACGCACGTCCGAGAAGAATTCGGCGCTTCGTACCCGGTGGACGGAGATACCTCCGCTCAGCGATCCGAAGCCCGGAAGAAGGCATTTCAGCGGGCCGCCAAGACTGCTCAAGGCAAGGGCTTGATCGCCGCGCGCGACCTAGATGGCGTCGACCATTTCTGGCTAACAGATGCGGGCTGAACCCGGGACATCCACCCGTCTTTGCGTCCGGGACAGGTGCACCGGGACAAACGGGACACTTCCTAGTGTCCCTGTCCCGTTTGTCCCCCCCCCGGCACCGGGACAGCCGGGACATCTGTCCCGTTTGTCCCGTTTGTCCCGTCTGAACTGAGCGACGTCAGGGAACGAGCCCAGTTAGCCTCCCGGTAGACCCGAACAAGCCGCGCTGTGGCCGGTAGGAAGACGGCGTGCAGTTAAAAGGTCTCAGAGATGATCAGACGGACGTGTCCGCTGTGAGGGGCACTCTGTGAAAGGTCTGGAGAGATATGCTCGTACGCAAACCGCACCCTTCTAAAAATCTGGCACGGACAACTCGACTCCTCGATGACCTCTAGCGGCGGATGCGCCATCCGCTGCTTAGGACGAATTAAGTAACTTCTTCAGTGTCTTGAATTTCGAGACTGCTCGCTACCCACATCGCTCCCCACGATCACGGGCGTTTCTAACTCGATCTTGTGCCCGCCCTACTGCTTTGGCTTCTGGCTCGGCGGAGCCGACTGATCGGTCTGCGGCTCCATCTTGGACGAGTCCGCCTTCGTGGGCGTGTTGTTCTCGGCCTTCTTGTCGTCGCAGCCAGCCACGCCGATGGCGAGCAG
>NZ_JAKSYM010000161.1 GCF_022829545.1 Methylobacterium sp. J-030 | reverse complement strand
CCGTGTGTCGGTGGGCAAGTGCGGCGTGATCCGCGCAAACTGCTCGTCCGTCAGCCAGAACTGATCCATCGGCTCCTCCCACGGAAGCCGTGAATCACACCCAAGCCGTCCGCGCCACCATTATGGGTCCGGACGGTAGTGGCCGAACTCGGAGCGGCCTTCGTCCTGGCCGACCTCGGCATCGCCCGCCGCCCACGCCCAGACCACGCGAATTACATCGCGCACTGGCTGCCATTGCTGCGAGCAGACCCCAAAGCCCTCGTCACCGCCGCCAGCCACGCCTCCCGCGCCGCCGCCTATCTCGCCGCCCTGCAGGAGGCTAAAGGTATCATCGCGGCCGCAGCCCCTGTCCTCTCCTCCGAGCAAGACGACGCCGACGCCGGCGCCACTCCCTTCATCAAGGCCGCGGCATGAGCTCTGTGCCGGTGCCTTCCCGGCGCGTGCTGGCCGAGCTCGCCGCGACGTTTCTTGTAGACGCCGGGACAACGGAGCGCAGGGCTTCTAGCGTACGACGGATCTTCGTCGAATTCACCAAACTCCTCGACGCGTGCAATGCTGCGCTGGCCAAGATCGACCAGATCGCGGCCGAGCTCGTCGCCCGCCACGGCTATCCCCGCGTGGCTGCTGGTTCGTCCCGGCTCGCCCCCGGCGTACGCTGCCGATCCCGGCACGATCCGGCGCCGGCTCGGCACCGAGTGGGAAGCACGCCGCCTGACCGCCAACCTGCCCGCCGGCAGAGCCGCTTCATGCAGATTGCCGAGGCGGTAGGTCTGCCTGCGGCTCAGACTTAGAAACGTGCTTTTGCCGCCGAGATCATCAACCTGACGGAAACCCTGCTTCTCGCACCTGTGGCTGAGCCCGCCGATCTCATCCGCAAGCTCGTCACTTTGGCCGCTATGACGGAACCGGGCCCAACCGATGCAGCCGCCTTTCCCGGTTGTCACCTGCGCACGCTGCTTGCCGACGTCGTCCAGCTATACGGACCCGCGAGCGCAGATTCTTTGCCTGGCCCGAACGCGGGGAGACGTCCGCTCCCTGGCGTTTCGGGGAGGCGCCAATGACCGAAGCTGGCCGAAAGACGTCTGTCCGCTTCGGAGCTGGCCCGCAGGAAAAGCGGACGGCCTGCTACCGACCGAGGCCGTGTCAAAACGCATTGATCGTGGTCGCCAGCGCTGGTCGGCAGGATGATGACGGCGGCGCGGTGGACCGCTTCAGGCTCGAATGGCCTGGATGAGCCAGGTTGCGCCGAACAGGCGGATCATCCGCTTC